>NZ_JBEPZB010000003.1:0-215897 GCF_041641055.1 Microbacterium sp.
CCGCGTTGTCTGCGGTGAAGTCGGGGGTGTTGGCTGCGGGTGGTATCGGTGTGGTGGGTGACACGGTGGAGTATGTGGTGGTGGTGACGAACACGGGGAATGTGACGGTCACGGGTGGGGTGTTGGTGGATCCGATGGTGGGTCTGTATGACGTGTCGATCGTGTGGCCGGATGCGGGTGTTCCTGGTCGTGTGGGTGTGGGGGAGCAGGCGGTGGGTCGGGGGAAGTATGACCTGACTCAGGCGGATGTGGATCGTGGGTTCGTGGAGAACACGGCGTCGGTGGCGGCGTCGGCGCCTGGTGGGGGGCGGGTGTCTGCGGATACGAATACGGTGCGGGTGAATACGGTGTTGCCGGCTGCGGGGTTGGCGGTGTCGAAGTCGGGTGCGTTGGTCGGTGGTGGTGGTGTCGGTGATGTGGTGTCGTATGAGTTCGGGGTGACGAATACGGGCAATGTGACGGTGGGCGATGTGGTGCTCTCTGATGTGTTGCCGGGTGTGGCGTTGTCGGGTGTGGTGTGGCCGGATGCGGGTGCGCCGGGTGTGATCGCTCCGGGGGAGACGGCGTCGGCGTCGGGTGAGTATGTGTTGTCGCAGGCGGATGTGGATGCGGGTCGGGTGGTGAACTCGGCGTCGGCGTCTGGTGTGGCGGTGCGTGGTGGGCCGGTGTCTGCGGTGTCGGCGGAGAGTGTGGTGGTGACGGACGCGGCGGCGCCGGTGGTGTCGGTGGTGAATTCGGGGGTGTTGGCTCCGGGTGCTGCGGGTCGTGCGGGTGATGTGGTGACGTTCACGTATGTGTTGACCAACGAGGGCAATGTGTCGTTGTCGGGTGTGGTGTTGGCGGATGCGTTGGGTGGGGTGTCTGCGCCGTCGTATGTGTGGGAGGGTGCGGCGGGTGTGTTGGTGCCGGGGCAGTCGGTCACGGCGACGGCGTCGTATGTGCTGACGCAGGCGGATGTGGATGCGGGTGGGGTGACGAGTGTGGTCACCGGTACCGGCACACCACCCACCGGCGCACCGGCGACCGCCATCGCCCCGGCGACGGTCTCGCTGGCTCCCGCGCCGGGCCTCGTCTTCACGAAGACCGCAGCCCTCGACACTCCCGGAGCGAACGCCGCAGGCGACGGCGTCACCTTCGGCTTCCGCATCGAGAACACCGGCACGGTGACGCTGTCGGGCGTCGCCATCACCGATGACCTCGCCGGCATCGGACCGCTCACGATCGACTGGCCGGGTGCGGCGGGCACGCTGGCGCCGGGGCAGATCGCGCGCGGCACCGCGGCGTACGACATCAGCCAGGAGGATGTCGATCGCGGATCGGTGCAGAACACGGCATCCGTGCGGGCGACGACCCCCGCCGGCGGCGTGCTGACGAGCCGCTCGACGATCGAGCCGCTCAGCACTGCGGACCACGCGCCCTCCATCCAGACGGTCAAGGGCGGCAGTTACGTCAGCGGCACGGGCGGCGTGGGCAGCATCATCGAGTACACCTTCGACATCACCAACACGGGCAACGTCACGCTGCGTCTGATCCGGCTGCAGGACGACCTCGAAGGTCTCGGCATCCCACAGCTCGACTTCCCGTCGGCGACCGGCATCCTGCCGCCTGGGGGCACAGCGACCGGCGTCGCACGCTACACGGTGACGCAGGCCGACGTGGATGCCGGCTCGATCACGAACGTGGCCACCTCTTTCGGGACATCGCCGCGCGGCGTCGTCGTCTCGGACAGCTCGGCGCCGTTCACGATCGCCACCGACAGCCCGACGAATCCGGAGCAGGCGATCCGCACCACCCAGACCGCGCAGCTCGCCCCCGGTGACGTCGGGGAGCTCGGCGACGCGATCGACTACACCTTCACCATCGAGAACACCGGCAACAGGACGCTGACCGACGTGGCGCTGAGCAACACGCTCTCGGGTCTCGGCGGATTCGCCTACACCTGGCCGGACGCAGCGAACCCCGGCCGTCTGCTTCCGGGGCAGAGCGTGACGATCACCGCCTCGCACCCTGTCACGCAGGCGGAGGTGGACGCGGGCACGGTGCGCAACGTCGCGACCGGCAGTGGCACGCCGCCGACGGGTGCAGCGGTGGCGCATTCGACTGCCGCCACCATCGTCCCGCTCGCCGGCGGCACCGGATCGCTCGAGGTGACGAAGTCGGGCACGCGCCTCGGCGACGGCAGCGTCGGCACGGAGATCCGATACGACTTCGTGGTGCGCAACACCGGCACTCTCACCCTGTCGTCGGTCGCACTGACCGACGCCCTCGACGGACTCTCGGAGATCTCCTACGGCGACTGGCCGGCCACCGAGGGCACTCTTGCCCCTGGTCAGTCGGTCCTCGCCACGGCGACCTACACGCTCCGGCAGACCGACGTCGACGAAGGATCGGTCCGCAACATCGCGGCGGCCAGCGCTCGCACTCCCGGTGGCGACGCCATCGCCGTCGAGTCGCCGGAGTCCGTCGTGACGACCATCGGGGGTGCACCCGCGATCGATGTCGAGAAGCAGCAGGTGCTGGCGGACGGTGCCACCGGACGCCCCGGCGATGAGGTCGAGTACGCGTTCACGGTGACCAACTCCGGCAACGTCACGCTGCGCGGCGTCTCGCTCACCGACGCGCAGCCGGGCCTCGCCGGACTCGTGATCACCTGGCCGGGAGAGGTCGGCGTGCTCGCCCCCGGGCAGACCGCGACGGCGATCGCGCGGTACACGCTCACCAGGGCGGATGTCGATGCGGGCCGCATCCAGTCGCCGGCTGTGACGACGGGAACCGCAGGGGAGACGCTCGTCCGCGACGAGGATGCCGCGGAGACGCTGATCGCCGCGGCGCCTGCGCTGACCCTCGAGAAGACCGCCGAGCTCACCGGTGCTGCACAGCAGGGTGGCGGCATCCGCTACCTCGTCACCGCGACGAACACCGGCAACGTCACGCTCACCGATGTCGCCGTGACCGACGAGCTCGTCGGTCTCGGCTCGCCGACCGCCACCTGGCCCGGCACCCCCGGTGTCCTCGCGGCCGGCGAGAGCGTCACGGTGCGTGCCGACTATGTCATCACCTCGGCCGACGTCGTGCGCGAGCGCGTCGACAACACCGCATCCGTGACGGGAACCTCGCCGGGAGGTGCGACCGTCGAGGCATCCGATTCCGTCCGCGTGGACGTGCCGAACGAGCCGCGCATCCACCTCGGCATGAGCATCACGGTGAAGGACGGCCAGCAGGGCTATGCCGGCGACACCCTGATCTTCCGCTACACCGCCACGAACACCGGGACATCGGCGCTCACCGGCGTCCGGATCATCGATCCGTACCCCGGCCTGTCCGCACTCACCTATACCTGGCCGGGTGAGCCGGGCGTGCTGCTCCCCGGTCAGAGCGTGACCGCGATCGCGAGCGTCGTGATCACCGAAGCCATGGAGGGCACCGTGATAACGTCGCGTGCCGTGGTGACCAGTGTCGAGGCGGAGTCGGGTGTGCAGGTGCTCGACGTGGCCTCGGATGCGGTGAACCTCCCCGCTCCCGAGCCGACCGGCCTCCTGCCGTTCACGGGCGGTGACGACCCGATGCCCCTGGTGGCCGGATCCGCCGCGCTGCTCCTCGCCGGTCTCGTGCTGATGCTCCTCGCACGCCGCCGCCGTACTGAGCGCACCCCGAACCTCTTCTCCTAGCGATCTGCACTGAAAGGCGACACGATGCTGAACCTCCGCTCCTCCCTCCCCACCTCCTCCGGCCGCACGACGGCCAGAGGAGCGATCGTGGCCGGATTCGCCGTTGCGCTCGGTCTCGTGCTCGCCGGATGCACCGACTCCGCTCCGGAACCGAAGCCCACGCCCACGGCGACGGAGCAGGCAGAGGCCGGGATCACCGACATCCAGGACACCCCCGGCTCGGGAGAGGGCCTCGAGGGTGCGCTGGCCGATGCCGAGGTCAAGACCTGCGAGCTCGCGGGCGACCACTGGGAGGTCGCGGGAACCGTGACGAACTCGAGCGAGGCTGCGGCGTCGTACCGCATATACGTCTCGCTGCTCACCGAGGGCGGCGACACCCGGTCGCTGACGCAGGTCGACGTCGATCCGATCGACGCAGGGGAGAGCGCCGACTGGAAGACCTCGGTCGACGTGCAGGACGAGGCGCTGGACTGCGTGCTGCGGGTCGAGCGCTACGCCTCCTGACCCCTGTCGGTCGGCCCTTCGGGCGCGCGGTCAGGACGGCGTGGTCATCCGCCTGACGACCTCGTAGGCGGCGAGCGCCGCCTTGCGGGTCTCCGCGAGATCCACGATCGGCTCGGTCGGCGCATCGGCGGCCCACTGGGAGATGTAAAGGTTCTGCGGGTCGAACTTCTTCGCCTGCAGCTCGGGGTTGAACACCCGGAAATACGGTGCGGCGTCCGCGCCCGACCCCGCCACCCACTGCCAGTTGAACGGATTGCTCGCGCCGTCCGCGTCGACGAGCGTGTCCCAGAACCACTCCTCGCCGCGCCGCCAGTCGATCAGCAGGTTCTTGACGAGGAAGGATGCGGTCACCATGCGCACCCGATTGTGCATGAAGCCGGTGTGCCACAGTTCGCGCATGCCGGCATCGACGAGAGGGATGCCGGTCGATCCCCGCTGCCACGCGTCGAGATGAGAGGGCCTCAGCCGCGGCCACGGGAAGGCGTCGTACTGTCGGCGGAGGTTCTTCGTGGCGATGTCAGGCGCGTGGAACGTGGTGTGCCAGGCGAACTCGCGCCATCCGAGCTCCGAGAGGAACCCCGCCGTGCCGTGCGCTTCCACGGCCTCGTGCCACACGGTGAACGGACTCAGCTCGCCCCAGCGCAGGCGAGGGGAGAGGAGCGAGGTCGCTCCGGCCGAGGGTTCGTCGCGTGCGCGGTCGTACGAGGGGACGTCATCCTGCAGGAACGAGCGCAGCCGCGCGGCTGCGGCAGGTTCCCCCGGCTCCCAGGTCTCGCGCAGACCGCCGGCCCAGTCGGGGCGGGTGGGCAGCAGACCCCAGTCGTCCAGCTCGTCGGAGGACGGAGGCGGGGTCAGGCCGTCGAGTGCTCGCGGAGCAGGGAGCGGCGCGCGTGGGGCGGGAAGCGCCAGGCAGGCCCGCCAGAACGGTGTGAAGACCGAGAAGTGCGTGCCGCCCCCGGTCGTGACGGTCCACGGTTCGTGCAGCAGCGAGCCCTGGAAGGAGGCGACCTCGACGCCTTCCTCGCGGAGTGACGATTTGAGCGCTGCATCGATGTCGCGCTCCGCGCCTCCGTAGCGACGATTCCAGAACACGGCCCCGGCGCCGGTGTCCGTGACGGTCTGACGGACGACGCGCTCCGCGGGGCCGCGGCGGAGGGTGAGGACGCCGCCGAGTTCGCGCACCCGCTCGCCCAGGGACGCGAGGGAGTGGTGCAGCCACCAGCGCGCGGCGCCGCCGTGCGGGCGGATCCCGGGCGATTCTTCATCGAGCACGTAGAGGAGCACCACGGGTTCGCCGCGATCCATGGCCGCCCTCAGCGCGGGGTTGTCGGCGAGTCTGAGATCGTCGCGGAGCCAGACGAGTGAGGGGGAGGCCATGGCTCCATTCTCGCGCCCTGGTGCGACCCGCGGCTCGGGACGCGCCCGTTCGGCAGCGGGCAGCGGCAGCGGTCAGCGCGCGCGGCGTCGCGAGCGACGGCGCAGAGGAACGCGACGTGCCGGCTCGGCAGCCGTGCACCACAGTGCCCAGAGCACGAGGACCGGCTGCAGGAAGAGGCGTCCGAACCGCCGAGCCTCCGTGTCGAGGCCCGGCGTCGACCGGTGCGTCCGCCACTGGTGGACGTTCCCGGGGAGGACCGCGACGAAGAACGCGGCGGTGGCGATGCCGATCCGTCGGCGCTCTCGCGGCAGCGCCAGCAGCCCCGCAGCCAGAGCGACCTCTGCGGCCCCGGATGCGATCACGATCGCGTCCTTGTCCAGTCGAGTGACCCTGGTCGCCCAGTCGGGAACGACGACCCTGAACCCTCGTGTGCTCACGAAATGGACGACGCCGATGGCGCCCAGCGCGAGGGCGAGTATCCAACGGGCGGCTGCTCTGACCATCCGCTCACGCTACCGTGATCGCCCCGACACCCGACGCTTTGCCACACTGGGTGCATGACCGTCCTGCGCATCAGCATCCTCTTCGTGCTCGCCGCCGTCGCCGAGATCGGGGGCGCCTGGTTGATCTGGCAGGCCGTCAAGGAGAACAGGGGCTGGGTGTTCGCAGTGCTCGGCGTCATGGCGCTCGGGGCCTACGGCTTCCTCGCGGCCCTACAGCCGGACGCCAACTTCGGTCGTGTGCTCGCCTCCTACGGCGGCGTGTTCATCGCCGGGTCCCTCGCGTGGGGGATCATCGTCGACGGCTTCACGCCCACGATCTGGGACTGGGTCGGCTCCGCGATCGCGCTGGTCGGCGCGGCCATCATCATCCTGGCTCCGACGTCGACGGACGCGACGGCGGAGACCGCGCTGTAGCGGTCAGCGGCCCCCGGGCATGCGAGTAGCCTAGATCCAGACCCAGATGGAGTGTGCAGTGCCTGAAAATGCTCAGCCGAAAGACGGCTTCGCCCTGTTCTCTGACCGTTCCGTCGTCGCGATGCGCGTCGGCGGCGTCCTCAAGGACCTCGCCGCGACCGTGACGGATGCCGACGACGTCGAGCCCGTCACCATCGACAGCCCCGACGGGCTGAACATCCTCCGCCACTCGGCCGCGCACGTGCTCGCGCAGGCGGTGCAGCGGATCAACCCGCAGGCGAACCTCGGCATCGGCCCGCCCATCACCGACGGCTTCTACTACGACTTCGGCGTCGACACCCCGTTCACGCCCGAGGACATCAAGGCGATCACCAAGGAGATGCAGCGCATCATCCGCGAGGGGCAGCGCTTCGTGCGCCGCGTCGTCACCGACGACGAGGCACGGGCCGAGCTCGCCGACGAGCCGTTCAAGCTCGAGCTCATCGGACTCAAGGGCGGCAAGGAGGCCGCAGAGGGCGCATCGGTCGAGGTCGGCGAGGGCGAGCTGACGATCTACGACAACACCACGCGCGACGGCGAGGTCGTCTGGAAGGACCTCTGCCGCGGGCCGCACCTGCCCAACACCCGCATGATCGGCAACGGCTGGGACCTCACCCGCATCGCCGCCGCCTACTGGCGCGGCAGTGAGAAGAACCCGCAGCTGCAGCGCATCTACGGCACGGCGTGGCCGTCGAAGGATGAGCTGCGCGAGTACCAGCACCGCCTCGAGGAGGCCGCCAAGCGCGACCACCGCCGCCTCGGCAAGGAGCTCGATCTGTTCTCCTTCCCGGAGGAGATCGGCTCGGGGCTGTCGGTCTGGCACCCGCGCGGCGGCATCGTGCGCGGCGAGATGGAGCAGCACGCCCGCAAGCGCCACATCGCCGGCGGCTACACCTACGTGTACACCCCGCACATCTCGAAGGAAGACCTCTTCCTCACCTCGAACCACCTCGTCACGTACAAGGAAGGCATGTACCCGCCGATCGTCATGGACGAGGAGCGCGACGACGAGGGGAACATCACCAAGCAGGGCCAGGACTACTACCTGAAGCCGATGAACTGCCCGATGCACATCCTGATCTACAAGGAGCGCGCGCGCAGCTACCGCGATCTGCCCCTGCGGTTCGCGGAGAACGGCACGGTGTACCGCAACGAGCTGTCGGGTGCGCTGCACGGCCTCACCCGCGTGCGCGGCTTCACCCAGGACGACTCGCACCTCTTCGTCACCCCCGACCAGCTCGAGGGCGAGGTCGCGAAGGTCCTGGAGTTCATCCTCTCGATGCTCCGCGACTTCGGGCTCACCGACTTCGAGCTCGAGCTGTCGATGAAGGACGACGAGAAGTCGAAGTGGATCGGCTCCGACGAGTTCTGGGAGTCCTCGACGGATGCGCTGCGGCGCGTCGCCGTGGCATCCGGTCTGAAGCTCACCGAGGTGCCGGGAGAGGCCGCGTTCTACGGTCCGAAGATCGACCTGAAGACGCGCGACGCGATCGGCCGCACCTGGCAGCTGTCGACGGTGCAGGTCGACCCGAACCTCCCCGAGCGCTTCGAGCTCGAGTACATGGACAAGGACGGGCAGAAGAAGCGGCCCATCATGATCCACCGCGCTCTGTTCGGGTCGATCGAGCGGTTCTTCGCCATCCTCCTCGAGCACTACGCGGGTGACTTCCCGGTCTGGCTCTCGCCCGTCCAGGTCGTCGGCATCCCCGTCGCCGACGAGTTCGCCGACTACCTCGGCGAGGTCGTGGACACGCTGCGCAGCCACGGAGTACGTGCCGAGCTCGACACCTCCGATGACCGGATGCAGAAGAAGATCCGCACGCACACCACCGGCAAGGTGCCGCTGCTGCTGATCGCGGGGGAGAAGGACCGCGACGCGGGCACCGTCTCGTTCCGCTACCGCGACGGCACGCAGGAGAACGGCGTGCCGATCGCCGACGCGGTGGCGCGCATCCGTGCCGCGATCGACGCGCACACCCTCGTGCAGACAGCAGGGGACCTGGCGTGACGACGCCTTCGGAGCCGTGGGAGGACGCCGGCGAGTTCGCCGGCGTCCCCGACGAGTTCCAGCGGCTGTGGACCCCGCACCGGATGGCGTACATCCAGGCCGGTCCCGAGCCGCTGCGCGAGGAGTGCCCGTTCTGCGAGGCGCCGAAGTTCCCGGATGCCGAGCGGCTGATCGTCGCCCGCGGTGGGACGGCCTACGTGCTGCTCAACCTGTTCCCGTACAACTCCGGGCATCTGCTGGTGTGCCCGTACCGCCACATCGGCACGTATGACCAGGCCATGCCGGAAGAGGTCGCCGAGATCGGCGCCCTCACCCAGACGGCCATGCGGGTGCTGCGAGAGGTGTCGCGCTGCGACGGCTTCAATCTCGGCATGAATCAGGGTGCGGTCGCGGGCGCCGGCGTCGACGGCCACCTGCACCAGCACATCGTGCCGCGGTGGACGTCTGACGCGAACTTCTTCCCGATCATCGCGAAGACGAAGGCGCTCCCGCAGCTGCTGGGCGAGGTCCGCGACGCCGTCGCCGAGGCGTGGCCCCGGCCGTAGCGTCCTGCCGATCGGCAGCCCCGGCGGCACGCGCCCCGGCGGGCAGTGCCCTTCCGGGGAGCCGCCGTGCTCAGCGGACCTGGCGTGCCGTGAACTGCATCCGCGGGTGCGCGTAGTACTCCTGAGCCTCGACCAGCTGCAACTCGCGCTCGCCCGAGTCGAGCGTGGCGGAGAGCAGGTCGAAGACGCTGGATGCCGTACGCTCGAGCGCCGTCTTCGCATCGGACGTCTCGACGTAGTGCGCGGTGAAGAGCGCTGCGGTGACATCGCCGGAGCCGTTCGCCTTCATCGGCAGCCGAGGAGTCTGCACGATCCAGGCGCCGGTGGCGTCCGCGACGAGCATCTCGATCGTGCCCTCTTCGCGATCCGGGCGCTCGACGCTGGTCACGAGCACCGTCCGCGGACCCATCGCCATCGCGAGGTCGACCGAGGCGAGGGTGGATTCCAGCGTGTCGGGCTCGGTGTCGGTGAGGAATCCGAGCTCGAACTGGTTGGGCGTGATGATGTCCGCAACCGGGACGACCTTCTCGCGCAGCAGGATCGGGATCGCCGGGGCGACGAAGCAGCCGGACTTCGCGTTGCCCATCACCGGGTCGCAGGCGTAGATCGCGTCGGGGTTGGCCGCCTTGACCCTCGCGACCGCATCGATGATCACGTCGCCGATGCCTTCGCCGCCCTGGTATCCGCTGAGGACGGCATCGATGGAGCCGAAGACGCCGCGCTCCTCGATGCCGGTGATGACCTCGCGGACATCGTCGGGGGAGATCATCGGACCGCGCCACGCGCCGTATCCGGTGTGGTTGGAGAAGTTCACGGTGTAGACCGGCAGAACCTCGACGCCGATGCGCTGCAGGGGGAAGACGGCGGCGGAGTTGCCGACGTGTCCGTAGGCGACAGCGGACTGGATGGAGAGGACCTTCATTCTCCGATCCTTTCATTCAGGGCGGGACTGCTCCCGCGGCGGTGGGTCATCGCGCGGCGGCGACGAGGTCGGCGACGAGCGTGTCGGCATCCTCGTCCGACAGATCGTGCACGGTGAGGCGCAGGTGATGCGAGGGGTCGGCGCGCTCGTCGAGCGCGAAATCGTCTCCCGTGCGGGCGAGCCATCCACGCCGCATGAGTCCCTCCGCGACCACCCGGGCGGGCTTCGGCAGGCCGATCCACAGGCTCAGCCCGTCGGGTGTGGGGGAGTCGAGGCCGTGCTCGCGCAGACGCGCGGCGAAGGCGGCATTGCGTGCGGCATAGTGCTCGCGGGCGTCGGAGATCCGCGCCGTGACCGCTGGATCCGTGAGCTGGGTCAGGGTCAATCGCTGCAGCAGGTGGCTCACCCAGGTCGTGCCCGGGCTGAGCCGCATCGCCAGACGTTCAGCGGTGGTGGGGTCGGTCGCCGCGATGGCCAGGCACATGTCGGGGCCGAGGAACTTCGACACCGAGCGGACCAGGGCGAATCGCCGATGCGCCGGCCCGATGAGCGATTCGTACGGGCGCTGCGACAGCATCGAGAAGTGGTCGTCCTCGATGATCAGCACATACGGATGATCGGCCAGGACCGCTCGCAGCTCCGCTGCCCGCGTGGCGGTGAGGCTCGCGCCCGTGGGGTTCTGGGCGCGAGGCGTGCAGATCACGGCGCGGACGCCCGCATCCAGTGCCGCGCGCAGACCGTCGACCGTCATGCCCTCGTCGTCCACCGGCACCGGGACGGCGCGGTAGCCGCCGAGACGCACCGTGTGGATGCTGGCGAGGAAGCACGGGTCCTCCAGCGCCACCGCGTCGTCGCGCATCAGCGCCTGGGCGAGCAGTCGCTCGACCGCGTCCACCGCACCGCTCGTGATCGTGACGGCGAAGTCGAGGTGACCGAGGTCCTGTGCGATCCACTGACGCGCCCACTCGTCGAGTCCTCGGTCGATGACGGGCTCGCCGTACAGCACGGGGCGCCCGGCGACGGTCGCGAGCGCCTGCGACGGATCGGGGATCAATCGCGGGTCGGGATTGCCCGTCCCCACGTCGCGGAGCACGGTGTCGGACGCGTAGCCCTCCTGCGCGACGGATTCGTGACCGGTGATCACGGTCCCGGCGCGGCCGCGCGAGACGACCAGGCCGGCCTGCGCGAGCTGACGGTAGGCGGCGACGGCCGTGTTGCGATTCACGCCGAGGGTAGAGGCGAGCTCGCGCACCGGAGGCAGCGGGCTGCCGGGAACGAGGATTCCGCGGTCGCGCAGCGCACGCACACTGTCGGCGATGTCCGCTGCGGTCGTTCCGGTGATCTGGTCGCTCATGGGTCCTCGTGTCGATTCTAGGTCGTTGTGGACAGTGCTATCGTTTGGCCTAGATCAAACGAGATTTCGTTCGGTCCGACCCGAACCCGTGCTTCAGCCGACAGGAGCTCCCATGACCGAACAGACCACCATCGGATCCTCGCGCGTCAAGCGCGGTCTCGCCGAGATGCTCAAGGGCGGCGTCATCATGGACGTCGTCACCGCCGAGCAGGCGAAGATCGCCGAGGACGCCGGAGCGGTCGCCGTGATGGCGCTCGAGCGAGTGCCCGCCGACATCCGCGCCCAGGGCGGCGTCTCACGCATGAGCGATCCCGACATGATCGACAGCATCATCGATGCCGTCTCCATCCCCGTCATGGCCAAGGCCCGCATCGGTCACTTCGTCGAGGCCCAGATCCTGCAGGAGCTCGGCGTCGACTACATCGACGAGTCCGAGGTGCTGTCCCCGGCGGACTACGTGAACCACATCGACAAGTTCGGCTTCACGGTTCCCTTCGTCTGCGGCGCCACGAACCTCGGCGAGGCGCTGCGGCGCATCAACGAGGGTGCGGCGATGATCCGCTCCAAGGGCGAGGCCGGCACCGGTGACGTCTCAGAGGCGATGAAGCACATCCGCAAGATCCGCGGCGAGATCGCGGCCCTCACTGCGCTGCCGAAGGACGAGCTCTTCGTCGCCGCGAAGGAGCTGCAGGCACCGTACGAGCTGGTGGCGGAGATCGCCGAGACCGGCACACTGCCTGTGGTGCTGTTCGTCGCGGGCGGCGTGGCCACGCCGGCGGATGCCGCGATGATGATGCAGCTCGGTGCGGACGGCGTCTTCGTGGGGTCGGGCATCTTCAAGTCCGGCAACCCCGCTGAGCGCGCGAAGGCGATCGTCAAGGCCACCACCTTCTTCGACGACGCGAAGGTGATCGCCGAGGTCTCCCGCGGACTGGGCGAGGCGATGGTCGGGATCAACGTCTCCGACCTCCCCGCACCGCACCGCCTCGCCGAGCGTGGCTGGTAACCCTCGGGTCGGAGTCCTGGCGCTGCAGGGCGACGTGCGCGAGCACGCCGCCCTGCTGTCCGGGCTCGGTGCGGACGTCGTCCTGGTGCGTCGTCCTGAGGAGCTCGCTGCGGTCAGCGGCCTCGTGATCCCCGGGGGAGAGTCGAGCGTCATCGACAAGCTGTCCCGCGCCTTCGGCATGCAGAAGCCCATCCGCGATGCCGTCGCCGCAGGGCTCCCCGTCTACGGCACCTGCGCGGGACTGATCCTCCTCGCCGACGAGGTGCTCGACGGCATCGCCGGGCAGGAGTCGTTCGGGGGGATGGACATCGCGGTGCGCCGCAACGCGTTCGGGCGCCAGACGGAGTCGTTCGAGACGTCCCTGTCGGTTCCGGTGCTCGGGGATGCTCCGGTGCGGGCCACGTTCATCCGCGCGCCGATCGTCGATCGCGTCGGCCCACAGGTCGAGGTGCTCGCCGCGCTGCCGGACGGCGGAGTCGTCGCCGTACGGCAGGGAGCGCTGCTCGGGACGAGCTTCCATCCCGAAGTGGACGGGGAGACGCGCTTCCACGCGCTCTTCCTCGAGAACGCGCGCGCCTACCGTCGTTCGGACGCCTGAACGACGAGACCGCGGATGGCCGCGACCGTGCGGTCGATGTCATCCCGCGTTGTCGCCCAGGACGACATCGAGCACCGCAGTGCGGCGTGACCGTCCCAGGCGGCGCCGGTCAGCGCCGCCGTGCCCTCGAGGAGCACGGCCTCGCCGAGGGCCGTGGTCGCATCATCCGAATCCAGCCGGAACATCACCTGCGTGTAGTCGACCTCGTTCAGGACGCGGATGCCGTCGATCGCGGCGAGGCCGGCGGCCATGGCCACCGCGTTCTCGTGCAGCCGATCGATGAGGTCCGACACCCCGCGCCGACCGAGGCCGCGCAGCGCCGCCCACGCGGGCACTCCTCGCGCACGGCGGGAGAGCTCCGGGGTCACGTCCCACGGATCGAGGCTCGTATAGAGGAGGTAGTCGCCGCCGGTGCGGAAGGCGGCGATCGAGTCGGCCGGATCACGGACGATCGCCATGCCGCAGTCGTACGGCACATTGAGCGTCTTGTGGGCGTCCGTCGCCCAGGAGTCCGCCGCCTCCATCCCGGCGGTCAGCGGACGCAGCGACTCCGAGGCGGCGGCCCACAGGCCGAAGGCCCCGTCGACGTGCACCCAGGCGCCGTGCTCGTGGGCGATAGGGATGAGGGAGGAGAAGTCGTCGAAGGCGCCGGTGTGGACCTCGCCCGCCTGAAGGCACACGATCAACGGCCCCGATGCGTCGGCGAGGATCCGTTCGAGAGCGTCCGGACGCATCCTCCCCTGATCGTCGGAGTCGACGATCAGGAGTTCCTGCCTCCCGATGCCGAGGAAGCGGGCCGCTCTGTCGATCGAACCGTGACGGTGCGCGCCGACGACGAAGCGCAGCCGCGGCGAGTCGCGGATTCCCTGTTCGCTGAGGTCCCATCCGGCTCGGGCGAGGACCGCGTTGCGCGCGGTCGTCAGACACGTGAAGTTCGCCATCTGGCAGCCGGTGACGAAGCCGACGCTGGAGGAATCCGGAAGGCCGAGGATGTCGAGCATCCAGCGCCCGGCGACGCGCTCCATGGCGACCGTCGTCGGGGTGAGGGTCGCGGACCCGGAGTTCTGGTCCCACGCCGACACGAGCCAGTCGGCGGCCAAGGCCGCGGGATGTGTGCCGCCGATGACGAAGCCGAAGAATCGTCCTCCGGGGATGGCGACGAGTCCCGGATCCGCAAGACGCGCGATCTCCTCGATCACCGCCTCGGCGTCTGCGCCCTCGTCGGCGAGCGGGCCGCCGAACGCGTCCAGCATGTCGTCGAGGTTCGCACGCGGCCACACGGGCCGATCATCCAGCGTGCCGAGGAAGTCCACGGCGGCGCGGTGCGCGGCGTCGAGGCCGCGGGCTCTGTCTTCGGTGACATCGTCGTCCATGTGTCCGGACTACACCCGCGCACGGTCCCGCGCCAGAGGGATATCAGCGGAGACGCCGGTGGGAGAGCAACCAGTCGTAGAACCGGGGGTTCTCGTAGGTCGCGGTCCAGGAATCGTGACCGACGCCAGGGTAACGCGTGAACTGCACGTCAGCGCCGAGTGAACGGAGCTCGGTCACGATGTGCTCCGTGGCGGAGATCGGCACGACATCATCCGCATCTCCATGGAACGCCCAGACGGGCAAGCTGCGGATCGGTGCAGCGCTCTGCAGCCAGAGCCCGCCGCAGACGGGCGCGATTGCAGCGAACCGATCGGGATACCGCACCGCCAGGCTCCAGGTTCCGTAAGCGCCCATGCTGAGTCCGGTCACCGAAATGCGTGCGGCATCCACGCGATGCTCCGCGACGACCTCGTCGAGCAGCACGGAGAGCGTCGAGAGTTCCGCGACCCACTGGCTCGTCGCGCCGCACTGTGGCGTGACGAGGATGAAGGGGAACTCGTGGCCGGCATCCGCCAGCTTCGGTGGGCCGTGCAGCGCGGCCAGGTCGAGGTCGGAACCCCGTTCGCCTGCACCGTGCAGGAACAGCACGAGCGGCCAGCGCCTGTCCGGGTCGGCGTCGTAGTCGTCCGGCAGATGGATCAGGTATCGCAAGGTGTCGGCCGGCATCGGCTCGTGGGCGCGCACCTCGGATGTGCGGAGGACAGGGGCGACGTGTCGGGATCTGCGCATATGTCCATCCTGAACCACTCGCGTGGTTCGATAGAATGGACGATGCCCTGGGCCGAGCCCCCGGGCGGATACGACGAGCGGAGACTTATGTCCGGGCATTCCAAGTGGGCCACCACGAAGCACAAGAAGGCCATCATCGACTCCAGGCGCGCCAAGTCCTGGGCCAAGCTCATCAAGAACATCGAGGTCGCCGCGAAGCTCGGCGGACCCGACCTGCAGGGCAACCCGACTCTGTTCGACGCCGTGCAGAAGGCGAAGAAGACCTCGGTCCCGAAGGACAACATCGACCGCGCAGTGAAGCGCGGAGCGGGCATCGGCGGCGAAGCGGTCGAGTACACCTCGATCATGTACGAGGGCTACGGACCCAACGGCGTCGCGATGATGATCGAGTGTCTGACCGACAACAAGAACCGCGCAGCGGCAGAGGTGCGCACGGCGCTCAGCCGCAACGGCGGAACGCTCGCCGACCCCGGCAGCGTCGCCTACAACTTCAGCCGCAAGGGCGTCATCGTGGTCGGCTCCGAGGGCACAACCGAGGACGACGTCATGATGGCGGCGCTCGAGGCGGGCGCCGAGGAGATCGAGCCGCATGCCGAGGGCTTCGAGATCATCACCGAGGCGACCGATCTGGTCGCGGTGCGCAGCGCGCTGCAGGATGCCGGCATCGACTACGAGTCCGCCGACGTCGAGTTCGTCCCGAACCTCAAGGTCGAGATCGACGCCGACACCGCTCGCAAGATCTTCCGTCTGATCGACGCGCTCGAAGACAGCGAGGACGTGCAGAACGTCTTCACCAACTTCGATCTCAGCGCCGACGTCCAGGCAGAGCTCGAGAACGACGACGCGTAGGCGCGCCGGACGCCCTGGCGGCGGTACGCCGAATAGCCTGGGGGAGTGACCTCCTCTCTGCGCGTCCTCGGGATCGACCCTGGGCTCACCCGATGCGGCGTCGGCGTGGTCGACGTCGACAGGGCGCGACGAGGCACTCTGGTGCACGTCGGGGTCATCCGGTCCGCTCCGGAGATGCCGATCGGCGAGAGGCTCGCGCTGGTCGCCGCCGGCATCCGCGAGGTCATCGCCGAGCATCGTCCCGATGCCGTCGCGGTCGAGCGCGTATTCGCGCAGCAGAACACCCACACGGTGATGGGCACGGCCCAGGCGAGCGGTGTCGCTCTGCTGCTCGCGGCCGAGGCAGGACTGCCCGCCGCGACGCATACGCCGAGCGAGGTCAAGGCGGCCGTGACCGGCTACGGCTCCGCCGACAAGCGTCAGGTGCAGTCCATGATCGCCCGCATCCTGCGTCTGGATGCTCCGCCGCAGCCCGCGGATGCGGCCGACGCCCTCGCCATCGCGCTCTGCCACGCGTGGCGGCGCGGCGCGGCCGGCGCCCCCGGGCAGGAGGCGCTGACCCCGGCGCAGCAGGCCTGGGCCGACGCCGAGCGTGTCGCTCGAACATATCTACGATCCGGTGCGTAGGCTGGAGCGATGATCTCCTCGCTGCACGGCGCCGTCCTTCACTCGACCGCCGATCAGGTCATCATCGACGTCGGGGGAGTCGGGTTCTCCGTCGCGGTGCCCGCCGATGTCGCGCACACAGCGACGGTCGGCGAGAAGCTGCTGCTGCACACGAGTCTGATCGTCCGTGAGGACGCTCTGTCGCTGTACGGATTCATGGACCGCAGCGAGCTGGAGATCTTCGGACTCCTGATCAGCGTCACGGGCGTCGGGCCGAAGTCCGCGCTCGGGGTCCTGTCGCACCTCACCGTCGACCAGATCGCCGAGGCGGTCACCGCGGAAGACGACGCGCCCTTCCGCCGCGTCTCGGGGATCGGACCGAAGACGGCGAAGCTGATCGTCCTGCAGCTCGCCGGCAAGGTCCACCCGGTCGGAGCGCCCTCGAAGCAGGCTGCGAGCGGACCCGTCGATGTCGTCGACCAGGTCACCGCCGCGCTGGTCGGACTCGGCTGGTCCGAGAAGGTCGCCGCCGAAGCCGCAGCCCAGACCGCAGCAGAGGCGACCGAGGCCGAGCGCGCGACCGTCGCGCCGCTCCTGCGCCGCACTCTGGCACTGCTGGGGCCGGCGCGTGTCTGACGCGCGCGACGTGACGGAGCCCGTCGACGACACCGAGCTCGCGATCGAGGGTGCGTTGCGCCCGACGAGTCTCGACGAGTTCGTCGGTCAGCAGAAGGTGCGCGGCCAGCTGCAGCTCCTGCTCGACGCCGCGCGCATCCAGCACCGCCCACCGGACCACATCCTGCTCGCCGGTCCTCCCGGACTCGGGAAGACGACGCTCGCGATGATCGTCGCGCACGAGAGCGAGCGGCCGCTGCGCCTGTCGAGCGGTCCTGCGATCCAGCACGCCGGTGATCTGGCAGCCCTGCTGTCGAGCCTGGTGCCGGGTGAGGTGCTGTTCATCGACGAGATCCATCGGATGGCGCGCTCCGCAGAGGAGATGCTGTACCTCGCGATGGAGGACTTCCGCATCGACATCATGGTGGGCAAGGGGGCGGGAGCGACGAGCATCCCGCTGGAGCTCGCGCCCTTCACCCTCGTCGGCGCGACCACCCGCTCGGGCCTCCTGCCCAACCCGCTGCGCGACCGCTTCGGGTTCACCGGGCACCTGGAGTTCTACGACGAGCCTGAGCTCGAGAAGGTGATCGAGCGCTCGGCACTCGTGCTCGGTGTCGACGTGCCCAGGGACTCGCTCTCCGAGATCGCCCGGCGCTCGCGCGGCACGCCCCGAATCGCCAACCGCCTGCTGCGGCGTGTGCGCGACTATGCGCTCGTGCACGGGGGAGGGGCTGCGACTCTGCAGGGCGTCCAGGCGGCGCTCGAGCTGTACGACGTCGATCCGATCGGCCTGGACCGGCTCGACAGGGCGGTGCTCGAATCGCTCGTCCGCCGGTTCCGCGGCGGACCGGTGGGGCTCAGCACGCTCGCCGTCGCGGTCGGCGAAGAGGCCGAGACGGTCGAGAGCGTCGTGGAGCCCTACCTCGTTCGGATCGGCTTCCTCGGGCGCACTCCGCGCGGACGAGTCGCCATGCCCGAGGCATATGCGCATCTCGGCGTCGCGCACCCGGACGGGGCGCTTCGCCTCGATGACCTATAATCGCTGAAGACTTCCCCTGATAGAACTGCGCGTGCATTCCGGCGCGCGCACCTGAGAAAGGCCTTTCGCCACCATGCCCATGGAAATCCTGCTCTTCGGCCTTCTCGCCGTGCTCGTCGTGTTCATGTTCGTCAACGGGCGCAAGCGTCAGAAGCAGATGAAGGCGGAGCAGGAGGAGAAGGCGACCAAGACGGTCCCCGGCGTGAAGGTCCTGCTCCAGGGCGGCATCTACGGCACGATCGTCGCTTACGACCACGACGACCTCGACTCTCCCGCTCTCGTCGAGATCGCCCCCGGCACGGTCATCGAGGTGCACAGCCAGGCGATCCTCCGCATCGTGGAGCCCAAGGATGTCGTCGCAGACGACCTCGACTCCGACGTCGTGGTCGTCGACGAGACCCCGCTGGCCGATCAGGCGCCCCTGGCCGACCAGGCGCCTCTGACGGACGACGCACCCTCGATCGAGACCGCCGAAGAGACCCGCCGTCGCCTCGAGCGCGACGCCGACGACAAGTAACCGCCGCACCGCAGCGGCAGCTCGGCACTCCGGCATCTAAGAAAGCTGATCACACGTGGCCACTTCTTCCCCGGTCCGTCACGCCTGGCGGGTCCTTCTGGGCCTGCTCCTGGTGACGGGCGTCCTCTTCGGCATCAACGCGCTCGGCGTCCACGTCTTCGAGAAGAGCTCGTGGACTCCTGAGCTCGCGCTCGACCTGCAGGGTGGGACGCAGATCGTGCTGAGCGCCGAGACCGAGGACGGAGCGGCTCCCTCGAGCGAGCAGCTCGACCAGGCTGCGGCGATCATCCGTCAGCGCGTGGACGCATCGGGTGTGGCCGAGGCCGACATCACGACCGAGGGCGGCCGCAACATCGTGGTGCAGATCCCCGGTGTGGCGGATGAGCAGACCCGCGAGCGCATCCAGTCGAGCGCGCAGCTGCAGTTCCGTGCGGTGCTGTACACGACCGCAGGGACGAACACCTTCATCGGGGAGGACGGCAACGAGACGCCGTTCCCGACGCCGGACGAGTCGCTCAGCGACACCCCGACGGCGGAGCCGACCGACCCGAGCGACCTCTCCTGGGTCACCGAGAAGCTCGCGGCCGAGTTCCAGGCGTACGACTGCTCGAACCCCGAGAACGACCCGTCGCGCGAACCGGCGGACGAGCCGCTCATCGCCTGCGACCCTTCGGGTCAGGCCAAGTACATCCTCGGCCCGACCGAGCTCACTGGCACCGCGATCACGGATGCCACGGCCGGCCGCGACCCGAAGTCCGGCGCCTGGCTCGTGCAGCTCACGATGAACGGCGACGGCACCGAGGCGTTCGGCAAGGTCAGCACGCGCCTGAACCAGAACCGTCTGGCCAACCTGTCGCCTCGCGACCAGTTCGCCTTCGTGCTCGACGGCTCCGTCATCAGCGCGCCGCAGATGAACGGTCAGATCCTCGACGGTCGCCCCAGCATCTCGGGCAGCTTCACGCAGGAGACCGCGACGACGCTCGCCGACCAGCTGAAGTTCGGTGCGCTGCCGCTGAGCTTCGAGGTGCAGAGCTCCGACACCATCTCGGCGACCCTCGGCACGCAGCAGCTGCAGATCGGCCTCATCGCCGGCCTCATCGGTCTCGCGCTCGTCGCGATCTACTCGCTGATCGTCTATCGCGCGCTGGGATCGGTGATCATCGCCTCCATCGCGGTGATGGCCGTGCTGACGTACATCATCATCTGCATCCTCGCCTGGCGCCTGGGCTTCCGCCTGTCGCTGGCAGGTGTCGCCGGTCTCATCGTGTCGATCGGGTTCACGGCCGACTCGTTCATCGTGTACTTCGAGCGAATCCGAGACGAGCTCCGCGACGGGAAGTCGATCACCTCCGCGGTGGAGGACGGCTGGGGCAGGGCCAAGCGGACGATCTACATCTCGAAGTCGATCAACATCCTGGCGGCTGTCGTGCTGTACATCCTCGCGGACGCCACGGTGAAGGGCTTCGCCTTCACGCTCGGTCTCACGACCCTCATCGACGTGTTCATCTTCGTGATCTTCACGCACCCCGTGATGCAGCTGCTGGCACGCACGCGGTTCTTCGGCGGAGGGCACAAGCTGTCCGGGCTCGACCCCGAATCGCTCGGGGCCGTCTACCGCAGCCGCTCGCAGTTCCGCGAGGTCTCGTCCGCCACGGCGGGGCGAGGCGCGAAGAACTCGCGCGCCCGCGGCGAGGCCGAGCGCCGCCAGACCATCGCAGAGCGCAAGCGCGCCGAAGCACGAGCCGGTGACAGATCCACCAGCACCGGAAGCGAGGGGGACGCCTGATGGCTTCCATGAACGAGTTCGGCAACAACCTCTACACGGGAAAGACCTCCTTCCCGTTCGTCGGCAAGCGCCGCCTGTGGTTCATCATCGCGATCGCGCTCGTGGTCGGTTCGGCCCTCGTGCCGCTGATCCGCCCGATCCAGTTCTCGATCGAGTTCACCGGCGGATCGCAGTTCACCGTCCAGGCGCCCGACAGCACCGACCAGCAGACGGCGACGGATGCGGTGCAGTCGGTCGTTCCGGGAGCGGCGACCAAGGTCGTCGTGATCAGCGGCAACGACATCCGCGTGCAGACCGACCAGATGAGCGCGGACGAGACCCAGCAGGTCTCCAACGCCCTCGCTGAGGCGTACAGCGTCGAACCCGACAGCGTCACCTCGTCGTTCATCGGCCCGGCCTGGGGAGAGAACGTCACGAGGCAGTCGCTCTGGGGCCTCGCGATCTTCCTCGCGCTGACGTTCCTGATCCTCGCGATCTACTTCCGCACCTGGAAGATGTCCGCCGCCGCGATCATCGGCCTCCTCGACGTCCTCGTCATCACGGTCGGCGTCTACGCGCTGGCCGGCTTCGAGATCTCGCCGGCCGCCGTCATCGGCTTCCTGACGATCCTCTCCTACTCGCTGTACGACACCACGGTCGTCTTCGACAAGATCAGGGAGAACACGACAGAAGACGGCGAGCAATCGTCCCGGCTGTTCGGGGAGTCGGTCAACCTGGCGGTCAACCAGACGCTCGTGCGGTCGATCAACACGTCCGTCGTGGCTGCGCTGCCGGTCGGCGCGGTGCTCTTCATCGGAGCCTTCTGGCTCGGTGCGGAGTCGCTCACCGACATCTCGCTCTCGATCTTCGTCGGCATCCTCGTGGCGACGTACTCGACCCTGTTCGTGGCCGCCCCGCTGTACTCGCTGTTCCGCGAGAACGAGCCGGGGATCGCCGCCCGCGATGCCAGGATCCGCGAGTCGCGCAGCCGCGCCACCGTCGAGGCCTGATCGTTCCCGCTCTGCGGGGCCGCACCCCGCAGAGCACGCGTAAGATTGTGTGATTCGGAGGTGAGCGGATGGCGGAACCGCAGACGGCGTCGCAGGGATCGAGCCTGAGACGACTGGTTCCCCGCATCTTCTCCCGCGCGCCCAGGGTCAACGACCTCGACAATCTCACCCGCACGGTCCGCGCGAACCACCCCAAGGGTGATCTCGCGGTCATCGAGCGGGCATACGCGGTCGCCAAGGAGAAGCACTCCGGGCAGCAGCGTCAGAGTGGCGAGCCGTACATCACCCACCCGCTCGCGGTCGCGCAGATCCTCGCGGAGATGGGCCTCGGTCCTCGGGCGATCGCCGCAGCGCTGCTGCACGACACCGTCGAGGACACCGGCTACGCGCTCACCGACCTGACCGCCGAGTTCGGCGACGAGGTCGCGATGCTGGTCGACGGCGTCACGAAGCTCGACAAGGTCAAGTACGGTGAGAGCGCGCAGGCGGAGACCGTCCGCAAGATGATCGTCGCGATGTCCAAAGACATCCGCGTCCTCCTGATCAAGCTCGCCGACCGGCTGCACAACGCGCGCACCTGGGGCTTCGTCCCGCCCGAGAAGGCGGCGAAGAAGGCCAAGGAGACGCTCGAGATCTACGCGCCGCTGGCCAATCGACTCGGCATCCAGGCGATCAAGTCCGAGCTCGAGGATCTGTCGTTCGCGGTGCTGCATCCGAAGATCTACAACGAGATCCACAACCTCATCGCCCAGCGCACCCCGCAGCGCGAGAAGTATCTGACGCAGGTCGTCGAGGAGATCGACGAGGACCTGCGCGACCTGCGCATCAGGGGCAAGGTCGTCGGACGTCCGAAGCAGCTCTACTCGGTGTATCAGAAGATGGTCGTGCGAGGTCGTGAGTTCGACGACATCTACGACCTGATCGGCATCCGCGTCCTCGTCGCCTCGGTGCGGGACTGCTACGCGGTGCTGGGCGCCATCCACGCGCGCTGGACGCCGCTGCCCGGTCGCTTCAAGGACTACATCGCGACGCCGAAGTTCAACCTGTACCAGTCGCTGCACACGACGGTGATCGGCCCCTCCGGGCGCACCGTCGAGATCCAGATCCGCACGCACGAGATGCACCAGCAGGCCGAGTACGGTGTCGCGGCGCACTGGATGTACAAGGAGCGGATGAACGGCGGCAAGGCCGAGGTCCGCGCCGCCGACAACGACATGGCCTGGCTCGCGCACATCTCGGACTGGCAGGCCGAGACCGCGGATCCGGGCGAGTTCCTGGATTCCCTGCGGTTCGAGATCGGTGCGAAGGAGGTCTACGTCTTCACGCCGAAGGGGCGCGTCATCGGGCTTCCCGCCGGCGCGACCCCGGTCGACTTCGCGTATGCCGTGCACACCGAGATCGGGCACCGCACCATGGGGTCCAAGGTCAACGGACGTCTGGTTCCGCTGGAATCCGAGCTGAAGAGCGGCGACGTCGTCGAGGTCTTCACCTCGAAGAACCCGGATGCAGGACCCAGCCAGGACTGGCTCGGGTTCGTCAAGAGCACGAGAGCGCGCAACAAGATCCGCGGCTGGTTCACCAAGGAGCGCCGCGAAGAGGCGATCGAGCAGGGCAAGGAGGCCATCGCCCGCGCGATGCGCCGCCAGAACATGCCTCTGCAGCGACTGATGAGCCAGGACTCCTTCGCCGAGGTGGCACACCAGCTCCGCTACGAAGACGTCTCCGCGCTCTACGCCGCCGTCGGCGAAGGCCACGTGTCGACCCAGTCGGTCCTCGAGAAGGTCACCGCGCTGGTCGCGGCGTCCGACCCGGTCACGGGGGCGATCGAGCTGCCGGGCAGCATGCCCTCCCGAGAGCCGCGCTCCGGCGACTCGGGCGTGCTCGTGCGAGGGGCGTCCGACATCCTCGTCAAGCTCGCCAAGTGCTGCACACCGGTGCCCGGTGATGCGATCGTCGGGTTCGTCACCCGCGGCAGTGGCGTCTCGGTGCACCGCTCCGACTGCGTGAACGTGAAGGCGCTGGCCAGCGAGGAGGACCGTTTCGTCGAGGTGTCGTGGGCGCCGACCACGAAGAGCGTCTTCCGGGTGCAGATCCAGGTCGAGGCTCTCGACCGCTCTGGCCTGCTCTCCGATGTCACCCGTGTGCTCAGCGAGCATCACGTCAACATCCTGTCGGCGACCGTCAGCACCACCGACGAGCGCCTGGCGATCAGCCGGTTCGTCTTCGAGATGGGCGATGCCGTGCACCTCGACAGGATCCTCAACGCAGTCCGCCGTATCGACGCGGTGTACGACGTGTATCGCGTCACCTCGTCCTGACCGCGAGCCTCTCGAGGGCCCCGCGTGCTGCGCGGGTGCCCGGCACTCGGGAGAGGGTCGACATCGCGGTCGCCGCTTCGGCGGCGAGGCTCGCATCGACCTCCGCGAGCAGGACCATCCACCGGCGCAGCGATTCGTCTCGGTGCAGCCCCAGCGCGAGATCGACCATCGTGCGCACCGGGGTCATGACGGCGATGCCGCCGAGCTGCACGAAGGCGTCGACCGGCAGCGCGGTGTCGTGGAACCTGACGCGGTGCGTGAGCACGGGGCGGATCCGACGGGCGACGGCACGCCGCACGTGATGGATCGGCGGCGGCACGTCACCGGCACCGTGGATCCACGCCGAGGTCGGACCGGATGCCGCCGTGTCGACCGGGACCAGCGCCGCGATCGCCGAGGCCCTTGCTGCAGCGCTCTCCACGAGATCGGCGGGGATGTAGCCCTCGCCGAGCTCGATCAGGTGCCCGTCGAGGCGGGCAGCGCTCAGCTCGGAGACTGCCAGTCGCCCACCGGGCAGATACAGGAACGCGGGATGCATCCCGCCAGTGTGGCGCGCTGCATCCCGCGTTCCGGGTGGATCCGAAGATCTGTGGAGAGGTTCAGCCGCCCAGGGCGCTGAGCCACGTGCGACGGGCCTCGAGCGCGTCGGCCGCTTCCTTCGCGGCCTTCTTGTCGCCGGCCTTCTCCGCTGCCGCGAGCTCGGACTCGAGCTTCTCGATCGCCTCGAGGAGCTGCGAGCTCATGTCGTTGGCGCGAGCCTTCGTCTCGGGGTTGTTCTTCTTCCAGTCGACCTCTTCGCGGGCCTTGAGAGCCTGCTCGATCACGCGCAGACGATCGTCGAGCGCGCGCTCCTTCTCGCGGGGGAAGACGCGGCCGATCTCGTCCCACTGGCGCTGGATGCCGGTGAGCAGTGCCCGTGCGCGCTTGATGTTCGGCTCGTCGGCGACAGCCTTGGCCTCTTCGAGAAGCGCCTGGCGCGCCTCGATCTTCGGGGCGGAGTCGGCTTCCTCGGCCGCGGCCTGCTCGGCACGCGCTGAGTACAGCGCGTCGCCGGCGGCCTTGAACCGTGCCCACAGCGCGTCATCGGCCTTTCGACCGGCACGGCCGGCGGCCTTCCACTCGTCGAGCAGGGTGCGGTACGCGGGGATGCCGTCGACGCCTCGCGGTGCGAGTGCCTCGGCGCGTTCGACGAGACGGGTCTTGGCGTCGCGAGCGCTCTTGTGGGTGTCATCGAGCTCCGAGTAGAAGGCACGGCGTGCCTTGTCGACCGTGGCGCGGGCATCGCGGAATCGCTTCCACAGCTGCTGCGACACGCTCTTCGAGAGCCGCGGACCGTTCTGCTGGTGTGCCTGCCAGGCGTCGAAGAGCTCGCCGAGCTCGGCGGTGACCTGCTTCCACTGGACCTTCGACAGATCCCGCGCCGCGATCGCCTCGGCGCGCTCGACGAGGGCGGTGCGCTCGGCGATCGCCTTGTCGACGAGCTCCTTGGCCTGCTGGGCCTCCTGCGCGGTCGCCTCGGAGAGCGAGGAGGTCAGGGTGTTCAGACGTTCCCGGAGCCCGGCGAGATCGCCCACGGCCGCGGCATCCGTCGCCTCGGCGAGGAGGTGTCCGGCCTGCTTGACCAGGTCACCGGCACTCGCGCCGCCCGACTGGTGACGCTGCTCGAGGGCGTGCACCTTGAACGCGATGTCGTCGTACTTGCGGACGAAGTAGGCGAGCGCCTCGTCGGGCGTGCCGTCCGGGTACTGCCCGACCACGCGCCAGGTGTCGTTCTCGCGGACCTCGACGGTGCCGTCCTCGGAGACACGGCCCCATTCGGCGGCGTCGGACGACGAGCTCCCGGTGGGGACGGCCGGTGCGGCCGGAGCGACGGCTGCCGGTGTCGGCAGCTTGCGCGGCAGAGGCTTCGCCGGGGGAGCGGGAACGGGGGGAGTCGGCTTCGACGGCTCTGTGGCAGACACGTGATTCTCCTTGCGCGGTAGGGCCCGCGGGAGGCGGAAAGGACGAGGTTCAGCCTAGTACGCCCGCGAGCTTCCGATGTGGTGAGCGCTTCTCACAATGATCGTTACCGTTCTGTGAGCAGATCGTTCGACGCGTGAAACACCCCGCGTCACATCCGGGAAACACCGCGCTCCTATCGTCACCATCACGGCATCTCTGCGGCGATTGGAGCACAATGAGCGATTCGGTCCTCACCCCGGTTGAGATCGTGGTCGTGGGCGCCGGCATGGTGGCCCACCGTTTCGTGGAGAGCCTGCTCAGCAGAGCCGACCACCCGCTGCACGTCACGGTGATCGGTGACGAGGGCAGGAACCCGTATGACCGGGTGGGCCTGACGGGCTTCTTCTCGGGGGCGACCGCCGAGGAGCTCGAGCTGGACCGCTCGGTGCTCGACGACTTCCGGGTGCGCTTCCTCGCTGACGACCGCGTCCTGCGCATCGATCGCGCGGGACGGACGGTGACGACCAGGTCACGTCGGACCGTCGCGTACGACACCCTCGTGCTCGCCACGGGCTCGTACGCCGCGAAGGTCGCGGTCGACGGCGCCGATCTGCCCGGGTGCTTCGTCTATCGCACCCTCGATGACGTGCAGGGACTCAGGGACTTCGTCGAGCGGCGGAGCCGGGCACTCGGTCGTCCGCTGCGCGGTGCGGTCATCGGGGGTGGGCTGCTGGGGCTCGAAGCCGCAGGAGCGCTGCAGGGCATGGACGTCGAGGCGACGGTCGTGCAGTACTCGGATCGCCTGATGTCCGCCCAGCTCGATTCCGCGGGCGGCGGGATGCTGCGGCGGCTCCTCGAGGCGCGGGGCATCTCGGTGCGCACCGAGTCCCGCACCACGCGCATCGACCCCGACGCCTCCGGCGCCGTCACGGCGCTGGAGTTCCAGGACGGCTCCCTGCACCGTGCCGATGTCGTCGTCTTCACGGTCGGCGTCCGCCCGCGAGACGAGCTGGCCCGCAATGCGGAGATGCGGGTGGACCCGCGCGGCGGCGTCGTCATCGACGAGCGCTGCGCCACCTCCGATCCCCACATCCTCGCGATCGGCGAGGTGGCCAACTACGACGGGCGCTGCGTGGGTCTCGTGGCCCCCGGTTACGCGATGGCCGAAGTGGCGGCGACCCGCCTGCTGGGTGGCGACGCGGTCTTCCCCGGATATGACGACTCGTCCAAGCTCAAGCTCTCGGGCGTCGATGTCGCGAGCTTCGGCGATGCGATGGCCGTCACTCCGAACGCGCTCGACGTCGTGTACGCCGACCCGGTCGCCGGGGTCTACAAGAAGCTCGTGCTCTCCGACGACGCGCAGACGCTGCTCGGGGGGATCCTCGTCGGTGACGCCTCGGCCTACGGCGCCCTGCGCCCGCTCGTGGGTGCCCGGCTCGGCGCCGACCCCGCCGCGTATCTCCTTCCCGAAGGGGGCAATGAGGCGCCGGGCGGGGAGCTCCCCGATGAGGCCGTGGTCTGCTCGTGCTCGAATGTGACCGCCGGTCGCATCCGCCAGGCCGTGCACGAAGAGGGCTGCGCCGACGCTGCGGCCGTCAAGGGCTGCACCAAGGCAGGAGCGACCTGCGGCTCGTGCGTCCTGATGGTCAAGAAGGTCGTGGGGCAGGAGCTCACCAAGCTCGGGCAGACCGTGTCGCACGCCCTCTGCGAGCACTTCGACCTCTCCCGTCGTCAGCTGTTCGACGCCGTGAAAGTCGCGCAGCTGACCACCTTCAGCGGCATCGTCGAGCGGTTCGGCCGAGGCCGCGGCTGCGACGTCTGCAAGCCCGCGATCGCCAGCATCCTCTCGGTGCTGGTCGGGTCTCACGTGCTCGACGGCGAGAACGCGACGCTGCAGGACACCAACGACCACGTCATGGCCAACATGCAGAAGGACGGCACCTACTCGGTGGTGCCGCGGATGCCGGGCGGCGAGGTGACCCCGGAGGGACTGCTCGCGATCGGTCAGGTCGCAAAGGACTTCGCGCTCTACACGAAGATCACCGGCGGCCAGCGGATCGACATGTTCGGTGCCCGTCTCGAGCAGCTGCCGCAGATCTGGCAGCGCCTCGTGGATGCGGGGTTCGAGTCGGGTCAGGCGTACGGCAAGTCGCTGCGCACGGTGAAGTCGTGCGTCGGATCGACCTGGTGCCGCTACGGCGTGCTCGATGCCGTGGGCATGGCGGTGAAGCTGGAGCTGCGCTATCGGGGCCTGCGCGCCCCGCACAAGCTGAAGCTCGGGGTGTCCGGCTGCGCCCGGGAGTGCGCGGAAGCTCGAGGCAAGGACGTGGGGGTGATCGCGACCGAGACCGGATGGAACATGTACGTCGGCGGGAACGGCGGCTTCTCGCCCCGTCATGCTCAGCTGCTCGCCTCCGACCTCGATGACGACGGGCTGATCAGGGCGATCGACCGGTTCTTCATGTACTACATCCGCACGGCGGACCGCCTGCAGCGCACCGCCCCGTGGTGCGAGGAGCTCGAGGGCGGGCTCGACGGACTCCGCAGCGTCATCTTCGACGACAGCCTCGGGATCTGCGCCGACCTCGACGAGGCGATGGCGCAGCACGTCGACCGCTACGAGGACGAGTGGGCCGCGACGCTCCGGGATCCGGAGAAGCTCGAGAGGTTCCGCTCGTTCGTCAACGCCGCGGACACCCCTGATCCCTCGCTGGCGTATGTCGCCGAGCGCGGCCAGATCAGGCCGGCGACGACTGAGGAGCGCCGCAGCGGCGGCGTCCTGATCGCCGGGACCGCGCTGGAGGTGCGACGATGACGCTCTCGATCGACACGGCCGTCGCCGTGCGCGTGTGCACCGTGGACGATCTCGAGGTCGAACGCGGCAGGGCCGCTCTCGTGGACGGCGACCAGGTGGCTCTGTTCCTGCTGCCGGACGGCACCGTGTGCGCGGTCGACAACCTCGACCCGTACAGCGGCGCCCATGTCATCTCGCGCGGGATCGTCGGGTCCCGCGGCGAGGCGCCGACGGTGGCGTCCCCGTTGCACAAGCAGGTGTTCGATCTGCGCACCGGTGAATGCCTGGAGACGCAGGGCAAGGATGCGGCGGCATTGCGCGTCTGGCCCGTCTCTGTGGTCGACGGCGAGGTCCACGTCATCCGCCCCGGGGAGCGATCCTCATGAGGCGTGCGCTGGTCGGGCGGGTCGACCTCATCGGCGGAGGGCCAGGGCCTGCTGATCTCCTCACGCTGCGGGCGTATCGCCTGCTCATGGCCGCCGACGTCGTCGTGGCCGACCGGCTCGGGCCCTTCGAGGAGCTGCGGGACGAGCTGCCCGCGCACGTCGAGGTAATCGATGTCGGCAAGACCCCCGGCCACCACCCCGTGCCGCAGCACGAGATCAACGCGCTGCTCGTCGCGCGGGCGCTGGCCGGCCGCCGCGTGGTCCGGCTCAAGGGCGGCGATCCGTTCGTCCTCGGGCGCGGCGGCGAGGAGGTGCTCGCCTGCGAGGCGGCCGGAGTGCCCGTGACGGTGACCCCGGGGATCAGCAGTGCGATCTCCGTGCCGCAGGCCGCAGGGATCCCGGTGACGCACCGCGGTGTCGCCTCTGCCGTGCACGTCGTGAACGGGCACGGCGATCTCTCCGCCGGCGCGTTCGCAGCACTGGCCGACCCCACGGTGACCACCGTCATCCTGATGGGGGTGGCCTCGCTTCCGCGCCTGACCGCAGCAGCCCTCGCAGCGGGCGTGGCCGGCGAGACCCCGGTGGCGATCGTCGAGAACGGTCACACCGAGCGACAGCGCACGATCCGCAGCGTCCTCGCAGACATCGCCCGAGACGCGGCTGCCGCGCAGGTCGTCAATCCCGCCGTCATCGTGATCGGCGAGGTCGCGCGAGCCGGTCTCCTGCTGCCGACGTCGGCGATGCTGTCGGAGAGCATGTCATGACCACCGCGCGCACCCTGGATTCCGCGCTTGCCGGCTGCACGATCATCGTCGCGGCCGACCGGCGTTCCGTCGACCTCGCGACCGCGCTCGAGCGGCGTGGGGCCGTGGTGCACCGAGCCCCCGCTCTGAGCATCGTCACGAATGCCGATGACGCGGAGCTGCTGGCGCGTACCGAGCAGGTGATCGCGTCGCCCCCCGACATCGTGATCGTCACGACCGGGGTCGGATTCCGTGGCTGGATGGATGCGGCGCACGAGCACGGGCTGGATGCGCAGCTGGACGCCGCCCTGCAGGGGGCGCACTTCGTCGCCCGAGGTCCGAAGGCGCACGGCGCCATCCAGCAGGCCGGGTTCACCGCCGACTGGGTGGCCGAATCCGAGACCTCGGCCGAGGTGGGCGAGTACCTGCTCGCCTCGGGTGTCGCCGGCAAGCGCATCCTCGTCCAGCATCACGGTGCAGGCTCGGACGGTCTCGATGATCTCCTGCGTGATGCGGGCGCCGAGGTGCTGAGCATCACGGTCTACCGCTGGGGTCCGCCGCCGAACCCCGAGGTCGTGCGCAGATCGGTGCTCCAGGCCGCCGGCGGCGAGGCCGACGCTGTGCTGTTCACCTCTGCGCCGGGCGCTGCGTCGTGGATCGGCGTCGCCCGCGAGGAGGGCGCACTGGACAGAATCCGCCGCCGCGCGGACTCCGGACGTCTGCTGCTCGCCTCGGTCGGCCCGATCACCGCAGCGCCGCTGCATGCGGCCGAGCTGCGCACGACGATCGCCGACCGCGGACGCCTCGGTTCCCTGGCGCGCACCGTGATCGCCCATTTCGGCGGTGGCCGCGCTCCGTCGCTTCCCACGGATGCCGGTCGGGTGGAGGTCCGCAGCGGCGGGGTGCTGGTGGGTGGCGAGTTCATCCCGCTCTCGCGCTCGGCGGCCGCTTTGATCGAGGCCCTCGCGTCCGCCGGTGGTCGTGTGCTGTCCCGCGCGGAGCTGGGCGGCGTTCTGCCGGGTGCCGAACGCAACGCCCACGCGGTCGAGGTCGCCGTCGCGCGCCTGCGCGAAGCGCTCGGCAGCAGTGAACTGGTCCACACGGTCGTGAAGCGCGGCTATCGCCTGGCCGTCACCGAGGACTGAAGACCAAGAGGCCGGGTGAGCGTCGCGCCCCCGGCCTCGGGGGGGGCGCCAGGTCAGCTGACGCCGGCCGGCTCCGGCGTGCGCTCGACCTCGACGGCGGCGGGGGAGGGCGCGGTGCTCTTCCCGGCGGTGGTCCGCAGCCGCGGAGCCTTGACGCGGCGGGTGGCCGTGCGTCCGTAGGTGAGGTACAGCGGCAGCCCGGCGAGCAGAAGGCCGCCGACCAGGTTGCCGATGACCGTGGGGATCTCGTTCCAGATCAGGTAGTCCATGATCGTGAAGTCCGCGCCGAGCAGGAGGCCGGAGGGGAACAGGAACATGTTCACGATCGAGTGCTCGAACCCCATGTAGAAGAACAGTGAGATCGGCAGCCACATCGCGATGACCTTGCCGGGCACGCTCTCGGTGACCATGGCGAGGATGACGGCTGTGGACACCATCCAGTTGCAGAGCACGCCGCGGATGAACAGCGTCAGCATGCCCGCCGCGCCGTGATCCGCATAGCCGACCGTGCGGCCGTGGCCGATCTCGCCGATCGCGAGCCCGACCGGGCTGGGGTCGGCCGAGAAGCCGTAGGTGAAGTACACGGCCATCAGCACCGCGACGAGGATCGCGCCACCGAAGTTACCGAGGAAGACGAGTCCCCAGTTACGGAACATCGCGCCGACGCTCGCGCCGGGGCGCTTGTCGAGGACGGCGAGCGGGGCGAGGGTGAACACGCCGGTGAGCAGGTCGTACCCCAGCAGGTAGAGGAGCACGAATCCGATGGGGAACAGCAGGGCGCCGAGCAGCGGCTGACCGGTCTGCGTCGAGACCGTGACGGCGAATGCGGCGCCGAGAGTCAGGATCGCCGCGCCCATGAAGGCGCGGAGGAGTGTGTCTCTGGTCGAGAGCTGCATCTTGTAGGCACCGGCGTCGACCATCCGGGTGACGAGGGCGGCGGGTGTGGCGTACGACATGGGCGACCTCCATGGGGCGGGGGAGCGGGATGCTCGTGCCGTCCATGCTCGCGCCGGAGGGTTTCGGGTGATCGCGCGCTGCGTTACGGATGTGGAGCGATCCGCTCACAGGGAGCGTCCGTGCGATGTGAGGACCCGGCACGATGAGTGCCGGACCGCGCGGACTAGCCGGCCGGCGTCTCGGTCGGCAGCGGCTCGGGCAGCGGCGTCTCGGGGGCAGGGGCGTCGGTCGGCAGCGGAGCGTCGGTGGGCTCCACGCTCGGCGTCGGGGAGGGAGCCGGCGGATTCGCCTGCGCATACGCGACCTGACTGGCGACGGCGCCCGCGATCACCAGCACCCCCGCGATGACGGCGACCGTGTTGTCGCGGACGCGACGACGGATCTGTCCCTCATGCCAGGACTTGCGTGCGGCGTGCAGTCGGGCGCGCTCCGCTTCGGTGCGCGACTGCCGCGTGCTCTTACCCCGTCCGGCCATTGCGTTCTCCCTCACTGGACGTGAATCTGCGACGTCGCCTGAGAGCCTACCGTCGCGCCGGATGCCGGACCGATCCCGACCGCTGTGTCCGTGGTCCGCGTTAGCCTGGACGGATGACCTCCGCCGCCGCACTGCTCTCCGGGCAGACGCCCCTCGCCGTGCGCATGCGCCCCGTCTCGCTCGACGAGGTCGCCGGGCAGAAGCACCTGCTGCGCGCCGGTTCGCCGATCGTGGCCCTGGCAGACCCCGACGCGACGTCTCCCGGCGCGGTGTCGATCATCCTGTGGGGACCGCCCGGCACCGGCAAGACGACGCTGGCACAGGCCATCGCGCGTTCCTCGGGACGCCGATTCGTCGAGCTGTCGGCGATCACCGCCGGCGTCAAGGACGTGCGCGAGGTGATGCAGGAGGCGATCACCCAGCGCGACCTCTACGGTCAGACGACCATCCTCTTCCTCGACGAGATCCACCGGTTCACCAAGGCGCAGCAGGATGCTCTGCTCCCCGGGGTCGAGAACGGCTGGGTCATCCTGATCGCGGCGACGACCGAGAATCCGTCCTTCTCCGTGATCTCCCCGCTGCTGTCGCGGTCGCTGCTGCTCACTCTGCAGCCGCTGACCGACGACGACATCGGTCTGCTCGTCGACCGGGCCGTGACAGACGCCCGCGGTCTCAATGGTGCGGTCTCGCTCGCGGACGACGCCCGCGCCGCGTTGATCCGGCTCGCATCGGGCGATGCCCGTCGCGCACTGACCGGACTCGAGGCGGCGGCCGCCGTGGCGCTGTCGAACGGCGAAGGCGGCACCGCCCCGGTCGCGACGGCCGACGACGTCGCGCAGGCGGTCGACAAGGCACTGCTGCGCTACGACCGCCAGGGCGACGAGCACTACGACGTGATCAGCGCCTTCATCAAGTCGATCAGGGGGTCCGACCCCGATGCCGCGCTGCACTACCTCGCGCGCATGATCGAAGCGGGGGAGGACCCGCGCTTCATCGCGAGGCGTCTCGTCATCTCGGCCTCCGAGGACGTCGGGCTCGCCGACCCTCAGGCACTCGCGATCGCGGTCGCCGCAGCGGATGCCGTCGCCTTCATCGGCATGCCCGAGGGGCGCATCCCGCTCGCCGAGGCGACGGTGTACCTCGCCACCACGGCCAAGTCGAATGCCGCGTACGTCGGCATCGACGCCGCGATCGCCGACATCCGTTCGGGAGGGTTCGGTCGAGTGCCCCTGCATCTGCGCGACGCGCACTACCCGGGCGCCAAGCGGCTCGGCCACGGTCGCGGCTACGTGTACCCGCACGACAGCGAGTTCGGCATCCTGCCGCAGCAGTACCTGCCTGACGAACTGCAGGGCAAGCGCTACTACGAACCGAAGAATCTCGGTGCAGAACGAGACATCTCCGCGCGCCTCGAGCGCATCCGGCGCATCCTCGACGGGCGCTGATCGCGCATCTGTTAGACTGGATCGGCTCGAAACAGAGTTTTCGGGCATCTCCTCGTTCACACCACACCTTGCTGGCGCCCCGGCGTGCGCTCCAAGGCAGAACGCGGACGATACGTCCGTGAGTCGTGAAAGACGCGACCACGTCATCGGAAGGATAACTTCGTGACCACGAAGTCCCAGGACCGCCGCAAGGTTCGTCTGAGCCGTGCACTCGGCATCCCGCTCACCCCGAAGGCCGCCCGCTACCTCGAGAAGCGTCCCTACGCTCCGGGTGAGCACGGCCGCACCAAGCGCAAGGCAGACAGCGACTACGCCGTCCGTCTGCGTGAGAAGCAGCGTCTGCGCGAGCAGTACGGCATCCGCGAGAAGCAGATGCGTAACACGTTCAACGAGGCTCGTCGTCAGGACGGCCTGACCGGTGAGAACCTGGTCGAGCTGCTCGAGATGCGTCTCGACGCCCTCGTCGTGCGTTCGGGCTTCGCCCGCACCACCGCGCAGGCTCGCCAGCTCGTCGTGCACCGTCACATCCTCGTCGACGGTCAGCTCGTCGACCGCCCGTCCTTCCGCGTGAAGCCGGGTCAGCTCATCCACGTCAAGGCCAAGAGCGAGGGCACCGAGCCCTTCCAGGTCGCAGCAGCCGGCGGTCACGCCGAGGTCCTGCCTCCCGTTCCCGGCTACCTCGAGGTCGAGCTCGACAAGCTCCAGGCCCGCCTGGTCCGTCGCCCGAAGCGCGCAGAGGTCCCCGTGACCTGTGAAGTGCAGCTGGTCGTCGAGTACTACGCGGCTCGCTGAGTTCAGCTTTTCCGCAGAAGGCGTCGGGGTCACCCGACGCCTTCTGTCGTTTCCGCATACGATGGTGACACCGCGCCTTCGCGGGTCAGAGGCAAGGATGGCGACATGAAGAACGTGCTGTGGTTCCTGATCGGTGTGATCGGCGGCTTCGTCGCGGCCCATTTCATGAACAAGGACCCGCGCGGTCACGACATCCTCGCCGAGGTCGACGCTCGCATCAACGAGTTCACCGGGATCATCGGCGACGCCTACCGCGAGCAGCAGGCGCGACTCACAGACCCCGCGGACGACTGAGCGCCCCCGACGGTCGCCCGTCGCAGCGCATCCGGACGTTCCGCTCTTCCACACCCTGTACGCAAGGACACCTGGCACCCCTATGAAAACTGCGGAGATCGCGCAGCGCTATCTCGATTACTTCGAGAAGAACGACCACGTCATCGTCCCCTCGGCCTCGCTGGTCAGCGACGATCCGTCGCTGCTCTTCACGGTCGCCGGAATGGTGCCGATGATCCCGTACCTCACCGGTGTCGTCCCCGCGCCGCACCCCCGCATCGCCGACCTGCAGAAGTGCATCCGCACGAACGACATCGAAGAGGTCGGCAAGACCGCGCGTCATGGCACGTTCTTCCAGATGATGGGCAACTGGTCGTTCGGCGACTACTTCAAAGAGGGCGCGATCCGCTACGCGTGGGAGCTGCTGACGAGCTCGGAGACCGACGGCGGCCTGGGCTTCGACGAGAAGGACCTCTGGGTCACGGTCTACGAGACGGATGACGAGGCCGAGGCGATCTGGCGCGACATCATCGGGCTCAAGCCGGAGCGCATCCAGCGTCTCGGACGCGCGGACAACTACTGGAACACCGGTCAGCCGGGCCCTGGCGGTCCCGACAGCGAGATCTTCTTCGACAGAGGTCCCGCGTACGGCAAGGACGGCGGCCCCGCCGCCGACGACTCGCGGTTCCTGGAGATCTGGAACCTCGTGTTCATGCAGGACTTCATCGAGAACATCCGCGGCAAGACCGAGTTCGACATCGTGGGCGAACTGCCCCAGAAGAACATCGACACCGGCATGGGACTCGAGCGCGTCGCGTTCCTCAAGCAGGGCGTCGAGAACATGTACGAGACCGACCAGGTGCGCCCGGTCCTCGATCGTGCCGTCGAGCTCTCCGGCCGGCGCTATGGCGCAGTGCACGAGGACGACGTCCGTTTCCGCGTCATCGCCGATCACGTGCGCTCCTCGCTGATGCTGCTGTCCGACGGCGTGCGCCCCTCCAACGAGGGTCGCGGCTACATCCTGCGCCGCCTGATGCGCCGCACGGTCCGCGCGATGCGCCTGCTGGGCGTCGACGAGCCGGTGTTCCCGGAGCTGTTCGCGACGTCGCGCGACGCGATGAAGTCGGCGTACCCGGTGCTCGAGAGCGACTGGTCGACGCTGTCGGCGTCGGCATTCGCCGAGGAGGAGACCTTCCGTCGCACGCTCGCCCAGGGCTCGACGATCCTCGACCTCGCGCTCGACGACACCAAGAAGGCGGGCGGCTCGACCCTGAGCGGACCGGAGGCCTTCCTGCTGCACGACACGTACGGCTTCCCGATCGACCTCACCCTCGAGGTCGCCGAGGAGGCAGGTCTCGACGTCGACCGTGCCGCCTTCGACTCCCTGATGCACGAGCAGCGCTCCCGGGCCAAGGCGGATGCTCGCAACCGCAAGCGCCAGCTCGCCGACGTCTCGGTGTATCGCGACCTGCGTGCGCTCGGCGAGACCGGCTTCGACGGCTACTCGGAGCTCGAGGTGGACTCCCGCATCCTCGGCATCCTCGTCGACGGACAGCCGGCCCGCAGCGCGTCCGAGGGGCAGATCGCCGAGGTCGTGCTCGCGGAGACGACGCTGTACGCCGAGTCCGGTGGCCAGGTCGCCGACAAGGGCGTGATCGTCGGACCGGGCTTCGAGCTCGAGGTGCTCGACGTGCAGCGTCCCGTCCCGGGTCTCATCAGCCACACGGTCGAGGTCACGCGCGGCGCGGTCGCGGTCGACGACGCCGCCACGACGGTCGTCGATGCCGCGAACCGACGCGCTGCGCGACAGGCCCACTCCGCGACGCACCTCGTGCATGCCGCACTGCGCGACACCCTCGGACCGACCGCCACCCAGGCGGGGTCGCTCAACCGCGCAGGTTACATGCGCTTCGACTTCTCGTGGTCGCAGGCGCTGTCGTCCGATACGCGCACCGAGATCGAGGAGATCACGAACCGCGCCGTCAACGACGCCCTCGAGGTGACGACGAGGATCGTCACGCTCGATGAGGCCAAGGAGGCGGGCGCCATGGCGCTGTTCGGCGAGAAGTACGGCGATGTCGTGCGGATGGTCGACATCGGCGGCCCCTGGTCGCGCGAGCTGTGCGCGGGGACCCACGTCTCGACCAGTGCGGAGATCGGACTCGTCAGCGTCGTCGGAGAGTCGTCCGTCGGCTCGTCGAACCGCCGCATCGAGGCACTCGTCGGGCAGGACGCGTTCCGTGAGCTCGCTGCCGAGCGCGCGCTGGTGTCGCAGCTGACCACGTCGCTCAAGACGCCTCGCGACCAGCTCGCCGAGCGCATCGCCGACCTGTCCGCGAGCCTCAAGGCCGCGGAGAAGCGCATCGCGCAGTTCGAGTCGAAGGAGCGCGCAGGACGCGTTCCGGCGATCGCGGACGCTGCGGCACGCGTCGGCTCGTTCCGAGTGGCCGCGCAGTCGCTCGGCGAGGTCGCCTCGGCCGACGACGTGCGCGAACTCGTGCTGGGCGTCCGCGACCGACTCGGGTCCGACCCTGCCGTCGTCGCTCTCGGCGCCGTGGTGAACGGTCGTCCCGTCGTCGTCGTCGCGACGAACGACTCTGCACGTGCCGCCGGCGCCAAGGCCGGTGCGCTCGCGAAGCGCGCGGCATCCGTGCTCGGCGGAGGAGGCGGCGGCCGCGATGACGTCGCGCAGGGTGGTGGCACGGATGCCGGCGCGCTGCCTGCCGCGCTGGAAGCCATCTCGCAGGAGCTGCAGACAGCGTGAGTGGCTTCCGCCGCGGCGTGCGGCTCGGGATCGACGTGGGACGAGCCCGCGTGGGAGTCGCGCGCTGCGACCCGGACGGCATGCTCGCCGTCCCGGTCGAGACGGTGCAGCGCAACGAGACCGCGATCGACCGCATCACGACGATCGCCGCGGACTACGAGGTGCTCGAGTTCGTTGTCGGCCTGCCGGTGAACCTGATGGGCGCCGACACGGCCTCGACGACGGATTCCCGCGAGTTCGCCGCAGACCTCCAGGCGCGCACCGGCACCCCGGTTCGGCTCGTCGACGAGCGTCTCAGCACTGTGACCGCACACGCCGCCCTGCGTTCTTCGGGCAGAACCCAGAAGAACTCTCGTAGCATTGTGGATCAGATCGCCGCGGTGGTCCTGCTGCAGCAGGCGATCGACACGGAGAAGAGCACCGGAAACCCGCCCGGCGCCACGATTCCGCTCGATGAGGAGTCCCCCCGATAATGCCCGAACGTGAGAGTGCTTCCCCCCAGCACGATCCGGATGCCCGTCTGGGCGACCTGTTCGAGAATCTTCCCGACCCCACGCATCAGCTGCCGACGGTGGACAACACGCCGCCGCCGCCGGGATCGCGGAGGGCGGCCCGTGAGGCCGCACGCTCGGCGAACACCCCGGCCGGGGGTTCGGCGGCTGTTCCAGGATCCGCAGCCGCGGCCGGTTCCGGGGCGGCGCCCGTTTCGGATGCCGCCCGGGGTCGCCGCGCCGACCCCGAGGCTCAGGACGCGTCAGAGGCCCGGCCGGCGTCGACGACGTCGTTCACGTCGGCACGCGATCGGTCTTCCTCCGACCCGTCGACGGCGTCCGACATCGCTCCCGGCGAACCGGAAGACCTCTCCACTCGAGCGCTCCCGGTGACCGGCGGCGCTGCCGCGCCGCGCCCGAGCGACTCGATCTCCGACCCCGAGCAGACCGGCTCCTCCGCTCTCGATTCCGCTCCCGACGCGCCTTCCGGCGCCGAGGCTGCGCCGGCGACTCCCGCATCCTCGACGTCTCAGGCCCCCGCCGGCGGTGGCCTGGAAGACCTCTTCCAGACCCACTCCGACGATGACGTGGCGGACGGCGCGCCCACGAAGAAGAAGCGTCGCACCGGCTGCCTGGTGGCACTGATCATCGTGCTCGCGATCCTCGGCGGCCTCGCGGCCGGCGGAGTCTGGGTGTGGAACACCTACGGCGACAAGATCAGCGACGCGCTCGGCTGGGGTGAGCCGGCCGACTGGGAGCCGGGCGTCGCGACCGGCGAGGTGCTCGTCACGATCAAGGACGGCGACACCGGATCCCCCGTGTCCACCGCGCTGCACGAGGCCGGGGTCACGCGGACAGAGGAGGTCTTCTACGACTACCTCGTCAAGGAGAACATCTCGGTCACGTTCTACCCTGGCATCTACCGTCTTCAGGAGAAGATGACGGCCGAGGCCGCTCTGGAAGCGCTGCAGAATCCGGAGAACAAGCTCGAGAACTCCGCCAGCATCGGAGAGGGAGCGACGATCGAGTCATCCCTTCCGGCGATGGCCGAATCCCTCGGGATGCCGCTCGAGGAACTGCAGGCGGCAGTGGACGCCGACCCGTCGACCTACGGGGTGGAGGCGTCGACCCTGGAGGGCTGGCTCTTCCCTGCGGTCTACACGTTCGACCCTGGCGTGACGGCGGAGCAGGTCATCCAGCGCATGGTCGACCGCACCCGCGAGTCTCTCGACGCGGCGGGAGTGCCCGCCGCCGATGCGCAGCGGATCCTCACGATCGCGTCCATCATCCAGCGTGAGGGACGCACCGACGACTTCCCGAAGGTCTCGCGGGTGATCCAGAACCGTCTCGACATCGACATGAAGCTGCAGATGGACTCCACGGCCCAGTACGGCTACGGATCCCTGCACGAGGGCGTCGTGTCGAGCTCCGCCGAGGCGCTGGAAGACCCGAACGAGTGGAACACCTACGTCCACACCGGCCTGCCGATCACTCCCATCGCGAGCCCGAGCGACGCCGCCATCGACGCCGCGATGCACCCCGCTGACGGACCGTGGCTGTACTTCGTCACGATCAACCTGGCGACGGGGGAGACGCAGTTCTCCGAGACGTATGAGGAGCACCTGCAGGGCGTCGAGAAGTGGGAGCAGTGGTGCCAGGAGAACCCCGACGGGGGCTGCTCGGCCGGATGAGCGCGAGTCGTCTCGCGGTCTGGGGAGACCCGATCGCGCACTCCAAGTCGCCGCAGCTGCATGCGGCGGCCTACGAGGTGCTCGGCGTGCCGTGGGAGTACACCCGACGCCGGGTCGACGCCGACGGGTTCAGCGACGCGCTCGCGGGTCTCGACGACTCGTGGCGCGGACTCTCTCTCACGATGCCGCTCAAGGAGCAGGCGTTCCGCGCGTCGACCGCGCTCGACCGCCATGCCCGACTGACCGGAGCGGTGAACACCCTGCTGCTCACCGACGGTCGGCGAGGGTTCAACACCGACGTCGGCGGGATCGTCGACGCTCTCGGCGCGGAAGGCATCCGAGGGCTCGATCGCGTGCGGATCCTCGGCGCCGGAGCGACGGCGGCATCCGCCCTGGTCGCGAGCGTCGATCTCGGAGCGACGGCAGTCGACCTGCGTGCGCGCCGTCCGGAGCGTGCGGCCGGTCTCGTCGCGCTCGGCGGGCAGCTGGGCGTCGCCGTCACCGCGACGTCGTTCGACGTGCCCCTCGAACCGGTCGACCTCACGATCGCGACCCTGCCGAGCGGCACGATCCTGGACGACCGTGTCGCCGCCGAGGTCAGCGGGTGTGGGGGAGTCCTCTTCGACGTCGCCTATTCGCCGTGGCCGTCCGCGCTCGCGACGGCGTGGGCGGGTGGGCGTGCGCTCTCCGGCGAAGGCATGCTGCTGCGCCAGGCCGTCCGCCAGATCCGCATCTTCGTGCACGGCGACCAGGGCATCCCGTTGTCGTCCGAGGCCGCGGTGGTCGAGGCGATGCAGGCCGTCCTGTAACGCGCACGACACGCGGCACGAGCCGAGGCGAAACGCGTGGGAGACTAGAGCAATGCTCCGCGTGCTCACGGCCGGCGAATCGCACGGTCCAGAACTCATTGCCGTCATGGAGGGTCTGCCCTCCGGCGTCCCGGTGTCCTCCGACGCGATCCAGGCCGACCTCGCGCGCCGCAAGCTCGGCTACGGACGCGGCTCGCGGATGAAGTTCGAGCAGGACGAGCTCACGATCTCCGGCGGCGTGCGTCACGGCAAGACCCTCGGCAGTCCGATCGCCCTGCGCATCGGCAACACGGAGTGGCCGAAGTGGATCGAGGTCATGAACCCCGAACCCGTCGAGCTCACCGACCGGTCCCGCGGCCGCAGCGCCCCGCTGACCCGTCCGCGACCCGGCCATGCCGATCTCGTCGGCATGCAGAAGTACGACTTCGACGAGGCGCGGCCGATCCTCGAGCGCGCGAGTGCTCGCGAGACCGCCGCACGCGTGGCCCTGGGCGCGATCGCTCGCTCCTTCCTGGGGGAGCTCGGCATCCGCCTCGTCAGCCACACCCTGTCGATCGGACCCGTCCGCGTGCCCGAGGGAGCGGCGCTGCCCACTCCCGACGACGTCGAGGCGTTGGACGCCGATCCGCTCCGGTGCTTCGACGCCGCCACTTCGGCCCTCATGGTGGCCGAGGTGGACGACGCGAAGAAGGACGGCGACACCCTGGGCGGCATCGTCGAGGTCCTGGCGTACGGACTCCCGCCGGGGCTCGGCTCGCACGTGCACTGGGACCGGCGGCTGGATGCGCGCCTCGCGCAGGCGCTGATGAGCATCCAGGCGATCAAGGGCGTCGAGGTCGGTGACGGCTTCGAGACGACGCGTCGACGCGGTTCCGCCGCACACGACGAGCTCTTCGCGACGGCCGAGGGCATCTCGCGCGGATCCGACCGTGCAGGCGGCACCGAGGGCGGCATGTCCACCGGGACCGTGCTGCGGGTCCGTGCCGGCATGAAGCCGATCGCCACCGTGCCGCATGCCCTGCGCACGATCGACGTCGCCTCGGGAGAGGACGCCACCGCCCACCACCAGCGCTCCGACGTGTGCGCCGTGCCCGCAGCGGGCGTCGTCGCCGAGGCGATGGTCGCGATCGAACTCGCCAACGCGGTGCTCGAGAAGTTCGGCGGGGACAGCATCCGCGAGACCCGTCGCAATCTCGACGGCTACCTCGAGGGCATCCCGGCGGAGCTCCGCACCACGCCCGCGTCCGAGGCGGCGCTCATCGCGCATGACGAGCGAGGCTGAGCGGCTCACGCTGGTGCTCGTCGGTCCGATGGCGGCCGGCAAGACCAGCGTCGGCCGACGGGTCGCCCGCAAGCTCCGCGTGCCGTTCGTCGACACGGACAAGCGGGTGGTCGCGGAGCACGGGCCGATCCCCACGCTGTTCGCCGAGCACGGCGAGCCGCACTTCCGCGCGCTCGAGCGCGGCGCCGTCGCCGCCGCGTTGAGCGACAGCGGGGGCGGCGTCATCTCGCTGGGCGGCGGCGCGGTGACGGATGAGGGGACACGTGCCCTGCTGCGCGAGTACCCCGTGGTGTTCCTGACGGTGACGCCGGAGGCCGTCGCCACCAGGATCCGCAGCGGCGGGCGCCCGCTGCTGGCGGGAGACGACCCCGTCACGCGCTGGACGCAGATCTTCGAAGAACGTCGCGGCTGGTACGACGAGGTGGCATCGGTGACGTTCGACACGTCGCGACGCCCCATGCAGCGCATCGCCGACGACATCGTCGCATGGAGGAGAGAACTGGCATGAGCACGACCACCATCAGCGTGACGGGGGACACCCCCTACGACGTCAGCATCGGACGCGGCATCCTCGACCGGGTGTCCGCGGCGCTCGACCCTGGCGTGCGGAAGGTCCTCGTGGTGCATCCGCCGACGCTCGCGGCCCGCGCCGCCGAGCTGCGCGACCGGCTGCTCGCCGACGTCGCGGACGGACCGCGCGAGGTGCTCCTGGCGGAGGTGCCGGATGCCGAGCAGGGCAAGCGCATCGAGGTCGCGGCGTTCTGCTGGCAGGTCATGGGCCAGGCGGACTTCACGCGGACCGACGCGGTCGTGGGATACGGCGGCGGTGCGGTCACCGACCTCGCCGGCTTCGTGGCGGCGACCTGGCTGCGCGGCGTGCAGCTGGTGCAGGTGCCGACGACGGTGCTCGGTCTGGTCGACGCCTCGGTCGGCGGCAAGACCGGGATCAACACGGCGGAGGGCAAGAACCTCGTCGGCGCGTTCTGGGCGCCCCGTGCGGTGATCGGCGACCTCGACGAGCTCGCGAGCCTCAGCCCGAACGAGGCGACAGCCGGGTTCGCCGAGGTCGTCAAGGCCGGCTTCATCTGGGCACCGGAGATCCTCGACATCATCGAGTCGGATCCGCTCCGCGCCGTCGACACGACCACGCCCGAGTTCCGCCGGGCCGTGGAACTCGCGATCGACATGAAGGCGAAGGTCGTCTCCGAGGACTTCCGCGAGGCCGGCCAGCGCGAGATCCTGAACTACGGGCACACCCTCGGTCACGCGATCGAGCACGCCGAGCGCTACCGCTGGCGGCACGGCGCGGCGATCTCCATCGGGATGCTGTACGCGGCAGAGCTCTCCCGGCTCGCCGGCCGTCTCTCGGACGCCGCAGCCGAGCGCCATCGCTCGGTGCTCGACTCGCTGGGCCTGCCGACCTCGTACCGGGCCGGCGCGTGGCCGCAGCTGCTGGCGACCATGCAGCGCGACAAGAAGAGCAGGGGAGGCATGCTCCGCTTCATCCTGCTCGACGACATCGCCAAGCCCACGGTGCTGCAGGCGCCCGACGAGTCGCTGCTGTTCGCCGCCTACCAGGAGGTCGGCGCGTGACACGTCGCATCCTGCTGGTCAACGGACCCAACCTGAACCTCCTGGGCAGTCGAGAGCCCGAGGTCTACGGCACGGCGACGCTCGCGGATGTCGAACGGATCACCGCCGAGGCCGCAGCCGCGGCCGGCTTCGAGGTCCGTGCGGTGCAGAGCAACCATGAGGGAGTGCTGATCGACGCGATCCACGCCGCCAGGGAGGACTGCGCGGGCATCGTCATCAACCCCGGCGGCCTCACGCACACCTCCGTCGCGCTGCGCGATGCGCTCACGGGGGTCGCGCTGCCCTTCGCCGAGGTGCATATCTCGGACGTGTACGCGCGGGAGGAGTTCCGCCACCATTCCTACCTCCACGACGTCGCTGCGGTGCGCGTGATCGGCGAGGGAGTGGACGGGTATGTGAGCGCCGTGCGGCAGCTCGCAGCGCTGATCCCGTAGAATCGACTGTCGGCCCACCCAGTCCACCTCGGACGCGAGCGGCCCCCAGACTCTAGGAACGGAAAGTCCCGCGCATGGCATCTACCGCAGACATCAAGAACGGCGTCGTCCTCAGCATCGAGCGCCAGCTCTGGAGCGTCGTCGAGTTCCAGCACGTCAAGCCCGGCAAGGGCGGCGCGTTCGTCCGTACGAAGCTCAAGAACGTCATGACCGGGAAGGTCGTCGACAAGACCTTCAACGCCGGCGCCAAGGTCGAGATCGAGAACGTCGACCGCCGTGACTACACCTACCTGTACACCGACGGCGACGCCTACGTGTTCATGGACCAGACCGACTACGACCAGATCACCGTCAGCGCAGCGACCGTCGGCGACGCGAAGAACTTCCTGCTCGAGAACCAGCAGGTCACGATCGCGCTCAACAACGGCAACCCGCTGTACATCGATCTGCCGGCATCCGTGATCCTCGAGATCACCTACACCGAGCCGGGTCTGCAGGGCGACCGTTCGTCGGCCGGCACCAAGCCCGCCACGCTCGAGACCGGCTACGAGATCCAGGTCCCGCTGTTCGTCGAGACCGGCACCAAGGTCAAGGTCGACACCCGCACCGGCGACTACCTCGGCCGCGAGAAGTAAGGCGTGAGCGCCCGTACGAAGGCGCGCAAGCGCGCACTCGACATCCTGTTCTCCGCCGACGTCCGCGGCGACGACGTCTCGGTGACCCTGGCCGCCGAAGCCAAGCGCGCAGCGAGCGAGCCGGCCCGTGAGGCCTCGTGGCTCTACGCTCGCGAGGTCGTGGACGGCATCATCGACCACCGCGACGAGATCGACGAGCAGATCACGACCCACAGTCGCGACTGGCGTCTCGAGCGGATGCCGGCCGTCGACCGCGCACTGCTCCGCATCGGCGTCTGGGAGATCCTGTTCAACGACGAGGTGCCCACCGCCGTCGCGATCGATGAGGCGGTCGAACTCGCCAAGGAGTTCTCGACCGACGACTCGGGCGCGTTCGTGCACGGTGTCCTCGCGCGGGTCTCGCGCGCAGCCTGAACGACGACTCCGAACGCGGTGCCCTCGATGTCCGAGGCAGCCGGAAGGATGGGACGATGCCTGCGCCGCACGTCGATCTCCGCGACCTGATGCACATCACCGATGTGGGCGGGTACCAGCGCGGTCTCGCCTACTTCCGTGAGGGCAACGTCCTCGACGTGGTCTGGCACGAGGACCTGCTCGAGCTCGAGGGGCATGTGCGCGGCAGCGCCGACGCGCAGTACGTGACGGAGATCGTCTTCCACTCCTCGAACGGCACGCGCCGGATGCGCACGACGCGGTGCACGTGTCCGGTGCGCACCGGCTGCAAGCACGTCGTCGCCACCGTACTGGCGTCGAACGTGCACGAGTACTCGCAGCAGAAGGTCGCGCTGCAGACGCCGCCCGAGCCCTCGCCTGCACCGAGGCCCGCCCCGAGCGCCTCGTGGCGGAGCCTTCTCGACCCGGCTGTTTCGCGGCACCCGCAGTCTCTCGCGCTCGGGGTGGAGCTGCGTCACCGCGACTCCCGCGAGGACAATCACTGGGGGCCGCGGCCCGTGCGCGCGGCGACGCCGAGAGACCTCGCCCGGCCGAGCGGCGAGCTGCTGCTCGCGATCCGTCCGCTGATGCGCAGTGCGCAGACCGGGTCGTGGATCCAGGGCGGCGCGGGGTGGGATGCCGTCCGGCGCGACGTGTCGCAGTTCGGCCGCGAGCAGAACCGCTGGTTCGGTGACCTGCTCAGCATCTCCCGCGATTCGCTGCTGTCGGGCAACGCGGGCGAGTGGCTGGTCCTCGACCAGGTCGAGTCCCCTCTGCTGTGGGGACAGCTGCGCTCCGCCGCTGAGCTCGGCATCCCGCTCGTGTCGAGCCAGAAGAGCACCTCCGTGCGAATCGCCGGGGCCGCCGCGGTCTCGACGCTGATCGCCAGGGCCGACGACGGCTCGCTGTCGGTGACCGCCGACGTGCGCATCGACGATCAGCCGGTGCCCGCGGCGGAGGTCCATCCGATCGGCCGGACCGGGGTCTACGCCGCGCGGCTCGTCGGAGCGCGCATCGAGATCGTGCTCGCGGAGTCGGCGCTCAGCGAGCAGACCCGCGCTCTGCTCGCGACCGCCCAGCCGATCGTCGTGCCTGCATCCGACGAGTCGGCGTTCATCGCCGACGCGTACCCGCTGCTCGCCAGACGCGGTGCGGTGCACACGGTCGGCGCGGTCGTCCTGCCCGACGTGCCCGCGCCCGAACCTGTGCTCACCGTCACGTACGAGCGTGGGGACGTCGTCAGCTACGCCTTCGAGTGGTCCTACGGAGAGTTCGGCCGGGTGCCGTTCGCCTGGAACGGCGCGGCGGTGCGCGACGCCGAGGCCGAGGCGACCGCGCGCGCGACGATCGAGACGGTGTGGCAGGAGTTCCGCAGCACCAGCTTCCGCCCCGCCGGGTCGCTCCACGACATCGATGCCGCCGCGTTCGTCGCCGAATGCGTCCCAGCACTCGAGGCCGCAGGGGTCTCGGTCGAGTCGCGAGGTGCGCGCAAGGAGTATCGCGAGCTCACCGGCGACCCCCAGGTCAAGGTCACCACGGTCGAGACGACGGATTCGGACTGGTTCGATCTGGGCATCCTCGTGACGATCGACGGTCGACGGATCCCGTTCGGTCCGCTGTTCACGGCGATGAGTCGGGGGCGCAAGAAGCTGCTGCTCTCGGACGGCGGCTACTTCTCGCTCAATCATCCGGCTCTCGATCGCCTGCGCGATCTGATCGAGGAGGCCGGGGAGCTCGACGAGTGGGAGACCGGCCCGCGGATCAGCCGCTACCAGGTCGACCTCTGGGAGGAGTTCGAGGACCTCGCCGACGAGGCGGAGCCCGCCGTCAGCTGGCGTGCCACCGCCGACGGGCTGCGTCAGGTCACCGGAGTCCCCGAGAGCCCGGTGCCCGAGGGGGTGCTCGCCGACCTGCGGCCGTATCAGAAGGCCGGCTTCGACTGGCTGGCCTTCCTCTGGAAGCATCGGCTCGGGGGCATCCTCGCCGACGACATGGGGCTGGGTAAGACCCTGCAGCTGCTCACGTTCATCCAGCACACCAGAGCTGAGGGGGAGACGCGGCCCTTCCTGGTGCTGGCGCCCACCTCGGTGCTGAGCACCTGGCGGTCGGAGGCCGCGCGGTTCACCCCCGGACTCCGGGTCGCGGTCGTGGACAGCACCAGCACGGGCGGCAGACGCGCCGACACGCTCGCCTCGGCCGCGGCATCCGCCGACATCGTGGTGAGCTCCTACACCGTGGCGCGTCTCGACGAGGCCGAGTTCGGGAGGATCGAGTGGGCAGGGCTGATCCTCGACGAGGCGCAGTTCGTCAAGAACCCCAAGACGCGGCTGCACCGGGCGATCTCGACGTTCCACGCGGATGTCACCTACGCCGTCACCGGCACCCCGATGGAGAACAGCCTCTCCGAGCTGTGGTCGTTGCTGAAGCTCGCCGCTCCCGGCCTCTTCCCGTCGGCTCGCAAGTTCCGGGACCGCTACATCCATCCGATCGAGAAGGGCAAGGTGCCCGAGAACGAGGAGGGCGGCGCGTATCGCGCCCGACGGCTCGCCCAGCTGCGGCGCCGCGTGCGCCCGCTGATGCTGCGCCGGACGAAGGAACTGGTCGCCCCCGACCTCCCGGCCAAGCAGGAGCAGCTGCTCGAGGTCGAGCTGAGCGCCGAGCACCGCGCGCTGTACGACGTCGTTCTCCAGCGCGAGCGCCAGAAGGTGCTGGGCCTGATCGACGATCTCGACCGCAACAGGTTCATCGTGTTCCGCTCGCTCACCCTGCTGCGCATGCTGAGCCTCGCCCCGGCGCTGGTCGACGATGCGGATGCGGAGATCGGGTCGAGCAAGCTCGACACCCTCCTCGAACGGGTCGTGGAGCTGCAGGCCGAGGGGCATCGCGCGCTCGTGTTCAGCCAGTTCACCTCGTTCCTGGATCTGGCCGCGGCGCGGCTCGAGGCCGCCGGCATCCCGTATGCGCACCTCGACGGATCGACGCGGCACCGCGAGCAGGTCATCGACGGGTTCAAGGCGGGGGAGCAGCCGGTCTTCCTGATCAGCCTGAAGGCGGGTGGGTTCGGGCTCACGCTCACCGAGGCCGACTACGTGTTCCTGCTGGATCCCTGGTGGAACCCGGCGGCCGAGGAGCAGGCGATCGACCGTACGCACCGCATCGGCCAGACCAGCCAGGTCTTCGTCTACCGGATGATCTCGACGGGAACGATCGAGGAGAAGGTGCTGGAGCTGCAGCGGCGCAAGGCGCGACTGTTCACCGCCGTGATGGACGACGACGAGCTGTTCGCGCAGTCGCTCACGGCCGACGACATCAAGGGCCTGTTCGAGGATCGGTGATTTCTCCCGGCCGGGTCACCGCATCCGCCCAGGACCCCATCGGTAGAATCGAACGGCTCACTTCAGGAGGATTGCATGCGGATCACGGGACTCGGCCACGCCGGGATGTTCATCGAGACGGTCGGCGGGAACATCATCTGCGACCCCGTCCTCGGACCCTCCTTCTTCGGCTCCTGGTTCCCGTTCCCCGACAACCGGGGGCTCGACTGGGAGCGGTTCGGACGCGAGGCCGACTTCCTCTACATCTCGCACCGGCACCGCGATCACTTCGATCCGGCGCTGCTGGAGCGGTACATCCGCAAGGACATCGAGGTGCTGCTGCCCGAGTACCCGATCGATGACCTCGAGAAGGACATCAGGGCGCTCGGCTACACGAACATCACGTACGCCCCCGCGGGCGAGATCATCGAACGCGGCGACCTCAAGATCATGATCACGCCGCTGCGCGCTCCGAGTGACGGCCCCATCGGCGATTCGTCGCTGAGCGTCGACGACGGCACGGGTTCGGTGCTCAACCAGAACGACTCGCATCCGCTCGACCTCGACGCGCTGCTGCACTTCGGCAAGCCGGACGCGTACTTCACCCAGGTGTCCGGAGCGATCTGGTGGCCGATGGTCTACGACCTGCCGATGGATGCCAAGCAGAACTTCGCGAAGCTGAAGCGCGATGCGCAGAACAAGCGCGCGATGTACTACATCGACAAGGTCGATGCGCCGCACGTGTTCCCGATGGCCGGTCCGCCGATGTTCCTGCGCGACGACCTGTTCGACTTCAACGGCATGGGGCGCAACGGCGAATCGATCTTCACCGACCAGAAGCAGTTCCTCGCCCACATGAAGGAGCTGTCGCCGCAGTACGCGGGGCACCTCTTCGTGCCCGGCACCGTCGTCACCGTCGACGGGGGAGATGTCTCGACCGAGCAGTCGCTCTACACCGAGGCGGAGCTCGCCCACATCTTCGACGAGAAGTGGGACTACCTGGAGGAGCAGCGCGCCTCGCGTCAGCAGGAGCTCCGCGACGAGGAGGCGTCCCGCGCCGCGGTGCTCCCCGCCGCCGAGATCCTCAAAGAGCTCAAGACCTGGTGGGAGCCGCTGCTGAAGAAGTCGCGCACCATCCGTCTCGGCGTCGGCGGCTGCGTGCGCTTCCGGATCGGCGACCTCGACATGGTCGTCGACTTCCCGCGCGCGAAGGTCCGCGAGTACGCGGGCGAGGAGTGCATCTACTGGTACACCATCCCCGCCGACCTGGTCTCGACGAACATCCGCGACCATGAGATCGACTGGTCGAACTCGATCTTCCTGTCGATGCAGTTCCAGGTCGGACGCAGCGGCAAGTTCAACGAGTTCCTGACGACGTTCCTCAAGTGCCTGTCGGTGGATCGCATCGAGTACGTCGAGAACTGGTACCAGGAGCAGACGGACCAGACCGAGGACGCCGAGATCGGCGACTGGGTCGTGCAGCGCCGCTGCCCGCACCTGCGCGCCGACCTCACCAAGACCGGCAAGGTCGACGGAGACGGCATCCTGACGTGCAGCATGCACGACTGGAAGTGGGATCTCAAGACCGGCCGGTGCCTGTCGACGAGCGGTCACCCGATCCGCTCGACGAAGATCGACGAGGTCACCGACGCCGTGCTCCGCGAGGCCAGCTGATCGTGCCGGGAATCGACCCCGGCGGTCCGCTCAGCGGAGCCAGGTGGGTCGTGCGCTCCACGACGGACCGGCTCGTCCGCGTCGCCCAGGGCTTCCTGCAGGCCGAGGGCTTCGAGGAGCGCCCTGACGACTCTGCGGAGCGGTTCGCTGCCGTGAGCGAGGGGTGGGTGACCGCCGTGCTGAGCGTCGGCGCGGAGAAGCCCGCGCGCCGGCGATGGTGGGCGCTGCGATCGAGCGATGTCACGACAGCGCAGGCAGGCCCTCATCCGCAGACCGTGGTGGTGGCAGCCTCCCGTCCTGTCGCGTCCGGGGTGGCTGAGCTGGTCGTCTTCCCCTACGTCTCCGGCGACGCGGACGCCTCGCACGTCGGGGCCGTCGCACCGCGCATCGCGTCCGCGCTCGCCCGCATCACCGAGGCGGCCGGGTCGGAATCCGCGATGCTCTCGCACGAGTCGCTCAGCGAGCCGCCGTCCGACGGCTTCCCGGCCTCTCGGGAGGCTGTGCGTCACGCACTCGGATGGGCTGGTCCCACCCGCTAGACTGGTGGCACCGAGCAACCTTTAACACCGTCCTGTGAGGCGGAGAAGGGAGCGGCTGATGAGTGCACGCACGATTCTGCACGAAGCCGACATCTCGCGGGCTCTGACCCGCATCGCACATGAGATCCTCGAATCCAATCGAGGGGCGGAGAACCTCGTCCTGCTGGGCATCCCGACCCGCGGCGTGACCCTCGCCCGTCGCCTCGCCGCTCTGATCGGCGAGATCTCCCAGACCTCCGTCCCGGTCGGCGCGCTGGATGTCACGATGTTCCGCGACGATCTCGCCAAGCATCCGACCCGATCGCCGCGACCGACCGAGATCCCTCCGGGCGGGATCGACGGCAGGACGATCGTCCTCGTCGACGACGTGCTGTTCTCCGGCCGCAGCATCCGCGCCGCCCTCGACGCGCTCCAGTCGATCGGGCGTCCCTCGGTCGTGCGGCTCGCGATCCTCGTCGATCGCGGGCACCGCGAGCTGCCGATCCGGCCCGACTTCGTCGGCAAGAACATCCCCTCGTCCCGTCAGGAGCGCGTCAACGTGCGCCTGACCGAGGACGACGGGGCCGAGGAGGTGACGATCGAAGCATGAGGCACCTCCTCGACACCCGCACGCTCGATCGCGCGACCGCCCTGCGCATCCTCGATGTCGCCGAGGACATGTCAGACACCCAGTCGCGCGAGGTCAAGAAGCTCCCGACCCTGCGCGGCAAGACCGTGGTCAACCTGTTCTTCGAGGACTCGACCCGCACGCGCATCTCGTTCGAGGCCGCGGCGAAGCGGCTCTCGGCCGACGTCATCAACTTCGCGGCGAAGGGGTCGAGCGTCTCGAAAGGCGAGAGCCTGAAGGACACCGCCCAGACGCTGCAGGCGATGGGAGCGGATGCCGTCGTCATCCGCCACCACGCCTCCGGTGCGCCGCAGACGCTCGCGACGAGCGGCTGGATCTCCGCCGGGGTGGTCAATGCCGGGGACGGCACTCACGAGCATCCGACCCAGGCACTGCTGGACGCGTTCACGATCCGCAAGCGCTTCTTCGGCGCCGAGAGCCGGGGCCGCGATCTCTCCGGCCTGCGGGTCGTCGTGGTGGGGGATGTGCTCCACTCCAGGGTCGCGCGGTCGAACGTGTGGCTTCTCACGACGCTCGGCGCCGAGGTCACCCTGGTCGCGCCGCCGACGCTGGTGCCGCAGAACGTCTCGCTGTGGCCGGTCAGGATCGTCTACGACCTCGATGAGGCGCTGGCCGAGGGCCCGGACGCCGTCATGATGCTGCGCATCCAGCTCGAGCGGATGAGCGCCGCGTATTTCCCCACTGAGCGGGAGTATTCCAGGCGCTGGGGTCTGGACGCACGGCGAGTGGCCGGGCTTCCGGACGGTAGCATTGTGATGCACCCCGGACCCATGAACCGTGGGTTGGAGATCTCCTCCGAAGCCGCCGATTCCCCGCGCTCGACAGTGCTGGAACAGGTGACAAACGGAGTGTCCATCCGCATGGCGGTGCTGTACCTGCTGCTGGCAGGCGAACGAGACGACGAACGAGGGGGAGACCAGTGAGCGAGACCCTCGTCATCACCGGCGCACAGCTTCTCGGCGCACAGAGCGCCGACATCATCGTGGAGAACGGGGTGATCGCCGAGATCGGCTCGGGACTGAGCCGTTCGGGTGCCCGCGTCATCGACGCGGCCGGCCTCGTGGCGCTCCCCGGGCTCGTGGATCTGCACACCCACCTGCGCGAGCCGGGGTATGAGGCCTCCGAGACGATCCTCACCGGTACCAGGGCCGCAGCGGCCGGCGGATTCACCGCGGTGTTCGCGATGCCGAACACCTCACCGGTGGCCGACACGGCAGGCGTGGTCGAGCAGGAGCTGGCACTCGGCGAAGCCGCGGGCTACGCCACCGTGCAGGCGATCGGCGCCGTCACGGTCGGGCAGAAGGGCGAGCGCCTCGCCGAGCTCGGCGCCATGGCGTCGTCGCGCGCTCAGGTGCGCGTGTTCAGCGACGACGGCTTCTGCGTCTTCGACCCGCTGATCATGCGCCGCGCGCTGGAGTACGTGAAGTCGTTCGGCGGAGTGATCGCGCAGCATGCGCAGGATCCCCGCCTCACCGAGGGCGCCCAGATGAACGAGGGCACCGTCTCGGCCGAACTCGGACTCGCCGGATGGCCCGCGGTCGCGGAGGAGTCGATCATCGCGCGTGACGTGCTCCTCGCCGAGCATGTGGGCTCCCGACTGCACGTGTGCCACCTCTCGACGGCAGGCTCGGTCGACATCATCCGCTGGGCCAAGAAGCGGGGCATCGACGTGACTGCGGAGGTCACCCCGCATCACCTGCTGCTCACCGACGAGCTCGTGCGCGGCTACGACGCCCGGTACAAGGTCAACCCGCCGCTGCGTCGCGAGGAGGACGTCCTGGCTGTACGGGAAGGACTCGCCGACGGGACGATCGACATCGTCGCGACCGACCACGCGCCGCACCCCAGCGAGCACAAGTCGTGCGAGTGGCAGGCGGCCGCCAACGGCATGGTAGGTCTCGAGAGCGCTCTGCGCGTCGTGCACCAGTCGATGGTCCAGACGGGTCTCATCGGATGGGACGACGTGGCACGGGTGATGAGCGCCGCACCGGCGCGCATCGGTCGTCTCGTCGGCCACGGCACGCCTCTCGAGGTCGGCGCCCCCGCGCAGCTCACGCTGTACGACACCTCAGTCGCCGGAGTCTTCACGGAGGCCGACCTGCACGGTCGCAGCGCGAACTCGCCGTATCTCGGGCGCGACCTCCCCGGGCGCGTCGAGTACACGGTGCACGGCGGCACGATGACGGTCGACCGCGGCACCGTGGTCGAGGAGCTGGGCGCATGAGCGCTCGGGACATCGCCGTCGCCATCACGATCGGCGCCGCCATCCTCGTGCTGATCGTGATGTTCACGGCCTGGCGACGACGACTCCGACGCGACTCGGGGCTGACCGCACCGCTCGGCGTGCCGGAGCATGCCGAGGTCCTCGATCGGCACGAGGTGCTCTACGTCTCCACGACGAAGCACGATCAGCCGCTCGAGCGGCTGGCGATCCATCCGCTCGCGTACCGCGCCCGCGGCGAGGTCGCGGTCACGGACAGGGGGCTCGCCCTCTGCCTCGACGGAGCGCCCACGGTGTTCCTCGCGTCCTCGCGACTCGAGAGCGTCGGACGGGCCACGGTCACGATCGACCGGGTCGTCGAGCCCGGCGGCCTCGTGCGCGTGGCCTGGGAGGTCGACGGCGGCACGATCGTCGACTCCTACCTCCGTCTGACCGACGGCGACCCGAAGAACTTCATCTCAGAACTGCAGCGACTCGTCCCCGCCCCCGGCGCCAGGGACGACATCGCCACCCCCGACACAGGAGCAACGTCATGACAGCCCTCCCCGAACCCGCAGTCCTCGTCCTCGAAGACGGCACCCGCCACACCGGCCGCGCCTACGGCGCGCTGGGCACCACGATCGGCGAGGTCGTCTTCGCCACCGGCATGTCCGGATACCAGGAGACCCTGACCGACCCGTCCTACGCCGGACAGATCGTGCTGCAGACGGCTCCCCACATCGGCAACACCGGCATGAACGACGAGGACACCGAGTCCCGCCGCATCTGGGTCGCCGGATACATCGTGCGCGACCCCTCGCGCGTCGTCTCGAGCTGGCGGGCCAACGCCTCGCTCGACGAGATCCTGGTGCAGGACGGGATCGTCGGCATCAGCGGCATCGACACCCGCTCGATCACCCGCCACATCCGCTCGGCGGGGTCCATGCGCGGCGGAGTGTTCTCCGGCGAGGCGGCGACGCTCGACGCCGAGGAGCAGCTGCGTCTCGTGCGCGAGGCACCGCAGATGGCCGGTCAGAACCTCTCCGCGCAGGTCTCCGTCGAGACGGCGACCGTGACCGAGGCCGTGGGGGAGAAGGTCGGCAATCTCGCCGTCCTCGACCTCGGGGTCAAGCAGGCCACCGTCGACAACCTCGCCGCTCGCGGGTTCGAGGTGCACGTCCTCCCGCAGGACGTCTCGATCGAGGGCATCCGCGCGATCGAACCCGTCGCGGTCTTCTACTCGAACGGCCCCGGCGATCCCGCAGCCTCCGGCGACCACGTCGAACTGCTGCGCTCGGTGCTCGATGACGGCCTCCCGTTCTTCGGCATCTGCTTCGGCAACCAGCTGCTCGGCCGCGCGCTCGGACTCGGCACCTACAAGCTGCCGTTCGGACACCGCGGCATCAACCAGCCGGTCCTGGACAAGTCCACCGGGCGAGTCGAGATCACCGCGCACAACCACGGGTTCGCCGTGGAGGCACCGCTGGAGGGCTCGTTCGACAGCCCGCACGGCTACGGCAAGGTCGAGGTCAGCCACGTCGGTCTGAACGACAACGTGGTGGAGGGGCTGCGCGCCCTCGACATCCCCGCGTTCTCCGTGCAGTACCACCCGGAGGCGGCCGCAGGCCCGCACGACGCCAACTACCTCTTCGACCGCTTCCGTGACATGGTCATCGCCAGCAAGAAGGACACCAAGTAATGCCCAAGCGCGACGACATCAACTCCGTCCTCGTCATCGGCTCCGGCCCGATCGTCATCGGCCAGGCCTGTGAGTTCGACTACTCCGGCACCCAGGCGTGCCGCGTGCTCCGCGAAGAGGGCGTCAGGGTCATCCTGGTCAACTCGAACCCGGCGACGATCATGACCGATCCGGACTTCGCCGATGCCACCTACATCGAGCCGATCACCTGGCAGGTCATCGAGACGATCATCGCCAAGGAGCGGCCGGACGCGATCCTCCCGACGCTCGGCGGCCAGACCGCTCTGAACGCCGCGATCGAGCTGCACAACCACGGCATCCTCGAGAAGTACGACGTCGAGCTCATCGGCGCGAGCTTCGAGGCGATCAACAAGGGCGAGGACCGCCAGATCTTCAAGCAGCTCGTGCTGGATGCCGGGGCGGACGTCGCCCGCAGCATCATCGCGCACACCATGGACGATCTGCTCGAGGGCGCGGCCGAGCTCGGCTACCCCCTCGTCGTGCGGCCCTCGTTCACGATGGGCGGTCTCGGATCGGGCTTCGCCTACGACGAGGAGGATCTGCGCCGTATCGGCGGCGCGGGCCTGCGCGACTCGCCCACCACCGAGGTGCTCCTCGAGGAGTCGATCCTCGGCTGGAAGGAGTACGAGCTCGAGCTCATGCGCGACACCGCCGACAACACGGTCGTCGTCTGCTCGATCGAGAACGTCGATCCGGTCGGCGTGCACACCGGCGACTCGATCACGGTCGCGCCCGCACTGACCCTGACCGACCGCGAGTACCAGAAGCTGCGCGACATCGGCATCGACATCATCCGGGCCGTCGGAGTGGACACCGGCGGCTGCAACATCCAGTTCGCGGTGGATCCGAGCAACGGTCGCATCATCGTGATCGAGATGAACCCGCGCGTCTCGCGCTCGAGCGCCCTGGCATCCAAGGCGACCGGATTCCCGATCGCCAAGCTCGCCGCGAAGCTGGCACTGGGCTATCGGCTCGACGAGATCCCCAACGACATCACCGGCGTGACCCCGGCGAGCTTCGAGCCCACGCTCGACTACGTCGTGGTGAAGGTGCCCCGTTTCGCGTTCGAGAAGTTCCCGGCGGCGGATGCGACGCTGACCACGACCATGAAGTCGGTCGGCGAGGCGATGGCGATCGGCCGCAACTACGCGACGGCCCTCCAGAAGGCGCTGCGCTCGCTCGAGAAGCGCGGCTCCAGCTTCCACTGGGGCGACGAGCAGCGCTCGATGGAGGAGCTGCTCGAGATCGCGAAGGTCCCGACCGACGGCCGCATCGTCACGCTGCAGCAGGCGCTGCGCAAGGGCGCCACGATCGAGCAGGCCTTCGAGGCGACGGCGATCGACCCGTGGTTCCTCGACCAGATCGTGCTGATCAACGAGGTCGCCGAGATCGTCCGCACCGCTCCGGAGCTCGACGCCGCCACCCTCCGCTACGCGAAGGAGCACGGATTCTCCGACGCGCAGATCGCCGAGCTGCGGGGCGAGAAGGAGGCCGAGATCCGCGGCGTGCGCCACGGCTTCGGCATCCGCCCGGTCTACAAGACGGTCGACACGTGCGCGGGCGAGTTCCCGGCCCTCACGCCGTACCACTACTCGAGCTACGACTTCGAGACCGAGGTCGCGCCGTCGGAGCGCACCAAGGTTGTCATCATCGGCTCCGGCCCGAACCGCATCGGTCAGGGCGTCGAGTTCGACTACTCCTGCGTGCACGCGTCGTTCGCGCTCTCGGATGCGGGCTTCGAGACCGTCATGGTCAACTGCAACCCCGAGACCGTCTCGACCGACTACGACACCTCCGACCGGCTCTACTTCGAGCCGCTGACCCTCGAGGACGTCCTCGAGGTGCTCGACGCGGAGGCGGCGAGCGGAACCATCCTCGGCGTCGTCTGCCAGCTCGGCGGACAGACCCCCCTCGGCCTCGCCAAGGGCATCGAGGCGGCCGGCTACACGGTGCTCGGCACGAGCCCCGAGGCGATCGACATCGCCGAGGAGCGGGAGCTGTTCTCGCAGCTGCTCGACTCCGCAGGCCTCATCGCCCCCCGTCACGGAACCGCGATCGACGCGGACGGCGCGGTCGCGGTGGCCGAGGAGATCGGCTACCCGGTGCTGGTCCGCCCGAGCTTCGTGCTCGGCGGCCGCGGCATGGAGATCGTCTACAGCTCCGAGTCCCTGCGCGAGTACTTCGTGCGCACGGCGGGCGAGGTCATCATCGAGGAGGGCAAGCCGCTCCTCGTGGATCGCTTCCTCGACGACGCGATCGAGCTCGACGTCGACGCGCTGTACGACGGCACCGACCTGTTCATCGGCGGCGTCATGGAGCACCTCGAGGAGGCCGGCATCCACTCCGGCGACTCGAGCTGCACGCTGCCGCCCGTCTCGCTCGGACGCACCGACATCGACCGCGTGCGCGAGGCGACGCTCGCGATCGCGAAGGGCGTCGGGGTGCGCGGTCTGCTGAACGTGCAGTTCGCGATCAGCGCCGGCGTGCTCTACGTCATCGAGGCGAACCCCCGGGCGAGCCGCACGGTGCCCTTCGTCTCCAAGGCGCTGGGCATCCCGATGGCGAAGGCCGCGAGCCGCGTCATGGTGGGAGCGACGATCGCCGAGCTCCGTGCCGAGGGGATGCTCCCCGAGCAGGACGGCTCGCGGGTTCCGCTCGACGCCCCGGTCTCGGTCAAGGAGGCCGTGCTGCCGTTCAAGCGCTTCCGCACCGCCGAGGGCAAGACCGTCGACTCGATCCTCGGACCGGAGATGCGCTCGACCGGCGAGGTCATGGGCATCGACCGCGACTTCCCGACGGCGTTCGCCAAGAGCCAGGCCGCCGCGTACGGCGGGATGCCGACCTCCGGCACCGTGTTCATCTCGGTCGCCGACTCGGACAAGCGCGCCGTGATCCTGCCCGCGCACCGGCTGCAGCAGCTCGGCTTCACGATCGTGGCCACCGAGGGCACCGCTGAGATCCTCTCCCGCAACGGCATCGCGGTGACGGTCGTCGAGAAGTACAGCGAGACTCAGGAGTCGGGCGCCACGAACATCGTCGACCTCATCAACGAGGGCGCCATCGACATCGTCGTGAACACGCCGTCCGGCGGAGCCGCCCGTGCCGACGGCTACGAGATCCGTGCGGCGGCCGTCGCCGCCGACAAGGCGCTCTTCACGACGATGGCCGTGCTCGGTGCGGCGGTCAGCGGCATGGATGCGGCTCACGAGGGCTTCCAGGTGAAGAGCCTGCAGGAGTACGCGCTCGATCGGAAGGCCGCGGTGTGAGCACGCGCTTCGGTGAGCGGGTCCGTGCGGCGGTGTCGTCGCACGGCCCGCTCTGCGTGGGCATCGACCCGCATGCGGCGCTGCTCGCGGTGTGGGGTCTCGGAGACGACGCCGCAGGGGTCCGCGAATTCGGACTGCGCACCGTCGAGGCCGCTGCCGGTCGGGCGGGCATCGTGAAGCCGCAGGTGTCGTTCTTCGAGCGCTTCGGGTCCGCGGGATTCGCGGCCCTCGAGGACGTGCTCTCAGCCGCGCGTGCCGCGGGACTCGTCGTCATCGCCGACGCGAAGCGCGGCGACATCGGATCGACCATGGATGCCTACGCCGCGGCGTGGCTGACACCGGGGTCGTCGCTGGAGGCCGATGCGCTCACCGTCAACCCGTTCCTCGGTGTCGGGGCGCTGGACGGCGCCTTTGACCTCGCCGACCGGCACGGCAAGGGACTGTTCGTGCTGGCGGCGACCAGCAACCCCGAAGCCGAAGTGCTCCAGCGGTCGGTGTCCGAGACGGGGCGCGCCGTATCTGCCGACATCATCTCGGTCGTCTCGGCGCGCAACGCCGAGCACACGGCGCCGGGGGAGTGGGGGAGCTTCGGCTTCGTCATCGGCGCCACCGTGGACTGGACGGATGCCGGCATCGCCGCGTTCGCACCCACGGCGCCCATCCTGGCCCCCGGCTTCGGTGCGCAGGGCGCGAACCCCGCCGACCTGCACCGTCGCTTCGGCTCCATGAGCGGCGCCGTCATCGCGAGTGAGAGCCGCAGTATCCTCTCCGCGGGACCCGCCGGTCTCGCCGCCGCCATCGACGCCCGCGTCGCAGAGTACAGAGAGGTCGGCCGTGGCTGAATCCCGTCCAGTGCCGGAGGTCGACCGCGCAGCCGCGGCACGCAAGGCCGTCGAGCGTCGTCGTGCCCGTGCCTCGCTCAAGCGCGACCTCACGATGCGAGTGGTCACACCGCAGACCGTGCTCGAGCGGGCCACCGCCGACCCGGATTCGGTCGAGGGCTCGATGCGCATCACCGACTTCCTGCTCGCTCTGCCGGCGATCGGGGCCGGCAAGCGGGACCGCATCCTCGACGAGCTGCACATCTCGCCGGTGAAGCGACTGGGCGGTCTCGGTGTGCGTCAGCGCGTGGCGCTCTCGCACTGGCTCGACACCCGCTTCCCGCGCCTCCAGCCGCGGGGAGCGCGCAGCCGCCTGCTCGTGCTCGCCGGTCCGACCGCGGTCGGCAAGGGCACGGTGGCCGCCCACATCCGTGAGCACAATCCGGAGATCCACCTGTCGGTGTCGGCCACCACCCGTGCTCCGCGTCCGGGCGAGATCGACGGCGTGCACTACTACTTCGTCGACGATGCGGAGTTCGATCGGCTGATCGCCGAAGACGAACTGCTCGAGTACGCGGTGGTGCACAACCGCTCGCGCTACGGCACGCCGCGGGCGCCGATCGACGCCGCTCTCGCCGAGGGCAGGACCGTGCTCCTCGAGATCGACCTGCAGGGAGCGCGTCAGGTGCGCAAGGCCGAGCCCGCGGCCACGCTCATCTTCCTGCTCCCTCCCACCTGGGACGAACTCGTGCAGCGACTGGTCGGACGGGGCACCGAGGGCCCGGAGGAACGGGCTCGCCGGCTGCGCACGGCCAAGGTCGAACTGGCCGCTCAGAACGAGTTCGACCACCTCATCGTGAACGAGGACGTCGCCGCCGCCGCCGCAGAGGTCGTAGAATTGTCTTCAAGCTCTGCGCGCTGAGCGTCTTCGCGCGCCTGCTGCACCGTCTTCGCGACGATCCCGTCGCCTGATCAGGAGGTCCCACCATGGCCGGACACCACACCAACGGCATCATCGATCCCCCCATCGACAACCTGCTCGACCGGGTGGACTCGAAGTACGAGCTCGTGATCTACGCGGCCAAGCGCGCCCGTCAGATCAACGACTACTACTCCGACCTGCACGAGGGCAACCTCTTCGACAACGTCGGCCCGCTGGTCGACTCGTCCGTCGAGGACAAGCCGCTCACCATCGCACTCCACGAGATCAACGAGGACAAGCTCCGCCTCCGTCACGCCGAGTGACGTCCGATGACCGCACCGCCGACTGATGTCGGCGGTGCGGTCCATCATGGGAGCCACCCCCTTCCTGCTGCCCGATTCCGTTCTGGAGCCCTGATGAGCGCGCTGCGTCTGTTCACGTCCGAGTCCGTCACCGAGGGCCACCCCGACAAGATCTGCGACCAGATCTCGGACAGCATCCTCGACGGTCTCCTCGCGAAGGACCCGGCCTCCCGTGTCGCGGTCGAGACGCTCGTCACGACCGGTCTCGTGCACGTCGCCGGTGAGATCCGCACCGAGGCCTACGTCGACATTCCCACGATCGTCCGCCAGGTCGTGAACCGCATCGGCTACACGTCGAGCGACACCGGCTTCGACGGCGACTCCTGCGGCGTCAGCATCTCGGTGGGCGAGCAGTCGACCGACATCGCGCACGGTGTCGACAACGCCCAGGAGCACCGCGACGGGAGCTCGATCGATCCGCTCGACGGACTCGGAGCGGGCGACCAGGGGATCATGTTCGGGTTCGCCACGAATGAGACGCCCCAGCTGATGCCGATGGCCGCGTGGACCGCGCACCGCATCGCCGAGCGTCTCACCGAGGTCCGCCGCTCCGGCGTGCTGCCCTTCCTGCGCCCCGACGGCAAGACGCAGGTCACGCTCGGCTACGACGGGTTCACCCCCCAGAGCGTCGACGCGGTCGTGCTGTCGACGCAGCACCACCCCGACATCTCGCAGGACGAGCTCAAGGCACAGGTGCGCCAGCACGTGATCGATCCGATCCTGGCCGAGACGGGACTCGACCTCGACGACATCACGTACTACATCAACCCGGCAGGGCCCTTCGTGACCGGCGGTCCCAAGGGCGATGCCGGACTCACGGGTCGCAAGATCATCATCGACACCTACGGCGGCGCGGCGCGTCACGGCGGGGGCGCGTTCAGCGGCAAGGATCCGTCGAAGGTCGACCGGTCCGGCGCGTACGCGACCCGCTGGGTCGCCAAGAACGCGGTCGCGGCCGGCCTCGCCGACCGACTCGAGGTGCAGGTCGCCTATGCGATCGGGGTCGCCCGTCCGGTCGGGCTGTACGTCGAGACCTTCGGCACCGGCAAGGTGTCCGACGAGGCGATCACGCGGGCGATCGACGAGGTCTTCGACCTGCGCCCGCAGGCCATCATCGATCAGCTCGATCTGCTGCGGCCCATCTACGCCCAGACCGCCGCGTACGGACACTTCGGTCGTGAGCTGCCTGACTTCACCTGGGAGCGCACCGACCGCGCAGAAGAGCTCCGGCGCGCAGCAGGCCTCTGAGTGGCCGGCGGGCCTGAGGGCGTTCCCACGGTCGTGACGGCCGAGAGTCGACGCATCGCGCGTGTGCTCCTGGATTCACCGCTGCCGCAGCTGGACCGGCTGTTCGACTACGCCCTCCCTGCGGAGCTCGGAGACGTGTCGACCGGAGTCCGTGTCCGGGTGCCGCTGCGCACCGCGGGCCGGGTGATCGACGGCTACGTCGTCGAGCTCGACACCGAGGACGATGCCGATCGGCCGCTTTCGGAGGTCGACAGCGTCGTCTCGCCCGTCTCCGTGCTTCCCGACCGCCTGTACCGCCTCGCCCGGCGTGCTGCGGACCGCGCGGCCGGGTCCGCGTCCGACGTGCTCCGTCTGGTGATCCCCAAGCGGCAGGTACGGGTGGAGAAGGCCTGGACGGCGGACGCCGCGGTTCCCGAGCCGAGCGAGTCGGCAGTCGCCGCCGCAGCCGACCTGCTCGCGTCCTACGACGGACTCGACGAGGTGCTGCAGGACGGTGGCCGGGCCGCGGTCGAGGCGATCCCCGTCTTCCATGACGGCGAGCCGGGGTGGGCCGCCCTGCTCGCAGCCAGCGCGGTGCGCGTCCTCGCCTCCGGTCGGTCGAGCATCCTCATCGTGCCCGATCATCGCGACCTCGACCGGCTCCTCGCAGCGTTGGAGGAGGCCGCGCCCGCAGAGTCGGTCGTGCGCTACGACTCGCGCCAGACGAATCCAGACAGGTACCGCTCGTTCCTGCGATCGCTCGAAGAGGCGCCCTGCATCGTGGTGGGCAACCGTTCCGCCGTCTACGCGCCGGTGCAGGCGGGGCTCGTCGCGATCTGGGACGACGGTGATCCGCTCCTCGGCGAGCCGCTCGCCCCGTACATCAACGCGCGCGATGCAGCGCTGCTGCGTCAGGAGCAGGAGAATTCCGCGCTGCTCTTCGTCGGCCACACCCGCACCACCGACGTCGAACGGCTCGTCGCGCACGGCTGGCTGCAGGATGTGCGGGCGGTGCGCCGGGTCCTTCCGCGCGTGATCCTGAGCACTCCGCAGGAGATGGATGCTCCGACAGCGCAGCGGATGCCGTCCTCGGCGTTCCTCTCCGCACGCAACGCCGCGGCCGAGGGACCCGTGCTCGTCCAGGTCTCGCGCCCGGGCTTCGCGCCGTCGCTCGTGTGCGCGGAATGCCGTACACCGGCCAGGTGCGCGCACTGCGGAGGGCCCCTCGGCGCGAAACACCGCGGCGCCGTGCCGGTCTGCGCCTGGTGCGGGCGTGGTGCCAGGGCATGGTCCTGCCCGTCGTGCTCGTCCACCCAGCTGCGATTGGCGTCATCGGGCAGCGAGCGCACAGCGGACGAGCTGGGCAAGGCGTTCCCCGGCATCCGCGTGATCGTCGCCGACGGCGCGCATCCCGTCGAGCGCGTCGCCGACAGACCCGCGTTGATCGTCGCGACGCGTGGTGCGGAACCGCTCGCCGACGGCGGGTATCGCGCGGTGGTCCTGCTGGACGGACCTCGAATGCTCCAGGCCCCCGATCTGCGCATCGGCGAGGCGTGCCTGCGCTGGTGGTCGAACGCCGCGGCCCTCGCGGCGCCCGGCGCGCCCATCCATCTCGTGGGCGTCGACGGGGCCATCGCGCGAGCCCTCGCGACGTGGAGCCATTCCGGGTACGCGCGATCCGAGCTCGCCGAGCGCGCGCCGCTGCACATGCCGCCCGCGGCCAGAGTCGCACTCGTGGAGGGGTCGGCTGCCGCGGTCGGGCGGGCCCTCGTCGCACTCGAGGAGCTGGCTCTGCCGGCGGACGCGGTGCTCGGTCCGGTGCCGATCGAGTCGGACGACTACCCGCCACGTGTCCGTGCACTCGTCCGATTCGAGTACGGCGCCGGAGCACGCGTCGCGGCGACGCTGCGCGCATCCGTCGTCGCAGAGGCCGTGAGCAACCGGCGGGGCCGAGGCAAGTCGACTCGGAGCGCGCTCACGGTTCGCCTCGATATCCTCGATCCAGAGCTCTGATCGCGGATACGCCTCAGCCCTCACCCGATCGCCCCCCGCATCCCTCCGGAGCACCTTCATGCGTCTCGTCTTCGCCGGCACACCGGCCGCAGCCGTCCCCACCCTCCGCCGCCTCGCGGCTGAGCACGAGATCGCGGCGGTCGTCACACGACCGGATGCGCCGCTGGGCCGCAAGCGGGTGCTCACGCCGTCGCCCGTGGCACGGGTGGCCGAGGAACTCGGGCTGCCGGTCATCAAGGCGACTCGTCTCGACGACGACGCGACGGCCGCCATCACGGAGCTCGATGTCGAGCTCGGTGTGATCGTGGCGTACGGCGGACTCGTTCGCGAGCCGCTGCTCTCCGCACCGGCCAAGGGATGGATCAATCTGCATTTCTCGCTCCTCCCGCAGTGGCGCGGTGCAGCGCCGGTGCAGCGCGCGCTGATCAACGGCGACGCGCAGCTGGGCGCCAGCGTGTTCCAGCTCGTTCCCGCGCTGGATGCAGGAGATGTCTTCGCGACGCGGGTCGTCGCTGTCGCTCCCGAGGCCACGGCGGATGCCGCACTCGACGCACTCGCTCTGGATGGCGCCGAGCTGACAGCGGAGGTGGTCGCGGCGATCGCCGACGGCACTGCGCGCGCTGTGCCCCAGGAGGGTGAGGCGTCCCTGGCACCGAAGCTGACTCTCGACGACGGTCTGCTCGATTGGACCCGTCCGCTCAGCGAGGTGTTCGCGCGGTTCCGTGGAGTCACCCCCGAACCGGGCGCCCACACGACCGTCGAGGGGCTCCGCCTGAAGGTGCTGGAGGCCGCTCCCTCGGAGGGCGACGTCGCCCTCGAGCCGGGAGCGTTCACCGCGACCAAGTCCGCTCTCCTCATCGGAACGGGCTCGACACCGCTCGCCGTCACGCGTGTTCAGCCATCGGGCAAGGGAGCGATGAGTGCGGTCGACTGGTGGCGCGGACAGCGCGACACCGAGAACCTGCGAGCCGGCGCGTGAGCGGGGAGCGGGGCGACGGCGTACGTCGCGAGCCGCGTCGCGGCGACTCCGGCCGCGGATCCCGTTCGGGACCGCGCACGCCGCGTGATCAACGTCCGCGTGACGGCCAGGCTCGGGGCGGAAAGCGCGAAGGACAGCCCCGCGGCCCCCAGCGGACAGTGCAGCCCGCACGCCGCGTGGCCTACGACGTGCTGCGTGCCGTGTCGGAGTCGGATGCCTACGCGAACCTGATCCTCCCTCCCGCGATCGCCGAGGCGGGACTCACACCGCAGGATGCGGCGCTGGCCACCGAGCTCGCCTACGGCACCCTGCGGCGCAGGGGCACGTACGACGCGATCATCGCGTCCGCGGCCGACCGCCCGGCCGACGAGATCGACCCCGCGGTGCTCGATGCGCTGCGCCTCGCGACGCATCAGCTGCTCGCGACCAGGGTCGCCTCGCACGCCGCGGTCAACGAGTCGGTGAATCTGGTCGCGGCGACGCAGGGGCGCGGAGCGTCGAGCTTCGCGAATGCCGTCCTGCGGCGGATCTCGCGAGAGACGCCGGGGGAGTGGGAGACGCGGATCGAGGCATCCGCCCGCTCCGACGACGAGAGACTGGCGCTGCGTTCGGCGCATCCGGTCTGGGTGATCAGGGCGCTGCGCCGCGCTCTGGCCGCCGAGGGCAGGGCCGACGAGCTGGATGCGCTTCTGGATGCCGACAACGCCTCGCCCGAGGTCACGCTCGTGGCGCTCCCCGGACTCGCCGAACCGGGGGAGCCCCGGCGCCCGTACGCTCCCACCGCCTATGGGTCTCCGGGTGGGGATCCGCATCGCCTCATCGCCGACACCGGCGGCACCGTGCGCGTGCAGGACGAGGGGTCGCAGCTGGTCGCCCTGGCGCTGGCCGCGGCGGCTCCGATCGCTGAGGGCGAGCGGTGGCTCGATCTCTGCGCGGGGCCAGGAGGCAAGACGGCACTGCTCGCGTCGATCGCCCGTCAGCACGAGGTGACTCTCGAGGCGAACGAGGTGGTGCCGACCAGGGCACGGCTGGTGCGCAATGCGCTGCGGGCGGTGCCGGGCGACGTGGTCGTGCACGAGGAGGACGGCCGCTCGTTCGGCACCACGCACGCTGATGCCTTCGACCGCATCCTCGTCGACGCCCCGTGCACCGGCCTCGGTGCGCTGCGCCGTCGTCCCGAGGCGCGCTGGCGCAAGACGCCCGCCGATGTGGCCGAGCTCGTGCCGCTCCAGGTCGAGCTGCTGCAGTCCGCTCTCGCCGCCGTCGCTCCGGGCGGGATCGTCGCGTACGTGACCTGCTCGCCGCACCTCGCCGAGACGACGGGCGTCGTGCAGGAGGTGCTCCGTGGCCGCGACGACGTGATCGAGCTCGACGCCCGCGCGGTCCTCTCCTCCGTGGTGTCCTCGCCCATCGACCTCGCGGAGGACGGCACCGGCCGAGTGCAGCTGTGGCCGCACCGCCACGGCACCGATGCGATGTTCCTCGCGCTGCTGCAGCGCACCGGCACGGAACAGCCCACCGCGGGCGCAGAAGAAGGAGACTAGACACGTGGACCTGCCCCGCGCACCGCGCATCAACCCCAGCATCCTGGCCGCCGACTTCGTCAACATGCAGCGTGATCTCGCGAAGATCGCCACTGCGGACTTCGCGCACGTCGATGTGATGGACAACCATTTCGTGCCGAACCTCACGTTCGGCCCCCAGATGGTGGAGCGGATCCAGGCGACGAGCCCCATCCCGCTCGACGTGCATCTGATGATCACCGAACCCGAACGCTGGGCGCCCGCGTACGCGGAGCTGGGCGCTGCGAGCGTGACGTTCCATCTCGAGGCCGCGGCAGATCCGATCTCGCTCGCGAGGACGCTGCGTGGCATCGGCGCTCGTGCCGGCGTCGCGATCAAGCCGGACACCCCCGCTGAGGGGCTCTACAGCGTGCTCGAGGAGTTCGACCAGATCCTCGTGATGACGGTCGAACCCGGCTTCGGGGGTCAGGGCTTCATGCCCGAGACGATGCCGAAGCTGCGCGCCCTCGCCGACGAGGCGAAGCGCCGGGGCTCGAACGTGTGGCTGCAGGTCGACGGCGGCATCTCGGACGCGACGATCGAGGCTGCGGCAGCCGCGGGCGCCGACACCTTCGTCGCGGGCTCCGCCGTGTACGGTGCGGATGACGTCGAGGCGGCCGTCACCCGGCTCAGAGACCGCGCCAGAGCCGCTAGCCTGGAATCGTGAAGACTTTCGACGAGCTGTTCGCCGAGCTCAGCGTCAAGGCCGAGACCCGTCCAGAGGGATCGGGCACTGTCGCGGAGCTCGACGGCGGCGTGCACACGATCGGCAAGAAGATCGTCGAAGAGGCCGCCGAGGTGTGGATGGCATCCGAGTACGAGTCGGATGACGCCGCTGCCGAGGAGATCTCACAGCTGCTGTACCACGTGCAGGTGATGATGATCGCGAAGGGCCTGAGCCTGCAGGACGTCTACCGACATCTGTGAAGCGCCCCGCCCCACTCGCTTCGATCCGAAGGCTCTCCATGCTGCGCATTGCTGTTCCCAACAAGGGCTCTCTCTCCGAGACGGCCGCCGACATGCTCGCCGAGGCCGGTTACACCGGCCGACGTGACCCCAAGACCCTCCACGTCGTCGACAGCGACAACGACGTCGAGTTCTTCTACCTCCGCCCGAAGGACATCGCCACCTACGTCGGCTCCGGTGCGATCGATGTGGGCATCACGGGTCGCGACCTGCTCCTCGACGCACGGATGCCCGGTGCACGCGAGGTCGAGGCACTCGGCTTCGCCGGGTCCACCTTCCGCTTCGCCGCCCCGGCCGGCCGCTACACCGACGTGTCGGAGCTCGACGGGCTCCGCATCGCGACCTCGTACCCCGGCCTCGTGGACGCCTTCCTCGACGAACGAGGCATCGCGGTCGATCTCGTGCCGCTGGACGGAGCCGTGGAGTCCGCTGTCCGCCTCGGCGTCGCGGACGCGGTCGCCGACGTCGTCGAGACCGGCACGACGCTGCGTCAGGCGGGACTCGACGTGTTCGGACCGGTGATCCTGCAGTCCGAGGCCGTCCTGATCGCCGGGCCGCACGACGCCGACGGCTCCGAGACGCTGCTCCGGCGCCTGCGCGGGGTAATGGTCGCGCGGCGCTTCGTGATGATCGACTACGACCTGCCGCTCGCGCTGCTCGATGATGCGGTGAAGATCGCCGGCGGCGTCGAGTCGCCGACCGTGTCGCCGCTGCGCGACCCGGAATGGGTGGCGGTGCGGGTGATGGTGGCCCGCGCCAGGGTGAACCCCGTGATGGATGCGCTGTACGCCCTGGGCGCGCGCGCGATCCTCGTCACGGCCATCCACAACGCGAGGCTGTGATGACGCTCGCCAGCCGCGTCATCCCGTGCCTCGACGTCGCCGAGGGACGCGTTGTGAAGGGCGTGAACTTCGAGAACCTGCGCGACATGGGCGATCCGGTCGAGCTCGCCCGGCACTACGCCGCGCAGGGCGCTGACGAGATCACGTTCCTCGACGTGACGGCCACGGTCGACGCCCGCGCGACGACATACGACGTCGTCCAGCGAACCGCCGAGCAGGTCTTCGTCCCCCTCACCGTCGGCGGGGGAGTGCGCAGCGTCGACGACGTCGCCCGGCTGCTCGCGGTCGGCGCCGACAAGGTCGGCGTCAACTCCGCCGCCATCGCCAGGCCGGAGCTGATCGGCGAGATCGCCGACCGCTTCGGCGCGCAGGTGCTCGTCCTCTCGCTCGACGTCAAGCGCGCAGGGACGACCGCCTCCGGGTTCGTGGTGACCACCCACGGCGGACGCACCCAGACGACGCTCGATGCGCTCGACTGGGCGCGTGAGGCCGCAGAGCGAGGTGCAGGCGAGCTGCTGGTCAACTCGATCGACGCCGACGGCACGCGCGACGGCTTCGACCTCGAGCTCGTCGCGCTGATGCGCGAGGCGGCCTCCGTGCCGGTCATCGCCTCGGGCGGCGCGGGCAAGGCCTCGGACTTCGCGCCCGCGATCAAGGCCGGAGCGGATGCCGTGCTGGCCGCCAGCGTGTTCCACACCGGCGCGCTCACGGTCGGAGATGTCAAGGACGCGCTGCGCGCGGAGGGAGTGCTGGTCCGATGAGCGACATCGAGGAGCGCATCGCGGGTGTCGCGTTCAACGACGACGGCCTCGTCCCCGTGATCGTCCAGCAGTGGGACACCGCTGAGGTCCTCATGCTCGCCTGGGTGGATGCCGAGGCGCTGCGTCGCACGCTCACCACCGGTCGCGCCGTCTACTGGTCGCGCTCACGTCAGGAGTACTGGCGCAAGGGAGACACCTCCGGTCACATCCAGGTGGTCCGCGAGGCGCGGCTGGACTGCGACGGCGACGCCATCCTGCTGCGGGTCGAGCAGACCGGACCCGCGTGCCACACGGGCACCCGCACGTGCTTCGACACCACAGACCTCGAAGCCGTCGACGGAAGCGCGACGGCATGACCCTCGCACGCCGCGGCCGCTCCATCGCCGTCTCCGGATTCCTCCTGTCCGGCGCGATCGGCATCATCTCGTCCACCCAGACCTGGCTGACGGTGGAGCGGGCCGATGCCGGTGAGGCGATCCTCGTGCCCGGCGCCTCCGCGCTTCCCCTCCTCGCGCCGCTCAGCCTCGCCGTGCTCGCGCTCGGCGTCGCACTGTCGATCATCGGCCCGGTGCTGCGCCTCGTCTTCGGGGTGCTGGCGACGGCCGCGTCGCTGTTCCTCGGCTGGACGACGCTGCAGCTGCTCCTCACCGAGCCGCTGCGGGCCGTCACCCCGACGGTCACCGAGACGACCGGTCTCGCCGGGAGCGCCGCCATCGCCGACGTCGTGGCGGGGATCGAGCTCTCGCCCTGGCCCGTCGTCACGCTCGTGGGCTGGGTGCTGCTGCTCGCGGCATCCGTCGTCGTGCTCCTCACCTGGCGCCGCTGGAAGTCAGGCGGCCGCCGGTATCGCACGGATGCCGCGCACGTCGAGGCATCCGCCGGACCCGTCGATGCGATCGATTCCTGGGACGACCTGTCCCGCGGAACCGACCCGACACGCTGACCCCGATAGACTGAATCCGATCCCGCACGTCGTCCCCGGAGGAGACCATGACCAACCCGATCGCTGACCCCGGCCACGGACACTCGCCTGCGGCATGGACGGGCGTCATCATCATGCTCGCCGGCTTCACGATCGGCACGCTGGCCTTCTGCCTCGCCGCGTTCAGCCCCATCTGGGTCCCTGTGATCTGGGTGGGCGCCGCGATCGTCCCGATCGGCGCGCTCGTGGGCTGGCTCCTGTCGAGGGCCGGCTACGGCGTGAAGGGTCCCAAGTACTCGCCGAAGGCGCACTAATGGTGCTCGCCGACCTCACGGCCGGCGCAGTCGCAGACGCAGAGCGTCGCGCTCTCACCCGGCCGCTGGCCGAGGTCGAGCGCGACGCTCTCTCGCGACCGGCCGCCAAGGACGCGCTGGCGTTCCTCGCCCCGACCGAGCGCGTGAAGATCATCGCCGAGGTCAAGCGCGCCAGTCCCTCGCGCGGCGCCCTCGCCGAGATCCCCGATCCCGCACTCCAGGCCTCGCTGTACGAGACCGGTGGCGCGTCCGCGATCAGCGTCCTCACCGAGGAGCGCCGTTTCGGCGGCAGTCTCGCCGACCTCGAGGCCGTCACGGCTCGCGTGTCCCTCCCGGTGCTGCGCAAGGACTTCATCGCGAACCGCTACCAGGTGCTCGAGGCCCGCGCCGCCGGTGCCGATCTCGTGCTGCTCATCGTCGCGGGACTCGAGCCCGCTGTACTGCAGGATCTGTTCGGCTTCATCACCGAGCTCGGCATGACGCCGTTGGTCGAGACGCACTCGGCGGACGAGCTCGAGGTCGCGATCGATCTCGGTGCGCCGCTGATCGGCGTGAACGCCCGTGATCTCACGACCCTCGAGCTCGACCGCGACCTTTTCGGACGCCTGGTCGACCGCATCCCGGATTCGGCGATCAAGATCGCGGAATCCGCCGTTCTCACCCCTGCAGACGTCACGCACTACCGCTCTGCGGGTGCGGACGTCGTCCTGATCGGGGAGGCGCTCGTCACGGGCGACCCGGTCGCCACTCTCAAGAGCTTCCTGGAGGCGTGATGAGCCTGCGAGACCAGCACGGACCCCTGTTCGGCGAGTACGGCGGGCGCTACATGCCCGAGTCGCTGATCGCCGCGATCGACGAGCTCTCCGCGGCGTACGCGGATGCGATCGTCGACCCCGCCTTCCGCGCCGAGCTGGCGTCGCTGCTCAGCTCCTACGCCGGCCGCCCGTCGCCGCTGACCGAGGTGGCCCGCTTCGCCGAGCACGCCGGCGGTGCGCGGGTCTACCTCAAGCGCGAGGACCTGAACCACACCGGGTCGCACAAGATCAACAACGTGCTCGGACAGGCGCTGCTCACCAAGCGCCTGGGCAAGACGCGCGTGATCGCCGAGACGGGCGCCGGTCAGCACGGCGTCGCCACGGCCACGGCCGCAGCCCTGTTCGGACTCGATTGCACGATCTACATGGGCGAGGTCGACACCGAGCGGCAGGCGCTGAATGTCGCGCGCATGCGGCTGCTCGGAGCAGAGGTGGTCGCGGTGACCTCGGGGTCCCGCACGCTGAAGGACGCGATCAACGACGCCTATCGCGACTGGGTCGCCACGGTCGAGACCACCAACTACATCTTCGGGACGGCGGCGGGTCCGCATCCGTTCCCCGCCATGGTGCGCGACTTCCAGAAGATCATCGGCGAAGAGGCGCGGCAGCAGCTGCTCGACGAGGTCGGCCGGCTGCCCGATGCGGTCATCGCGTGCGTCGGCGGCGGCTCGAACGCGATCGGCATGTTCGACGCGTTCCTCGACGACGAGGGTGTGAAGCTCTACGGTGTCGAGGCCGCAGGCGACGGTGTGGACACCCCCCGTCACGCCGCCTCGATCGAGCGCGGTCGCCCCGGCATCCTGCACGGCTCGAAGACCTACGTGCTGCAGGACGAAGACGGCCAGACGATCGAGTCGCACTCGATCTCCGCCGGTCTCGACTACCCGGGCGTCGGACCCGAGCACTCCTGGCTCGCCGACATCGGACGCGCCGAGTACATCCCGGCGACCGACGACGAGGCGATGCAGGCACTGCGTCTGCTGAGCCGCACCGAGGGGATCATCCCTGCGATCGAGTCCGCCCACGCCCTCGCCGGCGCCCTGCGCCTCGGACGCGAGATGGGGCCGGACGCCGTGCTCGCCATCTGCCTCTCCGGGCGCGGCGACAAGGACATGGACACCGCCGCCCGCTACTTCGACCTGTACGACGCCGCCGCGCTCGAACACGACGTGAACGAGGAGAGCGCGGCCGAAGAGGCCGCCTCGAAGGGGGAGCCGGAGCTGTGAGCCGCGTGGAAGAGGTCATCGCCGCCGCGCACGCCGCCGGGCGCAGTGTCTTCGTCGGGTATCTCCCGGTCGGATTCCCCGACCTCGAGACCAGCATCCGGGCTGCGATCACCCTAGCCGAGAACGGCGTCGACATCATCGAACTCGGCCCGCCCTACAGCGACCCGGTGATGGACGGCGCGGTGATCCAGGAGGCGACGACCGCCGCTCTCGCCAACGGATTCAAGATGAAGGATCTGTTCACCGCCGTGCGGGCGATCACCGAGGCGACCGACGTCCCCGTCCTCGTGATGACGTACTGGAACCCCGTCTTCCAGTACGGGGTCGATCGCTACGCCGACGATCTGCTCGCGGCCGGAGGTGCGGGACTGATCACGCCCGACATCACCCCGGACGTCGCAGGGGAGTGGATCGCCGCCAGCGAGCGCACCGGACTCGACCGGGTCTTCCTCGCCGCACCGACCTCGTCGGACGAGCGCCTCGATCTCGTCGTGAAGTCCTCCACCGGGTTCGTCTACACGGTCTCGACCATGGGCATCACGGGCGAGCGCGCCGAGCTCGACCGCGCGGCCCGCACCCTCGTCGCCCGCCTGCGCGAGCACGGCGTGACCCGCGCGTGCGTCGGCATCGGGATCTCGACCGCCGAGCAGATCGCCGGCGTCTCCGAATACGCGGACGGCGCGATCGTCGGCACCGCACTCGTCCGAGCCCTCCGAGACGGCGGCATCCCCGCCCTCGCCGAGGTCACCCGCACCCTGGCCGTCGGCACGTCGTCGTCGCGCCCCGTACACGAGAACTAGAATCGCACTCATGTCCCTCGCGCTCCACAGCACCTTCACCGGCGTGCTCGCCAGCATCCCGAGCCCTCCCGTCGCCTATATCGACGTCTGGCCGGGGCTCCGCATCCACTTCTACGCCCTCTGCATCATCGCCGGCATCATCGCCGCCGTGCTGCTGACGAACCACCGTCTGACCCGCCGCGGCGCAGAGCCGTGGGTCGTGATCGACATCTCGATCCTCGCGGTCCCGCTGGCCATCATCGGCGCGCGCATCTTCCACGTCCTCACGCACCCGAACTTCTACTTCGGCGAGGGCAAGAACACCTGGAACCCGTTCGAGCCCGGCTCCGTCTGGGCGATCTGGGAGGGTGGCATCGCCATCTTCGGCGCCCTCATCGGCGGCGCTGTCGGTGCGTACCTGGGATGCCGCTGGACCGGCATCCGCTTCTGGACCTTCGCTGACGCTCTTGCCCCCGGCCTGCTGCTCGCGCAGGCGATGGGCCGCTTCGGCAACTGGTTCAACAAGGAGCTCTACGGGCTCCCCACCGATCTGCCCTGGGGCCTGGAGATCCCCTCAGACAACTCGGCGTTCCCCCCTGGACTGCCCGAGGGGACCCTGTTCCACCCGACTTTCCTCTACGAGGTGCTCTGGAACGGCCTCGGCGTGATCGTCCTGCTCTGGCTCAGCCGCAAGGCGACCTCGCTGCAGTGGGGACGCCTGTTCGCGATCTACCTGATCTGGTACAGCGCAGGTCGCGTAGTCTGGGAGTCGATCCGCATCGACCCGAGCGAGATCATCCTGGGCCTGCGCAGCAACGTCTGGGCCTCGATCATCGGCATCGTCGTCGGACTCGTCATCCTCGTGGTGCAGACCCGTCGTCACCCCGGACTCGAGCCGTCCCCGTATCAGCCGGGCCGCGGACGGACCGACCTCGACGCTGATGTAGAATCGCAGAACAATCCCTCCGACTTCGTGGACCTGAGTGAGCCTCCGTCCGAAGAAGTCGCCGCAGGAGCCAGCGCCACAAGCACCGCTCCCACGGACACGGAAAGCTCTCGATAGCAGACCGGTCCGTGAGGACCCCATCGCATCCGCCCGGCCAATGACGTCCCCGGGTCATCCGAAGATCTGAGGACGGTACAGGTGTATTTTCAGCCTCCGTACGGCGCTTCCGGCGCTTACCCCCCGAAGCAGGGCATGTACAACCCGGCGTTCGAGAAGGACGCCTGCGGCCTCGCCATGGTCGCGACCCTGCGCGGCGAGCCGGGACACGACATCATCTCGCTGGCTCTCGAAGCGCTCCGCAACCTCGAGCACCGCGGCGCGATCGGCTCCGACGCGGGAACGGGCGACGGCGCGGGCATCCTGACCCAGATGCCGGATGCCTTCCTGCGGGCGGTCACCGACTTCGAACTGCCCCCGGTCGGCGAGTACGCCGCGGGGCTGGCCTTCCTGCCGCGTGACTCCAGCGAGCGTCGCCAGCAGAAGGCGGGCATCGAGAAGATCGCCCGCAGCGAGGGACTCCGCGTCCTCGGGTGGCGCGAGGTGCCCACGGTCAACGACAACCTCGGCAAGCTCGCCGACGAGGCACGGCCCGCGTTCGAGCAGCTCTTCGTGAGCGCCGGCGGCACGACCCACGCGGATGCGCCTCTCACCGGCATCGCACTGGATCGCGTCGCCTACCGCCTGCGCAAGCGCGCCGGCCACGAGCTCGGCGCCTATTTCGTGACGCTGTCCGCCCGCACGCTCGGCTACAAGGGCATGGTCACCACGCTGCAGCTCGAGCCGTTCTACCCCGACCTGCAGGACGAGCGGTTCATGTCCGAGCTCGCGGTCGTGCACTCGCGGTACTCGACCAACACGTTCCCGTCGTGGCCGCTCGCGCAGCCTCTGCGCATGCTCGCGCACAACGGCGAGATCAACACCGTAGGCGGGAACCGCAACTGGATGCGCGCCCGTCAGTCGCAGCTCGAGTCCGAGCTGCTCGGCGACGTCGCACCGCTGCTGCCCATCTGCACCGACGGTGCGAGCGACTCGGCGTCGTTCGACGAGGTGCTCGAGCTCCTGACCCTCACCGGTCGCAGCCTCCCGCACGCCATCATGATGATGGTGCCGGAGGCCTATGAGAAGCAGTCGGACATCTCTCCGGAACTGCGCTCGTTCTACGAGTACCACTCGAACCAGATGGAGCCGTGGGACGGCCCGGCAGCCCTCATCTTCACCGACGGCACCGTGGTCGGTGCGACCCTCGACCGCAACGGACTGCGCCCGGGGCGCTGGACCGAGACGACCGACGGCCTGATCGTGATCGGGTCGGAGACGGGCGTGCTCACCTTCGAGCCCGAGCGCATCAAGCGCCGCGGGCGGCTGCAGCCCGGCAAGATGTTCCTCGTCGACACGTCCCAGCGACGCATCATCGAGGACGAGGAGATCAAGCACGACCTCGCGACCCTGCACCCGTGGCAGGAGTGGCTGGATGCAGGATCCGTGCGTCTGGCCGATCTCCCGGAGCGCGAGCACATCGTGCACCCGCCGGCATCCATCACGCGGCGTCAGCGCACCTTCGGCTACACCGAGGAGGAGGTCCGCATCCTCCTGACCCCGATGGGCCAGACCGGTGTCGAACCGCTCGGCGCCATGGGCTCGGACACGCCGATCGCGGTGCTGAGCAAGCGGCCGCGGCTGCTCTTCGACTACTTCACGCAGCAGTTCGCGCAGGTCACCAACCCGCCGCTGGACTCGATCCGCGAAGAGGTCGTCACGAGCCTCAAGCTGGGCCTCGGCCCGGAGAGCAACCTGCTCACGTGGGGACCAGACCACACCCGCACGGTGTCACTCGACTTCCCGGTCATCGACAACGACGAGCTGGCGAAGATCCGCCACATCGACAAGGCGCTGCCCGACCGTTCGAGCGTGACGATCAGGGGCCTGTACCACTTCGACGCCGGCTCGAACACGCTCGAGAAGCGTCTCACCGAGATGTGCGCCGAGGTCGACGACGCCATCGCGGACGGAGCCGAGTTCATCATCCTGTCCGACCGCGACTCGAACAAGGACCTGACCCCGATCCCGTCGCTGCTCATGGTGTCAGCGGTGCATCACCACCTGATCCGCCGCGAGAACCGCATGAAGGTCGGACTGATCGTCGAGGCCGGCGACGTGCGCGAGGTGCACCACGTCGCGACGCTGATCGGCTACGGCGCCTCGGCCGTGAACCCCTATCTGGCGATGGAGACGGTCGAGCACCTCGTGCGCACCGGCTACATCACCGGTATCAGCCCCGAGAAGGCGGTGCGCAACCTGATCTACGCGCTCGGCAAGGGCGTGCTCAAGATCATGTCGAAGATGGGCATCTCGACGGTGTCCTCCTACGCCGGCGCCCAGGTCTTCGAGGCCGTGGGTCTGAGCGAGGAGTTCATCGACAAGTACTTCACGCGCACCGAGTCGAAGCTCGGCGGAGTGGGCATCGAAGAGATCTTCATCGAGAACCAGGCACGTCACGACTACGCGTACCCCGAGGATGAGGCCGCCCGCGCCCATGAGCGCCTGTGGACCGGCGGCGAGTACCAGTGGCGTCGTGACGGCTCTCCGCACCTCTTCAACCCCGAGACGGTGTTCAAGCTGCAGCACGCCACGCGCGAGCGGCGCTACGACATCTTCCGCGAGTACACCCGGATGGTCGACGACCAGGCGGCGGAGCTCAAGACGCTGCGGGGACTCTTCTCGCTGCGCACCGGCACCCGCAAGCCCGTGCCGCTCGACGAGGTGGAACCCGTCTCCGCGATCGTGAAGCGCTTCTCGACGGGAGCGATGAGCTACGGCTCGATCTCGAAGGAGGCGCACGAGACCCTCGCGATCGCCATGAACCGGCTCGGCGGCAAGTCGAACACCGGCGAAGGCGGCGAGGACACCGATCGTCTGCTCGACCCCGAGCGCCGCAGCGCGATCAAGCAGGTCGCCTCCGGTCGCTTCGGTGTGACGAGCCTCTACCTCACCGAGGCCGACGACATCCAGATCAAGCTCGCCCAGGGCGCCAAGCCCGGCGAGGGCGGTCAGCTTCCGCCGCAGAAGGTCTACCCGTGGGTGGCCCGCACGCGCGGCGGGACGCCGGGTGTCGGACTGATCTCCCCGCCTCCCCATCACGACATCTACTCGATCGAAGACCTCAAGCAGCTCATCTTCGACCTGAAGCGGGCGAACCCCGAGGCTCGGATCCACACGAAGCTGGTGAGCCAGTCGGGCATCGGCGCGGTGTCGGCCGGTGTCGCGAAGGCGCTCAGCGACGTCATCCTGGTGTCCGGACACGACGGCGGCACGGGCGCGAGCCCGATGAACTCGCTGAAGCACGCGGGCACGCCGTGGGAGCTCGGTCTCGCCGAGACGCAGCAGACGCTCATGCTCAACGGCATGCGCGACCGCGTCGTGGTGCAGGTCGACGGCCAGCTGAAGACCGGGCGCGACGTCATCATCGGCGCCCTGCTCGGGGCCGAGGAGTTCGGATTCGCCACCGCGCCGCTCGTCGTGAGCGGATGCATCATGATGCGCGTCTGCCACCTCGACACCTGCCCGGTGGGTGTCGCGACCCAGAACCCGGTGCTGCGCGAGCGCTTCACCGGCAAGCCCGAGTTCGTCGTGAACTTCATGGAGTTCATCGCCGAGCAGGTGCGCGAGATCCTCGCGGAGCTGGGCTTCCGCTCGATCGACGAGATCGTCGGACGCTCGGACCTGATCGAGGCGAACGCCGCTTTGGAGCACTGGAAGGCCGAGGGTCTCGACCTGACGCCGGTGCTCGAGGGACCCGCGTTCCCGGCCAGCGAGCCGCGGCGCAGCCGTCGTGCGCAGGATCACGAGCTCGAGAAGCATTTCGACGTGCAGCTCATCGACATCGCGGGTCCTGCTCTCCTCAACGGGGAGCCGGTCGTGGTGGAGCTCCCGATCGCGAACACCGAGCGTGCCGTCGGAACGATGCTGGGTCACCAGGTCACCTCCCGGCACGGCGCGGACGGCCTGCCGCGCGGCACGATCGACGTCACGCTGCACGGCACCGCAGGGCAGTCGCTCGGCGCGTTCCTGCCGTCCGGCATCGTGCTGCGTCTGGAAGGCGATGCCAACGACTACGTCGGCAAGGGCCTCTCCGGCGGCGACATCTCGATCCGCCCGGCTCGAGGATCCTCCATCCAGCCGCACGAGAACGTGATCGCGGGAAACGTGATCGGCTACGGAGCCACCTCGGGGACCATGTTCCTGTCCGGCGTCGTCGGCGAGCGGTTCCTGGTGCGCAACTCCGGTGCGACAGCTGTCGTGGAGGGCGTGGGCGACCACGCCCTGGAGTACATGACCGGCGGCGTCGCGGTGATCCTCGGATCCACGGGGCGCAACCTCGGCGCGGGCATGTCCGGGGGAGTGGCCTACATCCACTCGCTGGACTCCGCGAAGGTGAACGCGCAGTCGCTCGGCAGCGGGGAACTGCGGCTCGAGCCGCTCGACCGCGCCGACCTCGAGGTGCTGCGCAGCCTGATCGCCGAGCACGTGGAGCGTACGGCATCGCCGCTCGGCTCCGACATCCTGGCGCGGTTCGATGAGACCGCCGGCCAGTTCACGAAGGTGCTTCCGCGGGACTACGCCGCCGTGCGCAGCATGCGCGAAGAAGCAGTCGCCGAGGGCATCGACCCCGACGGCGACATCGTCTGGAACCGCATCCTGGAGGTGACCGGTGGCTGATCCCAAAGGTTTTCTGAAGGTCACGGAGCGCGAGCTCCCGAAGCGCCGGCCGGTGCCGGTGCGCATCATGGACTGGAAAGAGGTCTACGAGCCGGGCGACCAGGCCGTGCTCAAGCGGCAGGCCGGCCGGTGCATGGACTGCGGGGTGCCGTTCTGCCACCAGGGCTGCCCGCTCGGCAACCTCATCCCCGAGTGGAACGACCTGACCTGGCGTGGTGAGGGCCGTGCGGCGATCGATCGCCTGCATGCGACCAACAACTTCCCGGAGTTCACCGGTCGACTGTGCCCCGCGCCCTGCGAGAGCTCGTGCGTGCTCGGCATCAACCAGCCTCCGGTCACGATCAAGCAGATCGAGGTCTCGATCATCGACGAGGCCTTCGCCAAGGGCTGGGTCGAGCCGCAGCCGCCTGCGCGCCTGACCGGCAAGACCGTCGCGGTCGTCGGCTCGGGACCCGCGGGCCTGGCCGCCGCCCAGCAGCTCACCCGTGCCGGTCACACCGTGGCCGTGTTCGAGCGGGACGACCGAATCGGTGGTCTGCTGCGCTACGGCATCCCCGACTTCAAGATGGAGAAGGGCCAGCTGGAGTCCCGCCTGCGTCAGATGCAGGAGGAGGGCACCCGCTTCCGCGCGGGTGTCGAGATCGGCAGGGACATCTCCTGGGCCGACCTCCGGGCACGCTATGACGCCGTCGTGATCGCGACCGGCTCGACCGTCCCGCGCGATCTGGCGATCCCGGGGCGCGACCTCGACGGCGTGCACTTCGCGATGGAGTACCTCGTCGAGTCGAACCACGCGGTCGCCGGTGACAAGGTGCCGGAGCAGATCACAGCAGAGGGCAAGCACGTCATCGTCATCGGCGGCGGCGACACCGGCGCGGACTGCATCGGCACCGCACACCGTCAGGGTGCGCTCAGCGTCACCAACCTCGCGATCGGCACGCAGCCGAGCACCGAGCGTCCTCCGCACCAGCCGTGGCCCATGATGCCGACGCTGTTCGAGATCTCCTCGGCTCACGAGGAGGGCGGCGAGCGGATGTTCCTCGCCTCGACCGTGGAGTTCCTGTCCAACGACGTCGGCGAGGTGCGCGCGCTGCGTGTGGCCGAGACCGAGTACGTCGACGGACGACGCGTGCCCAAGAGCGGCACCGAGCGCGAGATCCCCGCTGACCTGGTGCTGATCGCGATGGGCTTCACCGGCCCAGAGCAGGACGGCTACACCGAGGACACGCTTCCGCAGGTCACCGACCGGGGCGCCTTCCAGCGTGACGACAGCTACGAGTCCACCGTTCCCGGCGTCTTCGTGGCCGGCGACGCGGGTCGTGGCCAGTCGCTCATCGTGTGGGCGATCGCCGAGGGTCGTGCCGCGGCGGCCAACGTCGATCGCTTCCTGATGGGGACGACGGTGCTCCCCGAGCCCGTGCGCCCGCACGAAGTCGCTATCGGCCTTCAGCCCGCGTAGGCTGAGCGGCGGCACCGTCGCCTGAGTTCTGAATCCCCCCCTCTACCCTGGAGAATCTGTTGAGACGCGCGAAAATCGTCGCCACCCTGGGCCCCGCCACCTCCACCTATGAAACCGTGCGTGCACTGATCGACGCCGGCGTGGACGTCGCCCGCCTGAACCTCAGCCACGGCGACTACTCCGTGCACGAGAACAACTACGCCAACGTCCGTCGGGCAGCCGACGACGCCGGCCGCGCTGTCGCCATCCTCGTCGACCTGCAGGGCCCGAAGATCCGACTCGGCAAGTTCGAGGCCGGCCCTTACGAGCTCGCCAAGGGCGACATCTTCAAGATCACCACCGAAGACATCATCGGCAACAAGGACATCTGCGGCACGACCTTCAAGGGCCTGCCCCAGGACGTCAAGCCGGGCGACTTCCTGCTGATCGACGACGGCAAGGTCCGTGTCGAGGTCGTCGAGACCGACGGCGTGACCGTCACGACGCGCGTCATCGTCGCGGGTGCGGTGTCGAACAACAAGGGCATCAACCTGCCAGGCGTCGCCGTCAACGTCCCCGCGCTCAGCGAGAAGGACGAGGACGACCTCCGCTGGGGCCTGCGCATCGGCGCCGACCTCATCGCGCTGTCGTTCGTGCGCAACGCCGAGGACGTGTCGCGCGTGCACGAGATCATGGCGGAAGAGGGCGTCAAGGTCCCCGTCATCGCCAAGGTCGAGAAGCCGCAGGCCGTCGACGCGCTCGAAGAGATCGTCGACGCGTTCGACGCGATCATGGTCGCCCGTGGCGACCTCGGCGTCGAGCTCCCGCTCGAAGCCGTCCCGATCGTGCAGAAGCGCGCCGTGGAGCTCGCCCGTCGCAACGCGAAGCCCGTCATCGTGGCGACGCAGATGCTCGAGTCCATGATCAACAGCCCGGTGCCGACCCGTGCCGAGACCTCCGACGTCGCGAACGCGGTTCTCGACGGTGCGGACGCCGTCATGCTCTCCGGCGAGACCAGCGTCGGCGACTACCCGGTCGTGGTCGTGGAGACCATGGCCCGCATCATCGAGTCCACCGAGGAGCACGGTCTGGAGCGCATCGCGCCGCTCACCACCAAGCCGCGCACGCAGGGTGGCGCCATCACGCTCGCGGCCCTCGAGGTCGCCGAGTTCGTCGAGGCGAAGTTCCTCTGCGTGTTCACGCAGTCGGGTGACTCGGCTCGCCGTCTGTCGCGTCTTCGTTCGCGCATCCCGATGATCGCGTTCACGCCGGAGCCCAGCATCCGTCGTCGCATGGCGCTCACCTGGGGCATCCGCTCGAAGCTCGTCGACATGGTGCAGCACACCGACCTGATGTACCTGCAGGTCGATGACTACCTGCTCTCCAGCGGCCTGGCCGTCGAAGGAGACAAGGTCGTCGTGATCTCCGGTTCCCCTCCTGGAATCGTGGGGTCGACCAACGACATCCGCGTCCACAAGGTCGGGGATGCCGTGAACGGCGCAGCCCCCATCTACAAGGAAGCCACGGTCTGACCCTGACCGCACGACGAAGGGGCGGGACGATTCGTCCCGCCCCTTCGTCGTGCCCGCGTGCGGCGCGAGCGGCCCGTCAGCGGCGTATCGTCGGAGGGACGTGGATCGGCGGGGGAGGGTGACATAGAGATTCTCAAGAGAGCGGGATGGTGGGCGGCGGATTATGCCTACGCGGCCTACTGGCAGGTCCGTTCGGCATTCGACCATCGCGATGCGCAGTCCTTCACGGACGGTGATGCAGCCCCGATCGTGATCCTCCCCGGCGTCTATGAGACCTGGCGCTTCCTGCAGCCGCTCATCACGGCGCTGCATGAGCGGGGTCATCCCGTCCACGTCGTCCAGACCCTCGGGCGCAACCGGCGACCGGTGCGCGAAGAGGCGGATGCCGTCACCGCCTTCCTCGAGGAGAGCGGACTGACGGACGTGCTGCTGGTCGCCCACAGCAAGGGCGGGCTCGCGGGAAAGCTCGCGATGACGGGTCCAGCGGCCCACCGTGTGCGTGCGATGCTCGCCATCGCCACCCCGTTCGGCGGCTCACGATACGCGCGGATGCTGCCGGGTCGGACTCTCCGGGCCTTCTCGCCGACGCATCCGTCGATCGTCGAGCTGGCACGCGCTCTGGACGTCAACCAGCGGATCGTGTCGGTGTACGCGGAATTCGACCCGCATATCCCCGAGGGGAGTGAACTGAGCGGCGCCCGCAAGAACGTGCGCGTCGCGACCGGTGGACACTTCCGGATCCTGGCGCACCCGCGTGTCATGGCGGAGGTCGCGGCGCTGTCCGAGAGCTGAGGATGCCGGCCGCGACCGCGGCTCCGATCGTGCTCCACGCCCTCTGGCCACCGGAGGTACGCCGCCTGCTCGTGTCGGCTGTACTCTGGTGCAGGCGTCGGGGCCGTGACCTCCGCAGTCCGCGCCCTCACCATGGATGACCTGACGATCGAACCCGCTGCAGTCGATGGCCCGCCGAGCACGCCGGCTTCGTTCGGTGTGCCGTGCGAGGCGGACGTCACCGCCGAGGTGCTCTCGGGCATGCGGCCGGGGAGCATCGGGGTCCGCTATCGCCTGGCCCGTCGGTTCCGCACGTACGACGCGATCGCGTGTGTTCCCGTCTTCCTCGCCCAGACCCGATCGAGCGACACCGTGCGGGGGGAACGGGGGGAGCGGATCCACGCGGAGCGGACCTACCGTCCCGTGACGGTCGGCGGTCTGCCCGTCGAGGCGACACGCGAGAACCTGGATGCCATCATCAGGGCCGCAGTTCCCGAGACCGTCGTCCGCGCCCATCACCCCGCATTCGCCGAGCGCGAGCTCCACGATGCGATGCTGCCGGCTCTCGATCGGTACCTGCTGATCGATGACCAGGTGTGGATCGCGGTCTGATCCTGTTCGGTGCCGGCGGTGGGACTCGAACCCACACGCCCTTTCGGACAAAGCATTTTGAGTGCTCCGCGTCTGCCATTCCGCCACGCCGGCTCGTGTGTCGCGTCTTCGACTGTAGCGCAGGGCGAGAGTCGTCTCGGTCAGCCTGGGCGTCGCCAGAGGACCTGTCAGGCGCTCTCCACTAGGATGGGTCTGTGACCGAGCAAGAACAGGCAGCCGAGCAGCCCACGTCATCCGCACCCCGACGCGTCGTCGTCGCCGAGGACGAATCGCTGATCCGTCTCGACATCGTCGAGATCCTCCGCGACAACGGCTTCGATGTCGTCGGCGAGGCCGGCGATGGGGAGACCGCTGTCGCACTCGCCACCGAGCTGCGCCCCGACCTCGTCATCATGGACGTCAAGATGCCTCAGCTCGACGGCATCAGCGCCGCCGAGAAGCTGCACAAGGGCAACATCGCTCCGGTGGTGCTCCTCACGGCCTTCAGCCAGAAGGAGCTCGTCGAGCGTGCGAGCGAGGCCGGCGCGCTCGCGTACGTCGTCAAGCCGTTCACCCCGAACGACCTGCTGCCGGCGATCGAGATCGCCCTGGCTCGCCACGAGCAGATCATCACGCTCGAGGCCGAGGTCGCCGACATGGTCGAGCGCTTCGAGACCCGCAAGCTCGTCGATCGCGCCAAGGGGCTGCTCAACGAGAAGATGGGCCTCTCCGAGCCCGAGGCGTTCCGTTGGATCCAGAAGGCGTCGATGGATCGTCGCCTCACCATGCAGGACGTGGCGAAGGCGATCATCGAGCAGCTCGCTCCCAAGAAGTAGGCGATGCTTCGGCTGGATGCGGAGCACTCGCTGCGACCGGTCCAGGTCGGAGACGGTGCCGCCCTGGCACGCGCCTACTCCGCGAACCGCGAGCATCTGGCACCGTGGGAACCCCGCAGGTCGCCGGAGTTCTTCACCGCCGAATGGCAGGAGAAGGACGCCAGGCGCTGCGTCGACGACGCGACAGCCGGGCGTGGTTCCCGTTTCGTCGTGGAATCCTCCGACGGCGAGATCCGCGGACGGATCAATCTCAACAACATCGTCAGGGGAGCCTTCCGCAACGCCGATCTCGGCTATTGGATCGATCACTCGGTTCAGGGCAGAGGACTCGCCTCCGCGGGTGTGCGGCTTGTCGCGGAGTATGCGGCATCCGAGCTGGGCCTGCACCGGCTGCAGGCGGGTACGTTGCTGCACAACGCCGGCTCTCAGCGGGTGTTGACGCGGTGCGGGTTCACTCGGATCGGCATCGCCCCGAGATACCTGCAGATCGCGGGGGAGTGGCAGGATCACGTGCTGTTCCAACTGCTCCTCGAGTGACGCCGCGTCGACGAGAGGCTGTCTGCGTTCGCGAGCCTCGTTGATCCCGGCCGGAGCCGCCGCTAGCGTTGGACATGAGGTGGTGACGTGATGGACGATGCATTCAAGACGGCTCTCGCGGGGCTTGAAGCTCCGGAGACCCAGCTGACGGAGCTTCCGTTCTCGTTCCTGTCCGTGCTGCCGATCACCGGCGCCTCCGTCTCCACTCTCGGCGACTTCCTCGGCAGCCAGACCGTCTCGGCTACGGACGAAGCAGCAGCGTGGCTCGACGAACTCCAGTTCGATCTCGGCGAAGGTCCCTGCTGGGATGCGATGAGGTGGGCCAAGCCCGTGATGGAGTCCGAGCTTCGCGGACGCTCGGGCGCCGAGCGGTGGCCCGCCTTCGCCCGGGCCGCCCAGACCGGACAGGCCGCCTCGATCTTCGCCTTTCCGCTGGCCGTGGGCGGCCTGCGATTCGGCGCCATAGATCTGTATTCTCACCACGCATTGCGTCTGGATCAGGTCCAGACGTCGCGGGCGTCAGCCATGGCAGCGGTCGTCGCCCGGCGGGTGCTGAGGGACCGGATCGACGAGCTCGAGGTCCCGGACGAGAGCACGCTGCCTCCGTTCTCGCGACGCAAGGTTCACCAGGCGACCGGAGTCGTGCTCGCGCAGCTCGACATCGATGCCGACGAGGCGCGCCTCCTGCTCCACAGCCGCGCGTTCGCGACGGAGAGCTCGGTGATGACCGTCGCCGAGGACGTGCTCGCGGGGCGAATCGTCTTCACCAGGGAGTCCGGCGCGATCGAGGTCGACTCATGACCGCGATCGAGCGGGATCGGCGTCTGCTGCGCACCTTCGCCCAGCTCGCCGACACGCTGGTCGACGAATACGACGTCGTCGAGCTCATGCAGCAACTGGCGGACACCTGCAGGGAAGAGTTGGGCGTCGCTGCTGCGGGGATCCTGATCGCGGATCCGAGTGACGAACTCGAGCTGGTCGCCTCGACGAGCGAGTCGGCACCCGTGGTCGAGGCCCTGATGCTCGGCTCCCAGGGTCCCGCGGTCGCGAGCTATCAGCGCGGCCAGACCGTCGCGGTCCCCGTCATCGATGAGCTCGGGACGGGCTGGGATGACTTCCGGCTGTCTGCGCGGGCTTCGGGGTTCACGTCCATCGTCGCGATCCCGCTACGGCTCCGCGACCAGACCATCGGCACCCTGACCCTCCTGCAGACGGCCGGCGCGATGCCGACCGAGGACGACCTCCTCATCGCGCGTGCCCTCGCCGACGTCGCCACGATCGGGATCCTCCACGAGCGGGTGCTCCGCGAGACGGAGATCCTCACGGCACAGCTGCAGCACGCGCTGAACAGCCGCATCGTGATCGAGCAGGCGAAGGGCGTCGTCTCGTACACGAAGGGCGTGCCGATCGATGAGGCCTTCACCCTGATCCGAGATCATGCACGCCGGCATTCTCGACGGCTCGGCGACGTGGCCCGCCAGATCGTGGAGCGCCGACTCACGCTCGACTAGGGTAGCGGTGCGTGGCTGTCAAGGCCCACGCGGATCGTATGATCGATTCCTACGCTGACACATGATGCCCCGGACCCCGGCATCCTCGTCCATCGAGATCGGGGGTTCGGATGAAGAACATCGTGACGTCCATCGGAACGTTCACCACGGGAGATCTGCTCGCAGACGCGGTCGGACGCTATGCGCTCGCACTCGCGCACGCCTACGATTCGGCGGTCATCGAGGTGCCGTACCTGACCGCCCAGGGGACGCTCCAGCGCGCCGAGCTGCGTGTCGGCTGGCTGGTCGACATCGGGATCGTGACCGCGGAGGGCGATCAGGATGAGGTGATCGACACCGATGCCCTTCGCATCCTGGACGACTGCTGCGAGGAGCTCGAGCGCGACAGATGGCCGCAACTGCCGCCCGAGCAGTCCTGGGCCTACTGGGAGACGGTGCTCTGACAGGCGCGTAGTCAGCGCGCGGGGGCATCCTTGATCATGTTGGTGATTCGGATCGTCGAGCAGCGGCGGCCCTGGTCGTCGGTCACGACGATCTCGTGCACGGTGATACTGCGGCCGAGGTGCACCGGAGTGCAGACCCCGGTCACCACCCCGGAGGTCGCCGAGCGGGTGTGAGTGGCGTTGATGTCGACGCCAACCGCCAACCGCCCCGGCCCTGCATGCAGGTTGGCGGCCATGGAGCCGAGCGACTCGCCGAGCACCACATAGGCCCCGCCGTGCATCAGGCCGACCGGCTGGGTGTTGCCCTCCACGGGCAGCGTCGCGACGCACCGCTCGGTGGAGAACTCGAGGAACTCCATCCCCATCTTCTGAGCGAGAGCTCCCATGCCCCGGGCTGTTGCCCAGTCGAGTCCTGCATCGGTCGTGGGCTCGCTCATGGATCCTCCTCAGCGGGTGTCTGTCGTCCTCGTTAGGCTGACAGGGTGACGGACTCCGCAAAGCCTACCCTCATGGTCGTCGACGGCCATTCGCTCGCCTATCGTGCCTTCTTCGCCCTGCCGGTCGAGAACTTCACGACCAAGGACAACCAGCACACGAACGCCATCTACGGCTTCCTGTCGATGCTCGTGAACCTCATCAAGGCCGAGCAGCCCACGCACATGGCGATCGCGTTCGACACCTCCCGCCACTCGTTCCGCACCGACGTGTACCCCGAGTACAAGGCGACCCGTTCGGAGTCCCCGCAGGAGTTCCGCGGACAGATCCCCCTCCTCCAGGACTGCCTGGCGGCGATGTCAATCCCGGTGCTGACGAAAGAGGGGTTCGAGGCCGATGACATCCTGGCGACGCTCTCGACGCAGGGCGCCGAGCAGGGCTACGACGTGCTCGTGGTCTCGGGCGACCGCGACACCATCCAGCTCGTCACCGACGACGTGACGCTGCTGTACCCCTCGGTCCAGGGCGTCTCACAGCTCAAGCGATACGACCCCGTCACGGTGCAGGAGCGGTACGGCGTCCGGCCCGAGCAGTACCCCGACATCGCGGCGCTGGTGGGGGAGACCAGCGACAACCTCCCCGGCGTGCCGAAGGTCGGCGAGAAGACCGCCGTCAAGTGGCTCACCCAGTTCGGCTCCCTCGACGACCTGCTCGAACGCGCAGAGGAGATCAAGGGAGTGGTCGGCGGAAACCTGCGCGATCACATCGAGGACGTGCGTCGGAATCGCCGACTCAACCGCCTGCTTCGCGACGTCGAGCTGCCGGTCGCTCCCGGCGATCTCGCGGTCGCTCCCATCGACCCGCAGGCGGTCCGCGACATCTTCGCGCGGCTTGAGTTCCGCACCCTGCTTCCGCGTGTGTTCGAGGCCGTCGGCGCCGGCGAGGTCGCAGACGACCCTGCGACCGTGGTGGTCATGCCCGAGCCCGTGCAGGTGTCCGCCGACGAGTTCCTCGCCTGGGCAGAGGCTCAGTCCGGCGATGTCGCGCTCCGTCTGCTCCTCCAGGGCGGTCTGCCGTCCCGACTGGGTGCGGCGACCGACGGCGAGCTCCGCGAGCTGGACTGGTCCGACGATGTCGCGGCCGCACTGCGGACCTGGCTCGAATCCGAGAGTCCCAAGGTGCTCCACGACGCCAAGCCCCAGGTGAAGGCGCTGCGGCGTGCGGGGCTCGGCCTCGGAGGGCTCGCCTACGACACGAGCCTCGCCGGCTGGCTGCTGCGGCCGAGCTTCCCGGACAAGACCCTCGGAGACCTCGTCGAGCGGTATCTCGGGGAGAAGCTCCCCGAAGCCGACCCCACTCAGCTGGTTCCTGAGACAGAGGGCGCCACGCCCGCGCAGGAGGCCTGGTTCGCGCTGCGGGTGGCGACCGCGCTGCGTGAGGACATCCCGGAGTCCGTGGCGACGGTCCTCACGGACATCGAGCTGCCGACTCTCCTGACGCTCGCCGACATGGAGGTCGCCGGAGTGGCCGTCTCGCACGACGTGCTCTCGACCTTCTCGGGCGAGCTGGCCATCCGTGCCGACGGCCTCGCGAAGGAGGCGTTCGGGATCGTCGGTCGGGAGTTCAACCTGGGCTCGCCCAAGCAGCTGCAGGAGGTGCTGTTCGACGACTTGCAGCTTCCGAAGACCCGGAAGACCAAGACGGGATACTCGACGGATGCCGCGGTCCTGGCCGACCTGCAGGAGTCGCATCCGCATCCGTTCCTCGGCCTGCTGCTCCAGCACCGCGAGGCGACCAAGCTGCGGCAGATCATCGAGTCCCTCGACACCGCCATCGGCGCGGACCACCGGGTGCACACGACCTACGTGCAGACCGGCAGCCAGACCGGGCGCCTGTCGAGCACCGACCCGAACCTCCAGAACATCCCGGTGCGCACGGAGGAGTCGCGGCGGATCCGCAGCGCATTCCAGGTGGGTGAGGGATACGAGACCCTGCTGACGGCCGACTACTCGCAGATCGAGATGCGCATCATGGCGCACCTGTCCGGTGACGAAGGGCTGATCGAGGCGTTCAACAGCGGCGAGGACCTGCACCGTTTCGTCGGCGCTCGGGTCTTCGGCGTCGACCCGTCGGATGTCACCGCACCGATGCGCACCAAGGTGAAGGCGATGTCGTACGGCCTGGTCTACGGTCTCTCGGCGTTCGGCCTCTCGAAGCAGCTGCGCATCGAGCAGTCCGAGGCGAAGCAGCTGATGGTGGAGTACTTCGCCCGGTTCGGCGCGGTGCGCGACTACCTCAGGGCGTCGGTGCTGGCGGCGAAGGAGGTCGGCTACACGGAGACCATCTTCGGGCGCCGCCGACCGTTCCCCGACCTCGCGAGCCCCAACAGGGTGCTGCGGGAGAACGCCGAGCGCGCGGCGCTCAATGCGCCGATCCAGGGGAGCGCGGCCGACATCATGAAGATCGCGCTGCTCCACATCCACGACGATCTGAGATCCGAAGGGCTCGCCTCTCGCGTGCTGCTGCAGATCCACGACGAGCTCGTGGTCGAGGTGGCGCCGGGGGAGTGGGACGCCACCGAGCGGATCGTGCGCGCCCGCATGGGCGATGCTGCTGACCTGCGGGTCCCGCTCGACGTCCAGGTCGGTCGCGGACTCGACTGGAACGAGGCCGCGCACTGAGTTCGCGCCGTCGCCGCAGGCCGATATCCTGCGGCGACGCGACGGTCCCGGACTACGCTGAAGGGATGACCTCTTCTCCCCGAACCCCCACTGCCATCGACACGGTCGCCGATGAATGGGTCGACACCCTGGCGGTGCTCGCTCCGACGCTCGGCACGTACATCGGTCGGGATGAGGTGAACGACCGATTCGGTGATCTGAGCCCGGCCGGCCACGAGGAGATCGCGTCCGCCACCCGCACGACGCTTGCGAAGCTCGCAGCGCTCGAACCCGTCGACGCGATCGACGAGGTCACGAAGACCGACCTCTCCGCCGAGCTCGCCCTCGACCTCGAGCTGCACGATGCGAACTGGCACCTGCGCGACCTCAACGTGATCGCCTCGGCGGCGCAGGACGTGCGTTCGGCGTTCGACCTGATGCCCACGGCGACGGCGGACGACTGGAGCGTCATCGCGACCCGCCTGGCGGCCGTTCCCGACGCGCTGCGTGGCTACACCGAGACGCTGCGGGCCGGTATCGCTGCAGGGGTCACTCCTGCCCGACGCCAGGTCGTCGAGGTCGCCACGCAGATCGATCGATACACCGCCGACGACGGCTTCTTCGCGGCATTCGTCGCCGAGGCGGCGCCGCAGGAGGGCAACCTGCCCGCCTCGCTCGCGCGCACCCTGGCCGACAACTCGGCTGCGGCCCGGGTCGCCTATGACGAGCTGCGCAGCTTCCTCGCCGAGGAGCTGGCCCCGGCCGCCACGGAGGTCGACGCGGTCGGCCGCGAGCTCTACGCGCTGAACTCCCGCCGCTTCCTGGGTGCGACGATCGATCTCGACGAGACGTACGAGTGGGGCCGTGAGGAGCTCGCGCGCATGGTCGCCGAGCAGACCGCCATCGCGAACGAGATCCTCCCCGGCGCGTCGGTCGAAGAGGCCGTCGCGCACCTCGAGGCGGACCCCGCCCGCAAGCTGGTCGGCACGGAGGCCCTGCAGCGGTGGATGCAGGAGACCAGCGACCGCGCCGTCGCCGAGCTCGGTGCCACCCACTTCGACATCCCCGAAGCGATCCGCACCCTCGAGTGCATGATCGCGCCCACGCAGGAGGGCGGGATCTACTACACCGGGCCGACGGACGACTTCTCGCGTCCCGGTCGCATGTGGTGGTCGGTCCCCGAGGGGGTCACGGAGTTCGACACCTGGCGTGAGCTGACCACGGTCTACCACGAGGGCGTGCCGGGGCATCACCTGCAGATCGCACAGGCGGTGTACAACCGCGCCGAGCTGAACTCGTGGCGTCGCCTGCTGGCCGGGACGTCCGGTCATGCGGAGGGCTGGGCGCTGTACGCCGAGCGACTCATGCAGCAGCTCGGATACCTCGACGATCCGGCCGACCGCCTCGGAATGCTCGACGGTCAGCGCATGCGCGCGGCGCGCGTCGTGCTCGACATCGGAGTCCACCTCGGAAAGCCCCGGCTCGACGGCGAGGGCATCTGGGATGCGGAGTACGCGTTGGACTTCATGCGCAAGAACGTGAACATGTCGGACCAGTTCGTGCAGTTCGAGGTCAATCGCTACCTCGGCTGGCCGGGACAGGCGCCCTCGTACAAGGTCGGTCAGCGGATCTGGGAGCAGGTGCGGGACGCGTACCAGGCCCAGCGCGGTGACGATTTCGACGTGAAGGAGTTCCACAAGCGGGCCCTGGACATGGGCGGCGTGGGACTCGACACGCTCCGCACCGCGCTCCTGAAGCGCTGAGGGAATGCATCCACCCCGCTCGCTGTTCATTCAGCTGAATAGAAAGGGCTGACATGAGCATCGAGTTCGGGCTGGACACCTTCGGAGACATCACGAGAGGCGACGACGGCGAGCTCCTGACCGGCGCGCAGACGATCCGCAACATCGTCGAGCAGGCGGAGCGAGCCGACAGCGTCGGCGTCGACTTCTTCGGAGTGGGGGAGCACCACCGCACGGAGTTCGCCGTCTCTGCACCCGAGATGGTGCTCGCCGCGATCGCCGGACGCACCCGCAGCATCCGACTCGGCACGGCTGTCACGGTCCTGTCGTCGGATGACCCTGTCCGCGTGTACGAGCGCTTCGCGACCCTGGATGCCCTCTCGGACGGCCGTGCCGAGGTCGTGCTCGGCCGCGGATCGTTCATCGAGTCCTTCCCTCTCTTCGGCTACGACCTCCGCGATTACGACGCCCTTTTCGAGCAGAAGCTCGAGCTGTTCGTCGAGCTCCTCAAGGAGGAGCCGGTGACCTGGTCCGGCACGATGCGCGCGTCGCTCGAGAACGCGAACGTCTTCCCGAAGACGGAGAACGGTCTGCGCACGTGGGTCGGTGTCGGTGGCAGTCCTGAATCGGTCGTGCGGGTGGCCAGGCACGGGCTCGGCCTGATGCTCGCCATCATCGGCGGTCCTGCGGGTCGCTTCCGTCAGTTCGTCGACCTGTACCACCGCTCGGTCGCCTCATTCGGCACGACGTCGCATCCGATCGCCGTTCATTCACCTGGCCACATCGCCGACACGGACGAGGAGGCCTGGGAGGCCGCGTACTCCGGGTTCGAGGCGATGAACAACACCATCGGACGCGAGCGCGGGTGGCCCCCGTACAGCAGGGCACGGTTCCAGAACGACGTCGGCCCCGCCGGTGCGCTGTACGTCGGCTCCCCGGACCGGGTCGCCGCGAAGATCGCCGATACGGTCACGACACTCGGTCTCGGACGCTTCGATCTGAAGTACGCCACGGGCACGCTCTCGCACGATGCGATGATGCGCAGCATCGAGCTCTACGGCACCGAGGTCATCCCTCGTGTGCGAAAGCTGCTCGCAGACCGCGACTGACGCACGCGCTCGGCAGTGCGGCGGACGCCTCTACGATGAAGGCATGGCCAACACCGCGCTGCCGAGCCGGGCATCGATCGCCGGACGTCTCGACGACCTTCCGTTCACGCGTCGCCATCTTCGTCTGCTCACCGGTTCCGGGGTCGGGTGGGCGCTGGATGCCATGGACGTCGGGCTCATCTCGTTCATCCTTGCGGCCCTCACCCAGCAGTGGGGCTTGAGCAAGACGGATGCCGGATGGATCGCCTCCGTCGGGTTCATCGGGATGGCGCTCGGCGCCACGCTGGGTGGTCTGCTGGCCGACAAGTGGGGGCGGCGGCAGGTCTTCGCGCTCACCCTGCTGGTCTACGGCGTGGCCACCGGAGCCAGTGCGCTCGTCGGGGGACTGGCCGCACTGCTCGTGCTCCGGTTCCTCGTCGGACTCGGCCTCGGCGCCGAGCTCCCCGTCGCGTCCACGTACGTGAGCGAGTTCGCGCCGGCGCGCATCCGCGGACGCCTGATCGTGATCCTCGAGGCGTTCTGGGCGCTCGGCTGGACGGCGGCCGCGCTGATCGGGTTCTTCGTGATCCCGGCATCCGATGCGGGCTGGCGGTGGGCGTTCGCGCTCGGGGCGATCCCGGCCGTGTATGCGCTCATCGTGCGTTGGGGTCTCCCCGAGTCCCCGCGATGGCTCGCATCGCGCGGGCGGATCGCCGAGGCCGATCGGATCGTCTCCGCCTTCGAGGCGGATGCCGGGGTGATCGCAGAACCTGCGATCCGACGTGAGCCCGTGTCGCGCGCTATCGCCGTCACGGCCAGGGCGCGGCTGACGACGCTGTGGAACGCCGAGTTCCGGGTGCGCACGGTGTGCCTGTGGATCGTGTGGCTCTGCGTGAACTTCGCCTACTACGGCGCCTTCATCTGGATCCCCAGCATCCTGGTCGATGCCGGCTTCGACCTCGTGCGGTCCTTCGGCTTCACGCTCATCATCACCCTGGCGCAGCTGCCGGGGTATGCCGTCGCCGCCTGGCTGATCGAGGTGTGGGGACGACGGATCACCCTGTCGGTGTTCCTGATCGGCTCGGCCGTCGCGGCCGTCTTCTTCGGCACCTCCACGACCGAGGCGGCCATCATCGCCTCGGGGATGGCCCTGTCGTTCTTCAATCTCGGAGCCTGGGGCGCGCTGTATGCGGTCACCCCGGAGATCTACCCTACGTCGCTGCGCGGCACGGGTGCAGGCTGGGCCGCCGGCGTCGGCAGGATCGCGTCGATCATCGCCCCGCTGGCTGTGCCCGTCCTGCTCGTCGCCGGGGGAGCACCGGTGCTCTTCGCCGTCTTCGGCGCCTGCTTCCTCGCGGCGGCCGCCGCCGCATGGGGACTCGTCGACCGAGGCGGCGTCGCGCTCGACGACCGCTGATGCGCTGAGTGTCCGAGCGCGGGAATAGGCTGTCGTGGTGACAGACGTGCGCTACGTGGCCATCGGCGATTCCTTCACCGAGGGAGTCGGTGACGTGCTCCCAGACGGTCGGGAACGAGGCTGGGCCGACCTCGTCGCCCAGGGGTGGGCGGATGCCGCAGGGCACGCGATCAGCTACGCCAACCTCGCGATCCGCGGCAGGCTCGCCTGGCCGATCGTCGAGCAGCAACTTGAGCCGGCGCTCGCTCTGCGTCCCACCCACCTGTCGTTCAACGGCGGTGGCAACGACATGCTGCGTCCGCGCACCGACCTCGAGCACATCGCCGACGCCTTCAGCAGGGTTCTCCGTCGATGCGATGAGGAGGGAGTCACCCTCATCCTGCTCTCCGGCGCCAACCCGAGCGGTCAGCTTCCCATGGGCTCGCTCGTCCAGCGCCGCGGCGACCAGCTGTCCGAAGCGGTGCTGCGCCGGGTGGAGGGACGCGATGATGTGGTACGAGCGCTGAACTGGCCGGATCGCGAGCTGGCGCGGCCCGCGTACTGGTCCGAGGACCGCCTGCACATGAACGCCGCGGGGCATCACCGGGTCGCCGCGCGCGTGCTGCACGGCCTCGGCTTCGAACCACCCGAGACCTGGTGGTCGCCGACGTCACTGGCGGCAGCGGGGCCGGCCGGCCTGGCCTATTACCGCGAGTACGTCGGCCCCTGGGTACGGCGTCGTGTCACCCGCACCTCGTCGGGCGACGGGCGCGCGGGCAAGTACCCGACCTGGGTCGAGAGGGTGCCGCAGTCGTGACCGACATCGAGATGCGGCGCATCAGCGGCGGTCAGGTCACGCTCCACGATGCGCGCCGCAAGCTCGAGCGGACGGTGCGCCTCGACGACTTCGAGATCGGCGTGTTCCCGATCACCGAAGAGCAGTTCGCCGAGGTTCTCCCGATCGTCTCGCGTCATCCCCGTCGACCGGCGGCGGATCTGAGCTGGCTGCGCGCCGTGCACTTCTGCAACGCCGCCTCGGAGTGGGAGGGCCTCGAGCCCGTCTATCTGTTCGACGGCGAGGAGATCACCTGGGACGTCACCGGCGACGGCTACCGACTTCCGACAGAGGCCGAGTGGGAGTTCGCCTGCCGCGCGGGTTCGAGCGGTCCGCACTATGCGCCGCTGGCCGACGCCGCCTGGACCGCGGCCGACGGCGTGCCCACACCGCAGGACGTCGGCGGCAAGCTCCCGAATCTGCACGGCCTGTTCGACACGCTGGGCAACGTGTGGGAGTGGTGCTGGGACCTCCTCGACCCGGCCCGGTACGACGACTACCGCGTGTTCCGCGGCGGCGGTTTCGCGGACGACGCCTGGAGCGTGCGGGCATCCGTCCGCCGCGGGGGAGGGCCGCGGATGCATCACGAGGACGTCGGGCTCCGGGTCGCGCGCGGCGGGTTCGACACGCCGGGCGAGGCGCAGGGCTGGTCCGTGCGAGCGGATCGCGAGCGGGCCGCCTTCGATGGCCCCGTGCCGTTCGGCTGGACGCCTCTCTCTCGACCCGGTCGGCGGTAGCACCGCGGCGGATCAGCGCGACATCGGTCTGATCATGTAGGTGCTGGGGCCGTCGCACGACACGCGAAGGTCAGCGGCTGCGTTCGGGGTCCAGCCCCATCCGGATCCGTGTCTTCTTGCGTTCGATCACGATGAACACGACACCGAGGATCCAGAGCGGAATGGGCATCAGGAAGGCGATCCGGAACGCCTCGAAGGAGTACGTCTCCGGCGTCCCGGCACCCTGGAGGTCGAGCGCGAGGCCGATCAGGAAGATCGCGATGAGAGCGGCGATGAATCCGCCGGCGTTCGTCACTCCGGTCGCCGTGCTGAGCCGATGCGAGGGGTTGTGCGTGCGCGCGTGGTCGAAGGCGATCATGCTGGCCGGACCGCCCGTGGCGAGAGCGACCGCGAGCGCATAGAGGAGCCAGAGCGGAGCAGGCTCCGGCATCGCGATGACGGCGATCCACGCGACGAGCTGAACGCCGACCGCGGGGAGGACGAGTGCGACCGACCGCTGATTGGGGAGCCGTCGGGAGAGGTCGCCGATGATGGGGCCCAGCGCCATCCCCGCGACGACGTAGACCGAGATGATGCCGGCGGCATGTGCCGTGTCGAGCCCTTGTGCTGCAGTGAGGAACGGCATGCCCCAGAGCAGGATGAATGCGGTCCCGGCGAAGGGCGTCGTGAAGTGCGACCAGAATGCAAGGCGTGTGCCCGGGTGCGCCCACGCCGCTCGGATGCCCACTCCGGTGTCGATCGAGGACGTGACGACGCGGATCACCCCTGTGTCGGTGTCGACGCTCACGTCGGCTGCGCGATCGGCAGGATGATTGCGGATCAGCAGGGCGACGAGGATCGTGAACAGCACGCCGAGCCCCGCGATACTGCCGAAGGTGATCGTCCAGGTGGTCGCGTGCAGGAGTGCGGCGAGGGGGACCAGCGCGATGAGCTGTCCACCCTGTCCGATGATCCCGGTGAACTGCACCATGATCGGCCCGCGCTGCGCCGGGAACCACGTCGCCACGAGCCGCAGCACGGCGGGGAAGATCGCGGCGTCGCCGGCGCCGAGCAGGATGCGGGCGAAGAGCGCGATGCCGATGCTCGGCGACAGCGCCATCGTCAGCTGGCCCGCCGCCATCAGCAGCATCCCGACGGTCATGATGGGGCGCGAGCCGAACCGGTCGAGCAGAATGCCGATCGGGATCTGCATCCCTCCGTAGACCGCGAGCTGCACCACGGCGAACAGCGCGAGCGTGGAGGCATCGGCCTGGAACCGGTCGGCCGCTTCGACTCCGACGGCGCCCAGCGAGGTGCGATTCGTGATCGCGAGCACGTAGGCGGCGACGCCCACGCCCCAGATGAGCCAGGCCCTCCACCCCGGGTCGGTGGCGGGGGAGCGGGGAACCTGTTGCACCCTTCCACGCTACTCCTGGTGCGCGACCCGACCGGCCGCGCACAGCACCGCCGCATCCTCTTCCGCATGTCGGATGCTGTCGCTACCGTGGCCGCATGACACCTGAACCCGTGCACCACTCCATCAACTACGTCGAGCTCGTCGTGAACGATCTCGAGACCGCGAAGCGCTTCTACGGCGACACCTTCGGATGGGTGTTCGTCGACTACGGTCCCGCCTACGCGGGCATCGCCTCCCCGACCGGAGACGGGTCCGAGGTGGGCGGCCTTCTGCTGTCCGACCAGACGCGCCCCGCGGGCGGTCCGCTCGTGCTCCTGTACTCCGATGACCTCGACGCCACCCACGCCGCGATAGCGGAAGCCGGTGGCGCCGTGACGCAGGGGCCGTACGACTTCCCGGGCGGTCGACGACTGCATTTCGTGGACCCGAGCGGCAACGAGCTGGGAGTCTGGGCAGCCCAGTGAGAGCAGAATAGGGGTGTGACCTCGCCCCATCTGCACTCGTCGTCTGACGGACTCCGCCAGTCGATCCGCGTCCGGGAATCACGGTGGGACGAAGCCGATACGGCTGCGGTGCGCGCGCTCGTCCGCACCTATCTCCTGCAGACGGAATCGGAGAAGCACGAGCACCGTCGGGCCGCGTCGCCTGCGTCGATCATGGCGCTGCCGCCACGATACGAGCGGGAGGTGGCCGATCCGCGCGCCTCCTACGCCGACTGCACCACGCTGCTCGCCATGATCGAGCGACGGCCTGTCGGGGTCGTGATCGTCCGGACCGACGGGGGAGAGGCCGAGATCAAGCGCCTCTGGGCGGATCCGGATGTGCGCGGGCGTGGACTCGGCTCCGCATTGCTGGACGCGGCGTTGGCGTTGACGCACGGGCGCGTGCGCCTGTCGGTCTGGGACTGGCGGGCTCCGGCGATCAGGTTGTACGAATCCCGTGGGTTCGTACGTGTGGACTCGTGGGATGACCGCGAGCGACTCGTCTGCATGGTGAGACCTGCCCATACTGTGCCCTTGCGCTAACTTTCTGCGTGAGGAATACTTATCCTTATGGCAAACCATGATGGCGTGAACGAGGTGTTCCTTGCTCTCGCCGACCCGACCCGTCGCGAGGTCATCCGCTCACTCGGGCGTGGCCCCGCGAGCGTGGGGGAGCTCGCCCGGCCCTTCGCGATCACACTGCCGTCGTTCATGAAGCACATTCGCGCGCTGGAGGGCAGCGGACTCATCCGCACCTCGAAGAGCGGACGCGTGCGCACCTGCACACTCGACCGCGATCGTCTCGCCGTCGTGGGCGACTGGCTCGACGAACAGCGTCACCTCTGGAGGGAGCGGACGGACCGCCTCGAATCCCTGGTGACCGATCTGGAGGAGACCGATGACTGACACCACTCTCGACCCGCGACTCGACCTGACTCTCGAGCGGATGATCCGGGCGTCGCCATCATCGGTGTGGCGGGCATGGGCGAACCCGGAGCTTCTCGCCCAGTGGTGGGTTCCGGCCCCCATGCATGCACGTGTGGACCGTCTCGAGGTGCAGCCCGGCGGCGGCTTCGTCACCAGCATGCGAGAGGAAGTGGGGGAGTACACCCCGCATACGGATGGGATCTTCCTGGTCGTGGAGCCCGAGCGGCGACTCGTGTTCACCAACGTCATCGACAGTTCCTGGCGGCCGGCGAAGCCCGAACCCGTCTCGATGACGGCGGAGATCACGCTCGACGAGCATGCCGAAGGCACGATGTACCGCGTGGTCGTTCGGCATGGCGATCCCGCCGCACGCGACCTGCACGAGGATCTCGGCTTCTTCGAGGGGTGGGGCTCTGTGACAGCGGCCCTGGCCGACCTCGCTGAATCCGGGTTGACGAGGTGAACTCGACCGCTTCGGCTCCCGCGCGAGGAGCGCTGGGGGAAACGACCCTGCGGACGGATCGGCTGATCCTCCGGCCGCAGGTGGTGGCGGACGCCGAGGTGTTCCATCGGCTGTGGAGAGAGCGGGACGAACGTGTGCCGCCGCATCGCAGACCCGATGCGACTGGCCACCCGACGGTCTCCGACATCGCGGCTCACATCGCCGAGGAGCGAGACCGGCGCTCCGACCTGCTGTCCGTCCAGGACGCGACGACTGGCGAGGTGTATGGATACTGCGGGCTCGTCTTCGCAGGCAAAGGATCAGCGGACGAGCCGGAGATCGCCTTCGAACTTCTGAGCAGGGTCCATAATCTCGGCTACGCGACGGAAGCCGCCCGAGCTGTCCTCGCGTGGTCCGACGCGGAGGGATACGAACGACTGTGGGCGAGCGTGTGGGACTGGAATGTCGCCTCGCGCCGCGTTCTCGAGAAGCTCGGTTTCGAGGATTCAGGCGACGAGCTTCCGACCGGCGAACATGGTCGGACGATCCTGACAGTGAGGGCGCCGAGCCCGAAGCCGGCGGTCGCTGCCCCGCATGTGGTCACCGTCGAACACGGCGCGCTGTCGGAGTCTGAGACGGCTGCGCTGGGCGCCCTTTTCGACTCGGAGTACCGGGAGGGCCACGGCGAGTGGGATCCTGACCGTCCGTACGGTTATTCTCCCGCGGACGTGCACACGATGATCTTCCTCAAGGACGTGGCCGTCGCCCACGTCGGATACCAGCGACGCGTCATCCGCGTCGGCGAGCGTGAGGTCACAGTCGCCGGAACCGGGGGAGTCCTGGTTCATCGGGACTGGCGCTCCCGCGGAGCCGGCCGCCGGGTGATGACCCACGCCCAGCAGGCGATGCGCGACGACGATCGTGTCGAGTTCGGCTACCTCGGCTGCCGCGAGGAAGTCGCGTCGTTCTACGAGCGCACCGGCTGGTCACGGGTGAACGCCGTGGAACGTCACGTGTCGATGACCGACGCGCAGGAGACTGTGACGTCTGCCGGTGCGCCGATCCTCATCTTCTGCGCCGGCGCGAGTCCGCGTGTTGGAGCGGAGCAGTGGCCGCAGGGCGACATCGACCTCAATGGCACGCCGTGGTGATCCTCACTCGCGACCGCCGTGCGAGGTTTCGGGGAGGTGCCCTTCTCCCGCCATCTGACATAATGTGCATTATCGGCTTATCCGGATCGAGTTCCTCGGACAGCTGAGGATGCTCAGCTTCGGATCCTGTCGTCACGGCGTGAAGCGCAGAACGTTCGTGTCCCGACGAACGAATCCCACCGACTCGTAGAGTCGCAGGGCAGCCTCACGAGATGGGCGCGACGTCAGTTCCAGCGAACGCAGACCGCGCCTGACGGCGATGTCGACCATGGCCTTCAGCAACAACCGGCCGATGCCGCGGCCACGCGCCGACACGTCCGTCACCACGTCCTCCACAAACCCACGGGAGCCGCTGGGCGATGGGAACGACACGAGCGTTGCCATGCCTACGATGTCGCCGTCGAGCCGAACGACCAACAGCTCGGTTGCGTCGTGATCGAGCATCCGCTCGATGCTGCTCCGGTCGAACGTGGCCGAGGATGACAGTTGGTCGAGTAGACGCTCGATAGCCACGGCGTCGGCGTCTGTCACCGAAACCACCGTCTCGACCTGAAGAGATTCAGTCATGGCGCCGACGCTACCTGAGCGGAACAGGTCGCGGGCGACGTCGAGGCTCAAGACCCTCTGCGCCCGAGACCCTCAGTCCAGGTCGTAGGTCTGCCGGTCGTCGACCTCCAGCGGCTGACTCGTGGGCGACTCGAGACCGCGAGTCAGCTGGCGGAGCCGTGCGACGAGCTCGGCATCCTCGATCTCCGGACCTTCTCCGATCGCCGTCTTGGAGACGATCTGGCTGGCAGGACCGATGAGGAACTTGGCAGTGATCACAGACCCGTCTTCGGACCGCACCGGGATCTCGACGACCTCTGCGCGCTCGTCGTCTCCCAGCGCGCGGCTGTACGCCAGCAGCGCGTCCGCGATGTCGTCTCCAGTGAGGTATTCGTCTCCGGCGTAGATGATCGTCTGCATCCTCCCGTTCTAGCGCTTTCCGATCACGGCGGTGATCACCCTTGATCGCGGTTCGAGTTTTTGCTACAACGATGAAGGTCACGGGCTGCTGCTCGACCCTCGGTAGGGTCGTTCTGTGAACGGACGCAACGTCGACATCGAATGGCAGGCCGCGCGCGACGCGAACCACGACAACTGGAACGATCGTGTGCCACTGCACGAGACGGCCTACGGTCTCGACGCGTTCGACGACCCGAACCACCTGAGCGACGTCGTGCGAGACGATCTCCCGGTGCTCAGCCGGCTCCTGCCGTCCGGATCGCTCACGGGACTCGACCTGTGCCATCTCCAGTGCCATATCGGCACAGACACCATCTCGCTGGCACGCGCGGGCGCGACGGTCACCGGAGTCGACTTCTCGGCCCCGGCGCTGGCCGTCGCGGCCGAGCTCGCGAGCCGTTCCGGCACCGAGGCGACCTGGGTCGAGACGGATGTGCTGGATGCACGGAACGCCGTCAGCGGCGACTTCGACGTCGTGTACACGAGCATCGGCACGATCACCTGGCTCGCCGATCTCGATCGCTGGGCCGCCCAGATCGTCGGTCTGCTGCGCCCCGGCGGCACGTTCTTCATCCGCGATGGACACCCCGCGCTCTATGCCCTCGACGAGGACGCTCCCACGCTGACCACCCGCTACGCGTACTTCGGGGACGGACGCGCACAGCATTGGGATGACGAATCTACCTACGTCGGCGATGGAACGGTCGCGCACCCCCGCACGTACGAGTGGCCGCACCCGCTCTCGGAGATCATCGGAGCGCTCCTGCGTGCCGGGCTGCGACTCATCCACTTCGATGAGGGTCGGACACTCCCCTGGCAGTTCAGTCCCCGAATGGTCGACGTGCCCGGCGGCTTCGCCTGGCCCGAGGCCGAGCGGAACCTGATCCCCTGCACCTACACGATCGTCGCCCGCAAGGACTGACGAGCCCGCTCAGGATCCGACGTAGGCGGCGAGGTGCTCCCCCGTCACCGTGGACTTCGCGGCGACCAGGTCGGCCGGGACGCCCTCGAAGACCACTCGTCCGCCGTCGTGACCCGCGCCGGGACCGATGTCGATGATCCAGTCGGCGTGCGCCATGACCGCCTGGTGATGCTCGATCGCGATCACCGTCTTGCCGGAGTCGACGAGACGATCCAGCAGTCCGAGGATGTTCTGCACGTCGGCCAGGTGGAGCCCTGTGGTCGGCTCGTCGAGGACGCAGGTGTCACCCTTCTCCCCCATCTGGATCGCGAGCTTGATGCGCTGACGCTCACCACCGGACAGCGTCGAGAGCGGCTGTCCGAGCGAGAGATAGCCGAGGCCGACGTCCTCGAGCCGCCCGAGGATCGCTGCCGCCGCGGGCAGCTTCGCCTCGCCCTCAGAGAAGAACGTCCGCGCCTCCGACACCGGCAGATCGAGCACCTGCGTGATGTCCTTGCCCGCCAGCGTGTACTCGAGCACGGCGGCCTGGAAGCGCTTGCCCCCGCAGTCCTCGCACGGCGTCTCGATCGTGTCCATGAAGCCGAGTTCCGTGATGATCACGCCCGCGCCCTTGCACGTCGGGCACGCTCCCTCGGAGTTGGCGCTGAACAGGGCGGGCTTCACGCCGTTCGCCTTGGCGAACGCCTTGCGGATCGGCTCGAGCAGTCCGGTGTACGTGGCGGGATTGCTGCGGCGCGAGCCTTTGATCGCCCCCTGGTCGATCGCGACGACACCGTCCCGCTTCGAGACGGACCCGTGGATCAGGGAGCTCTTGCCGGACCCCGCCACACCGGTCACCACGGTGAGGATGCCGGTGGGGATGTCGACATCCACATCCTGGAGGTTGTTGGCCGACGCTCCGCGAACCTCGATGGCACCGGTGGCGGCGCGCACGGCCGGTTTGAGCGCGGCCCGGTCGTCGAGGTGCTGTCCAGTACGCGTTCCGCTGGCCTTGAGTCCCTCGATCGTGCCTTCGAAGCAGATCTCTCCCCCGGCGCTTCCCGCTCCCGGCCCGAGATCGACGACGTGGTCGGCGATCGCGATGGTCTCGGGCTTGTGCTCGACGACGAGCACCGTGTTGCCCTTGTCGCGCAGCTGCAGCAGCAGGGTGTTCATCCGCTGGATGTCGTGAGGGTGCAGCCCGATCGTCGGCTCGTCGAAGACGTACGTGACATCGGTCAGCGACGAACCGAGGTGCCGCAGCATCTTGATCCGCTGCGCCTCTCCCCCGGACAGGGTCCCCGACGGCCGGTCCAGGCTGAGGTATCCGAGTCCGAGCGTCACGAAGGCGTCGAGGTTGGCGCTCAGCGCCTCCAGCAGCGGTGCGGCGCCGGGGAGACGGAGCCCGCGCACCCACTCCGCGAGGTCGGTGACCTGCATCCGACACGCGTCGGCGATGCTCACGCCGTCGATCTTCGACGAGCGCGCGCCCTCGGTGAGGCGAGTGCCATCGCACTCCGGGCACGTGGCGAAGGTCGCCACACGCTGCACGAAGGCGCGGATGTGCGGCTGGAGCGCGTCGACGTCCTTCGAGAGCATCGACTTCGTGATCTTGGGGATCAGCCCCTCGTAGGTCATGTTGATGCCGGAGATCTTGACCTTGGTGACCTCGCCGTAGAGGAACAGCTGACGCTGCTTGTCGGTGAACTGCGAGATCGGCTTGTCAGCGGGATAGAACCCCGATGCCGAGAAGCCCTTCACCATCCAGCCGTCCGCCGTGTATCCCGGGACCATGATGGCGCCCTCGTCGAGGGACTTCGACTCGTCGACGATCTGCGCGAGGTCCAGATCGGACACCACTCCCCTGCCCTCGCATCGCGGACACATGCCACCCAGATAGATCGCATCCTTGACGATCTTCTTCTCGCCCCCGGGTCCCGTCATCACCCCGCTGGCCTTCTGCGTCGGGATGTTGAACGAGAACGCGGTGGGTCCGCCGATGTACGGCTCCCCCAGCTTGCTGAAGAGGATCCGCAGCATGGCGTTCGCGTCGGTGACCGTGCCGACGGTCGACCGCGGGTTCGCGCCGAGGCGCTCCTGGTCGACGATGATCGAGGTCGTGAGCCCTTCCAGGACGTCGACATCCGGACGGGGTACCGACGGCATGAAACCCTGCACGAAGGCGCTGTAGGTCTCATCGATCATCCGCCGTGATTCCGCGGCGATCGTGTCGAAGACGAGTGAGCTCTTGCCCGATCCCGAGACACCCGTGAAGACCGACAGGCGTCGCTTCGGGATGTCGACGCTGACCTCTTTGAGGTTGTTCTCGCGCGCGCCCTGGACGCGGATGATGTCGTGGCCGTCTGCGGGATGCGTCGTCATGGTCGTCCTCGATGTCGGTGGACCGGGGTCAGCCGGCCTGATTGATACGGAGCAGATTTCCTGCGGGGTCTCGGAGTGCGCAGTCCCGCACCCCGTACGGCTGGTCCATGGGCTCCTGCACGACGTCGGCGCCCCGCTCCACCAGGCGCTCGAACAGCCCGTCGAGGTCATCGCTGGCGAGGGTGAGCGCACCGTAGCTGCCCTTGGCGATCAGCTCGAGGATCGTCTGCCGCTCGGTGTCGGTGATGCCGGGGTCGGTCGCCGGCGGATGCAGGACGATCGACGTGCCGGGCTGCCCCTCGGGGCCGACCGTGATCCATCGGAGTCCGTCATAGCCGACGTCGTTGCGCACCTCGAACCCGAGGGCGTCACGATAGAAGCCGAGAGCCGCCTCGGCGTCGGTGTGCGGAAGGAATGCGTAGTGGATGCTGATGTTCATGGCTTCACGTTAGATGCGCGTCCGTGCGCGGTGCTTCTTGATTCCTGATCGGTCTGATGACGTGCTTGGCCTGGAAGGTCGGTATGCCCTCCACATCGGCCGCGCGCTCACGGTACACGATGGGTGAGACACCCACGAGTTCCGTGAACCTCGTGCTGAAAGTCCCGAGCGACGAGCACCCCACGGCGAAGCAGACGTCGGTCACGCTCAGGTCGCCCCGCCGCAGCAGCGCCATGGCCCTCTCGATCCTCCGTGTCATGAGGTACGAGTAGGGAGACTCGCCGTACGTCTCCTTGAAACGACGACTGAGGTGCCCGGCTGACATGTGCGCCCCTTTCGCGAGCGCCTCGACATCGAGGGGCGACGCGTACTCCCTGTCGATACGGTCGCGGACCTTGCGCATCGTGACCAGCTCGAGGATGCGCGCGTCGTCGTCCGGTGTCACGTGATGATCTTGCCATGACGCACCATGACGGCGTGTGAATGCGCGCGACATGGTCCGCGACCCCTCCCCCACTTCGCCGTCCGACAGCGGTACCCTGTGAGCATCCCTCACAGGGATTTCTCAGAAAGGGTCCCCAACCATGTCTGATCCACTCGCAACCGAAGCGAAAACGCTGTTCAAATCCATCCGCATCGTGCTCGCCGTCTCGGGCGTCATCGCACTGATCGCCGGCATCGTGCTGCTGGTCTGGCCGGTCAAGTCCGCGGTCATCGTCACCGGCATCTTCGCGAGCTATCTCGTCATCGCCGGCCTCGTCTACATCGGCCTCGGCATCTTCTCCCGGGTGAAGGGCGGGTGGGCGCGCATCGGCCACATCGTCCTCGGACTGGTGTACATCATCGCCGGCGTGATCGCGTTCGCGAACCTGGGCGCCGCAGCGGCGACGCTCGCGCTCGTCGTCGTGATCTTCATCGGCATCAGCTGGATCGTCGACGGAGTCGTGGCGCTGTCGCTTCTCGGGCAGGACGGCTCGCGCGTCTGGACGCTCCTGTACGCCCTGCTGAGCATCGTGGCCGGAGTCGTCGTGCTCTTCTCACCGCTGTACGCCGCGGCCGTGCTCTGGCTCGTGCTCGGCATCTCGCTCGTCGTGCTCGGGATCGTCCAGATCGTGCGTGCCATCACGCTCGGCAAGGATGCGAAGGGCTTCGTCGCCTCGGTCCAGGCGGACGCCACCAGCTGACACACCGCCGCCAGGAGAGTGCTGATATGAACAGAGCCCCGTCCATCCGGACGGGGCTCTGTTCATGCGACGGGGCGGTAGAGTGCTACTCGGCGCCGAACGCGCTCACGTCTCCGACCAGGCGGGTGTTGTCCTCGGGAACGGGGTCGACGGCTGCGCGCGCGACCTCGGCCGCGAATTCCGAGACGTTGTAGAGCTTGCCTGCAGACTCGCGACGCTCCGCGATCGCGCCGGGGTTCGCCCGTTCCAACAGCGTCGCGGTGATCGTGCCCTCGATCATGTCCCCGGAGACCACCGTGAAGCCGATGCCCTTCTCGGCAAGTGCCGGGATGCGCTCGCGGAGAGCATCCTCCCCCGCACGCTTGGACAGCGCGACCGGCTCGTACTCAGGCATCGTCGGCGTCGTGCGGATGAAGTGCGCCTGGTGGCTGGTCACGAAGACGACGCGGGCGCCGTCGCCGAGCAGCGGGGTCGCGGCCTCCAGCACGTTCACCTGCGCGTCGCGGTTGAGAGTCAGCGCGTAGTCCGCTGCCATGCCGGACTCCATGCCGCCGGAGGCGTTCAGCACGAGGACGTCGAGGCGACCGAACTCGGTCTTGACGGCGTCGAACATCTCGCCGATCGACGCAGGATCGGTGAGGTCCGCACCCACGACCAGCACGCGGCGTCCGAGTTCGCGGAGCTGCGCGGCGAGCTTCTCGGCACGCGGAGCCTTGTTGCGGAAGTTGATGACGACGTCGGCGCCCGCCTCGGCGAGGTAGCGGACCGTGTCGGCGCCGATGCCGCGAGACGAGCCGGTGACAAGGGCGACCTTGCCGTCGAGAGAACCTGCAGGAAGAACGTCGGTCACGGGGACTCCTCAAATGCGTTGATCGCCGTGATGACACGGCGCTCTCAGACTACCAAGCCGCCCTCGTGGCACCGGGATCGCGCTCGTGCTGCGTGATAGGTTGACCGCAAAGGAGGCCGCATGGACAACTTCGCGACATTCGTACAGTTCATCGACCAATGGGCATGGATCGGGTGGCTGATCCTGATCGCCCTGTTCCTCGTGATCGAGATGCTCACCCTCGACTTCACCTTCCTGATGCTCAGCTTCGGCAGCGCCGTGGGCCTCGTCACTGATTTCGTGGGCATCCCGGTGTGGGTCCAGGTCCTGATCGCCGCCCTGGCTGCAGGTCTCTTCATCCTGTTCCTGCGCCCGCCGCTGATCAAGAGGCTGCACCGAGGCGAGGACCCCACGAAGTCCAACGTCGATGCTCTCCTCGATCTGCGAGGCACCGCGCTGCAGGACATCACGCAGATCTCCGGCCAGGTCAAGCTGAGCAACGGAGACACCTGGACCGCCCGCACCGCCGGCCCCGTGCCGATCCCTCAGGGATCCCCGATCGCGGTCATCGCGATCAACGGCGCGACCGCCACCGTCCGTCCCGTCAACGACTAGGAGAATCCCTTGGACGACGCATCGTTCATCCCCGCCGCGATCGGCTGGATCCTGGTCATCGCGATCATCATCTTCGTGGTGGTCACGCTGGCCCGCTCGATCCGCATCATCCCTCAGGCGACCGCCGGGGTCGTCGAGCGTCTCGGGCGGTACCACAAGACCCTCACGCCGGGACTCAACATCCTGGTGCCCTTCATCGACCGGCTCCGCCCGCTCATCGACATGCGCGAGCAGGTCGTCTCGTTCCCGCCGCAGCCCGTCATCACCGAGGACAACCTGGTGGTCTCGATCGACACCGTCGTCTACTTCCAGGTGACGGACGCGCGTGCGGCGACGTACGAGATCGCGAACTACCTCGGCGCCGTCGAGCAGCTCACGACCACGACGCTGCGTAACGTCGTCGGTGGGCTCAACCTCGAGGAGGCGCTGACCAGCCGCGACAACATCAATGGCCAGCTGCGCGTCGTGCTCGACGAGGCGACCGGCAAGTGGGGAATCCGCGTCGGACGTGTCGAGCTGAAGGCCATCGATCCGCCCATCTCCATCCAGGACTCGATGGAGAAGCAGATGCGTGCAGAGCGAGACCGTCGCGCCGCCATCCTCACGGCCGAGGGAACGAAGCAGTCCGCCATCCTCGAAGCCGAGGGTGCGCGTCAGGCCGAGATCCTCCGCGCGGAGGGCGACAAGCAGGCGGCTGTGCTGCGCGCACAGGGTGAGGCCGAGGCGATCCAGAATGTCTTCACCGCGATCCATCAGGGCGAGCCGGACGACAAGCTCCTCGCCTACCAGTACCTGCAGATGCTGCCGAAGATCAGTGAGGGACAGTCCAACAAGCTCTGGATCATCCCGAGCGAGCTGACCGAGGCGCTCAAGGGAATCGGCAGCGCCTTCACGCCGCGGCCGGGCCAGGCTCCGACGAATCACCCCGGCGCGTGACGCACCCCTACTTCGAGAAGGCACGCCACCCCCGAGTCCTCGCTCACCGCGGTCTGATCACCGCGGCGGGCGAGGACTCCGGCGTGTGGGAGAACTCCGCAGCCGCTTTCGCCGCGGCGCACGCGGCCGGGGCCGAGTACATCGAGACCGACTGCCAGGTCACGGCCGACGGTGATGTCGTCCTGTTCCACGACGCCACCCTGCAGCGTCTGACCGGGGATCCGCGTGCCGTCGCGGCCGTGCGCACCCGAGAGCTCGCCGAGATCTTCGCCGATCATGGCGGGCTTCTCACAGTGGCGGACGCGCTGTCGGCGTTCCCGACGACGCGCTTCAACATCGACGTCAAGACTCCCGCCGCCGTCGCACCGCTCGGTCCTCTCCTGGTCGACCACACCCACCGTGTGCTGCTGACGAGCTTCTCCGACGCGAACCGTCGCGCCGCCATGGCCTCGGTGCTCCGCGCGGGTGCGGACATCCCCCCGGCGGCATCCGCAGGAAGCCGCACCATCGCGGCGGTCCGCGCGCTGTCCGCCGCCCACCTCTCCCCCGCCCGGGTGCTGCGTGGTGTCGATGCGCTCCAGATCCCCGAGCGCCACCGCGGAGTCAGGGTGCTCACCGGGTCGCTCCTCCGCGCCGCGCACCGACACGGTGTCGAGGTGCACGTCTGGACGGTCGACGACCCCGACGACATGCGGCGACTCGTAGCTCTCGGTGTCGACGGCATCGTGTCCGACCGCGCCGACCTCGCGCTCGCGACTCTGGCCGTCTGACCCGCCACGCCGCCCATACGCTCTCGCGCTGAGATTCCCCTGTGAATCCCGCCGAGAACGCGGGCGCGTGGATGAAGAACACAGGCTGGAGCGTTATACCTGACAGCGACGAGAGGACCACACAATGGCAGATCGCAGCCTACGCGGCATCCGACTCGGCGCCCAGAGCCTACAGAGCGAAGAGGGCGTCGTTTTCATGGAGCGCCGTGAAACCACCTACACCTGTGACGCCTGCGGCCATGTCACGAACCTGATGTTCGCGGCTGACGCCGAGCCGCCTCAGACCTGGGAATGCCGTGCCTGCGGAGCCGACGCCCGCCTGAACGTCGACGGCCAGGCCGTCACGCTCGACGCGAGCGACGAGAAGGCAGCACGCACCCACTGGGACATGCTCCTGGAGCGCCGCACGCGCGCTGAGCTCGAAGAGCTCCTCGAGGAGCGTCTCGCCTTCATCCGCGCCCGCCGCGGCGCAGGCGAGGACCCCACCCGCGAGAAGATCGGCGCCTAGCGCCTCCGGGCGCGCAACCACCCGAATGCGAGCGCGCCCACTCCGCCCCACATCAGGATCTGCTGGATCCAGGGGCCGAGGACGACGCCGGCTGTCAGGCCGGAGCGCAGCTCGACATCTTCGAGCAGTGCTCCGGCCTTTCCCGCATCCAGGCTGGAGACCGTCGACCCGTCGGGTCGGATGATCTGGCTGGTGCCGACGGTCGAGATGTTGACCACGCTCCGCCCCGTCTCCATGGCGCGCATCCGCGCGAACGCGAGCTGCTGCAGGTTCTCGTCGGTGCCTCGGAAGTCGGCGTTGTTCGTCTGGAGTACGAGAACCTGTGCGCCCTCGCGCACCCCGGCGGTGATGACGTCGTCGTAGATGACGTCGAAGCAGATCGCCAGACCGACCGGGACGCCATCGACCTCGACGATCGGATCGTTCGATCCCGGGGTGTAGTCGCGCTGCAGAAGCCCGATCAGTTCGGGGGCCAGCGCGTTGAAGAACGGGCGGTCGGGCACGTACTCACCGAAGGGGACGGGATGGCGCTTGTCATGGATCTGCCCGGTGGGACCCTCGCTGGTCCACAGCATCGAGGTGTTGTAGAAGAGCCCATCGCGCTCGGTCGCCGCGTTGGCGAGCAACGGCGCGTCGATCCGCGTGGAGACGAGGGAGAGACGCCGCGCCAATGATTCGGAGAGGAACGGGTCGGAATCGACGGACCCCTCCGGCCACACGAGCAGGTCGACGTCTTCGCCGTAGAGCGGTTCGGTCGCGTCGGTCTGCGCCTGGATCACGGAGTAGCGTTCGCGCTGATCGAAATAGCCGCTTGGGCCGTTGCCCTGCACCGCAGCGATGCGCATCGAGCCGCTGGCCATGGTCGGGAAGAGCGGTGTCAACAGCAGCGCCACCGCGACCAGCGCCGGAGCGACGAGGGCTGACGGGCGCCGCCACGCACGATCGCGCACGAGTTCGATGACGAGCGCCACGAAGAACACCATGAGGAAGCTGAGTCCACTGACGCCCACCCACGACGTGACCGAGGCGAGCGGGCTCTCCGCCTGACTCATCCCCAATCGGGCCCACGGGAAGCCGCCGTAGGGCCACGAGCCGACGAACACCTCCCGCCCCACCCACAGGGCGGCGACGACGAGGGGCAGCAGGATGAGCCGGGCCCACCGCTGTGGCAGCGCCCGCGGGATCCAGCGGTACGCGAGAGTGATCAGGATCAGGGCGGCCGCCGTGAGCAGCCCTTCGAGGATGCTCAGCGCCGCCCACGGGATCGGGCCGAGGTAGCGCGATGTCCAGGACACGAGGAGGCCGAAGAAGAGCACACCGTAGACGGCGCCGACGAGGAATGCTCCGCCGGCCCGGCGTCCGATCAGCGCGAGGAGCAGCAGCGCGGTCGCCGGGAACGCCAGCACCCACGCGGCGACATCCGGGTAGGAGAGATCCATGAGGAGCGCGGCCGCTGCGGCGACGGGGAGGGCGAGCGCGAGGGGCAGCAGTGGGCGCAGTCGAGCGCGCGATTCAGGCATCCGTCTCATTCTCACATCGACGAATACGCCACGATGCCACGGCGCACGGAATCGAGTGCCTGCCGGGCCGTGCGCGCGAGCGCGCCGTCTTCCGCGACGATCGAGAGCTGGTCGAGCAGGTCGATCGTCTGCTTGGCCCAGCGGACGAAATCCCCCGCCGCCATGTCGGCATCGACGAGGACTCGGTCCAGCATCCCGCCGCGCGCCCACGAGTGCATGGCCGCGGCGAGACCGGCGGCCAGCGGCTCCGTCCCCGGCAGGTGATGATCCTTCTCCAGGTCGTCGAGTTCGGCCCAGAGCGTCGTGGTCTTCTCGTACGCAGATCGGAATGCGCCGCGAGGGAGATCCCGCTCCCCCGCATTGGCCTCATCACGTCGGGGCTCGTAGACCAGGCAGCAGGCCATCGCTGCGAGCGACGGGGCATCGAGCCCCTTCCACAGGCCCTGACGAAGCGACTCTGCGACCAGCAGGTCACGCTCGCCGTAGATCCGGCGCATGGTCCGCCCGGCCTCCGTGAGCACGGTACCGCTGTCGTCGCGCTGCAGGTAGTCCAGCGTCTCCAGCACCTCGACGACGCGGTCGAACACGCGGGCGACGGTCCCGGTCCTGGTCTCGATCTGACGGCGGATGCGGTCGGTCTGACGCTTCAGCTTCCAATACCGCTCCGCCCAGCGCGCGTGCGCCTCACGGTCGGGACACCGGTGGCACCCGTGGCGCTGCATCCGCGTGCGCAGGCTCTGGATCTGCTTCATGCGCTTGTCCCGCGACGCTCGCGGTGCATTCGAGTCCTGGCGGTTCTTCTTCTCGAGGTCGCTGAGCTCGCGGCGGATCGAGGCGTAGTCGAGGAAGTCGCCATGATCGCAGACCATGGCGGCTTTATAGCCGTCGAGAGACTCCTCGGCTTCGCGCACCTGACGCGCGAGACCGACGACCGCGCGGTCTGCCTGGAACTGCGCGAACGACGATTCGAGGATCTGACGGGCCCGCGGCTTGCCGAACAGGTCGATCAGGTTCACGGCCATGTTGTAGGTCGGGCGGAAGCTCGAGTTCAGCGGATAGGTGCGGCGGGATGCCAGGGCGGCGACGGCCTGCGGATCCATCCCCTCCGTCCACTGCACGACCGCGTGACCTTCGACGTCGATCCCCCGGCGTCCTGCTCGCCCGGTGAGCTGGGTGTACTCGCCCGAGGTGATCGCGACGCGCGCTTCACCGTTGAACTTCTCCATCTTCTCGAGCACGACCGTGCGCGCGGGCATGTTGATCCCCAGTGCGAGCGTCTCGGTCGCGAACACGACCTTCACGAGCTTGCGCTTGAAGAGATCCTCGACGACCTCCTTGAATGCGGGCAGCATCCCGGCGTGATGCGCGGCCACGCCGCGCTCGAGGTTCTCGAGCCACTCCCAATACCCCAGGACTCCGAGGTCCTCATCCTGGAGCGAGCGGGTCCGGTCCTCGACGAGGGCCCTGATCTCGGCCCGCTCCTCGGTCGACGTCAGCCGGACGCCCGACCGGCGCACCTGCTGCACCGCCGCATCGCAGCCCACGCGGCTGAAGATGAAGAAGATCGCCGGCAGCAGATTCGCCTGCTCGAGCAGACGCACGACGTCCGGACGATCCATCCGCTCGATCCGGCGGACGTTCGCCGAGCGCACCGGACGGCGTCCTCCACGCGGTGGCCGCTGTGCCTGCCGTCCCGCATGTCGGTTGCTGCGGTACTCCTGAGCGGAGCGGTTGTTCTCGAAATTGGAGCCGGTGAACGAGCGGATCCGCATCAGCTCCTGATTCACCTGAGCGGTGGCGATCCCCGCCCTGTCATCGAAGAGCGGAAGCAGGTCGTCCCGCACGAGCACATGCTGCTCGAGAGGCACGGGACGGATCTCGGAGACGATCACCTCAGTGCCGCCGCGCACGGTGTCGAGCCAGTCGCCGAACTCCTCGGCGTTCGAGACGGTGGCGCTCAGGGACACCAGGCGCACGTGCTGCGGGAGGTGGATGATCACCTCTTCCCAGACGGCGCCTCGGAAGCGGTCGGCGAGATAGTGCACCTCGTCCATGACGACGTAGCGGAGATCGCGCAGCGCCGCAGAGTCGGCGTAGATCATGTTGCGCAGGACCTCGGTCGTCATCACGACGATCCGAGCGTTCCCGTTGATGTTCGTGTCGCCGGTCAGCAGACCCACATCATCGGCGCCGTACACGTCGATCAGCTCGCGGAACTTCTGATTCGATAGCGCCTTCATCGGCGTCGTGTAGAACGCCTTGTCGCGGGGCGTCTGCATCGCGAGATGGATCGCGAACTCTCCGACGATCGTCTTCCCGGCTCCCGTGGGGGCGGCGACGAGCACGCTCTGTCCCTCTTCGAGCGCATGGCATCCCTCGACCTGGAAGGGATCGAGCTCGAACTTCTGCCGCGCGGCGAACGCGACGGTCTGCGGGTGGCCCGCGGCTTCGCGAGCTGCCGCGTAACGTTCGGACGGCGAGCTCATGCGGTCAGGGGGTCGATGCCGGCGGCCTGATCGCGCTTGCGCTTGCGTCTGTCGAACAGCATCGAGATCAGCGTCGCTCCGAAGTAGAGGACGATCATCGAGCCCATCAGCAGCAGCATCGAGAAGACGTCCGCGGGCGGCGTCGTGACTGCGGCGAAGATCGTGCAGACGAGGATGGCGACTCGCCATCCCTTCAGGATCTCTCGCCCGGAGACGATCCCAGCCACGTTGAGCGCGACGAGGAACACGGGCAGGACGAAGGCGATCCCCAGCACGAGGAGGAACTTGAAGACGAAGTCGTAGTAGGTGGCGTAGTCGAAGAACTGGGCCATGCCGTCGGGCACGAAGCTCGCCATGATCTCGATGACGTGCGGCAGGACGAAGAAGGCCACCGTGCACCCGCCGAAGAACAGCGGGATCGCGGCGCCGAGGAATCCCCAGGTGTACTGGGTCTCCTTCTTGGTGAGGCCTGGCATGATGAACGCCCAGACCTGCCAGAGCCAGACCGGTGCCGAGATGAGGAGCCCGATCGCGAAGGCGATGCGCATCCGCAGATCGAAGCCACTGGTCACGGTCGTGAAGTTGAGGCCCGTGTACTCACGCCCCTCTTGCGCGGCGATCGTGCGGATCGGCCCGGAGAGCAGCTCGATGATCGGCCCGGTGACGAAGAAGGCGATGACCATGCCGACCACGAGCGCGCCGGCGGCGATGAAAAGCCGCCTGCGCAGTTCGACCAGATGCGCGCCCAGGGTCATCCGCCTGTCGCGGCCCGGCGTCTCCTGGTCGGCGGAATCGAGTGCAGACACGAACTACGCGGATCGAGGAGGCTGACCCGGGTCCGCGTCGCGAGGCGTCACCGAGGGGTCTGCGACCGGCGCGGTGGACGACGATGCTGCCGTTCCCGCGGTGTCGCTCGCGTCCTCGTTCTTCATCGCCTTCATCTCGCCCTTGAACACTCGGGCGGACTGACCGAGGCTCTTCGCCAGTGCCGGCAGCTTCGCCGCACCGAAGAGCAACAGGATGACGGCGAGGATGATCAGCAGATGTGGCCAACCGAAAGCGCCCATGATTCTCCTTCGTCGTTTGACGCCCAGTCTACCGGGCGTTGTCTCCATCGGGGTGGCGATACAGCGCGAGTCCAGCCGCAGCCCATTCCCGGGCGGCGCTGCGCGCGATCGCAGGATCGATCACTTCCATCGCTCCGCCGAACTTCGCGGCCAGCCGCTTCACTCCGCGGGGGTCGGCCAGATGCAGCCGCACCGTCACGACTCCGTCGCTGAGCTCGGCGTTGTCTGCGGTCAGGAAGTCGCCGAGGAGCGGCGCCATCCGCTCGGGAACCCGCACGCGCACCTCCCCCTCGTCATCCACCGCGGAGAAGGCCTCCGGAACCTGATCGCCGGCATGGGTGATCGGGATGTCGGTCAGCCGCGGATCGCTCACGCGGTCCAGATGGAAGGTGCGCATCGCCTCGCGCATGTGGCACCAGCCCTGCAGATACCACTGGGCGTTGGTGATCAGCACCTGCACCGGATCCACGGTGCGGGTGGTCGGTGCGGCATCCGGCGCCTGGTAGGTGAACGACACGGCGACGCCGTCCTGCACCGCTCGCGAGACGACCTGGCGGACCTCGTCGACCGCGCTCGGCGCGACGACGACCTCCGCCGGAGCATCCGCGGCTCCTCGCGACAGCTTCGAGATCAGGCCGCTCACCAGCCCGGAATCGGACACGGCGGGGACGGCCGCCACCATCTGGAGACCGGCGAGCAGAGCGGCGGCCTCGCGGGCGGTGAAGCGCGGAACGCGGCGCAGGGCGACGTCGTTCGTGATCTCGATCACGTCCTCCTCGTCGAGGAGGTCCCAGTTGATGTCGAACATCTCCTGCGGCTGCTGCCAGAAGCCGGAGTCGCCGGGCAGGCCGATGACCGTGAGCTTCTCGACCATCTGACGCATCTCGTTCGGCGTCACACCGAACTCCTCGGCGGCCTCCGCGAGAGACACCTGCCCGTGCTCGAGCAGATACGGCACCAGGGTGAGATAGACGCGCACCCGGTCCGATGCGAGCAGCGGTTTCGCCTGAGCGCTCATCGCCCCTCCCCTGTCTCGATGTCCGTCTCGCGATTGGACTCGACGACGGCGGTCAGCCGCGAGATCACAGCCTCGCGGAGCGCGGCCGGTTCGACCACCCGCACCTCGGGTCCGTAGGAGGCGAGCTCATCGGCGAAGATGTGCAGATCGACGAACGGCACGAGGATCCCCTGGGTCGGCGCCGGAGTGGCTCGCCGTCCGAGCCGGAGCGACGCCTCCGTACCAGGGGTGACCTCGAGCAGAGCAGAGTTCTGGGATGCGACACGTTCGAGCCCGGCCAGCGCGCGCTCTCCCGCGCCCTCGCGCAGTCCCGGATCGAAGCCCTTCGCCGTGATCTTCACATCGCCGACGATGCGGCTGAGGAGGAACATCCGATCGGCCTCGATGTCGACGTCCACGCCGAACACGTGCCAGCGCGCCTCGTAGTCCACGAGCGCGAGCGGACGGATGCTGCGACGCCGCGGCGCATCCTCTCCCGGCTTGAGGTAGTCGAACACGACGATCCGGCTTTTCTCGATCGCCTCCTGCAGGGGCGGGAAGGCCGTGTCGCGCGCCGTGATGCGAGGAGCGAAGCCGATGATCGGCTCGTCGCCGTCGATGCCCAGGGCCCGGATCTTGCGGACCCCGGCCTTGGCGTCACCAGACGCCGACTCCGCGCTCCACACGCTGCCGGCGAGCTGCAGCACCGCGAGCTCCGCGGCCGTGAACTCGATGTCGCTGGGCAGGTCGTATTCCGCTTGCGGAATGCGGTAGCGAGCCTCGCGCAGGTCATTGGGATCGGCGGGATCGCCGATCGTCTCCACAGGGACCCCGAGCGTGCGGAGCTCGTCCTTGTCGCGCTCGAACATCTTCTCGAGGGCGTCGGAGCGAGCTCCGGCATCCGCCCTCTGTCGGTAGCCCGAGACGTTGTCGAGGATCTGCTGCTTCGTGAGCCCGATCTCCGTGGCCATGAGCGCCACGACGAGGTTCGTCAGGCGCTCTTCCGCGGGGATACGGGCCGCCATCACTGCTCCGGGACGGGAACGATGCCGAGGATGTCGACCACGATGGCCGTCGCGGGATTGCCGTCGGCCTCAGGGACGACGACCAGGAGCTGCGAGCCCACGGTCGCGCCGACCAGTTCACCGGCTGCGGGGCCGATGTTGGGTTCCGCGCCCCACGAGCTCGAGGTGACTGTCTTGTCGTCCCAGCCGAGAGCCATGATGTTGGTGACGATCGTCGAGTCCTTCTCGACCTTCGCGCCGTCGCCCTTGATGAGCGTCTGGGTGACGGGCTTCTTCGGGGCCGCGCTGTCAGGGATGATCACGCCCGGGGTTCCGTCGGGTGCTCGAACGACCGTCGGCAGGCCGCGGGCATCGTTGAACTGCGATGCACCCTCGGCGCGAGCGAGGTAGACGTCCTGCAGGTCGATGATCGCGACGATGTCCTCGTCCTTCGCGAGGCCGAACGCCTCGACGTTCGCCTCACCGAAGTCCTCCGGCGTCAGCACGGCCACGATCCGGCTGCCGCCGGTGGCGCACTCGAGCACCTTCTCGAGTCCCGCTGACCGCTCGGCCCAGTACGAGATGCTGTGCACCCGGCTCGGGTCGCCGTTGAACTCGGACTCGTAGAGCTTGTCGCCGCTGTCTCCGCCGTAGAAGGCGATGTCGAGCACCATCGGCTGCGACGTCGAGGTGAGGGTCTTGCCGTCGCCTGTGATGACATCGGCGAACGACGTCTCGTCGGTCTTGACGGGCTTGTAGACGGTCACGTCCGGCGCTTCGCCCAGGTCGCCCTCCACGGTCACCGACTCCTCGACGGACGGCGTCGATGCGGCGGTGCGATCGCAGACGTCGCCCGCGAACGTCGGGGCCTGCGAGCATCCGGTCAGAGTGAGGACGGCAAGGCTGAGGGTGGCCAGAACGGCGGACGTTTTACGCACGCGCTCCAGTCTATTCCGTCGTCGGCCCTGATTCGCGCGAACCGGCAGCCAGGCGCGCCCCCTCGGCGGCCTTCGCTGCCTCACGGGCGCGCTTGCGCAGGTTCTTGTCGTTGATCTCGCGGTCCCCCACTGCCCCGGGCGTCCATGCCTCCACGTCCGCGTCGCCGTAGCTGCTCTTGGACGCACGCCGCTTGACCGACGGGGCGACAGCCCCCGGCGCGAGCCGACGTGCGGTGAGGAGGAAGCCGGTGTGCGCGACCATACGGTGGTCCGGTCGGACGGCGAGGCCCTCGACATGCCACCCGCGCACCATGGTCTCCGAAGCCTCCGGATCGGTGAAGAGCCCGGTGCTGCGGATGTACTCGGCGACGCGCGAGAGCTGGGTCGCGGTCGCGACGTAGCAGAGCACGACGCCGCCGGGAGTCAAGGCATCGGCGACGACGTCCATGCACTCCCACGGGGCCAGCATGTCGAGGACGACACGGTCCACGGTGCCGGCCGAGAACTCACCGGGAAGGGCGTCGACGAGGTCCCCCACGACGACATCCCAGGTCTCGGGGGTGGCGCCGAAGAAGGTCTCGACGTTCCCGCGGGCCACCTGGGCGAAGTCCTCACGGCGCTCGAACGACGCCAGGCGACCGGCCGGACCGATCGCCCGCAGCAGCGAGAGCGACAGAGCGCCGGATCCGACACCGGCCTCGACGACGACCGCTCCGGGGAAGATGTCGGCCTGCATGACGATCTGCGCGGCATCCTTCGGGTAGACGATGGCCGCACCACGCGGCATCGACATCGCGAAGTCCCGCAGCAGCGGACGCAGCGCGAGATAGTCGTGGCCGGAGCTGTTGGCTACCACCGAGCCGTCCGGCAGTCCGATGAGGTCGCGGTGACGCAGCACGCCCTGATGGGTGTGCAGTTCGCCGTCCTCACGCAGCGTCACGGTGTGCAGGCGTCCCTTGGGCCCCGTCAGCTGCACCCGATCGCCCTCGCGGAACGGTCCGCTGGGCCGCTGCGTGCTGGTCGTCGTCATCGGGTGGCTCCTGTCATCGATGTCTTGCGATCGAAGAGATCGATCAGGTCGGCCGCGCTTCGGTCCTGCAGGGTCGGCCAGAGTTCGTGCGCCCCGACGTGGTCGAGCGAGACGATGTGCGGCACGCCGAGCGCGACAGCGCCGGACGCGAGTCCCGCACGCAGCCCCGTGGGCGAATCCTCGATGACCACGGCGTCGGCGATGTCGATGTCGAGCAGCGACGCCGCGTGCAGGTAGGGCTCGGGGTGCGGCTTCGGGTTGGTCACGTCGTCGCCGGCCACCACGATGTCGAAGGCCTCGAACTCGATGAGCTCGACGACGCTCAGCGCCATACGGCGGAGCGACATCGTTACGAGGCCGGTGGGGATGCCCGCAGCTCTCAGGTCCTGCAGCAGCTCGCGGGCACCGGGGCGGAAGGGCACGCCCTGCGTGCGCAGCGCCTCCTGGACACCGTCGGTCAGGAGCGCGATGATCGCCTCCGCCTCCATGTCGACGCCGGCGTTCTGGAGGATGATCGCGCTGTCGATGAGCCCGTTGCCGACGAGCTGCAGGGCGTCCTCGTGGGACCACGTGCCCCCGAACGATTCGACCAGCGCCGTCTCGGCGGCCATCCAGTACGGCTCGGTGTCGACGAGGGTTCCGTCCATGTCCCAGAGGATCGCGCGGGGCTGTCTGCTCACCGAACCATGTTACCCGTGGCGCCGCCCGGTCCCCGCGCGCTCGGACTAGCCTGGAGGGATACCGATCCGGATTTCGCGAAGGGAGCCATGATGGATGTCCTCGGCTCACGCATCGTCATCGTCGCCTTCGACGGGTGGAACGATGCCGGCGAAGCAGCGAGCGGTGCGATCGCCGCACTGCGCGCGAACAGCGACTACGACCTGGTGCACTCGATCGACCCCGAGCTGTACTTCGACTACCAGTACACGCGTCCCGCGACGAAGATGGACGCCGAGGGTCGCCGGCAGCTCACGTGGCCGGAGGCCGGACTCTGGCGTCCGCGCGACCCCGGCCCCGGCCCCGAGTTCTGGGTCCTCACGGGCGTCGAGCCCGCGCGCACCTGGCAGGCGTTCGCCGCCGAGTTCATCGACGTCGCGCTTCGCGACGACATCACGGGATTCGTGACGCTCGGGGCGATGCTCTCCGACGTGCCGCACACGCGCCCGATCTCGATCTTCGCCTCGAGTCAGAACGAGCAGGTCCGCGAGGCTCACGGCCTCGAGCGCTCTCTCTACGAGGGGCCGGTCGGCATCCTCAGCGTCTTCGAGCACTTCGCCGAGAGCGCCGGCATCCCCACCGCCAGCCTGTGGGCGAGCGTGCCGCACTACGTGGCCCAGGCGACGCCGTCGCCCAAGGTCACGCTCGCACTGCTCGACCGCCTCGAAGAGCTCACCGGGGTCGACGTGCCGCGTGATCACCTCCGCACGGAGGCCGCCGCCTGGGAGGCCTCCATCGACGCGGCGGCCGCCGACGACGAGGACATGACCGAGTACATCCGCCAGCTCGAGCGCACCCGCGACACGTGGGACTCCCCCGATGCCTCGGGCGACGCCATCGCGCAGGCATTCGAGCGGTACCTCAAGCGTCGCGGAGACGGTCCCGGCGACCACAAGCGCTGACCCGCGCTCCGGCTCCGCGACGCTTCAGGCTGCGGGAGTGTTTTCAGGCTGCCGGAGTGTTTCAGGCTGCGATGACGCCCGTGCCCAGCAGCACCAGCAGCACGGTGCCCAGCAGGATGCGGTAGATCACGAACGGCAGGAAGCTGCGCTTCGAGATGTAGTTCATGAAGAACGCGATGACCCCGAGTGCGACCACGAAGGCGATGCCGGTGGCCGCGAGCGTGTCGCCGAACGAGAAGAACGACGGCTGGTCCCAGCTCTTGAAGACCTGGTAGAAGCCGCTGCCGAACACCGCCGGGATCGCGAGCAGGAACGCGTAGCGCGCGGCGGCGGCGCGCTCGTAGCCGAGGAAGAGCCCCATGGTGATCGTGCCGCCGGACCGCGACACCCCGGGGATCAGCGAGAGCGCCTGGGCGAAGCCGTAGGCGATGCCGTGCGGGTAGGTGAGCTGGTCGAGCCTGCGACGCTTCGCGCCGACATGGTCGGCGATGCCGAGCAGGATGCCGAAGACGATGAGCATGATCGCGACGATCCAGAGCGACCGGAAGACCGTTTCGATCTGGTCCTGGAAGAGCAGCCCGAGGACCACGATCGGGATGCTGCCGATGATGATCATCCAGCCCATGCGCGCATCCGGATCGCTGCGCGGGACCTTGCCGGCGAGCGAGCGGAACCACTGGGCGATGATGCGCACGATGTCACGCCAGAAGAACACCACGACTGCGGCCTCCGTGCCGATCTGGGTGATCGCGGTGAACGCGGCGCCCGGGTCCTCGCCCGAGGGCAGGAAGGTGCCGAGGATCCGCAGATGTGCGCTGGAGGAGATCGGAAGGAACTCGGTGAGGCCTTGGACGACGCCGAGGATGAGCGCTTCGAGCAGGTGCATGGAGGAGCTTTCTGATTCGTGGTGCGGACGGGAGCCGACAGCTCAGTACGTCCGCAGCAGATCGGCCAGCACCCGCTGACCGAAGACAAGCGATTCTACGGGCACGCGCTCGTCGACTCCGTGGAACATGCCCGTGAAGTCGAGGTCGGCGGGCAGCCGCAGGGGCGCGAACCCGTACCCGGTGATGTCGAGGTAGGCCAGTGCCTTGTTGTCGGTGCCTGCCCCCAAGAGGTACGGGATCACCGGCACGCCGGGGTCATGTCGCCCCAGGCTCGCGACCATGGCCTCGACGAGGTCGCCCTCGAACGGCGTCTCCATGCCGATGTCGCGGACGACGGTCTCGATCTCGATCTCCGGCCCGATGATCTGACGGAGCTCGTCCAGGACGTCGTCCTCGGTGCCTGGAATCACGCGCACGTCGATCAGCGCCTCAGCCCGCTCCGGGATCACGTTGTGCTTGTACCCGGCAGTGAGCGCGGTGGGGTTCGTGGTCGTCCGGAAGGACGATCGGAGGAATGCCTCGGCGGGACCGGCGGCCGCGGCGAGTGCATCCGGATCGTCGACGGATCTGCCGGTGAGGTCGCTCAGACCCGCCAGGAGCGCCTCGGTGGTCGGTGTGAGCCGCAGTGGCCAGCGGGTGCGGCCGATGGCGGCCACCGCCTCCGCCAACTTGGTGACGGCGTTGTCGTCGTGCAGGCGACTGCCGTGGCCGGCCCGGCCCTTCGCGATGAGACGGATCCAGATCATCGCCTTCTCCCCCACCTGGAGCAGATAGGCGCGGCGGTCATCGACGGTGATCGAGTAGCCGCCGACCTCGCTGATCGCCTCGGTGGCGCCTTCGAACCACTCAGGGCGGTTCTGGACGACGAGCGCCGAGCCCTCGACTCCGCCGTTCTCCTCGTCGGCGAAGAACGCGAGGATGAGGTCTCGCTCCGGCTGCTCGCCGGCACGCAGGATGTCGGCGACGGCGGTCAGGATCATCGCGTTCATGTTCTTCATGTCGACGGCGCCGCGACCCCACAGCATCCCGTCCTTCACGATGCCGGCGAAGGGATCGACGGTCCAGTCCTCGGCCATTGCCGGTACGACGTCGAGGTGCCCGTGGACGACCAGCGCGGGCTTCTCCGGGTCACGACCCGGGACGCGCGCCATCACGTTCGTGCGGCGCGGGATCGGCTCGTAGTACTCCACGCTCAGTCCCAGCCCCTCCAGGAACGCGCCGACGTACTCCGCCGCCTCCCGCTCGCCCTTCGCGTTGCCGCCGCCGAAGTTGGAGGTGTCGAAGCGGATCAGATCGCTCGCGATGCGCACGACCTCGGGGAGGGAGGGGTCAGTCATGTGCTCCAGGCTATCGAAGCGCCGTGGCGCGCCCGGGCGGCGGCGTCGGTTTCGGGGAGCCGTGATCCCCGTGCTAATGTAAATCTTCGTTCGGCAACGAGCATCCAACACCTGCGCGGGTGGCGGAATGGTAGACGCGCTACGTTGAGGTCGTAGTGCCCGTAAGGGCGTGGGGGTTCAAGTCCCCCTCCGCGCACAGACAGCCCCGGAGCTCCTGATCACTCAGGAGCTCCGGGGCTTCTTGCATCTGCGGACCCTCTGTACTCCGGACCGTTCTCGTCAGACGGCGCCGACTCCGAAGACCAGTCCGAGGACGTAGGTGATGGCCGCGGCGCCGAAGCCGATCGCGAGCTGACGCAGGGCACGTCGCAGCGGCGGCCCGCCCGACAGGATGCCGACCATCGCACCGGTGGACAGCAGGGCGATCCCGACGAGCACGAGGGCGACGACGACGGCGGTCGCACCGTCGAGACCGAAGATCCACGGGAGCACCGGGACGATCGCCCCGGAGGCGAACAGCAGGAAGCTCGAGATCGCAGCCGTCCAGTCGCTGCCGACGATCTCATGGTCGTCCCCGGCGTGCGCATGGATGTGGACGGGACCCGTCACGGTCTTCTCGACACCCGCGCGCGCGGCGGCCACGATCCTCCTGGCGCGCTCCAGGGCTTCGGTCGGATCGATGCCGCGCGCCCGGTACACGAGCGCGAGCTCGTTCTCGTCGATGTCCAGGTCGGCTGCGGACGCCGCGGCGTCCTCGTTCGCCTCGGTCGCGGCCAGCAGCTCACGCTGCGAGCGGACCGACACGAACTCCCCCGCCCCCATCGATAGCGCGCCGGCCAAGAGACCCGCGATTCCGCTGAACAGGACGAAACCGGAACTGACGCCGGTGGCTCCGATGCCCAGGACGAGGGCGAGGTTGCTCACCAGTCCGTCGTTGGCACCGAACACAGCCGCACGGAAAGAACCGGACAGACGTCGTCGTCCGCGAGCGGCCAGCCCCCGGACGACCTCGTAGTGGACCTTCTCGTCGGCGCGCATGGCCGGGGTCGCATACTGCTCGGCGTCATAGGGGGAACGGGCCTCCGCGCTCTGCGCGAGGGCGAGCACGAAGATCGAGCCGAACCGCCCGGCCATCCAGCCGAGGAGCCGGGAGCGGATGCCGGCGCTCGGCAGTCTCGCAGGCTCTGCGCCGAGCAGATCGAGCCAGTGCTGCTCATGGCGTCGCTCGGCGTCGGCCAGGCTGAGCAGGATCTCCCGCTCTTCACCCGTACGACGGTTCGCGAGCTTCTGGTATACCGAACCTTCGGCGCGCTCCTCGACGAGATAGCGTGCCCAGCGGCGGCGGTCTGCGGCGGTCGGCTCTGCGGCAGCGGGGGCTGTCATGGCTTCTCCTGATCGATTCTCCCCAGTCTCGGGGCAACCGTTCCACGCTAGCTTCGGGCGCACCCCGCGGTCGCATCGGGAGCAGTATTGCCAGCTTTTCGGGTTTCCGAACCCGATCAGCGTCAGGAGCGTACGCGTTTGCGGAGCACGTCGATCCGCGACTGCAGCTGGGTGACCGTCGCCTGCGCCACCGCTGGCCCGCCGCAGATCCGACGCAGTTCGGCATGCACGGCACCGTGCGGCTCGCCCTTCTGGCGCGCATACAGTCCGACGAGGCTGTTCAGGAGCTGGCGCTGCTCACGCAGCGTGCGGTGCAGCGGCGCCGGCAGCGTCGTCGTCTCGGTGGGTCCGGCTTCGGCTTCACGCGTCTCGCGAAGCCGCGTCTGGCGCGCCTGGCGCTGCATCAGGAGCTCGTGCACGTGCTCGGGCTCGAGGAGCCCGGGGAACCCGATGAACTCCTCCTCCTCCGGCGTGCCAGGCTCGGCGAGCTGGCCGAACTCCTGCCCCTCGAACACCACGCGGTCGAAGTGGGCGACGGAAGACAGCGCCTGATAGCTGAACTCCTGCGTGAGCGCGTCGGAGGCGTCGTCCTCGCGGTTCGCAGACTCGAGCAGCGAGTCCTCGAGTCCGTCGTCGTCCTTCGACTGACGGTCGAGCGCATGGTCGCGCTGCTTGTCCATCTCGTTCGCGAGCCCCATGAGCACCGGGACCTGCGGCAGGAAGACGCTGGCGGCCTCACCGCGGCGGCGCGCACGCACGAAACGCCCGATGGCCTGGGCGAAGAAGAGCGGAGTGGATGACGACGTGGCATAGACGCCGACGGCGAGGCGGGGCACGTCGACCCCCTCGGACACCATTCGGACGGCCACCATCCAGCGGTCCTCGCTGGCGCTGAACTTCTCGATCCGCTCCGAGGCCGTCGCATCGTCGGAGAGCACGATGGTCGGCTGCTGGCCCGTGATGCTGTGCAGGATCTTGGCATAGGCACGCGCGACGGTCTGGTCGGTCGCCAGGACGAGTCCTCCCGCATCCGGCACGTGGTGGCGGATCTCGGTGAGGCGGCGGTCTGCGGCCGAGAGCACGGCCGGCATCCACTCCCCCTCGGGGTCGAGCGCCGTGCGCCAGGCCTGGGAGGTGACGTCCTTGGTGTTGTCCTGTCCGAGATGCGTCTCGAGCTCGTCTCCGGTGCTCGTCCGCCAGCGCATCTTGCCCGCGTACATATGGAAGAGCACGGGGCGCACGACGCCGTCTGCCAGCGCTCGCCCGTAGCCGTAGTTGTAGTCGGTGCGGGAGACGCGGGCACCGGATTCGTCGGGGTGGTACTCGACGAACGGGATCGGCGCCGTGTCACTGCGGAACGGCGTGCCCGAGAGCAGGAGGCGGCGTTTCGCCGGCCCGTACGCGTCTCGGATCGCGTCACCCCAGCTGAGCGCGTCGCCACCGTGGTGGACCTCGTCGAGGATCACCAGGGTCTTGGCGTCTTCGGTCAGATGGCGGTGCACGGACGACTTGGCTGCGACCTGCGCATACGTCACGACCGCACCGTGATAGTGCCGAGCCGGAGCCCAGTGACTGTTGCGGAAGCGAGGGTCGAGACGGATGTGCACGCGCGCCGCCGCGTCGGCCCACTGCGTCTTGAGATGCTCGGTCGGGGCGACCACGATGATCCGGTTGATCTCGCCCATGCGCATGAGCTCGACCGCGAGGGTCAGGGCGAAGGTCGTCTTGCCTGCACCGGGAGTGGCGGCGACGAGGAAGTCGCGCTGGTCGGCCTGGAAGTACTGTTCGAGCGCCTCCTGCTGCCAGGCGCGCAGCTTGTTCGCGGTTCCCCACGGGGCGCGTTGCGGGAAGGACGGAGAAAGCATCGACTCAACGATAAACGGTGCCGCAGACACTGTGCGCACGCTCACGACGACCCGCGCGCGTCTGCGCCCTGCGGGCCCAGGAGCGACTAGGCTCTGTCACTGCGCGACCGCCGTCGATGCGTCGCGCTCGTTCGCGAAGGAGAGCCGGATGACAGACCAGGATTCGACCCGGACCCCGCATTCCGACGATGCGAGTGCACGCCCGGACAACGAGAGCGCGCACCCCTGGCGGCGCTTCGTCGCCATCGGGGATTCGTTCACCGAGGGCATCGGCGACCCAGACCCCTCCCGCCCCGGCAGCCACCGCGGCTGGGCCGACCGCGTCGCCGAGGTGCTCTCACGTCAGGTCGACGACTTCGCGTACGCGAACCTCGCAGTGCGCGGCAAGCTGATCGCGCAGATCGTGCGCGATCAGATCGAGCCGGCGGTCGCACTGCATCCGGACCTCGTCTCGATCTGCGCCGGCGGCAACGACGTCATCCGCCCCGGCACCGATCCGGACGCGATCGCGTCGCAGCTGGAGGATGCCGTCGCGCGCCTCTCCTCGACGGGCGCCACGGTCCTGCTCTTCACCGGGATCGACACCGGATTCACCCCTGTCTTCCGTGCCTTCCGCGGCAAGGTCGCGATCTACAACGAGAACGTCAGGGCGATCGCCGAGCGCTATGACTGCGTCGTCGCCGACCAGTGGGCCCTCAAGGTCGTGCAGGACATGCGCTTCTTCGACGACGACCGGCTGCACTACAACTCGCTCGGTCATCACGAGGTGGCCAGGATGGCGCTGCGCGCGCTCAACGTGCCCAACGACCTCGAGTCGATGCAGCCGGAGCCGCTGCCCCTGCGGACATGGCGCGAGGCCCGCTCCGAGGATCTCGGGTGGGCCAGGGAGCACCTCGTCCCCTGGGTGCTGCGACGCCTGCGGCACCAGTCCTCAGGCGACCATGTCGTGGCCAAGCGTCCTGAGCCGTCGCCTGTCGTCTTCCCGCCGACCGACTGACGAGCGCGGGGCGACTCAGCTGGTGCTGAGCGCCCAGAGAGCGACCGCCGCCGCGGAGGCGACGTTCAGTGAGTCGACGCCCCCGTACATCGGAATCGTGACGATGGTGTCCGCGCCCTCCATCGCCTCCCGGGAGAGGCCGTCGCCCTCTGCTCCCATGACGATCGCAACCCGCTCGGGCCGGTCGGCGACATAGGCGTCGAGCGTGGTCGCGTCGTCGCGCAGAGCGAGGGCTGCGATGTCGAAGCCCTCGGCGTGCAGATCGGCGATGGCGGACTCCCAGTCCGTGATGCGTGTCCACGGCACCTGGAAGACGGTCCCCATGCTCACGCGAACGCTGCGCCGATACAGCGGATCCGCTCCCCCCGGCGACACCAGCACCGCGTCAGCGCCGAGGCCTGCGGCCGCGCGGAATGCGGCGCCGACGTTGGTGTGGTCGCCGACGTTCTCGAGGATCAGCACCAGCCGCGCGCCCTCGAGGACCTCTCGCACCGTCGGCAGCTGCGGCCGATGCATCGATGCGATGGTGCCTCGGTGCACGGCGAACCCGGTGACGGACTCGGCCACCTCGTCAGGGACGATGTACACCGGCACGTCCAGGTCGCCGACGATCGCTCGGACGTCGTCCACCCGTCGCTCCTGCACGAGAACTGAGCGCGGCCGATGGCCGGCCGCGACCGCGCGGGCGATCACCTTGGTCGACTCGGCGATGTACAGGCCGCCTGCGGGCTCCTTCACCGTCCGCAGCGCGGTGTCGGTGAGCGCCCGGTAGTCGTCGAGTCGTCGATCATCCGGAGTCGTCACGCGCTGCAGGTCCACGAGCCCCAGTCTGCCATCGCGCGCTGGCACGACTTCTCCCGCCGCCCGCGAGCATCCGCCGCATCGAGCACGCCGTAGACTCGCTCAGGGAGGTCCAGTGAGCGCATCGAGTCCGGTCGAGCTGTCGACCACCATCGCTCGCACCGCCGAACTCCTGCGCGGACGCCGGATCGCCCTCCTCACCGGGGCCGGGATCTCGACCGACTCGGGGATCCCCGCCTACCGCGGCGAAGGAGCGCGCACCCGATCAGATCCCATGACCATCCAGCGCTACCTCGGCGATGAGGCGGCAAGACGTCGCTACTGGGTCGGTGGCCATCTCGGCTGGCGCGCGTTCGCCCAGGCCGAGCCGAACCCCGGGCATCTGTCGCTCGCGGCGATGGAGGCGTCCGGTCAGGTCAGCGGAGTCATCACCCAGAACGTCGACGGCCTGCACCTCCGCGCCGGCAGCTCGCACGTGATCGAGGTACATGGCACGATGCGTCGCGTCCTGTGCCTGCGCTGCGGACAGGTGTTCGACCGTCGCGACATCGCCGTGCAGATCGAGGAGCGCAATCCCTGGATTACGGTGCCCGAAAACGTGGCGCTGGCGCCGGACGGCGACGTACTGCCCGAGAGCACCGAGGGTTTCATCGTCCCCGTATGCACGGTGTGCGGCGGGATGCTGAAGCCCGACGTCGTCTTCTTCGGCGAGTACGTGCCCCAGGGCCGCTTCAAGGCGGCCGAGTCGCTGCTCAGGGCGAGCGACGCGATGATCGTGGCCGGGTCCTCGCTCGTCGTGAACTCCGGCGTCCGACTGGTGGAGCGCGCCCGACGACGCAGCATCCCCCTCATCATCATCAACCGCGAGCCGACTCGCGCGGATGTCTGGGCCGATGTCACTATCGCCGCAGGCACCAGCGATGTGCTGCCGGCCCTTCAGGAGCTCCTCGCATGACGCTGATCACCCTCGTCCGCCACGGCCAGACCGACTGGAACCTCGCCCGCCGCATCCAGGGCTCCACCGACATCCCGCTGAACGAGACGGGTCGAGCCGACGCCCTGACCGCCGCGGCTGCCCTCGCGGGAGTCACCCATCACGCGATCTACTCGAGCCCGCTCCTGCGGGCGAGCGAGACCGCGGAGATCATCTCGGCAGAACTCGGCCTCGGAGCGCCGGTACTCGTGCCGGACGTCCGCGAGCGGGAGTTCGGCGAGGGCGAGGGGATGCTCGTGTCGGAGTACATGACGACCTACGGCGGTTGGCGAGCTGCCGTTCCCGGAGCCGAGACGCTCGAGGACGTCGCCGAGCGCGCGCTGCGCGCACTCGACGCGGTCGCCCGCGACTCCCGACGCCGTTCGACTCCCCTCGCCGAGTCGGTGGTCGTGGTGGCGCACGGAGGGGTGATCCGAGCCCTCATCGACCACGTGTCGGGTGGTACCCTCCCCCGCCCCGGCGATCAGATCGCCAACGGGTCGGCGCACCGGTTCGAGGTGTCGCAGGGGACGCTCCGGCTGCTGGATCAGTTCGCCCTGGTCTGACTCGGAGCTTCTGACGGCGGCTCAGCGACTGCGACCGAGCACCGAGCGCGCGTGGCGGAGCACGGGCTCGTCGACCATGCGTCCCTCGAAACGGAACACCCCGCGCTCGGACTCCGCTGCGGCGAGGACGGCGTGCGCCCAGTCGACGGTCGCGGCATCCGGGGCGTAGGCAGCCCGGATCACCGCGACCTGACTCGGATGGATGCAGGCCGTCGCCGCGAAGCCGGAGGCGGCGGCATCCTCCGCCTCGACCTGCAGCCCCGCGGTGTCCTCGATCTCGATGTGCACCGCGTCGATGGCCGCCTTGCCGTGCGCCCCCGACTCGAGGAGCACGCGCGAGCGGGCGTAACGGGCGATGTCGCGATAGCCGCCTGCCGAGGTGCGGCTCGAGGTGCCGCCGAGCGAGGCGACCAGGTCCTCCGCCCCCCACATCATCGCCACGATCTGCGGGTGTGCGGCGATCCGATCCGCGGCGTGGATCCCGCGGGCGGTCTCGCAGAGCGCGACGAGCGAGAACCGCTCGTCGAAGGCCGCGAGGCTCTCGGCACTCTCCGTCTTGGCCACCATGACGGTGCGGAAGTCGGTCTGCGCGAGAGTCGAGAGATCGGAGACGAACTCCTGAGTGCCCGGGGCGTTGACGCGGACGATCACCCGATCCGGATCCAGGTCCGCGTCGATGAGATTGCCCCTCGCAGCTGCCTTGGCGTCGGGGAGCACCGCGTCCTCCAGGTCGAGGATGACGGCGTCCGCCTTCTCGAGTGCGCCACGGAAGCGCCCCGGCCGATCGGCGGGGCAGAACAGCAGTGCAGGTCCGAGCGCGAAGGTCATGCGCCACTCTCCTTCGGCAGGCAGTGCACGAGCACCGACCGGGTGGCCGTCGCGACGATGACGTCATCCTGCGTCCGACCCGTGTGCGCGATCGTGACGATCCCCTGCCCCGGCCGAGACGATGACAGCCGCTTCTCGACGATCACGCTCTCGGTGTAGAGGGTGTCTCCGGCGTACAGCGGATGCGGGAAGGTGATGTCTCCGAAGCCGAGCTGTGCCACCAGGGTGCCCTGGGTGAGCTGCGCGACGGAGGCTCCGACCATGGTCGACAGCGTCCACATCGAGTTGATGAGGCGGCGGTGGAACGGCGCCTGCGCCTCGGCGAAGGCCGCGTCGAGGTGAAGCGCCTGCGTGTTCATCGTCAGGGTGGTGAAGAGGACGTTGTCCGCCTCGGTCGCCGTGCGGCCTGGCCGATGCAGGTAGCGGGCGTCGGGGATGAACTCCTCGAAGTAGAGTCCTCGCTGGACGATGTCGTGCGCGCTCATGCTGCCACGCTACCCGGCGAGACCCAGGGCGCGAGCGATCACCAGCAGCTGCACCTCGGTGGTGCCCTCGCCGATCTCGAGGATCTTCGAGTCGCGGTAATGACGCGCGACCGGGAACTCGTTCATGAATCCGTTGCCCCCGAAGATCTGGGTCGCGTCCCTGGCGTTGTCCATCGCCGCCTCCCCGGCGACGAGCTTGGCGATGGCCGCCTGCTCGGCGAAGGGCCGCCCCGCGTCGCGAAGACGGGCCGCGTGATGCCAGGCGAGCCGCGATGTGTGCACGCGCGCCCGCATCCTCGCGAGAGTGAACTGGGCGTTCTGCCGCGTGCTCAGCGCGCTGCCGAAGATGGTGCGGCTCTTCGCGTACTCGACGGCGGCCTCGAGACAGCCCTCCGCCGCGCCGGTCGACAGCGCGGCGATCGCGATCCGCCCCTCGTCGAGGATGCTCAGGAAGTTGCGGAAGCCGCTCCCCTCGGCCCCCAGAAGATTCCCTGCCGGAACGCGAGCGCCGTCGAAGGTCAGTGGATGCGTGTCGGAGGCGTTCCAGCCGACCTTGTCGTACGGCGCCTCGACCGTGAAGCCCGGAGTGCCGTTGGGGACGATGATGGTCGAGATCTGCTTGCGCCCGTTCTCCGTCCCGGTCACCGCCGTCACCGTGACGAACCGGGTGATGGGCGTTCCGGAGTTGGTGATGAACTGCTTCGAGCCGTCGATCACCCACTCCTCGCCCTCGCGTCGGGCTGTCGTCCTCGTCGCTCCGGCGTCGCTCCCCGCCTCCGGCTCGGTGAGGCCGAAGCCCGCCAGCGCGCGGCCGGCGAGCAGGTCTGGCAGGTACTCGCGCTTCTGCTCCTCGGTGCCGAAGCGGAACACGGGCATGGCGCCGAGACTCACGCCGGCCTCGAGCGTGATGGCGATCGACTGGTCGACGCGCCCGAGTGCTTCGATCGCGATACCCAGCGCCATGTAGTCGCCGCCCTGCCCGCCGTACTCCTCGGGGAACGGCAGCCCGAACAGGCCGAGGTCCCCCATCTGCGCGACCACGTCCATCGACAGGGTGTGCGTGCGGTCGGCTTCGTACGACTGCGGTGCGACCACCGTGTCGGCGAAGTCCCGCACCATCGCGGCGAGCTCGCGCTCCTCATCGGTCAGCTGTTCCATGATCACTTCTCCTCCGTCGAGATCCGTGCGACCGTCTGGTCGCGCCTCACCTGGTCACCCAGCGCCACCGTGAGCTGCACGGCGCCGTCGTGGGGTGCGAGCACCGGGTGCTCCATCTTCATCGCCTCGATCGAGACCAGCGGAGTCCCCGCCGTCACCGTCTCGCCGTCGCGGACATGCACGGCGACCACGCTGCCGGGCATCGGCGCGCGTGCCTCGGGACCATGCGAGCTCTCACGCTCGCCCTGCGCGGAGAGCCGGTGCAGCATCCGTCCCCGGCGATCCAGCGGCCGGAGGCGCTCGGTGCGACCACTCTCGCTGACCCAGACATCACCGTCGGCGTCGGTCGCCACGGCGACACGGTCACTCACCAGGTCGGTGTCCGGCGCGACCAGCACCTCACCCTGATCCGTGAGGAAGGAGGTGTCCGCGAGCGTCGCCCGGGCGAGCCTGCTCCACACCGCGCCGGCGCGTGTCGCGAGACGACGCTCCTCCGCCGTTCGGCCGTCCCCCTCCTGATGCCGGACGTGCTCTCGTGCCGCGACGAGCATCGAGGGTGTCGGCGCCTCCACGGGCAGGGGCAGCAGGGTCTCGATGAGACCGGTGTCGAGGTCGCCCGCGACGACCCGCTCGTCGGCGCAGAGCTGACGGAGGAAGGCGATGTTCGTGTCGACTCCGAGCACGACGGTGCGAGCGAGGGCGTCGTCCAGGTGCCGCAGCGCCGTGGGCCTGTCCTCGGCCACGGCGATGATCTTGGCGATCATCGGATCGTAGAATCCGGTCACCTCGGATCCGGTCTCCACGGCCGCATCCACCCGCACCCCCGCGGGAGGATCGAACAGGAGCACCCGCCCCGTGGAAGGAAGGAACCCGCGAGTCGGGGACTCCGCGTACACGCGGGCCTCGATCGCATGCCCGCGCACCTGCGGCGCCGGATCGAGTCGACCGCCGGCTGCGACACGGATCTGCAGCGCGACGAGGTCGAGGCCGGTCACCTCCTCGGTGACGGGGTGCTCGACCTGCAGCCGGGTGTTCATCTCGATGAAGAAGATCTGGTCAGGAGCGTCGGCGTCGAGCAGGAACTCCACCGTGCCTGCACCCACGTACGACACGCTCTCCGCCGCCTGGACGGCTGCGGCGAGCAGGCGGTCTCTGGTGCTCTCGGGGATGCCGGCGGACGGGGCCTCCTCGATGACCTTCTGGTGGCGGCGCTGCAGCGTGCACTCGCGCTCGCCGAGGGCGATCACCGTCCCGTGCACGTCGCCGAAGACCTGCACCTCGATGTGTCGTGGCCGACGGATCAGCCGCTCGAGGATCAGGGCGTCGTCACCGAAGGCGGAGATCGCCACCCGTCGGGCCGACGCCAGCGCCGCATCCAGGCCGGAGGCGTCGGCGACGACCTCCATGCCCTTGCCACCCCCGCCCGCGCTGGGCTTGACCAGCAGGGGGAAGCCCACGGCCCTCGCCTCATCGGCGATCTCGGCATCCGAGAGTCCGCGCGCATCGAAACCAGGCACCACGGGTACGCCGGCGCGCACGACGTGGTCGCGCGCCTTGGCCTTGTCGCCCATGATCTGCAGGGCCTGCACCGAGGGTCCGATGAACACGATGTCGCTCTCGGCGCACGCCTCGGCGAGACCGACGCTCTCGGACAGGAAGCCGTAGCCGGGGTGGATGGCCTGCGCCCCGGTGGCGCGTGCCGCGGCGATCACGGCGTCGATGTCGAGATACGACTCGGCGGCGGGTGCCGCGCCGATCCGCACCGCATCGTCCGCCTCTCTGACATGGGGCGCGCCGGCATCCGCATCGCTGTAGACGGCGATGCTGCGGATGCCCATCGCCCGCAGTGTGCGGATGATCCGTCGTGCGATCTCGCCCCGATTGGCGACCAGGATCGTGTCGAATCGGCGGAGATCGTCGGTGGTGGTCGTGGTCGTCATGGTGGTCACATCCGGAAGAGGCCGAACCGCGGTTCGGGCAGAGGGCTGCGGGCGATCACGTCGAGGGCGAGTCCGAGCAGGTCGCGGGTGTCTGCGGGGTCGATGATGCCGTCGTCCCAGAGCCGGGCGGTGGCGTAATAGGGCTCTCCCTGCGTCTCGTACTGGTCGCGGATCGGCTGCTCGAACGCCGCCCGCTCCTCGGCGGTCCATCCCTCGCCCCGGGCGGCGAGCTGGTCGTCCTTCACGGTGCCGAGGACGGATGCCGCCTGGGCGCCGCCCATCACCGAGATGCGACTCGCCGGCCAGGTCCACAGGAACCGCGGCGAGTAGGCGCGTCCGCACATCGAGTAGTTGCCCGCACCGAAGGACCCCCCGATGATCACGGTGAGCTTGGGGACCCTCGTGCTCGCGACGGCGGTGACCATCTTCGCGCCGTCCTTGGCGATGCCGCCTGCCTCGGCGTCGGAGCCGACCATGAAGCCGGTGATGTTTTGCAGGAACAGCAGCGGGATACCGCGCTGATCGCACAGTTCGATGAAGTGCGCGCCCTTCAGCGCCGATTCGCTGAACAGGACGCCGTTGTTCGCGACGATCCCGACGGGATGCCCGTGCAGGCGCGCGAACCCGGTGACCAGAGTGGTGCCGTACTCCGCTTTGAACTCGCGGAAGCTGTCCCGGTCGATGAGACGCACGATGACCTCGTGCACGTCGTAGGCGGCGTTCACGTCGACCGGCACGACGTCATACAGGGGGCCGGCCTCGGACGGCGGCCGACTGTCGTGCACTTCCCACGCAGGCGTGCTCGGCGCGGGGAGCGTGCCCACGATGTCGCGCAGAATCTCGAGCGCGTGCTCGTCGTCCTCGGCGAGATGGTCGACGACTCCGCTGCGGCGCGCATGCAGCTCGCCGCCGCCGAGGTCCTCCGCTGACACGATCTCTCCGATGGCGGCCTTCACCAGGGGCGGCCCACCGAGGAAGATGGTGCCCTGCCCCCGGACGATCACCGTCTCGTCGCTCATCGCGGGGACGTACGCGCCGCCGGCCGTGCAGGAGCCGAGCACGGCGGCGAGCTGTGGGATGCCCTCCGCCGACATCCTCGCCTGATTGAAGAAGATCCGTCCGAAGTGCTCGCGATCCGGGAAGACCTCGTCCTGCTTGGGAAGGAACGCGCCTCCCGAGTCGACGAGGTAGAGGCAGGGAAGCCTGTTCTCGAGGGCGATCTCCTGCGCCCTCAAGTGCTTCTTCACCGTGAGCGGGTAGTACGTCCCGCCCTTGACGGTGGCGTCGTTGCAGACGACCATCACATGTCGTCCGTGCACCAGCCCGATCCCGGCGATGACACCGGCGGCCGGTGCCTCTCCCCCGTACAGGCCGTCTGCGGCGAGCGGCGCGATCTCGATGAACGGGCTGCCCTCGTCGAGGAGCCGGGCGACGCGGTCGCGAGGCAGGAGCTTGCCCCGGCCGATGTGGCGCTCCCGCGAGGCCGCAGGACCCCCTTGTGCGGCGGTCGCGAGCCGCTCACGCAGCTCCGTCGCGAGAGACCGCTGGGTTGCCGGCATGTGACGTCCTCCTCGACCCCGTGACGCGGGGCGACATCGCCCTGGCGCACTGCATGCTCTTTCGGTTAGTGTTCACTAACCGATTGCATCAGGTTAGCGAGGATTAACTGAGATGACAACCCCCGTCACGGCGCGAGATCGCGCCAAGGCAGAGCGCTCGGACGCGATCCTCCGAGAGGCCGCCCGCCTCTTCGCCGAGCACGGTTACAACGGGGTCAGTCTCGAGGACATCGGAGCTGCCGTGGGTGTCTCCGGACCCGCCGTGTACCGACACTTCACCGGCAAGCAGGCACTGCTCGGTGCCGTGCTGGTCAAGGTCAGCGACGATCTCGTGACCGGCGGGACGAAAGTCGCCTCAGACGGTGCGACGGCGGCGGAGCGGATGCGGGCGCTCGTCGAGTTCCACGTCGAGTTCGCGCTCGGGCACGCCGAGGTGATCCGCGTGCAGGACAGGGACGTCGCACACCTCGATGCTCGCGACCACGCCGAGGTCCGTCGTCTGCAGCGGGCGTACATCGAGCTCTGGATCGCCACCCTCGCCCCGCTCGTCCAGGCGGATGCCGACGAGCTGCGACTGCGCGTTCAGGCGTGCTTCGGACTCATCAACTCCACGCCGCACAGCACGCGAGCCGCGGCCAGACGCCACTCCGCCACCGCGACAGTGCTCGTCGCGATGGCGGAGTCGGCGCTCACGGCGACTACCTGAGCAGCATCGCCCGCCCCGGCTCCTGGAGCACGTCTGCCACGTCCTTGAGGAATCGCGCGCCTTCGGCACCGTCCACGAGCCGGTGGTCGAACGACAGGCTCAGCGTCATGATCTGACGCAGGGCGATTTCGCCACGATGCTCCCACGGCTGCCGCCGGACGGCACCCACGGCGAGGATGCCGGACTGCCCCGGCGGCAGGATCGGCGTGCCGGCGTCGATTCCGAAGACCCCGATGTTCGAGATGGAGAAGGTGCCGCCCGCGAGTTCGGCCGGTGACGTCTTGCCCGACCTCGCCGTTCCCGCGAGGTCTTTCAGCGCATCGGCGAGCTCGACGAGCGTGAGCCTCTCGGCGTCGCGGATGTTCGGGACGATCAGCCCGCGTTCCGTGGCCGCGGCGATCCCCAGGTCGACGTAGTGGTACTGGACGATCTCCCCGGCTGCCTCATCCCAGTGGGAGTTGAGCCCGGGGGTCCGGCCGAGCGCCAGGCAGACGGCCTTGGCGACGACCGCGAGCGGGCCGATGCGATGATCCATCAGCGCTCGATCATCGCGGAACGACGAGAGCAGCTCCATCGTCGCGGTGACGTCGACCGTGTGGAAGACCGTCACGTGCGGCGCGGTGAAGGCGCTCTCGACCATGGCGGCGGCGGTGTGCTTGCGGACCCCTCGGATCGGGATCCGAGTCTCCCTGGCGTCGCCCTGCCCCGCCGTCCGATCGTTCAGAGAGGCCGGCTCGCGGGGAACCGGAGCTGCGGCCGACTTCGTGGCCTCCCGCGGCTCGGGGCTCGCACCGACGCGCTCCGCGTACGCGTCGATGTCGTCGCGGGTGATCACCCGGTCGCCGACGGACGCGGCCACGAGCACGAGGTCGATACCGAGGCGCTTGGCGTAGGCCCGAACCGGCGGCGTGGACCGCGGACGCTCGACCACCGTCTCGACGGTGAGTGACGGAGACGCGTCATGCGGCGCGGCCTCGAGCACGGCGGTGTCTGCCGTGGTCGAGCCGCCGCCGAGACGCCGCGCGCGACGCGCCGGACGGCCGGATGCCGAGGGCGCCGCGCCGTAGCCGACGAGGTTGGGCTGGGCCTTCTCCTCGCTCCCGGTCACGGCGGATCCGGTCCCTACCCCCACCGTCGGCGTCTCCGAGCCGACCACGTCGAACTCGATGAGCGGAGCGCCGACCGCCACGGTCTGGCCGGCCTCGGCGTGGAGAGCCGCGACGATCCCCTCGTACGGCGAGGGCAGCTCGACCACGGCCTTCGCCGTCTCCACCTCCGCGAGGGTCTGGTTCAGGGCGACCTGATCCCCTGGTGCCACCATCCACTGGATCACCTCGGCCTCGGTCAGCCCTTCGCCGAGGTCGGGCAGTCGGAACTCGGCGTTCATGCCTCTGCTCCCGTCAGGCTGTTCGGGCGATCGAGCACCCGGTCGACGGCATCCAGGAGCCGATCCAGATCCGGCAGATGGTACTTCTCGAGCTTCGCCGGCGGGTAGGGCACGTCGTGCCCCGTCACCCGCAGCGGCGCCGATTCCAGGTATTCGAAGCACCGCTCGGTGATGCTGGCGATGACCTCGGCCGCCACGCCGGCCTCGCGCGACGCCTCGTGGGCGACGACGACTCGGCCGGTCTTGCGCACGGACGCCGCGACGGTGTCGTAGTCCACCGGAGACAAGGACCGAAGATCGATGACCTCGAGCGAGGTGCCCTCGTCCTGGGCGGCCTCCGCCGCCTGGAGCGCCGTCGAGACCATGGCGCCATAGGTGATGAGCGTCGCGTCCCCTCCCTCGCGGACGACGCGGGCGAGCCCCATCGGCGCCGCGTCCGCCAGCGGAGCATCCAGGTCGACCTCCCCCTTGTGGTGGTACAGCCGCTTGGGCTCGAAGAAGATCACGGGGTCATCGGAGGCGATCGCCTGCCGCAGGCTCCGGTAGGCGTCCTCCGGGTTCGACACCGCGATCACGCGGAGCCCCGCCGTATGCACGAAGTACGCCTCCGGCGACTCGGAATGGTGCTCCGCGGCGCCGATGCCCCCTGCCCACGGGATGCGGATCGTGATCGGCATCTTCACGCGGCCCTGCGTGCGGTAGTGCAGCTTCGCCACCTGCGCGACGATCTGGTCGAAGGCCGGGTACACGAAGCCGTCGAACTGGATCTCGACGACCGGCCGGTAGCCGCGGAATGCGAGGCCGACCGCGGTGCCGACGATGCCGGACTCCGCGAGCGGGGTGTCGATGACGCGCGTGGCGCCGAACTCGTCGAGCAGCCCGTCGGTGATGCGGAACACGCCGCCGAGCTTGCCGATGTCCTCACCGAGGAGCACGACCCTGTCATCGTCGCGCATCGCCTGGCGCAGCCCGGCACCGAGCGCCTTGCCGAGAGTGAGCTCCGCCACGGTCACGCCTCACCCTCGAAGGACGCGACGTAGGCGGCATACTCGCCACGCTGCCGCTCGAGCCCGGTGTGCGGTTCGGCGTAGACCCCGTCGAACACCGAGAGCGGCGGGCGCGTGACCATCGCGAGGCATTCCGCGCGCATCTCACGGGCGACGACATCCGCCGCCGCCTGCGTCTCGGCGACCTGCTCGTCACTGAGTTCTCCGAGCGCGCGCAGGTGCGCCTCCAGGCGTGCGATCGGATCCCGTCGCTTCCAGGCCTCCAGCTCCTCCTCCTTGCGGTAACGGGTCGGATCGTCCGCCGTCGTGTGCGGTCCCATCCGATAGGTGACCGCTTCGAGGTAGGCGGGTCCCTTGCCACTGCGAGCGTGCGCGAGCGCCCAGCGCATCGCCGCGAGACACGCCAGCACGTCGTTGCCGTCGACGCGCATGCTCGGGATGCCGAATCCCGGAGCGCGGCCGGCGATCGGATACTGCGACTGCACCGACACGGGCTCGGAGATCGCCCAATGGTTGTTCTGGCACACGAACACCACGGGTGCCTGGTACGAGGAGGCGAAGATCATCGCCTCGTTCACATCGCCCTGGCTCGTCGCTCCGTCGCCGAAGTACGTGACGGCGACCTCGTCGGCGCCCTCGTGACGGATGCCGAGGGCATAGCCGACGGCATGGAGCGTCTGGGCGCCGATGATGATCTGCAGCGGCGCCACGCGCAGCGCCGCCGGATCGTGACCTGCACCCTCCTCGCCGCGCCACATCCGCACGTAGTCACCGGGCTGGGCGCCCCGGGCGTAGATCACGCCCGTCTCGCGGTAGCTGGGGAAGACGTAGTCGTTCGCGGCGATCGCGCGGGCCGTGCCGATCTGGGTGGCCTCCTGGCCCTGACAGGGGGCCCAGAGCCCGAGCTGCCCCTGACGCTGGAGGGCGACGCCCTCCGAGTCGATCCTGCGGAGGATGACCATGTCCCGGTGCAGCGCACGGAGCTGCGCGGGATCGACGTCGTCGACGAAGGGGTCGAGCTGCGGGTTCGCGACGCGGGTGCCGTCCGGGGTGAGGATGCGCTCGGCGAGTTCGAGATCCTGCACGGTGTCGGCGATCGGGGTGATCTGCGGTGACATCATCGTCCTCCTCGTTCGTGGCCGTCGTCACGGGTTCTACGCTCGGCCCCGGCATCATCGCCGGTTAACTCGAGGGTACGTCCGCTCATCACCTCGCTCAAGCAATCGCGCACCGCTTGAGCATGTTGCCCAATCCAGGGCATCCTGGCCCTGCTATCGTTTGGCACTATGGCCGGACTTGACCGCATCGATCTGGAACTGCTCGCAGCCCTCGCCGACGATCCGCGCGTGACCATCGTCGCTCTCGCGGAGAATCTGGGGCTGTCGCGCAACACGATCCAGGCGCGGATGACCAGGTTGGAGCAGACCGGGGTCTTCCTCTCTTACGAGCGCTCGTTCTCCACCGACGTCCTCGGCTTCCCGCTGCAGGCGTTCGTGAGCATCGGCGTGCGGCAGACGGAGCTGCCCAGGATCATCAACGAGCTCGCCCGCATCCCCGAGGTCGTGCAGGCGCACGGACTCAGCGGATCGATCGATCTGCTCGCACGCGTCGCCTGTCGCGACGCCCGTCACCTGTTCGACACGGACGCGCGCATCCTCTCGATCGACGGGGTCGAGCGCACCGAGACCTCTCTCGCGATGGGCGAGGTCATCCCGTTCCGCGTCGCAGGGCTCATCGGCCTCGCGCGACGGGAATCCTGAGGAAGCGGCGAACGGCGCCTGCCGCCTCGGCGGGGGTCTCGTAGTGGATCAGGTGCCCGACGTGGGCGATCTCGACGAGGGTGCCGTCGTCGAAGCGCGTCACCAGCTCGCGCTCCACCTCGATGGGCGTGATGTCGTCGCGCTGTGCCGCGATGAGAAGTGTCGGCGTCGAGATCGACGCCGCGAACTCGCTCACGTCGTGTGACACGCTCGCGACGAAGGCGTCGCGCAGCACGTCGCGATCGGCGAAGCGCGAGAAGTAGGTGTCGTGCTGGTCATGGATGAATCGGCGGATGTCCGGGTCGGACGTCTTCGCCATCGCGATGCTCATGATCCGGACGATCAGGCGGTTGCGCAGGAGTGCGGTACCCGCACGCTCGGGGAGCCGGGCCCCCAGCGAGTAGTACAGGACCGCGAGCCGCGTCATCAGACCCTTCGGGCCCTCGAGCGCCGGCGCTCCGATCGGGTTGATGAGGATCAGACGAGGTGTCGCGAGACCGCCGGCCACCGCGGCGGAGGTGACGATCGAACCGAAGGAGTGCCCGAGGATGACGGCGCCCGGCGCCACGACATCCGCGAACTCGGTGAGCCAGGCGACGTACTCGGCCAGGTCGTACGTGCGCCCAGGCACGGGAGCCGTCTCTCCGAAGCCGGGGAGGTCGGGGGCGATCACACGCACCTCCGGAAGGAACGCGAGCACCGACTCGAGCCCGTGATGCTCGCCTCGGAATCCGTGCACGGCGATCACGGTGACCTCGGAATCCTCCTGACCGTACTCCCAGTAGGCGGTGACGCCGCCCCTGACCTCGACGTCGTGGCGCACGACCGGCAGACGGCTGAGGCGGTCGGCGTACGGCGAGGGAACGGACATGGGGCAAGTCTATGGTCACGGGATGTGCCGTCCCCGTGTCCCTGCGAGCGGATGTCGGCGCCCCGTTCTACGGTGAAACCATGCCGCCGGCTCCCGCTTCCCCTCCCTGGACCACTCGCGTCGGCGTCTTCGACCTGGAGACCACCGGAGTCGATGTGGAGCAGGATCGCGTCGTGACCGCCCATGTCGGTCTGCTCGATGCCGAAGGCCGCGAGATCGCGGCACGTGATTGGCTCGCGGATCCGGGGATCGACATCCCTGCCGGAGCCACGGCCGTGGACGGGGTGACAACGCAGCATGCGCGTCGCCTCGGGCGTCCCGGTGCTGAGGTCGTCGGCCAGGTCACGTCGGCCCTGCGCTCGCTGCTGTCGCAGGGGGTGCCGATCGTCGCGTACAACGCGGCCTATGACTTCTCGCTTCTGGCGCACGAGGCCCGCCGCCACGGAGTGGCTCCCCTGGAGAACCCCTCGCCGATCATCGATCCGCACGTCATCGACAAGGCCTACGACCGGTACCGTCCGGGCAAACGCACCCTGCAGGCGGTCGCAGCCCTGTACGCGGTACGTCTGGACGATGCGCACGAGGCTGCCGCCGATGCGGTCGCGGCCGGTCGGGTGGCGCAGGCACTCGCGAGACAGTTCACGCTGCCAGACACATTGGCCGAGCTCCACACCCGTCAGATCGGGTGGGCTCGGTCCCAGGCCGAGAGCCTCACGGAGTATTTCATCCGGATCGGGCGTCTGGAGCCGGAGGAGCGCCTCGACGGCACCTGGCCGGTCCGTCGTCACCGCACACAGGAGGGAGCCGACCCGCATGCGATTCCGAACTCGTGACATCACCCGCGTCGAGAGCACCTGGAAGCAGTTCGTCCCGTCGGCAGTGCTGCACGACGTCGATCCGACGAGCTTCCTCTTCGACTGGCACTCAGCGGATCTCGGTGGGGTGAGCATGGTGCGCTACGACCTGGCCGCCGAGGTGCGCTCGACCGCGGCACCCCAGGAACAGCTCCTCGTCTGCCGGGTCGATGGTCCCGAGGCGCGCGTGTACTCCGATCGCGGCGACCTCGACGCGCGTCGCCCCTGGATCTCGGAGGGTCAACGGGTGCACGCGCACTGGGAAGGCGGCGCGCGAGTGACGGCCCTGGTCTTCGAGCGCAAGGCGTTGGAGCAGCAGGCCCGGCGGATCAGCGGAGACGACTCCCTGTCTGTTCGCGTGAATGACCTCTCGCCGCGCTCCGCACATGCTGCGGCCGCATGGGATCGGATGTTCGCGTATGTCGAGCAGAGCTCACTGGCGCTCGACGACGACGACCTGGACGCGCTTCTGCGTGCTGAACTGGCCCGCCACGCCGCCGCGACGACCCTGGCCGCCTTCGCGGTCACCGATCGCCTCGAGCGGCATCGACCGGTCCAAGCGGCGCCCGCGCCGGCGACCGTGCGCCGCGCGCTGACCTACATCGCCGAGAACGCCCACCGCCCGATCACGGTCGACGACGTGGCAGCGGCGGTGCACATCTCGACCCGCGGGCTGCAGTACGCCTTCCGGCGCGCACTCGATGCGACACCGGCCGAATCGCTCAGGCAGGCGCGGCTGGACGGAGCACACCGAGACCTCCGCTCAGGCGCCCCCGCGACGGTCTCGGCGATCGCCCGACGGTGGGGGTTCTCGCACCCGTCCCGCTTCGCCGCCGCCTACCGGGAGAGCTTCGGCGTGCTTCCTTCTGTGACGGCATCCAAGCACCGGAGATGACACCATGCGAACAACCTGTTCGCATGCGACGCGCGTCCTGCCCACACGGTGACTCACCCGCTGTGGAGCGGCATAGATTCCGAGTCATGGGTTCTCTCTATTACGGCGGCTCGGAGCCGATCCATATCGACGATCGTGCGCTCGCGCACCTCAAGGTCGTCGTCGCCACGAAGCTGCGCCGGAACGAGAGCTTCACGCTGAGCTGGAAGCATCCGGACGGCGAGTCCGAAGGACGCTCGACGGTCTGGCTGCATCCGTCCATCCCGCTGCGGTTCGTGTTCGACGACGTGGAGGCGCCGGAACTCAGCCGTCGATGGATCGAGACCCTGGCGCATTCGGCGAACTCGAGTGGCGGGATCATGCTGGTCGACGAGCTGATCGAGTCGTCCGAGCTCGAGGGCGCTGACGCCGGCTGATCACGCGCTCCGTGCCTGAGCGGGCATGCGGTGTCAAGTCCCTCGTGACATCCTGCGAAGCGATGGGACGATGATGGGGATGACAGGACGAGCGGGCGGAGACGGCGAGCGAGGCGCTGCCGCAGACGCGAGCGCCGCGCCATCGCAGCCCGGCATCCTGACCACGTCCGTCGTCATCCCTGTCAAGGACGACTCGCAGCTTCTCGCCCGGTGCCTTCGGCGGCTGCACGCCCAGCAACGACCTCCGGATGAGATCATCGTCGTCGACAACGGCTCCTCGGATGCGTCGGCCGCCGTGGCGCGCGATGCCGGTGCGCGCGTGCTGTTCTGCGCCGATCCCGGCATCTCGGCAGCGGCGGCTACCGGATACGACGCCGCGGTCGGAGACCTGATCCTCCGACTGGATGCCGACTGCGAGCCCGACCCGGCCTGGGTGGAGACGATCACCACCGCATTCGCGGAGGATGCCGGAGTATCCGCCATCACCGGTCGGGCGCGGTTCACCGATGGTCCGCCGGCGCTGCGCGTGCCGCTCGCCCGGCTCTACCTCGGCGCGTACACGACGCTGATGGGGGTCACACTCGGGCACCCACCCCTCTTCGGGTCGAACCTGGCCTTCCGTCGCGAAGCATGGCACGCCGTTCGCGACGAGGTGCATCGCGACCCCGAGATGCACGACGATCTCGATCTCGCCTTCCATCTGGGCGCGGAGCACCGCATCGCCCTCCTCCCAGGGACGGCCATGGGGATGTCGATGCGGCCGTTCACGTCTGGCCGGTTCGGTCGCCGCGTGCACCGTGGCTTCCGAAGCGTGGTCGTCCACTGGCCGCACGACTTCCCTCCGTTCCGGTGGCGGCGGCTGATCGCCCGCAGAGTCGGACGCCGACGCATCCGAGCGGACATCCGGTGAGCAGCCCTGCGGTGAGCAGCCCGGTGATCGGTGCGACGGAACCACCGGACCTGCACGTGATGTCCTTCAATCTCCGCCGCGCGATGGACAGCCCGCTCCTTCCGCGCTCCGAGCGCTGGAGCGTGCGCTCCTCGGCTGTTCGCGACGTGCTCCGCATCGAACGGCCCACGGTCCTGGGACTGCAGGAGGCGCGCCCCCGCTCCCTGCGCGTGGTCATGGACGCTCTCGGCCCGCACCACCGAGCGATCGGGCGCGGACGAGGCCGTGAAGGAACGGGCGAAGGGACCCCGCTGGTCTACGACGCCCAGCGGCTGCGCGTGGAATCATGGGAGCAGCGAGCGCTCTCGGATCACCCCGAGGTGCCGGGTTCGCGCACCTGGGGAAATCTGATCCCGCGTACGCTCGTGCGCGCCGAGTTCAGCGACAGCGTCACCGGCGCACGATTCGTCGTGATCAACACTCACCTCGATCCCTTATCCGCCCGGTCCCGCCGCCGCTCGGCTGAAGCGATCGCCGCCCTGATCGCCGGCATCGACCTGCCCGTGCTCGTGCTCGGAGACTTCAACGCCGCGCTCCACTCACGCTCCCTGCGGGCGCTGCTCGCTTCCGGCGGAACCAGCGACTCGTGGGCGTCCGCGCAGCGGCATCTCACGCCGGAATGGGGGTCGTTCGTCGGAAGTCACCCGCCTCGGCTCCGCGGTCGCCGGATCGACGGAGTCCTGGCGACGGACGACGTCGCCGTGCGCGCAGTCGGGATGAACACGCGGACCCTGGACGGCATCCGCCCTTCGGATCACCTCCCGATGCAGGCACTGGTACGGATCACCGAGGAGGTCCGGTGAAAGCGGACTTCCTGCGACCCCCGCGCACCGTGGCGGAATGGATCGCGGACGCCCTCCGCGTGCTGGGCCTGCTCGGCGTCGTCGTGGCCGCCATCTGGTGGGGACCGACGGACGCCGGGATCGTCGCACTCGCGACCCCGGCGCTGATGCTGCCGCGCATGCTCGGCATGCGCGGCAGCTTCGATGCCGCGGCCTGTGCGATCGTGCTCGCCGCCGCCTGGAGCAACGTCTTCGGCCTCTACACGAGCGTCGCGGGCTGGGATCTGCTCCTGCACTTCCTCTGCACAGGGATGCTCGCCATCGTCGCCGCGCTGGTCCTGACCAGGACGAAGGTCGTGCAGATCACCAGCGGTGACCGGGTCCGCGCACGCACGCCCCTCGTTCTGCTGCCGCTGATCGCCCTCGCCCTCAGCGCCGTGTGGGAGATGGTCGAATGGCTCGGCAAGGCCTACCTCAGCGATGACATCTTCGTCACCTACCAGGACACCATCGGCGACATGGTCTTCGGCGGACTCGGGGGTCTGCTCGCGGGGCTCCTGCTGTCGCGCACGCAGGTGGAGCGGACCAGACGAGCTGAGTGATGCGAGCGCGACGCTCTCTCGGCGATCGCGCCTCTTGCGGCGGCGGCCGTGGGAGCGGTAGCCTCCCCCTAACTAATCATCGTTAGGTGGCACTCATGAGCAGAGCGACCATCCTGGTCGAGGCCCGCGCGGTCTTCGCACGCCGCGGGTATGCAGAGGCGAGTCTGCGCGAGATCGCGGAGGCCGTCGGCATCAAGACGCCCTCCCTGTACGCGCACTTTCCGAGCAAGGAGGCGCTGTACGAGGCCGTGTATGCGGAGGTCATCGTCGAGCACACCGAGTTCTTCGACGAACTCGTGCGCTCCAGCGACTCGCTGGCTCCCCTCGAGCGACTCCGCCACCTGCTCGGCGGTATCGAGGCGTACTACCGAGAGCGCCCCGATCTGGCCGAGTTCAGCCTTCGTGCCGCCGTCACCGAGTTCGGCCCCGGCGGCTCGCACCTGCGTGAGATCTTCCTGGATTCGGAGTCGACGCTGGCTGCTGCCGTCCGTAGGACCTACGTCGACGGAGTCGCGCAGGGCGCCTTCGCTGCGGGCGATGCGGAGGGCTTCGTCGCCGTGATGTTCGTCATCCTGGACGGACTCTTCCTCCAGCTCACGCACTATGCCCCGGACCTGTATCGCGAGCGCTTCGACAGAGCGTGGGCCTACCTCTCCGCACTCCTCTCCCCCTGAGCGCTCACTCCGAGCAGGACTCGATCCCGTCACCACCCATGACGGTGCCCAGTCGGGGCGTCTCACCCGTCGCACGCCCCCGCCGTACCGAACCCGCCACCGTCTCGCTCTTGCAACCGTCCCCGACGGACGAGGGCAGACCACCGTCAAGGAAGAAGACCATGGAAACCTCCGACTACGAGCACGGCGTCGTGCCCCGCGACCAGCGCAAGGGGTGGCTGTCCATCGCCGCCATCTGGATCGCGATCGGGATCGACCTGTCCGGGGCATTCCTCGGCATCGAACTCGCATCCGGCATGTCCTTCTGGCCCGCGATCGGGGCGACGATGCTCGGCTCACTGCTGCTCGGACTCCTCGCGATGGCCTGCGCGTACGTGGGGGCCTCGACGGGCCTGTCGACGGCCATGATCTCCCGCGCCGTGTTCGGCAAGATCGGGGGCGCTGTGCTGGCCTTGGCGATCTCGGTCAGCCTCGTGGGCTGGTTCGCCGTCCAGGCAGGTTTCTTCGGGATGAACGCCCAGATCGCCTTCGTGGAGTTCACCGGCATCGACGCTCCCGTTCAGGTGTTCAGCGCGATCGGCGGGATACTCATGGCGATCACGGCGTTCTGGGGCTACCGATCGATCAATCGACTCAGCAGCCTGGCCGTCCCGCTGCTGCTCGCGCTGCTCGTCGCCGGCGTCGTCGTGGCGTTCGTCACGAACGGTCCGACAGGTCTGCAGGCCCCGGTCGAGGCGACCTTCACGTTCGGCGCCGCAGTCTCACTCGTCATGGGCATCTTCATCCTCGGCGTGGTGCTCGCTCCCGACATGGCGCGCTGGGCGCGAACTCCGAAGCAGGCGATGATCGCGGGCTTCGTGGGCTTCTTCTTCGGGAACTCGATCATCCTCGTCGTCGCCATCCTGCTCGCCCGCGTCATGAACGGCACCGAGCTGATGGCGATCTTCTTCGCGCTGGGCCTGGGAGGGGTCGCGGTCATCGTCCTGATCCTGGCCCAGTGGACCACCAACACCAGCAACATCTACTCGGCAGGACTCGCCTTCGCCTCGATCAGCGAGCGGCTGAACCGTCGAACCGTGACCATCGTGCTCGGCGCGATCGGCATCATCGTCGGAGTGATCGGCGCAGCAGACTACTTCGTCCAGTTCATCCTCGTCATCGGCACCGTGATCGCTCCCTATGGGGGTGTGTACCTGGCGGCGTTCTTCGCCGGCCGCAAGTCGGCGCGATGGACCCAAGGAGCGACGGTTCCCACGGTGGACGGATGGTCGATCGCCTCGTGGGCGGGCGGCATCCTCGCCGCAGTCGCCACGACAGACCCCTCCGCCGGCCCCGGCTTCGGCTGGTTCACCCTGACGTCCATCTCCGCGCTCGACGGACTGATCGTCGGGTTCGTGCTCTACCTCGTGCTCCTGCCGCTCCGTCATCGCCGCGATCGGACCCGGAGCGTCTCCTCCCTGCCGGATGAGGTATCCGCGTGACCCGGGCAGTCGTGACCGAGGCCGACATCGACGAGATCGCGCTGGGCGCGGCGGTCCTCGGCACCGGTGGCGGCGGCGACCCGCACGTCGGCTCCCTCATGGCGAAGCGACTCATCCGCCTGCACGGTCCGGTTGCGCTCCGCGCCGTCGATGAGCTCACCGACGACGACTTCGTCGTGCCGATCGGAGGCATCGGATCGCCGTCGGTGAGCGTGGAGCGCATTCAAGCCGAGTCTGAGCTCCTCGGCGCGCTCGACGCCATCGAGCGCGCCGTGGGACGCACTCCGACCGCCCTGATGCCGATCGAGGTCGGGGGCGGCAATTCGATGATCCCGATCGCGGCGGCCGCACTCGCCGGGCTCCCGGTCGTCGACGGCGACGCGATGGGTCGCGCATTCCCCGAGGCGCAGATGGTGACGTTCCATCTGGCGGGATACGGCCCTGGCACGACCGTGCTCGTCGACCACCACGGGAACGAGGTCGTGAGCCGGCCCGTCGATGGGGCCTGGTCCGAGCGCCTGGCACGGGCCGTCACCGTCGAGATGGGAGGAGGCGCCACCATGATCGATTATGCCTACGGCGGTGCCGTCGTTCGAGAGTGCGCGATCCCCGGCACGCTCACCCTCGCGAAGCGCATCGGCAGGGTTCTGCGCGGGCACGGCTCGGATGGTCGCGCGCTCCGGGACGACGAGCGCATCGCCGCACTCTGCGCGGACCTCGATGCGGTTCGTCTGTTCGACGGCAAGGTGTCGGATCTGCAGCGAGCGGTCGAGGGCGGCTTCACCCGAGGAGCCGCGGAGCTGGACGGCGTCGGTACCGACAGAGGGAGTTCTTTCCGGCTCGATTTCCAGAACGAGATGCTGCTCGGGCGGCGCGATGGGATCCTCGCCGCCGTCACCCCCGACCTCATCGCCGTACTCGATCTCGCGACGGGTGTCCCGATCACGACCGAATCACTGCGTTACGGCGCACGTGTGGCCGTGGTGGGCATTCCCTGCGATGAGAAGTGGCGCACCGAGATGGGCCTGAAGACCGCGGGTCCCTCGCACTTCGGCTACGACGCGGAATGGGTGCCGATCGAGCACCTCGCTGCCCGCAGAGAAGGAGAGGTCGCCCGATGACCGCATACCGAATCGGCATCGACGTCGGAGGCACGAACACCGACGCGGTGATCCTCGACGAGAAACTCGCCGTCGTGGCATCCGTCAAGCGCCCCACCACCCCCGACACCGGCGAGGGCGTGGCGGACGCGATCGATGCCGTCCTCGCCGCCTCCGGCGTCGATCCCGCGCTCGTCGCACACGCCATGCTCGGCACGACGCACTGCACGAATGCGATCGTCGAACGCCGCGGCCTGGGCAGAGTCGGCATCCTGCGACTCGGTGGACCGGCCACCACCGCCGTCCCTCCGCTCGAAGGATGGCCGACCGACCTGCGCCGCGCGATCGGCGAGCACGCCTACATCATCGCCGGAGGATTCGAGGTGGACGGTCGGAGCATCGCGCCGCTCCACGAAGCCGCCGTCCGTGCCGCCTGCGCCCGGATGGCGGGCAGTGTCGACGCGGTCGCCGTCGTCGGCGTCTTCGCTCCGGTCGACGAGAGCCAAGAGGAGCGGGTCGCCTTGATCGTGTCGCAGGAACTGGGTGTGCCCGTCTCACGCTCGGCGCGAATCGGCTCACTCGGTCTCCTCGAGCGGGAGAATGCGACGGTGCTCAACGCGGCACTCATGCAGACGCTCACCCGCATGGCGAACGGCTTCGTCACCGCGCTTCGTGACCGCGGCATCACAGCGATGCCCTACTTCGGGCAGAACGACGGCACGCTCATGCAGCTCGAGTATGCGCTGGAGTTCCCGGTGCTCACGATCGGTTGCGGCCCGACGAACTCGATCCGCGGCGCGGCGCATCTCTCCGGACTGACCGATGCGCTCGTCGTCGACATCGGCGGAACCACGACGGACATCGGTGTGCTCGTCGACGGCTTCCCTCGCCAGTCCGCTCACGCGGTGGAGATCGGTGGGATCCGGACCAACTTCCGCATGCCCGATGTGCTCTCGGTCGGGCTCGGCGGTGGCACGGTCGTCCGCCGGTCCGATGACGGAGTGGTCCTCGGACCGGACAGCGTCGGGTTCCGTCTCGCTCGGGAAGGGCTCGCGTTCGGAGGAGGCACCACGACCGCCACCGACATCGCTCTCGCCGTCGGCGACGCCTCGATCGACGGCCTCACGCCGCCGACGCTGCCCGACGGCATCGGGGCCCCCGCCTGGCAGGCGATGCGCGCGCTTCTCGAGGACTCGATCGACCGGATGAAGCCCAGTGCCGCGCCGGTGCCCGTCATCCTCGTCGGTGGCGGCGGGATCATCGCGCCGACGTCACTCGAAGGCGTCGGGGCTCTCATCCGACCGGATCACTTCGGTGCTGCGAACGCAGTGGGTGCAGCCCTCGGAGACATCGCGGGTCAGGTCGAGAAGATCTACCACGTGCCCGATATCGAGCGACGCGCAGCCAGGGAGGACGCGGCGGCCGAGGCGATCGAACGAGCACGCCTGGCCGGCGCCGACCCCCAGACGATCGAGCTCGTCGCCATCGAAGAGCTGCCCGCTGCATACTCCGACGGGTCAGCGGTGCTGATCAGAGCACGGGCGGTCGGGCGACTCCAGGATCGGTGAAATGCAGGCGGCCACCCATCCTCGAGGTCGCGACCACACCCGACACGCCCGTCAGACGGCTCAGATCGACGACACGAACGGGTCGAGCTCGGCGACGAGGCGCGCCATGAGGAACGCGCTCAACAACAGGTTGAGGAACAGGAGCACGATCTCCGTCGCGATCATCGCGATGAGCGGGCCTGCGCCCTGGCCACCACGCTGCCGGATCACGACATGCCGCCCGATGATGTAGACGGGCGTCGCGAGGAACATCCACCCCCAGTGGAACGGCTTGACGAAGCCGCGCCGCGCGAGAGTTCGCATGTCCATGGCAGCGAACCATATGGAGGCTCCGATGATCGTCCAGGCCATGAGCATGGGGAACCAGTACCAGGGAGCGAGGGCGAGCTTCAGCTCCGCCACCAGCACTCGTTCGATATCCGGAGTCCCGCCGTCGACAGGCAGAGCCCTCATGAACTCGATCATGGCGCCTGGCATCTCGACGGAGAACCATACGACGGGGATGATGCTGACGGCCATCGCCCCGATGATCGACCAGACCCATACCGTGTGGGAGCGGGTCCCTGGCGGGACGCGCGCGATCGTGTCGGGTGCGGGCTGGGCGGCCCCGTCTACTGGCGCTGCCTGGATCGGGCTGGTCATGGCTCCTCCGCCCGTCGCGTGGTCGGAAGCGTCGGCGCAAGACCGCACGCGACACCTGCGACCAGCGGCATCCCGGCCTCGGCGATGATGAGCCCGAGCGAGACGCCGGCGCTCGCGATGAATGCGATCCCATCCGTCGAGCGCCAGACCATCTCGATGACCATCGCGAGGATGCCGATGGGCAACGCGACGAACGAGAACGCTCGTGCCGTCCAGCGACCGTTCGGGTCGTCAGCGCTCCGGTGAGTGAGACCGAGCGCAGCGGCCAGTGCTGCGAACGCGATCAGCGACGCGAGTGCTGCCGCGGTGTCCAGTTGATTCATCATGCCCCCTCTCACGAGAAACTCGCGACCAACCGGATCGTGACGCCTTATCACCGGGATTCACAGCTCACGCGTCACGAAAGACGCGCAACGACGTCTTGCACATGGAAGACGGACGCAGCCGCGCCCGTCGGATGACGAAGGTTGTGCGATGACCGAACAGCTCTGGGCCGGAACAGGGACAGCGAAAGATCCGTGGACTCTGAAGACCCCACCCCTGTCCTCGACCTACAAGATCCACCGTGATGATGAGAGCGACCCGGCGCTGCTGATCTGTCGGGTCGGTTCGACGAAGCTCACCTACCTCGCTCGCGCCGTCGACGATCTCCATGCTGAGTTGCTGAGCCGCGGGGACTGGGTCACGCTCGGTGCGGCGGACGAGAAGAAGGACCCGGTCCCGGGAACCGTCGAGGCATGGGGGCGCGCAGCGGACAATCCCGTCGGCGGGTGGTACGGACAGCGCAAGGGATACCGCGGCCGGTTCGGCATGTACCTTCCTCCTCTCCTCGAGGCGCTGGGGCTCGTCGAACTCGAACACAATGCCCGCGGCAACCGTGTCAGAGCCATCCCGAGTGCCGGCTAGCGAGCGTCGCCGAGAGCGTCACTGAGGGACACCGCTCCGGCGATGAGAATCCGCTGTCGCGTCATATATCGGTCTTCCCGGTGTCTTGAGAGATGGGACCCGTCGTACCCACGGGAACGCCGGAAGAAGGAACACAGTGGTAACGACGCTCAGAACGAGGAACGACCGTGGCCCGGCCCACGGGACCCGCGATCTGTTGAGACGGCTCGTCGTCGCCATTCAGAAGGGATCCCGCCGATGACGTGGACCGGCAGCCGCACAGACACCGCGAGAACGCTGACGATGCACCCCACGGGCGCCGCGCTCTCGTCGATCGTCTTCCGACACGTCGGCGCGCAGATCGCGGAGGGAGTGATGCCGCCCGGAGTCCCGATCGAGGACCGCATCATCGGCGACGAGTTGGGAGTGTCTCGGACACCTGTCAGGGAAGGGCTGCAACGACTGGAGCGGATCGGACTGGTCGAGTTCTCCCCCGGGCGGTTCACGCGTGTGACACCGCTGACCGCGCAGGATGTCCAGGACTGGTACGCGTTCGCCGGAACCCAGGTCGTCGCCCTGATCGATGCCGTCATGGCGAACCGCGAGGAGTCGATCCGCATGCACGCCGCGAGCATCGTGGACGAGGTGGCACGCTGCGTCAATGAACCCGAGCGCTTCACGCGCTCCTACCTGACTCTGTACGACTACCTGCTCGTACACGGCGGCTCGTCCGTGCACCGCACCATCCTCGGCGAAACCACGTTCGCTCTCGCGCGGGCCCTTCGCGCCGGGACCCACGACGCCGACTCGAGCAGGCACACCGCTCAGCACCTCCGATCCCTCGGAGACGCCCTCCGTTCCGGCGACAGGGACCTCGCCGTGAATACTGCCCGCGCCGTCCATCTCACCCTCGCGCGTGCACCGGAGAACGGCCGGAGAACCCCGTGAGTTCAGGGGATTTCGAGTAGGGCGGGCGGGACTTGAACCCGCGATCGTTGGGTTATGAGCCCACTGCCTTAACCAGCTTGGCCACCGCCCCGTGAGCACCAGCCTATCGGGCGCCGCCGGTCAGACCGGCTTCGCGTCGGCGTGCGTACGCAGGTGCTGCAGGTAGATGTCGGCGTTCGCGATGAGTCCTGCGCGCTCCTCGTCGCTCAGCGCGCGGCGCACCTGCGCCGGTACACCGGCCACCAGCGATCCGTCCGGTACCTCGGTACCCCCGAGGACGACCGCACCACCGGCGATCAGACACCCGGATCCGATCACCGCACCGCTCAGGATCACCGCACCCATGCCGATGAGCGAGCCGTCGCCGATCGTGCAGCCGTGCACCACGGCGTTGTGGCCGATCGAGACCTTCGCCCCCACTCGGACGGGATGGCCGGAGTCGACGTGCACCGAGACGTTGTCCTGCACGTTGCTGCCAGGGCCGATCACGATGGCTGCCGAATCGCCGCGCAGGACGGCGTTGTACCAGACGCTCGATCCTGCAGCCAGCGAGACGTCTCCGATGATGCGTGCGCCGTCGGCGACGAATGTGGCTTCGGAGATCGACGGGGTCTTTCCCTGAAGGGCGAGGACGGATGCTCCGGCGGCGATGCTCATGAGGCGAGACTACCCTCACGCCCCCGGATTCCCGCGTGATTCCGGGCCACTAAGCCGAGCCTTCGCTTGCTTGCGGAATGTTCTGAGCTGAGTAGCGTTGTGTTCATCAGGTACGAAGAGACCACTCCGGAGGAGTCAAGATGAGCAAGGCACAGACCGTTTCCACCACCGCCAGCGACCCGACCGTGGCAGCTGCAGCGGCACAGTTCCTCTCCCCCGTCGTCCTCGGACTCCAGGCGCTCACCGTCAACGGCAAGCAGGCTCACTGGCACGTCCGCGGAGCCAACTTCGTCGGTGTCCACGAGCTGCTCGACACGATCGTCGCCCACGCCGGTGACTTCGCCGACACGGCAGCCGAGCGCATCGTCGCTCTGGGTCTTCCGATCGACGCCCGCATCTCGGCCGTCGCTGCCAAGGGTGGCGCTAGCTCCGTGCCCGCCGGCTTCACCCAGTCCGACGAGCTCGTGCGCGCCGTGATCTCCGACATCGACACGATCCTGGTCGACGTGAAGGCCGCGATCGACGGACTCGACGAGGTCGACCTCACGAGCCAGGACGTCGCGATCGAGATCATGCGCGGCCTCGAGAAGGACCGCTGGTTCCTCGTGTCGCACATCGCAGCCTGACGATCTTTCACCGACGAAGGGCACCGGGTCCGCCCGGTGCCCTTCGTCGTGTCAGCCGGTCTGCGAGGCCGTGAGTCGGGTCCGCCCGGCGCTCAGACCGTGTGAGTGACCCGGCCGTCGACCAGCGTCGCCACCACCGGCATCGCCCGCAATGCCGCTCCGGATGCCGCGAGCGGATCGGATCCGCACAGTGCGATGTCCGCGGGCTCCCCCGGACGCAGCGCCGTCCGCACGCTCGCCTGGAGTGCCTGAGCGCGAGTGAGTCGCTCCTCGGGGTGCCACGGCTCACGCTCGTCATCGGTGCGGGTCACGGCGGCAGCCATCGCCTGCCACGGATCGAGGGCCGCGACCGGAGCATCCGACCCGAACCGCAGCTCGACACCGGCATCCCGCAGCGCGCCCAGCGGGTACCCGATCGACGTCTGCCCCTCCCAGTGCCGCCCGACGATGTCGCGGTCGTCGAGCGCGTGCTGAGGCTGGACGCTCGCGATGACCCCGAGCCGCGCGAAGCGGGCGAGGTCCGCGTGCCGGACCAGCTGCGCGTGCTCGATCGTCCCGACCGCGCCAGAGAGGGTGAACGCGTCGAGCGCGGCCGTCACCGCACGGTCGCCGATCGCATGCACTGCCACCGCGAGCCCGGCGCCTGCAGCGGTCGTCAGCAGCTCGGACAGCTCCGCCGGCGGCACCGTGAGGACGCCGAAGTTCTGCGGATCGCCGGGATAGGGATGCGAGCACGCCGCAGTCCGCGTGCCGAGCGACCCGTCGCTGATCACCTTCAACGGCCCCACTCGGATCAGGCCACGGCCTGCCTCGGGAGAATCAGGGTCCTGGTGCAGCTCACCCGTCTGCAGTCCGGCGCCGATCGCGCGCTGCAGGTCGAACGGATAGATCGCGAACTCCACGCGATGAGACGCGAAGCCCGCGGCGATGCGCCGCGGCCAGGCGTCGGCGTTCCATCCCATGTCGAAGTCGACGAGGCCGGTGACCCCGCGGGACGCCGCACGCTGCCCTGCGGCCGCGACGGCGCTGTCCTGACGAGCGGGGTCGACGTCGTTCAGTCGTCGGGAGATCTCGAACGCATCCTGCTCGCGCAGCATCCCGTCCGGACTCGCGAACCCTTCGAGCCGAAGCGCGGCGGAGTTCAGCCAGGTGCTGTGCACGTCTGCGTTGATGAGATACGTGGGCACCGATCCGGTCGCCGCATCGATCAGGTCGAGGCTGGGCGCGTCGGGCCACAGCGCATCGCGGAAGCCACTGCCGACCTTGCGACCGTCCGGCAGCGGCGCGGCGGCCGCCATGATTCCGGCCGCCTCAGCAGCCGACGCCGCGCCCCCCAGTGCGACCCGCTCGGTCGCGAGCGCCCACTGGACGGTGTGCACGTGATTGTCCCAGAGCCCGGGGATCGCCCACGCGCCCTGCCCGTCGAGCACCTCGCCTCGCGAAGGCAGCGCGCCGACGGGGGCGATGTCGCTGATCCGCCCGTCCTCGATGAACACGTCGACGGGCTCGTCGTCCATGAGGAACTCGCTGCCGGGGCCCGAGATCCGCACCGCCTTCAGCGTGCCGACCACGCCGCCGATCTCGGTCACCGCCCTGCTCCCGGGCGGGCGTCCCTGGCACGACGCATCTCGGCCGCAAGGGCGGGCTGGGCGTACGGGCCGTCGCCCTCGAGCGCGGCGATCACGGTGTCGACCGTCTCGGCGGGCTTGTTCTGGCTGAGTTTGCGCTTCGCGACCACACGTGTGGGCGTCAGCCGGAACCCGACCGTCCCCGCGGCGAGGCGGCTGACGAGTGCGGGATCATTGGGTCGCTCCCACATCCGCCGAGGCTCGGGCAGTCGACCCTCGAACCGATCGACGAGACGATCGAGCACGGCGAGGTTCTCGTCGTCGCTGAGGATCTCGGGGACGCCGGACAGGTGCACGGCGATGTAGTTCCAGGTCGGGACCGCTTGCACGTCGCCATACCAGCCGGGCGACACATAGCCGTGGGGACCCTGGAAGACGACGAGGAGCTCACGCTCCCCCAGGCCGTGGATGAGGTCGTCCGGTCGCCCGACGTGCCCGACGATCGTGAGGTCGTCGCGGCTCTCGTCGAGCAGCACCGCGTAGTGCGAGGACACGAGTCCGTCCTCACCGGCACTGACGATCGTCGCCCACGGATTGCTGTCGATGGTCCGGCGGATCTCGGTCACATCCGCAAGCGTGAAACTGGGGTTCTGACGCATCCTCTCAGCCTATGCGCAGGGTCACGCCTGGCAGCGCGGACACCAGTAGAGCTTGCGGGCGCCGATCTCCTCGAGCGCGATCTCCGTGCCGCACACCCGGCACGGCAGACCGGCACGGTGATAGACCCAGTGCCGATCGTCGCGACTCGCCATCGCCGCGCGGTAGGCCTCGGCTGAGAGGTCGTCCATCGTCATCATCTGGCCGGTCTCGACCCCGATGGCGAGCAGCCGGACCCAGTCGTGCCAGAGGGCGCGCACGACATCTTCCGGCACGTCCCGTCCCGGCGTGTGCGGATTGAGCCGCTGTCGGAACAGCATCTCGGCGCGGTACACGTTGCCGATGCCGCTCACGACGGCCTGGTCCATCAGGAGGAGCGCGATCACCGTCGGCTTCTTGCGCACGGCCTGGACGAATCGTTCCTCGTTCTGCACCGGGTCGCCGACGAGCGGGTCAGGGCCGAGCTTCGCGACGCTGGCCAGCATCTCGTCCGTCGTCTGGAGGACGCAGGCCGTCGGGCCGCGCAGGTCGGCCGCGGTGATGTCGGTCATCAGGCGCAGGCGCACCTGCCCCACGACAGGCGGCGGCCACTCGGCCCCTTCGTCGGCGAGTCCTTTGGTCTGCTCCGACATGCGCACATGGACGCGCGTGCGACGCGGTGCCCCGATCGAGGAGAGCGAGTTCTCGCCGGCGTCGTCGAGGATCTCATCGTCGACGACGGTTCCGCGCTGGTTCGTCTGTCCCATCCGACCGTTGGCCGAGGCGATCGTCGGGTCGACCAGGATCTCTCCCGCGAAATCCCAGGCCCCGTAAAGCCCGAGGTGCACGCGCAGCCAGATGTCGCCCTCGGCTTCGAGGAACATCTGCTTGCCGACGGCATGCACGCTCATCGCCTCTCGCCCGTCGAGCACGGCTGCACCCTCGGCGAATCGGCCCTGCGGGCTGGAGGCGGACATCACCTTGCCGACGAAGTTCCGATCGAACTGTCGCGCGATCCGGTGGACCGAATGCCCCTCGGGCATCTCAGGCCCGCGGATCCGGGAGGAGGGAGCCGTCGCGTTCGAAGTCCGCGATCTGGCCGATGCGGCGCACATGCCGCTCATCCTGCGAGAACGGGGTCGCGATGAAGGTGTCGATGAACGAGGTGACCTCGTCGAAGGTGTGCTGCCGTGCGCCGATCGAGATCACGTTCGCGTCGTTGTGCTGACGCGCGAGCTCGGCCGTCGACGTGTTCCACACGAGTGCGGCGCGGACTCCCTTGACCTTGTTCGCCGCGATCTGCTCGCCGTTGCCCGAGCCCCCGAACACGACACCCAGCGTCTCGACGCCTGCTGCCTGGTCGGCGACGACCGCCTGGGCGGCGCGGATGCAGAACGCGGGGTAGTCGTCGAGGGCGTCGTACTCGATCGGTCCGTGGTCCACGACGTCGTGACCGGCGCCGCGCAGATGGTCCTGCAGCTGCGTCGAGAAGTCGAGACCCGCGTGATCGGTGGCGATATGGATGCGCATGCGCTCAATCCTAGAAGTCTGCAGGGACAGCGGGAACTCAGGGAGCCACGCCGGCCGCGGCGGGCTTGAAGCCGGCTCTGACGTTCTCGCAGCAGCCGGGGCGGCACACGTCGAAAGCGCCGGGCAGCGGCGTCACATGGGGGCGCTCCTCGTTGGGGCGGCCTTCGAGGCGCTCCACGATGAGATCGACGATGCCGGTCACGAACGACGGCGCGACGCCGGGCGTCGGCGTGCGCGTGAAGGCGAGACCCGCCTCCTCCGCGGCCTCGGCGGCCTCGGTGTCGAGGTCCCAGAGCACTTCCATGTGATCGCTCATGAATCCGACCGGGACGACGGCGACGGCCTTGCGACCCCGCTCGGGGAGCTCGCCGATGACATCGCACACGTCGGGTTCCAGCCACGGCTGCGAGGCGGGGCCGGAACGGGACTGGTACACCAGCTCCCACGACACGTCGGATGCCGCGGGGATGCTCTCCCTGACGCGGTCCATGACCCACGCGGCGACCGCGAGATGCTGAGCGGCGTACGCGCCTCCCTCGCCCCAGTCGATGTCGCGAGCGCCGGAGCGCTCGGCATCCGCGGTCGGGATGCTGTGCGTCGAGAACAGGATCTGGATCTCGGCGGGCTCGATGCCCTGGTCGAGGAACGCCTGCACGGCGTCACGCACGCCGGTCTCGAACGACTCGACGAAGCCGGGGTGGTCGTAGAACGGGCGGATCTTGTCGATCGTCACCGTCTCGCCGAGGTCGGTCTCCTGAAGCACACGCGCGAAGTCCTCACGGTACTGACGGCAGCTCGAGAAGGAGCTGTAGGCGCTGGTGGCGAAGGCGAGCAGCGTCGTGTTGCCGTCGGCCGCAGCCTCGGTCACGACCTCTTCGAGGTACGGGCTCCAATTGCGGTTGCCCCAGTAGACCGGCAGATCGATGCCGCGACGGGCCAGCTCACCTTCGAGCGCCTCCTTGAGGATGCGGTTCTGGCCGTTGATCGGGCTCACGCCGCCGAAGTGCCGGTAGTGATGCGCGACCTCTTCCAGACGCTCGTCGGGGATGCCGCGGCCGCGGGTCACGTTGCGCAGGAACGGGATGACGTCGTCCTGGCCCTCGGGCCCTCCGAACCCGGCGAGAAGGATGCCGTCGTACGCCGTGGGCGTCGACACATAGGGTGCGCCCTGGGCAGCGGCGGGAGAGGCAAAGAGGACGTGGTTCGGCTCGATCGCGGTCACCCCTCCATCCTTTCACCTTCCTGACGTGAGACAGGCCGCCGTGCTGGCGTAGGCTGTCATGGTTGCCGTGGGCGCCAACTGCGCTGGGTTGCGGCAGCATCCCCTCACCCCTGGGAGTACAGCTGTGCCTGGAGAGAACCTCACCCGCATCGAAGCGCAGGAGCGCCGTGACGTCATCGACACCCAGTCGTACGAGGTCTCGCTCGACCTGACGAAGGGCGCCGAGGTCTTCGGCTCCCGCAGCGTCGTGCGCTTCACCGCGACGCCGGAGAGCTTCACCTTCATCGACCTGATCGCCCGCGAGGTCCGGGAGATCTCGCTGAACGGCGAGCAGCTCGATCCCGAGCAGGTCTTCGCCGACTCGCGCATCGCGCTGTCCGGCCTGCAGGCCGAGAACGTCCTCGTGGTCGATGCCGACTGCCTCTACACGAACACGGGCGAGGGACTGCACCGCTTCGTCGACCCCGTCGACGGCGAGGTCTACCTCTACTCCCAGTTCGAGGTGCCGGACTCTCGACGCGTCTTCGCCGTGTTCGAGCAGCCCGACCTCAAGGCGACGTTCCAGTTCACCGTGACCGCGCCGGCGTCGTGGAAGGTCGTCTCCAACTCCCCCACGCCCGAGCCCATCGTGCATGACGACGACACCGTCGCCACCTGGGGCTTCGAGCCGACGCCGCGCATCTCGTCGTACATCACGGCGCTCGTCGCCGGTCCGTACGAGTCGACCTTCTCCGAGCTCACCAGCGCCTCCGGCCGCGTGATCCCGCTCGGCGTCTACGGTCGCAAGAGCCTGTGGCAGCACCTCGACGCCGACTACATCTTCGACAAGACGCGCGAGGGCTTCGCGTACTTCGAGTCGAAGTTCGGCGTGCCGTACCCGTTCGCGAAGTACGACCAGCTCTTCGTCCCCGAATTCAACGCAGGAGCGATGGAGAACGCCGGGGCCGTCACGTTCACCGAGACGTACGTCTTCCGCAGCAAGGTGACCGACGCCGTCAAGGAGCGTCGCGTCGTGACGATCCTGCACGAGCTCGCGCACATGTGGTTCGGCGACCTCGTCACCATGAAGTGGTGGAACGACCTGTGGCTGAACGAGTCGTTCGCCGAATGGGCGTCGACCATCGCGACCGCCGAGGCGACCGAGTGGACCGAGGCGTGGACGACGTTCAACGCCATGGAGAAGACCTGGGCGTACCGCCAGGACCAGCTGCCCTCGACCCACCCCATCGTCGCCGAGATCAACGACCTCGAAGACGTGCAGGTGAACTTCGACGGCATCACCTACGCGAAGGGCGGCTCGGTCCTCAAGCAGCTCGCGGCCTGGGTGGGCATCGAAGCGTTCTTCGCCGGCGTCTCGCAGTACTTCCAGAAGCACTCGTGGGGCAACACCGAGCTCAGCGACCTGCTCACCGAGCTCGAGGCCACCAGCGGCCGTGATCTCAGCACCTGGTCGAAGAAGTGGCTCGAGACCGCGGGCGTGAACACGCTCGAGCCGGTCATCGCCGAGGACGCCGACGGCACGATCTCGCGCTTCGCGGTGACGCAGACCGCGCCCGCCGACTACCCGACGATCCGCCCGCACCGTCTCGGCATCGGCTTCTACAATCTCCAGGACGGCGCTCTCGTGCGCACGCACTACGAGGAGGTCGACGTCGACGGCGACCGGACGGAGGTCCCCGAGCTGCACGGTCACAAGCGCCCCGACCTGGTGCTGCTCAACGACGAGGACCTCGCCTACGCGAAGATCCGTCTCGACGAGCGCTCGCTGGCGACCGCGATCGCTCATCTGGCCGACATCAGCGACCCGCTGGCCCGTTCGCTCGTCTGGGGTGCGGCCTGGGATCAGACCCGCGACGCCGAGACCGCCGCGTCCGACTACATCGACCTCGTGCTCGGCAACATCGGACGCGAGACAGAGTCGACGACGGTGCGCACCACCCTGGCGCAGCTGCGCACGGCCGCGACCCTCTACGTCAGGCCCGAGGCGCGCCTCGCCGCGCGACAGAAGGTCGCCGACGGCCTGTGGAACCTCGCGGAGTCCGCGGATTCGGGCAGCGACAGCCAACTCCAGTTCGTGACAGCCTTCGCGAACGCCTTGGTCACGCCCGAGCACGCCGGCATCGTCGGGCGGCTGCGCTCCGGCGAGGAGACGCTCCCCGGACTCGAGATCGACGCCGACCTGAACTGGCAGCTGCTGGTCGGTCTCGCCACGATCGGCGCCACGGATGCCGGGGCCATCGACGCGGCCCTCGCCGCCGACAACACGTCGAAGGGCAGCGAGTTCGCTGCCCAGGCTCGCGCGGCCCTTCCCGACTCCGCGTCGAAGAAGGCGGCCTGGGCGTCTCTCATCGAGCGCGACGACGCACCCAACACGATCGTGCGCTCGGCGGCCCTCGGATTCGTGCATCCGGCCGGTGCCGAGGCGCTGCGCGAGTTCGTACCCGCGTACTTCGACATGCTGCTGCCGATCTGGGAGTCCCGCACGTACCAGATCGCCCAGTACCTGATCGTCGGGCTGTTCCCGACCGCGATCGCCGACGTCGAGCTCCGCGACGCGACCCGCGCGTGGCTGTCGGCCAATCAGGATGCCGCTCCCGCGCTGCGCCGACTCGTGCTCGAGAACCTGGCGGACGTCGAGCGGTCGCTCGCGGCCCAGTCCCGCGACGCGGAGGACTGAGACCCGTTCCGAGATCAGGCCTCTGCGTGGTGCGCTCAGCCCGCGCAGAGGCCTGATCGCTACTCTGGAGGGGATGATCGTGCCATTCGATACCACTCCTCCCCCTGTCGTGACCGAACTGCCCAAATGGTGGGCTGACATCCTCGGCGTGCTCACCGTCGTCGGGGGCAAGGCGATCCAGGTCGCCATCATCATCGCGTCCTGCGTGCTCATCGCGCTGGTCCTGCGCGTGGTGATCCGCCGCGTCGTGCACCGCATCGTCGATACGGCCAAGAACAAGGCCGCGGTCGACGACACGCAGGCTCTGGAACGTTCGCCCCTCGCCGACATGCGCCTCGTCCAGCGGACGCGCACCCTCGGCACGATCCTGCAGAACATCGTCAACGTGATGCTCGTGGTGATCGCCGCCGTCCTCGTGGTGAATGCCCTCGACAACAGTCTGATCGGCTCTCTCACCCTGCTCACCGCCGCTGTCGGTGCCGGTCTCGGCTTCGGTGCGCAGAACATCGTCAAGGACGTTCTGAACGGCATGTTCATCGTCGCCGAAGACCAGATCGGCATCGGCGACGTCGTCGATCTGGGCCTTGCCACCGGTGTCGTGGAGTACGTCAGTGTGCGCATCACCCAGGTCCGCGACGTGAACGGCACACTCTGGTACGTCCGCAACGGCGAGGTGACCCGGATCGGGAACATGTCGCAGGGCTGGGCGCGCGCCATCATCGACCTCGGCGTTCCCGTGGATGCCGACCTCGACAAGGTCGAGCAGATCATGCTCGACACCGCGCAGGGCCTCGCCAAGGATCCGAAGTGGCGTACCCGCATCATCGAGAAGCCGGAGCTCTGGGGGCTCGAGTCGGTCGGCGGCGACGCCCTCGTCGTCCGCCTGGTCATCAAGGCCCGTGCCAACGCGAAGGACGACGTCGCCCAGGAGCTGCGCAAGCGCCTGCGTGCGGCCATGATCGAGAACGAGATCTCCGTCCCCAGCATGACGACCGTGATCCCCACCGGACTCGACGGCGCCCGACGTGTCCGCGGCGCCAACCCGCCCAAGACGCGACCGAACGCCGTCACCGGCGTCCCGGTGATCCCTGATCGCGGGATCTGGCGCCGCAAGAAGACCAATGACGACGGAGGTCCGCAGAAGTGACGTTCTACGACGAGGTCGGCGGTCGCGAGACGTTCGCGAAGATCGTCTCGGTCTTCTACCGCGAAGTGGCTCTCGACCCGGTGCTCAAGCCCATGTACCCGGAAGAGGACCTCGGGCCGGCCGAGGAGCGCCTCCTGATGTTCCTGGAGCAGTACTGGGGCGGCCCCACCACGTACGGCGAGACCCGCGGTCACCCTCGGCTTCGGATGCGGCACATGCCCTTCCATGTCGATCCCGACGCGCGCGACAGGTGGCTCCGTCACATGCGAACCGCCGTGGACGAGGCGCAGTTGTCGCCACTGCACGAATCGACGCTCTGGGACTATCTCGAGCGCGCCGCGTATGCCATGGTGAACTCATTCGAGCCGTCCGGCATCGGCACTCCCTCGGCAGGACGCCCGACGCTCGAGACCCGATCACGTCAGGAATCAACGGAGAGCACATGACGACCACGCCCCTGTCTGCAGATGTCCTGGTCATCGGATGGGGACTCGCGGGTCTCGTCGCCGCGAGCGAGGCACTGGAGGCAGGGCGCCGAGTCATCCTGGTGGATCAGGAGCCGCGTACGAACCTCGGCGGACAGGCATGGTGGTCTTTCGGAGGACTCTTCCTCATCGACTCGCCCGAGCAGCGCCGGATGGGCATCCGAGACTCCCTGGCTCTCGCGACGCAGGACTGGTTCGGCACCGCCGGTTTCGACCGGCCGGAGGATCACTGGCCGCGGCGCTGGGCCGAGGCGTACCTGGAGTTCGCCGCGGGTGAGAAACGCGCCTGGCTCCGTGAGCGCGGCGTGAGCTTCTTCCCCGTGGTCGGCTGGGCCGAGCGAGGGGGCTACGGAGCTCTCGGCCCCGGCAACTCGGTCCCGCGTTTCCACATCACCTGGGGCACCGGCCCGGGGGTCGTCGCCCCGTTCGTCGCCGCCGTGGAGCAGGGCGAACGCGAGGGCCGGATCACGATCCTGCCCCGACACCGGGTGACCGAGCTGGTCACGACGGACGGCGCCGTGACGGGCGCCCGAGGCGACATCCTGGAATCGAGTCCGGCCGCACGCGGCGTCGAATCGTCGCGCGAGACGATCGGCGAGTTCGAGATCACCGCAGGCGCGACGATCGTGTCGTCGGGCGGCATCGGCGGCAATCACGACCTCGTACGCGCCGCCTGGCCCGAGCGCCTGGGCACTCCCCCGGCGCAGATGCTCACGGGTGTGCCCGCCTACGTGGACGGGTCGATGCACAGCGTCGCCGCCGCCGCCGGTGCGCGGCTGATCAACGGTGACCGTATGTGGCACTACGTCGAAGGCATCAAGAACTGGGATCCCGTGTGGCCGTCGCACGGCATCCGCATCCTTCCCGGTCCTTCCTCCCTGTGGCTGGACGCGACCGGCAGGAGACTTCCGGTGCCGCTGTTCCCCGGCTTCGACACGCTGGGTACCCTGGCCCACCTGCGCGCGACCGGACACGACCACTCGTGGTTCGTCACCTCCCGGCAGATCGTGGAGAAGGAGTTCGCGCTGTCCGGCAGCGAACAGAATCCCGACCTCACGGGCAAGGACGTCGGGCTGCTGCTGAAGTCACGACTCGCCAAGGGGCCGACGGGGCCGGTGCAGGCGTTCCTCGACGAGGGCGAGGACTTCATCGTCGAGACGGACCTCGAGTCGCTGCTCGAGCAGATGCAGCGCCACCCCGGCGGCGAGGTGCTGGACATCGATCACGTGCGACGTGAAGTCGTGGCCAGGGATCTCGAGATGGACAATGAGTTCACCAAGGACGCGCAGATCGGGATGCTCCGCTCGATGCGCGGGTATCGGGGCGACAAGCTGATCCGCACCGCCGCTCCGCATCGGCTGCAGGATCCGGCTGCCGGCCCCCTCATCGCGGTGAAGCTCCATGTGCTCACCCGCAAGTCGCTCGGGGGGATCACCACGGATCTCGACGGCCGCGCCCTGGGCAGCGACGGAGAGCCGATCCCAGGCCTGTACGCAGCCGGCGAGGCCAGCGGCTTCGGCGGCGGCGGCGTGCACGGCTATCGCGCGCTCGAGGGCACCTTCCTCGGCGGATGCCTCTTCTCGGGACGTCAGGCAGGACGCGCCGCGGCGCGCTGACCGGGGGCGCGGGACCTGCGTCTCGCTCTCCGCCTGTTCGCCCGCCCGATCACCCTCCGACGGGTCACTCGCCGGTGGTGCCGGTTCCTCGCACTGCGGTCAGCCCGGTCGCGACCGGTCCGCGAGCGAGGACGTGTCCCCGACGGAACGCGAGGCGTGTCCAGCGACCCGACCTCATCACGGGGACGTCCTCCTCGCCGGAGATGAATCCGAAGGCATCGGCCGCGAAGGCGACCCCGCGCGGCAGGCCGCCCAGGTCGTCGTCGGGTTCGCCCCAGATCGCGGCCCGCAGAGCGCGCACGGCTTCCTCGCCCGCGCCCGGCGTCGCCCCGCGCGCCACCGCGCTGATTCCCCACTGGGCCCGCTGCGCGATGACCGAGGCGGGAAGCGTCGACTCCGGCTGCCAGGCACCGCGGGGCGGCGCGACGCCCGCCCACGCCGGTGAGAGCCCGGTGTCGGGCAGGGTGAGCGCGAGGGGGTCGTCGGTGGGTGTGAGTTCCGAGACGACGATGTCGCATTCCAGTTCGGGGTCCGCGTGCACGATCCGCATGGCCAGCACGGTCGGCGTCTGATCGAACAGTCCATGCGGGGCGAGGGCCGCGCCGGTGAGCGCGAGAACGCCCTGCGCGGCCTGCAGCCGGACTCCCTCGTCGGAGATGCGCGTGGCCCGCCCCAGGAAGGTCAGGACGTCCTTGGACGTCTCGGGATCGGCGAGGAGGAGCTGGTGGGGCACACCCTCTAAACTAGCAATGCAAGCGGCGCTCGCAGTCGCGGGAAGGAATCCATGACCCCCGACGCACACGCGATCCGCACCGTGGAGCAGTTGCTCGACGTGCTCGATCTCGATTCGACGCAGGCACGGACCACCGAGGACATCTTCACGGGCTCCTCGCACCCGATGCCCTCCGGCCGGATCTACGGCGGTCAGGTGCTGGCCCAGAGTCTGCTCGCTGCGGAACGGACGCTCCCCGAGGACCGCGCCGTGCATTCGATGCACGGCTACTTCCTCCGGCCCGGCGATGCGAGCCAGGGCATCACGATCGCCGTGGACCGGATCCATGACGGTCGTTCGTTCTCGACGCGCCGATCGCAGGCGTATCAGAACGGCGTCCCGATCTTCTCGATGATCGCCTCCTTCCAGGATCACGGCCCCGGTGTGGAGCACGCGGCGGCGATGCCGGATGGGGTGCCCTCTCCTGAGTCCCTTCTCCCCGACGAGGAGCGAGTCGAGGGGCTCCCGCCCGGAGTCGCGCGGATGCTGAGCGATCGCGCCGCCGACGTGCGGCATGTGGAGTCGCCGCTGTTCCTGCCGAGCGACGATGCGAAGGTCCCTCAGCAGGGCGTGTGGATGCGGCTGCGTGCCCCGCTGCCCGATGACCAGCGCGTGCACAGGGCGGCTCTCGCGTACCTGAGCGACATGACGATCCAGGAGTCGATCCTGCGGGCTCACGGGCTGCACTGGAGCCTCCCCGGCCTGAAGGTCGCGAGCCTCGACCATGCGATGTGGTGGCACCGCCCTGCCCGCGTCGACGAGTGGCTGCTCTACATGCAGGAATCGCCGAACGCGCGCGGTGGTCGGGGCCTCGCGCAGGGCCGTATCTTCACCAGGGACGGCGACCTCGTGGCATCCGTCGCCCAGGAGATCATGGTGCGGGTTCCGACCTCGGAGTGACGGGCCGCGGCGCCGCCTGCGAAGCGGCGATCACGCCCGCGAGCCGGCGCTCGCGCCTGCTCGTGCTGGACGCGAACTCGGGATCTGTCAGCGGTGCGAGTACTCGATCGACGGACCGACGTACGGCTCCCACGCGTCGCGCATCTCCGGGGTGAGCCTCGTCGGCCGCCCCGTCTGAGCGTCGACGAGCACGATGATCGCGGTGGAGCGGGCGTAGATGGTGCGCGGCTCGGCCTCGGGGTCGTTGTGCACTTCGTAGCAGACCTCCACGCTCGATCCGCCGAGCTTGCCGAACCACATCTGCACTTCGAGCGGCCGACGCTGGTAGGGCACCGGGGCGAGGTACTCGATCTCCTGGCGGGCGATGAGCGTGAGGACGCCTTCGTCGATACCGGAGTCGAGAACTGCTGTGGACGGTGCCTGCTCACCGGGCCCCGCACGCCAGAACGCGCGCACGCGCGCCTCCTCGAGCAGCTTCAGCATCGAGGTGTTGTTGACGTGGTTGAACGCATCCAGATCGCCCCAGCGGAGGTGGATCGGGATGTGCAGGCGGGGTCCCGGTGTCAGGTCGGACATCGGATGCTCAGTCGCGGGTGAGCTTGCGGTGCGTCGAGCGGTGCGGCTTCGCCGCGTCCGCGCCGAGGCGCTGGATCTTGTTCTCCTCGTATGCCTCGAAGTTGCCCTCGAACCAGTACCACTGGTCGGGCTTCTCGTCGGTGCCCTCGTAGGCGAGGATGTGCGTCGCGATGCGGTCGAGGAACCACCGGTCGTGCGTGATGACCACAGCGCAACCCGGGAACTCGAGCAGGGCGTTCTCGAGCGAGCTGAGGGTCTCGACGTCGAGGTCGTTGGTGGGCTCATCGAGAAGCAGGAGGTTGCCGCCCTCCTTGAGCGTCAGCGCGAGGTTGAGACGGTTGCGCTCACCACCGGAGAGCACACCGGCCTTCTTCTGCTGGTCCGGTCCCTTGAAGCCGAACTTGGAGACGTACGCGCGCGACGGGATCTCGGTCTTGCCGACGGTGATGAAGTCGAGTCCGTCAGACACGACCTCCCACAGCGTCTTGTCGGGGTCGATGTTCGAGCGCGACTGGTCGACGTAACTGATCTTGACGGTCTCGCCGATCTTGAGGTCTCCCCCGTCGAGCGGCTCGAGGCCCACGATCGTCTTGAACAGGGTGGTCTTACCCACACCGTTCGGGCCGATGACGCCGACGATGCCGTTCGGCGGCAGGTTGAAGCTGAGTCCATCGATCAGCGAACGGCCGTCGAAGCCCTTCTTGAGGTTCTTCGCGTCGATGACGATGCTGCCCAGGCGAGGACCGGCGGGGATCTGGATCTCCTCGAAGTCCAGCTTCCGGGTCCGCTCCGCCTCGGTCGCCATCTCCTCGTATCGGGCCAGACGCGCCTTGGACTTGGTCTGGCGGCCCTTCGCGCTCGAGCGCACCCACTCCAGTTCCTCCTTGAGGCGCTTGGCGAGCTTGGCGTCCTTCTTGCCCTGGATCTCGAGGCGTTCGCCCTTCTTCTCCAGGTACGTCGAGTAGTTGCCCTCGTAGCCGATCAGCCGGCCGCGGTCGACCTCGGCGATCCACTCGGCGACGTGGTCGAGGAAGTACCGGTCGTGGGTGATGGCGATGACTGCACCCTTGTACGCCTGGAGGTGCTGCTCGAGCCACAGCACGCTCTCTGCGTCGAGGTGGTTGGTCGGCTCGTCGAGCAGCAGCAGGTCGGGCTTCTGGAGCAGCAGCTTGGCGAGTGCGACACGACGCTTCTCACCACCGGAGAGCGGTGCGATCGCCGCGTCGCCCGGTGGGGTGCGCAGTGCATCCATGGCCTGCTCCAGCTGCGAGTCGAGGTCCCAGCCGTCCGCGGCGTCGATCTCCTCCTGGAGGGTTCCCATCTCGGCGAGGAGAGAGTCGAAGTCCGCGTCGGGGTCCGCCATCAGCATGGAGATCTCGTTGAAGCGGTCGACCTTCGCCTTGATCGCGATGCCGTCCTGGACGTTCTCCAGCACCGTCTTCGTCTCGTCGAGCTCGGGCTCCTGCATGAGGATTCCGACCGAGTAGCCGGGAGCGAGCTTGGCCTCGCCGTTGGACGGCGTGTCCAGGCCGGCCATGATCTTGAGGATCGTCGACTTACCGGCGCCGTTCGGACCCACCATGCCGATCTTGGCACCGGGGAGGAACGCCATCGTGACGTCATCGAGGATGAGCTTCTCGCCCACCGCCTTACGTGCACGAACCATCGAGTAGATGTATTCCATATGACCTATCCTCAAAAACGTGACCGACGGACAAAACTCACCCCAGCCTACGCGACCGCGCGCCGTTCTCTATCAGCGCCTCTCGCGACAGACATTAGAGTCCACGTCGCTCATCGGCCAGAGTGAGGACCTGGGAGCGCTCGCCGAGCGCGAGGGCTGGGACGTCGTCGCCACCTTCGTCGACGAGGGCCTCTCCGGTGGTAAACGCCGAGCCAACGCCGACGAGGCCCTCCGTATGCTCCGCGAGGGCGAGGCCGACGTCCTCGCCGCCTACTCCGTCGACCGCTACTCGCGTATGGGTATCGGCGAGGACGCCGAGGTCATCCGCGTCATCGACGCCCGCGAGGAGCAAGCCCGGCGCGGCCACGGCATCCGCCCGCTCGCCTACTTCGCCCGCGAGGGCATCCGCTCCGACTCCGGCTCCGACTGGAGGCTCCGCTACGCACTGAGCTCCGAGATGGCCCGCAGTGAGCGCGACGTCATGGTCTCACGTCGCAAGCGCTCCATCCACCAACTCCAGGCCCAGGGCCGCTTCTCTGGCCGAGGCGTGCCCCCGTGGGGCTATCGCTCCGCCCCGCATCCGTCCGGCGCTGGCCGCACCCTCGTCGTCGACCCGACGGAGGCCGCCGTCATCCGCGAGGCCGCCGAGCGCCTTCTCGCCGGAGAGTCCGCCACCTCCGTCGCCAATGACCTCACACGGCGCGGCATCCCGACGCCTCGGGGCGAGGCCCGCCGAGCTCTCGTCAAGGGCGAGCCGATCGAGGGCCTCGCCTCGGGCTTCTGGGGCGTCGGGAACCTTGTGGCCGCCCTCCAGACTCCGAGCATCACGGGCCGCATCGCCCGGGGCACTCACTCCCACGAGAGCCGAGGCCGCCAGGGCTCCTACGTACTGGCCGAGGACGGTAACCCGCTCCAAGCCTTCGAGCCGGTCCTCTCGGCGGCGACCTTCGCGGCGCTCCACGAGCGCTTCCCCCGAGGTCAGGGCCGAGGCTCCCAGCGCAAGCGGAAGGCTGCCCGGCTCGGCTCCGGCCTCGTCTTCTGCCAATGCGGGGCCAAGGCCTACGTCCTGACCTCGGCGAGCTACACCTATTACCGATGCTCCGCCAAGAGCATCGGGCGCGTCGACTGTCCTGGCCAGTCGCTCCAGGCGTCCGCCGTCGAGGAGGCGATCACCGAGGACTTCCTGGGAGCGTTCGGCAAGCTCCAGGCCGTCGAGCGCGTCGAGTCCCTGGGCGCTCCCGAGGTCGCCGACTCCGTCGCCATGGTCACCGAGCGCATCCGCTCCCTCACGTCGGCCATGGCTGAGCCCGGCGCGGACATCATGGCCCTCGTCGGCGAGCTCACGCCCCTCCAGGCCGAGCGCGACCGGCTTCAGGCCCTCCCCGTGGAGCGGACGGTCACCTATCGCGAGCTCGGCATCCCGTGGAGCTCCGTCTGGGCGATGGCCGACCTGGACGCCCGGCGTGGGCTCCTAGAGCGCTTCTATGACCACTTCGAGATGCGCTACCCCGGCGCTGAGACCCGGCTCGTCGGGCGTCTCAAGCCGTCGCCGGAGGAGTCGCCGGAATACCACGGACTCAAGTAGACGCCGGAGTCGAGCCCGGTGGGGCGAGCATAGTGCGGGTAGTGACGGAATGACGGTTCACTTCGTCACTTCTTATTCCCCCTCGAGTGCTCTCTCTCTTCAATAAGTAATAGAAAGTGACGAAGTTTCCGTCACTCCGTCACTCCGAGCGCCACCGCGCTCGCCACCTTCAACTTGGGTACCCAGGCGGTCTTCTCCTCGGAGGGAGTTTTACCTCTATGCCCCCGATTTCACTCTTATCGGTTGAGCGGGGCGCTTCTCTTTCACCTACCGGCGTCACATCACGCCGCGAGTTGGAGCGCTCATGACCCGATACATCGTGACTTGCGACTATTGCCAGGCAGAAGCGAACCTCGCACAGCCTGGACGCTTCTGTAGCCCACGTCACCGCAGCTACTGGCACCGCGACCGGCTCCTCGCCCAGCGCCAGCGCCTCGCCGCCGAGGCCGACGCCGCACTCCGCTCCGGCGACGTTCTGAAGCTGGAGCACGTCGCCCGCGAGACAGCCCGCCTTCTCGCCGTCTAACCGCGGGCATCACCGCCGCCCCAGGCGGTCTCCTCCCCGACACAACCCACCCACGCGTCACTCTCCGGGCCTATCTAGGCCGCCTGTCGCCAGACGCTCGCTGGCACGTTTCTAGCGCGCATGAGCGGCGCTGAGCACCCTTGACGTCGTGGGCGGTATCTCCCTCCAGAAGCCGCCCGGCTTCGCGGCGAGCTCGTCACGGCTCGCCCGCTATCCCGCCCAAGAAAGGCACCTCATGAATCAGCACCCCAGCACCACTCCGGCCTACGTCATCACAGCCATCCACGGAGCCGCCGAGCTCGCCGACGAGTTCATCAAGCTCCGAACGGCTCACGCCGCGAAGGCGACCACCGCGCTAGCCGCAAGCGAGACGGCTCGTGACCTCACGACGCCCCATCTTCTCGACCCGCTCCGCCAGCCTCGACCCGGCGTCTCCCGCGCGGACTGGGACCAGGCCATCGACGCCTACCGCATCGCCTCAGACGAGGTCGCGGCCAGCGACCGCGCTCTCGACCGCGCGGTCCGAAAGTTCTCCGAGCACATCGACAACGGGCGCCGCTCCGAGGACTTCAAGGCTCAGTACGCCGCTATCGGCGACGCCGCGCAAAAGGACGCCTCTGAGAAGCTCACAGCCCTCCGCGCGGCGCTCACAACCCGCGATGAAGTCAACCGGTGGATGGGCCGCCAGGTCAAGGACCCAACGGCGAACGGCGTGAGCTACACCCTCCGCGAGATCGCGAGCTACGTGGAGGCAACCCCAACGGGCAGGAGCCACTTCAAGGAGAAGGCGCTCGGCCTTCTCGCCGAGGAGATTCTCCTCCCGCGCGACCGAACGGAGCGCCTCCGCATCATCAATGCTCTCGACGCTCGCGATGACCTCACTGATGCTGAGAAGGTCACGGAGTACCGTGCCCGCGCTCATCGAGGCCTCCAGTGACTTCCGCCGACATCGATGTACTCGTGGAGCGACTCGACGCGGACGCGAACGCCGCCGCCCGCGACCCACTCTCAGAGCAAGAGCGCTCCGAGTATGACCGCCTCGTCCGGCGCGGTGTCATGCCTCACGCGGCGCTCGCGGTCCTCAGGGGCCGCGCGACCGACCGGGCCATCCGGGACGCCGAGCCCGTGGCGGATGCCGTCGTCCGCTCCATCCTCCGGATGCCCCCGCGCGCCAACCTTCCCGAGGCCGACGCCATCGTCAAGGCAACCCGGTAAAAGCCGCTGAGCTCCTGCCCTTTCTCGGGAGCCCAGAGGTCGCGGCGAGATGGGAACTACGCGCGGCGACCATCCAGCGCTGGCAAGCCACCAGCGGAACGGTCCGTCTCCTCCTCCGCAGTGTCCGGCGTTAAGTCAAGGAGGCGGGCCCCACCTCATTTCTCCGAAGGAAGCTCATCATGACCGTTGTCTCCCCCGCCCTCGACCTCCGCGCCGCCTACGAGCACGCCGAAGCGTCGCGCATCGCCGTCGCCGCCGAGCTCGTGACCGTGCGCACTATGCTCCGGCGTGAGCGCGCGCGCCGCGCCCATCCCATCCTGACCGCTGGCCTTCTCGACCTCGTCATCGGCGAGAGCGACGATGACTACGCGACCCGCGCCGCCTCCCTCGCGGATGCGATCCTCAGCGCCCAGGCCTAGGCGGAGTGCTCCACAAGATCGGATGCGACGCACGCCAACGACGCGCCCCTCGTCCTCTGTCTGCGTACCGCCGAGCGAGCTCGGCCTCGTACGCCCGCGCGAACGCAACGGACCGAGCCTCCTGACGCAAGTTGCGCGCCATACTGAGCGCCCCATAGGAAAGAACCGCCATGACCAACAGATAGAACAGCCCCCAGCCAATGCCGTCTGTTATCTCGGGGTCGATTCCGAACCACTCACCCCAAAACGGATCACCTACCTCTTGCACTGAGGCGAGCAGCGACCGGAGCGCCACCATGGCAGCGATGAAGACACCGACCGCCGCCAGATGTGAGCCAGTGATCGCCGAAGATCGGGCGTGCAACTCGGCCAATGCGGCGACCTGCTCATCCTGCGGGGCGTTCGCGAACCGAGCGATTCGGTCAACGGTGACACGTCCGCCCTCGTACACGTGCGGCGTCTGAGGGGCGCGACTCTTGAACAACACGCTTACTGGCGCTTCTGCGTCGCTCGCTCCGCCGCCTCGCGCTTGCTTTCGGGAATGAGAGCGTAAAGCTCCTCCCACTCCCGAGGCCGCGTGACAAGCTCGTGCACCACCTCGTTGATGGCCGCGAACAGCGCACGGACTACACCCGTCTCCTCCTCGACGAGATAGAGCGTCACCAGTTCATCGTCGTCCCCATGCAGAGCATCATTGCCGACTATTCGGAGCGCGGTGAGCATTTTCCATAGCTCAGGGCTGACTTTGGAATGAAGAGCTCCGAGGCGCTCCTGGAGGTTTTTCCTCCCCGGCGCCCCGTCGAGCTCCTTGAGAAGCGCCTCCATCGACGCCCGCGCGAGAGCGGCGGCAGCGCGTCGCGACGTCGGGAGCACGGCCGCCGCCTCGTCGTAAAGCTCTCGTGCCTTCTCCGGCATCTCCGGGTGCGGTGGCTTGATTCCTGCCGTGATTCTTGGGTACACCCGCTCATCCTCCCGCCAGACCGTTAGCCGCTTGCACGACGCGCAGATCGATCCCCACCACTGGGCTGAGTCGCTGAAAATCTCCCACGCGTGCGGCGTGTGCTGGCTCGGAGCCTGAATGCCCCACGAGGTCAGATCGTAAACGTCGGCGTCGTCAGTGAGCGCCAACGGTACGAGGTTGCCGTTCTCGTCATCCGTGCCGATCTTGAGCGTTGCCTTGGTCTGGTGCGCCATGACACCGCAGTACGCACAGATGAATGAGTCCTGGAAGCGCTCTAAATTCTCCACACCCCGAGCCTATCTGGGGGTTACTGCGCCCCTGGCAGGCTTTCCCCGCCTGTGAGGCGAGACCGTCGGCGCGGGCGATCCTCACTCCTTCAAAAGCTCGTTGGCCCTTCGCCGCACCCACTCAACGTCGATGTCGTAGGCGGGGTCATCCGAGTCCGTCTCGGGCACGAGCTCGACGTCATCGGCGGTGTCTTGCCCTGCCTCACGCAGCTGTTGCGCGACCCCCTGAGCCATCTGCTCGTGCATGTCGCGCGCCGCATCGTCGCCAGCATCGCCGAGGAAGGCGTCTAAGTCGTCTGAGAGTCCCATGCGCTGAACATAGTGCGCGTCGTCGAACGTCAGCAATAAACGAGGACGCAAGCCCTCTCAGCGGGCACTCTCTAGTCGTCGCCGATGTCCACCAAGAGGCGTGCGTGCTGAGCCCCACGCGCGATCTGGTAGACCTCGCCCGCAAGCTGGCGCACCTGATCGGCGAGCGCGGCAACTGCTCCGGCGAGTTCCTCTTGGCCCATGCTCGGGGCGTTCGCCGCGAGCGTTCCAGCTTCATCGATGACCTCGATGATCGTGCTCAAGGTCACGGTCCCGCGTATGTTCTCGAGTTCTGCGCTGGTCACTCCCGATGCTTGAGTCGGGTCAACGATCATCAGTGGTTGTTCGCTCATGCGGATGAGTATGTCAGACCCCCTGGGGGGGGGTGACTCCCCCTACCCCCACCGACGAAAGCCCGGAGCGGCATAGCGTCTGCCATCGTATGCGCATAGCTCGCTGTTTTCCTCTGCCTGCTCACATGGTGCGAAAGGCCCCCATGTTTCAGAAGAAGAATCGAGCACGCCGCGTTATACAGGCTGCGATTCAGCACGACCGCCGCCAGCGCCCGGGCGAGTCGGCCTCTCCGTCCCTTCCGAAGTCCGCGCGCCGAATGCCGGGAGCTCTGCGGGTGCCCGGCAAGCGCAAGACGGTCTGGCACCCCTGACTCGTGGCGACGCTCACGGGCGTCTAGCCAGCCTTCCTCATTGCCGCGCCGTGGCCGGTGCGCCAGTGAGCTCCGTCGGCGTTCTCCTTTCCACCCACGAGAGTGCACTCAGGGAGTAAGAACCGCGGTGGGGTGAGCATCCGGCGATCCTTGGGGGGTCCGCGCGATGAGCGCTCAGCGGACTGTGTACCCGCGTGAGCGCCGGGCGCACGCCAACCCTGCCGCTCCGCTTCAGTGTCCTTGGACGAGCGGCAGACACCGCCCTCGTCGCCTCTGCCGGCGCGGGCGGCCCGATCACCTATGCGACGCTCACCTCCGACGAGCGAGGCGCGACCACAGCCCTCGACCCTCGACGACCTGAGCCGGCGTATCCCCGGCGAGCTCCGGCTCCATCGCGTACACCGCGAGCCACGCGCCTGCGATGCTCGCTCGGCGAGTGCGCCACCAGGCCCACATGAGAGTCAGGATCGTCGCGCACGCCAAGATCACAAGACTGCCCGGCACCAGTTCCGCCGTATCCGCCAGGAGGCGCGTGGCTTGGGTCGCGAGCTCCAGGGCATCCGCAGACTGGTTCCCCGCGCCCATCTCTCGAAATGATTCCGAGAGCGCTATAGCATCCTCGCGCCCGGCGGCTACTGACTGCGCCGCGAGCGAGAGGTACGAGGTATACGCCGCAACCACGCCGACGAGAGACGCCACGACGAGCGCCGCCACGGTAGCCGCGAACGTCCCTGAGAAGGCCACGCGCCGCCGCGTGAGTTCGGCGATGGCGCTGAGTTGTTCCGACTCGGGAGCCCGGCGATACCTCATCACACGATTTGAAACATCAATGACGTCGGCGTGGACATGCGGGACTGTGCGGGCCATGTTGCTCAACGTAGCGACGGTATCGGCGGGCGCGCATTCGACGCTCCGCGTCCGCCGTTGCCGCAGACCCTGGGGGGCTCTCCCCCTACCCCCACCGACGACGTCCCGGAGAGGCATAGCGTCTCCCTGTCCGCGCGAGTTCCAGGGTTGCCCGCCTGGAGCTTCCTGAGAGTCCGAGCTGTCACGCCTCCACAGCCGGCGGGAACATCTTTCTGAGTTCGCGAGCACGGCGCGGCGATGGCTCCCAGTTGGGCGGCGTGAGCAAGTTCGCATACGCCGTAAGCATGTCTCCGTTGACGTCGGAGTTAGGCGGCACAAGTTCGTGCCGTGCTCTGTCGCCCGGCGACCCCAGTGTCCCGTACGCAGGGCCTCTGCGAGATCCGTAGTCCCAGGGCCAAGTCACGTTGGCCCACTCTGCCAAGAGCTCCACTCGCGGAAGATCCCACGGTTGCCACATCGATCCCGGGTCCACGATCCGCATTCCGTCCTTACTCGCTTCTCGCGGCAGACCCGCCTCCATGATCCCGTGCAGTGGCGAGCGCCATCCGGCGTACAACTCGACCGCGCACCAAAAGGCCACGTCGCTCTCAGCGGGCTCGAAAAGGTTCAGTGCTTGGGCCGTCAGATCGTCGTACTGCTTCTTCACCTCACGCAGTGGGCGATCGGAGTTTGCGATCCATGCCTCGTCGAAGAGGCGCTCGCCCATCGCGCTGAACATCACGGCGTGGGCCCTGTTCACGAGCGAGATGATTTCGCGGCGGCGGGCTCGTCTCTGTCGTACGACGGCGACGAAGGCGAGCACAACGCCGCTGACGGCCCATACCGCGAGTCCAGAAAAAAGCCCGGCAACAAATCCTGCATCATCCACCCCCCGATCCTAGGAGTCTCCTTGACCTTCGTTGCGAACCACGCCTATCTTTACCAGCGACCCGTCGCGGTCCCTCTCGGTGAGGTTTTTGTCAGCCCGACGACCACTGTTCTCGTCGCTCGCGACACGCACGGACGTGAGGTCGGCTACCTCATCGAGGACGGCGTAGGCGCTCAGCACACTCGCGGGATCGACCGATGATCGCCGCCGACCACGCGCTCCGCGACATGGCTACCGCCCACGCGCTCCGCGACATGGCTACCGCCCACGCCGCCAGCGTCCTCCGCCTCGTCGACCTCCTCCGAGCGAGCGAGCTCGTCTGCTCAGTGGGCGAAGTCCCCCGGCGCACGTATGACGACCCCGCTCGGCGTTAGCGACCCTACGGGCGCGCTTGCAACTGCCCCCCGCGCCTAGCTGTGCGAGCTCAGGTCCTCCCCTCGCTGCTGTCATCGACGCCGCCACAGCTTCTCTCGACCGAGCCGCGACGGCCCGCTCCGAGGCTCTCGACTACCACCAGGCCCCGGTCGCCAGTCTCCGGCGAGAAGTTGCCGCGTGACGGACTCGCGCTAAACCCTAGGATGACCGCATGGGTCTACTCAACTCGATTCGCGAGGTACTGGGCATCGCGTCCGTGAGTCCAGGTGAGGCCCCCGCACAGCGTCGCCCCGTCGTGACCTACCGCTCGGAGCTTGTCGCTGCTCCGCCAGAGGGATACGAGAGCGTCTACCTCCCCACGGAACGGCAAGCGGAGCTACTCGTTCCCCGCGCCGATGGCCTACCTCCGCTACACCTCGTGCGCCATGTTGGAGCACTATGGCTAGCCGAGGACACGACAGGCAAGCTCATCAACGTCGACAACCGTTATCTACGTCGACTCGGTATCTTCGGGGTCAAGGTTCGCGGCACGCACTACTACACCGGCAGGGCGAAACTCGGGCCCGCCGCACTCGTGCGCGAGCCTGATAACCCCCACGACCCCAACGCCGTGGCGATTCACGTCGGCGGAGAGATGCTTGGTCACTACAACAAGGGCACGGCCCGGAGCCTGGCGAAACGCCTTGACGCGGGCGAGCCCTTGCAAGCTGTGGTCATTTCGACCGACCCCGCGAAGGTCATCTCAGCACCTTCCGACATACTCCGACACCTCTACCGCACCGTCTGAGCCCCATGGCCCCCACCTGGATTCGTCCGAGGTGGGGGCCTCTTGCTGTTTTGGAACGGCCCAAGAGCTCCCGACGTCTGAGCGTCGAGATAGCATCTGGCCATGCCTAACCAGGACCCCAAGACCGTCCACGTCTGGATGCCCGATGGCCGCTCGCTCTGCGATCGACGTGCGGAGTCCGGGCCCCGCTCGACCTTCCCGACGGTGGACGAACATGAAGCGAATGAGAGGGCGACGGCGAACGCCCCGGCGTGCGGCGCTTGTCTGCTCCTAGTCTCATACCTGCGGACTCAGGCGACGGCCATACTAGAAGAGCAACCATCGGTCTGGCCCTCGTCCGTCGGGGCTGCATGGGCCTCGCTGGATGGCACGAGATGGGCTCAACGCTTCGACCCCGTCGAGCACAGCAAGACTCCAGGGCTTGACGATTACAGCCGCTTCGACGCGCTGCGCCTCGCCATCGACCCGGAGAAGGTACGACGCACCCTCGCGGCTAACGAAACGGTGCGAGCTCAACACGCCGCACACGTTCGCGCTCACTGGGAAGGCTGAACGTTGGGCATCCCGGGCCGAGGGACGGTCTCCCGCGCCGGATACCGCGAGTACATCAACTCGCGGGCCTGGGCCGAGGTGCGCGCACGCTACTGGGCATCCGCTCTCCCCAAGGAGTGCTACGTCTGCGATGCTCCTCGCAGACCGGGGATGCATCTGCACCACCGCACATACAAGAACCTGGGCGCGGAGCGCCTCATGGACCTTGTCCCTGTCTGCCCGCCCTGCCATGATCTCGTCCATCATGCTCATCGAACCAACCCCGCCGCCGCCCGAAACGGCTTATGGGGAGCGACCAAGTACATTCGCGCACAGATCCAACAGCGGAAACTCCGAGACCGCTGATCCGCGGCGGACTGCATAATTTCTTGCGCCGTTAGTCAGACCAAATACGGCCCCGACCGGCGGCGCTCAAGACGCGTCGAACCTGCGCCCTTGAGCACTCATTGTGCCCACCCTCCGCCAGGTTGTCGCCACTTCGCCCGGCCATCTACTTACTGTTGGCTGTGGCTTCAGCACTCAGGCCAGTGATCGCCCAAGTGGTGATGCTCAACACGCGGCAGACGCTGCGGTGGAGTTCCCAGTGCGTGGCAGCGCTGAGCTATGCGCACCGCACCGCACCGCACCGCACCGAATCAACCACGAGGTATCTTCAGTCGTTTCGCCGCGCGCCTTGGCTGAATATGGCCTGTTGAGCCACATATCGCAGCAGCGCGGTGTCACCCGCAAGCTTCGTGGCTTCTTCGCTAGTCGGGAGCAGAAGCTCCTCACCCTGCGGGCCGCCGTCCTGCTTCGTGTGCACGATGCGGCACCGAATGACATAGATGCGCTCAGCAACCTGCTCACGAATATCTTCATTGTCCGCGCGCAACGGTACGGTCCCTTTCACTCCACCGCCCTTCGATACGAGGCTCTTGTCGCCAGACGCTTCGATACGCGTGATGGCCTCTCGCAGGCCCTCACGTGTGGTCGCGGCTCTCAACGTCGCCTTGAGCTGTTCGCGCTCCCCCACACCGGCGCGGACAGCAGGAGCGGCGAGCTGGATCAAGCGCGAGAGGTCGTTGTCGCTCGACGGGTTGAATCGGGGGTTCATCAGCTCGGTTCGCAAGGCAGCGGAGGTTTCAGCATGAGCAAAGGCAGGGAAGAAAAACTCGATCGACTGGTAGTAAGCAAGAAACTCAAGCAGCGGAAGCCCGTACGCGGAGCGGCCGTATTGGTATAGGGCGAGCGCTTCAGACGCGTACTCGCTACGCGGAAACTCAGGCTTCTTTGTCGACCTGCTCTGAGCGGCGCGCCCGCGGCTCGCTCGCTTTCTGCGGAGTGTCATCGACACCCCATACAGGACATCAATGTCGAAGAAGAAGGACCCGGAAAGTCGTTCCAGCAGTTGGATCGTCGTGTCGTGCCGATCAACTGTGTATCCCTCGATGCGGAGGACCTTCGATCTGCTGTTCATTCGACCGATCAGCAAGCGCCCCAACTCCGAGGCCGAGGTCAACAGCAGCCGATGACCATCCCGCGCGACTTCGAGCGTGGCATCTTTGACGAAGCTCCGACGGTCATCGGGCTCCTCATCGTATACGAGCGTGGCGCCAGGGATTCGCGTGAGTTGCGGGCTACGGGACAGACCGCCGGGAGCGCTTTGAATGACGAGTGCCTCAATAGACTGCGACGCCTCATCTGCCCACGCGAGGTAGTCCCCAATGAAAAACACCTTGTCGAGGGCATGTCGACTCAAGACGGGTGCATCGTCCTCGTAGAACAACAGCCGCCGTTTTGACGGCCCGTTGCGGAACTCGATCTCGATCCAGCGATCGATACCGTCCTCAGAGTCTTCACCTTCCGAAACCACCGTGGCAGCAAGACCGCATTCCTCGGCATGCGATCGCAATTCTTCCAGCGCATCGACGGTCGGCCCTTTCGGAGGTTTTCCCATGGTCGAAGACTAGCGAAGCGACAACACTTTGACGGGACAGTCATCCGCTGCACCGCCCGCGTGCCGATCCGGCCCAGGACCAGCTGGGGAGCCACGGGCCCCTCTGACTAGCAGTTGCTCGCAAAGTCGCCCTAGCGGTTTCGACATCTTCAGCCACCAGAAGCGCGACCGAGTAGCGCTGCCCCACATACATAATGCGCTTCTGCGATATTCAAGCCGGACGTATCGAGCCACCGGCGTGGCCATGGGTCGAAGAGCGGGCACGAGGAGTTGCGAGGTCAGCCGGGAGAATATTGGGATAGGTCTAGACAGATGTACTCAGCCACCGAAAACCGCTCCTTCTGTTGGCGTCGAAGATCGACACTCCAGCCTACCGGCCTCAGCAGCCCGCACCTTCGAAGCGACCTGAGAGAGCAGGCGGTCAGGGAACAGGTGGTCTCACAGAGCGGAGCGAGCCGTCACCAGTCGATCGCCCTGGTCTCCCCGACGAGGCAACGCCCCTCCGCCAACTGGGGCAGTACGACAGTCACCGGCTGTCCCGTCGACGGACCGACCTGCCCGACCAGGCACTCGTCGTCTCCCCACCGCACAGAGAATTGAATGCTCTCGGCGGGGTTGCCGACCGTTGACACGTCCTGCGTCACCTGCATCGCGGAACGGTCGAATCCCGCCGCGACCAGGGCGTCGATGTACGCGCGCCCAGCGACTTTCTGATCCGACGACCACACCTTCGCCGTGACCGCTGCGAACAGCGGAAGGTTGTCGTCCGCAGTTCCGTCCGGAACGTAGGTAGGTGCCGACGCTGTCGCAGAGGGAGACGGCGACGGAGCGCTCTCCGTCGGATCCGGCGAGGGCGGCTCGGTGGGACCGCAGGCAGAGAGCAGGAGAACGAGCGATGCGCCGGCGGCCGCGGCCACAGCCGCGCGCGTCACGGAGGAGACCGAACGTCGAAGCACGCGTCGAGTCTACGGGCGCGCCCCCGATCCGTCGCGACCGCCGCCGCCGCCATGGCCTTGCGGCCGGTCTTCAGGACACCGAAGTCGGCAGACCGTGCGCGTCTGCGAACGGTTCGGAGGACGAGTCGGAGGGGTCGATATGTGCCCACGGAGTCTCGATCTCAGGGACGTCGTCAGAGTGCCCCGAGTCGAGTGCGGAAGGGTCCGGATCGGCTGCGGAAGGGGAGGACCGTTCCGTCCGCCGCGGCGGCTCCGCGCCGGCCGCACGAGGAGTGCGTCGATACGCCGTGGTGCCCCATCGCAGGTCGTGGCCGATCGCATCCGCGTCGATGTCGACGCTGGTCCCCTGCTTGCCGTTGTTCTCCCACGCCCGGATCCTCATCCGTCCTGTCACGATCACGCTGTCCCCCGAGCGCAGCGAGACCTTCGCATGCTCGGCGAGCTGGCGGAATGCCGCCACCGAATACCAGTTCGTGGACACGTCGATCCAGGTCTGGCTGGCGTCGTCGAATCGGCGATGCGTGCTCGCGAGACGGAAGTTGGTCACCGGCACCCCGCTCGCCGTGCGTCCCTGAGTGGGATCGGTGGCGACGTTGCCGACGATGGTCACTAGATCGTGCATGTTCTCTCCTCGAGTGCCCGGAGCATCCGTCCGGATTGCTCAAGAGTGCGCGCTCGACGGGTGCGAGAAGGAACGCGAACACGGAGACTCTGCAGAACTCCGACGGGAGCCTCGATGTGCAGGAGAACTCAGGGTGCTGCCGTCACGAACAGTCCGGAGCGAATGTCGGTGGTAGGTCATACGTTCGAATCACGAAAGGAGATTCGATGTCCGACACCCTGATCACGTCCTCGCCTGAGGTCCCTTATGCAACGCCTCGGCTGTCGACGGCGAAAGAGCATCTCGTCCGAGCCTCGTCCCACCTCTGGCGCGTGCAGGACGCACGAGGCCGGGTCCTCGGCCACCTGCGACTCATCCCCGACCCGCTCGGTATCCGCTATCGCGCTGAGCGGCTGCATCTCGCCACGGCGGCTTTCCGCCTCGTCGGCGACTTCTGGAGAGCGGATGACGCTATCGCCGCGCTTCGCGCTGGGTGACCGTATCCCGCCCTGAGGCCTCGTGCCCCCGGCAGGATTCGAACCTGCGACCAAGAGATTAGAAGGCTCCTGCTCTATCCCCTGAGCTACGGAGGCGCACAGATCTACCGTACCGCGCCGGTTCGGATGTCGGAGCCGTCGATAGGATGACGACATGGTATCTGCCTCAGAGAACGACCGCCTCGTCTGGATCGACTGTGAGATGACCGGTCTCGATCTCTCTGTCGACGAGCTCGTCGAGATCGCAGTCGTCATCACGGACTTCGAGCTTCGACCGATCGATCCCGGGTTCCAGGTGGTGATCCGCGCGAGCGACGAGGCCCTCGCGCACATGAACGACTTCGTGACGAAGATGCATGAGACCTCGGGGCTGATCACCGAGATCCCCGAAGGCGTCTCGCTCGCCGACGCAGAGGCACAGACGCTCGAGTACATCCGACGTTTCGTACCGCTCGAGCGCAAAGCACCGCTTGCCGGCAACACGATCGGCACCGATCGGATGTTCCTCGCCAAGTACATGCCCCAGGTCGATCAGTGGCTCCACTACCGCAACGTCGATGTCTCGAGCATCAAAGAGCTGTCACGCCGGTGGTACCCGCGAGTGTTCTTCCAGGCGCCGGCGAAGGACGGCGGCCACCGCGCTCTGGCCGACATCCTGGAGTCGATCCGCGAGCTCCGGTACTACCGCGAGGCGGTCTTCGTCGACGAACCAGGGCCCTCCAGCGACGACGCCCGCGACATCGCTGCCCGCACCGTGTCAGAGTTCACTCCGAACATGTAATAGACTCGTCTGGTTGCCGATCACGTCGGCACATGGTGGGTATAGCTCAGCTGGTAGAGCGCTGGCTTGTGGTGCCGGATGTCGCGGGTTCGAGTCCCGTTACTCACCCCAATCAGAAGGTCCGAGTCGAAAGACTCGGACCTTCTGTGTTTTCCCTGTTCGGAATACCCCCAGGGGGTACTATGTTGACGATCTGTGACACCACAGAAGGAGCGTCATCATGACCATCCCCGATAACGCACATCGTCACGAGCAGGCCGAGCACGCGCATGAGCCCCACGCCGCGTCATCAGCCCACTCGGCGCATGCAGGCCACACCGAGCATGCAGACCACGCCGGGCATGCGGGCCACACAGGTCAGTTCCGGCGCCTGTTCTGGATCATGCTCGTCGTCGCGGTCCCGGTCGTCCTAACCTCGCCGATGTTCGCCATGATCCTGGGCTACGAGGTGGCGGGGTGGGCGCGATGGATCTCTCCCGCACTCGGATCGGTCATGTTCATCTGGGGAGGAGCCCCATTCCTCTCCGGAGCCGTGAGCGAACTGCGCAGCCGCAAGCCCGGGATGATGCTGCTGATCGCCCTCGCCATCAGCGTCGCCTTCCTCGCATCGTGGGGAGCGAGCCTCGGGCTGCTCCATCACGAGCTGGAGTTCTGGTGGGAGCTGGCACTGCTGATCGTCATCATGCTCCTCGGACACTGGATCGAGATGCGGTCCCTGGCGCAGACCACGTCCGCGCTCGATTCGCTCGCCGCACTGCTCCCCGACGAAGCGGAGCGGGTCGAGCACGGCGAGACCGTCCTCGTCTCCCCCGCCGATCTCCACGTCGGGGATGTGGTCGTCGTCCGCCCTGGCGGACGACTGCCCGCCGACGGACGGATCGTCACAGGTACGGCGAACCTCGACGAGTCGATGATCACCGGTGAGTCCAGGACCGTTCGGCGCTCCGTGGGCGATGTGGTCGTCGCGGGCACGGTGGCGACGGATTCGGGTCTGCGGGTCGCGGTCACCGCCGTCGGATCCGACACGGCTCTCGCGGGTATCCGCAAGCTCGTCGCCGATGCCCAGGCATCCTCCTCCCGGGCGCAGCGGATCGCCGATCGCGCCGCCGCGTGGCTCTTCTGGTTCGCCCTCGGTGCAGCCGTCGTCACGGCGATCGTGTGGTCTCTCGTGGGCATGCCCGATGAAGCGGTCGTGCGTACGATCACCGTGCTCGTGATCGCCTGCCCGCATGCCCTCGGGCTGGCCATTCCCCTCGTCGTCTCGATCGCGACCGAGCGGGCAGCGCGAGCCGGTGTGCTGGTGAAGGATCGCCTGTCGCTCGAGACGATGCGCACCGTCGACACCGTGCTCTTCGACAAGACCGGAACGCTGACGAAGGGCGCCCCGACGGTGACCGCGATCGAGGCGGAGGAGGGCATCGATCCGGACGCGCTGCTGGCCCTCGCTGCCGCGGCCGAGACGGATTCCGAGCATCCGCTCGCGAAGGCGATCGTGGCGCACGCCGCGTCGCGCGAACTCACGGTCCCGACGGCGACCGACTTCAGCTCCTCCCCCGCCATCGGCGTCAGCGCCACCGTGGAGGGTCGTCGGGTGAGTGTGGGGGGTCCGCGCCTGCTTGCGGGTATCTCGGGATCCGAGCTGCCCATCGCGGATGCATGGCGCGCCGAAGGCGCGATCATCCTGCATGTCGTCGTCGACGACCGCGTCGTCGGGGCGCTCCGCCTGGCCGACGAGGTGCGCCCCGAGTCCTCAGACGCGGTGAGAGCGCTCCATTCCCGCGGGATCGAGGTCGTGATGGTCACCGGCGATGCTGCGGCCGTCGCCGAATCGGTCGCCGCACAGCTCGGGATCGACAGAGTGTTCGCCGGCGTCCGTCCCGAAGACAAGGCCTCGCGCGTCCAGTCGCTGCAGGCGGAAGGGCGCACGGTCGCGATGGTCGGTGACGGAGTGAACGACGCGCCCGCACTCGCGCAGGCCGATGTCGGGCTTGCGATCGGAGCCGGAACCGATGTGGCGATCGCCTCGGCCGGGGTGATACTCGCGAGTGACGACCCACGCACGGTCCTGTCGGTCATCGAGCTCTCACGATCGAGCTATCGCAAGATGACGCAGAATCTCTGGTGGGCTGCCGGATACAACCTGCTCTCCGTCCCCCTGGCCGCGGGGATCCTCGCGCCGGTGGGCTTCGTCCTCCCGATGTCGGTGGGTGCGATTCTCATGTCGCTGTCGACGATCGTCGTCGCACTCAACGCGCAGCTCCTGCGCCGAATCGATCTGCGTCCGGAGTCGCTCGTCTGAGTGCGGCGTCAGACGGCGAGCGGACAGCCATAGGATTGCGTGGTGCCGCTCGCCGTCTGGTTCCCCCTCCTCGCCGCCTGCGTGGTCATCAGCTTCACCCCCGGTGCCGGAGCGATCAACACCATGTCGAACGCCCTCAGTCAGGGATGGCGACGCTCGATCTGGGGCATCATCGGCCAGCAGCTCGCCCTGATCGTGCACGTCGCCATCGTGGCGGCCGGGCTCGGACTGATCGTCTCCCGCTCAGAGCTGCTGTTCAACGCGATCCGCTACGCCGGCGCTGCGTACCTCGTCTTCCTCGGCATCCGACTCATCCTGTCGAAACCGGTCACGACCGGCAGCGACGACGAGACGACGATCGACCTCCACGAGGGCCACTGGTCGATGATCCGGCGCGGCTTCTGGGTGAATCTCCTCAACCCGAAGGCCATCGTCTTCTTCCTCGCGTTCATCCCCCAGTTCATCCGCCTCGACCAGCCGCAGCTCCCCCAATACCTGACGCTCATCGCGACGGTGATCGTGGTCGACATCGTCGTGATGTGGGGCTTCTTCGCCGCGGCGGCACGCCCGTTCCGCAGCCTCACCCGATCGGCGAGGGGACAGCGGACGCTGAACAGCGTGTTCGGCGTCCTGTTCATCGCCGTCGCCGGCCTGCTCGTCTTCCTCCACTGACGCGGGCACCGCGTCGCGGCAATAGGCTGGTAGCGATGGAGATGGATTCAGCAGCATTCGAGGAGCTCGTGATCGACGAGCTCGACCGGCTGCCCGACGAGATGGTCGACGGGCTCGACAACGTGGTCTTCGTCGTCGAGGATCGCCCCGAAGACGGCAGTCTCGATCTTCTGGGTCTGTACGACGGCCTCGCCCTCACAGAACGAACCCAGTACGGGACCGGCGAGCTGCCGGATCGCATCGTCGTCTACCGCGAGCCGCATCTCGCCGCCTGCGAGAGCGACGATGAGCTGCGCGACGAGGTGCACACCACCCTCGTGCATGAGATCGCCCACTTCTACGGCATCGACGACCGACAGTTGCACGAACTGGGGTGGGCATGACTCCCCTCGCCTCTCCCGACATCGATCTCGACGAGGCCACCGATCTGACCGCGGCCCCGCTCGAGCCGTGGGAGGTGGTCGTATGGAACGACCCGGTGAACCTGATGAGCTATGTCGTCCGCGTCTTCCGCACGTACTTCGGCTATTCGCTGGAACGGGCCACGCAGCTGATGCGTGCCGTGCACCACGAGGGACACGCGATCGTCGCCACCGGCCCGCGCGAGACCATGGAGGTCCATGCGCAGGCCATGCACGACTACGGCCTCTGGGCGACGGTGCGCAGGAGCGGTCGATGACGGAGACGTCGTGCAGCTGAACCTGGCCCGGGCCGAGGGTGCTCAGCTCGCCCAGCTCGTCGATGACTTCCGTGAGCTGGTCGGGGCGGATCGCGACCTCAGCGATCCTGCGATCGGACGTCTGGTACCTGACGCCTATCCGCAGGACGACGATGCCGCGAAGGCCTTCCAGGATGCGACGCGGGACGATCTGCTCGATCGGCGTGCGCACGACGCCGATGTCGTACGGGCCGCCCTCGCTCCGTTGCGCGGCGACCTCACCTCGATGTCCCAGGATGAGGCTTTCGCAGAGCACGAGATCACCATCCCCCTGCCGGACATCGACGCATGGCTGCGGACCCTCACTGCGCTCCGATTGATCATCGCGTCGCGCCTGGGGATCGAGGACGACGACGACCGTGACGAGGACGACGCGAGATACGGCGTCTACGACTGGCTCGGATATCGCCTCGAACTGCTCATCGACGCCGCTGATCAGGCGTTCTGACCCTCAGGGGACGTCGATCACCCTGGTCGCCAGAGCCTGCGGCTGGTCGCGCAGCAGGTGATCGCTCTCCTGTCGAGCCCAGCGATCCCAGTGCGGGCGGTAGGTGTCTCCGTCGCGCTTCAGCGCGCGTGCCTTGCGTCCGTCCTCGGCGGATTCGAGCCAGATCCGCACGTCCGCGATCTTCGCCGTCGCCGGCGTCAGCACTCCGCTGCCCTCCAGGATCACACCCAGGGCAGGATCCACCGCATGGACCTCGGCCTCTGCGCCCCGCTCCCAATCCCAGCGCCGCCAGTACCCGAGCAGGCCCCGTCCATGCGGACGGAGGATGCCGTCCAGAGCCCGTTCGACGCCGTCGTGCAGGCCGTCCCATCCGGGGTAGATCGAGTCGAGCGCGATCGACTGCACACGGCCGGCGATCGGCCAGCGCTCGACGAGCATCCGGGCGAGCGACGTCTTGCCGGCTCCGCTGCGCCCGTCGATCAGCACGACGGGGTTGGCTGCAGCGAGGGCGTGGACGTCGTCGACGATCAGCGTCGCGGCGCGTTCGAGCGCTGCCGCGACGGGATCCTCACTTCTTGAGGGCACGGATGATGCGGGAGAGTGCTCGCCCGGCCACCCAGACGAACGGAACCGCGACCACGAGCAGCGTGACGATGTTCGGCTCGAACCGCAGCCCCTCCTCGCGACGCACGTACACGCCGACGGGCACGGACACACCTCCGCCGCCCCCGCCTTCCGCTCCCTCGCCGCTTCCGCCGCCGAAGCCCGAGTAGGTGAAGGCGACCGGCGTGATGCTCACGCCGTCGACGTCCTGCGGCTCTCCGTAGGCGCTCTTCACGCCGAACGACGCGGCCTGCTTTCCGAGTTCCAATGCAATGTTGGCCATGGCTCCACGGTAGTCCAGGAAACGTGCGTGGGACGGGTCAATCCAGTCCGTGCGCTTTCGGATGCCGTGCAGCGCCCCGCCCCTCGCCCCGGCCGATGTGCCTGGCTCGGCTGATCGTCGCTGTGCCGAACCGCGCGACGGCGTCGTCCACCGCGCCCTCCACCCGTCGCCAGTCCTCGTCGTCGTCCCACAGCCCGAAGCCCCCGCCACCCGCGGGGCGCAACTTCTCGGCGCGGACTCCGACGAGTCGCACCGGGTCGCGCCGGTCGATCTGGTCGAACAGCGCCTGGGCGGCCTCGCCGATCCGCTGCCCCACGGCTGTCGGCTCGGGGAGCGTCTGGGAGCGGCTGAGTGTGCGGAAGTCGTCGAAACGGATCTTGATGGCCACGGTCGCGGTCTCCCACTCCGCTCTGCGCAGCCGCGCAGCGACGCGGTCGGCGAGACGCAGAAGCTCCGCGCGGAGGAAGGTGCGGTCGGTCACGTCGGTGTCGAAGGTCTCCTCGTGACCGATGCTCTTCTCGACCCGCTCCGTCTCGACCGCCCGGGGATCCTCGCCCCGGGCGAGCTCCGTGAGCCGCGCACTGAGCGCCGGCCCGACGGCGCGATCGAGCATCTCGCGCGACGAGGTGCGGATGTCGCGGATGGTCCGGATGCCGCGTCCCTCCAACGCCTCGGCCGCCTTCGGACCGACACCCCACATCGCGCGCACCGGTCGCGGGTCGAGGAACGCCTGAGTGTCGGATGCCGGGATGACGAGCATCCCGTCCGGCTTCGAGATGGTCGACGCCATCTTCGCCACGTGCTTGGTCGCGGCCACTCCGACGCTGCAGGTGATCCCGACCTCGTCCTGCACCCGCTCGCGCACGAGCTGCGCGATCCGGGCAGGACTCCCCCACAGTCGCCGCACCCCACGGACGTCGAGGAACGCCTCATCGACCGACAGCGGCTCGACGAGAGGCGTGAACGACTCGAAGATCGCCATCACCTGTCGGGAGACCTCGTGGTAGCGATGGAAGTGCGGAGGGACGATCCGCGCCGACGGGCACAGGCGCATCGCCTGCGAGACCGGCATCGCGGCACGCACCCCGTAGCGCCGCGCCTCGTACGAGGCGCTCGAGACCACGGACCGGCCGTCGGGCGATCCGATGATCAGCGGGAGTCCACGCAGGCTCGGGTCGTCGAGCACCTCGACGGCCGCGTAGAACGCATCCATGTCGACATGCAGGATGCTGGTGCCGGTGTCGTCGGCATCGGCGGACGAGACGATGCGCCCTCTGCCGTCACCGTGTCCCATGAGTCCATTGTCCCCCCGGCCTCAGACATGAGGCCAGGGGGACGCTGTCACTGCGCAGCGCGCTCCAGCACGAGCTCCCGGACGCGAGCGGCGTCCGCCTGACCCTTCATGGCCTTCATCACGGCGCCGATCACGGCACCGGCGGCCTGGACCTTGCCGTCCTTGATCTTCGCGAGCACGTCGGGCTGTGCGGCGAGAGCGTCGTCGATGGCGGCGATCAGCGCGCCGTCGTCCGAGACGACGGCCAGCCCGCGGCTGTCCACGACCTCCTGAGGCGTGCCCTCTCCAGCGATGACACCCTCGAGCACCTGTCGGGCGAGCTTGTCGGTCAGCGTGCCGGCGTCGACGAGCTTCTGCACCGCGGCGACGTTCTCGGGCGACACCAGCTCGGTGGCATCCTTCTCCTGCGCGTTCGCCAGGCGGGTGATCTCACCTGTCCACCACTTGCGCGCGGTCGCGGGCGTGGCTCCGGCGACGATGGTCGCCTCGACGACGTCGAGGAGGCCTCCGTTGCGCACGTCCTGGAACTCGAGGTCGGTGAATCCCCACTCCGTCATCAGCCGACGACGGCGAGCGACGGGCTGCTCCGGAAGCTGCGCCCGCAGCTCCTCGATCAGCTCGGCCGCTGGCTCCACGGGGAGCAGGTCGGGCTCGGGGAAGTAGCGGTAGTCATCGGCATCCGACTTCGGACGCCCCGGCGAGGTCGTGCCGGTGTCCTCGTGCCAGTGCCGGGTCTCCTGCGTGATGGTGCCGCCGTCGGCGAGGATCTGCGCCTGACGCTGGATCTCGTACCGCACCGCGCGCTCGACGGAGCGCATCGAGTTGACGTTCTTCGTCTCGGTGCGCGTGCCGAGCTTCTCCTGGCCGCGAGGGCGGAGGGAGACGTTCGCATCGCAGCGCAGGTTTCCGCGCTCGAGACGTGCCTCCGAGATTCCGAGGCTGCGCACGATGTCACGGATGGTCGCGACATACGCCTTGGCGACCTCGGGCGCCCGGTGCTCGGTGCCGAAGATCGTCTTCGTGACGATCTCGACGAGCGGGACGCCCGCACGGTTGTAGTCGACGAGCGAGTACTCCGCGCCCTGGATGCGCCCGGTGGCACCACCCATGTGAGTCAGCTTGCCCGCGTCCTCCTCCATGTGCGCCCGCTCGATCGGGATCTGCACGATGGTGCCGTCTTCCAGCTCGACCTCGACCGATCCCTCGAAGGCGATCGGCTCGTCGTACTGGGAGATCTGATAGTTCTTGCCGAGGTCCGGGTAGAAGTAGTTCTTCCGCGCGAAGCGACTCGACGGGGCGATCGAGCAGCCGAGCGCGAGGCCGAGGCTGATCGACGAGCGGATCGCGGTCTCGTTGACCACCGGCAGGGAACCCGGCAGTCCGAGGTCGACGGGTGCGATCAGGGTGTTCGGCTCCGCGGCGTGGTAAAGCTCGTGCGCCGGGTTCGGCGCGTCGGAGAACATCTTCGTGTGTGTGTTGAGCTCGACGTGCACCTCGAACCCGAGTACGGGCTCGAACAGCTCCAGCGCCTTGTCGAAGTCCATGAGCTTGGCGGTGGCCATCAGCGGGTCCCTCCCACGAGCTGGGGTGCACGCGTGAGGAGCGGCGCTCCCCACGAATCGACCAGCAGCGTCTCGACGGCCGCCCCGACCTTGTAGAGCCGCGCGTCCTCCCGTGCCGGAGCGATGAACTGGATGCCGACAGGCAGCCCGTCCTCCGCGGCCAGACCGCTAGGGATCGAGATGCCGGGCACGCCGGCGAGGTTCACCGGGATGGTCGTGATGTCGTTGAGGTACATCTGCAGCGGGTCGTCGATCTTCTCGCCGATCTTGAATGCGGTCGTCGGTGCCGAGGGCGTCGCGATGACGTCGACGTCGGCGAAGGCGTTCGCGAAGTCCTGCTGGATGAGGGTGCGCACCTTCTGCGCGCTGCCGTAGTACGCGTCGTAGTATCCGGCAGACAAGGCGTACGTGCCGAGGATGATGCGGCGCTTCACCTCATCGCCGAAGCCGGCATCCCGCGTCGCGGACATGACGTCCTCGACGGTGGGGTTGCCGTCCGGGGTGACGCGGAGGCCGAAGCGCACCGAGTCGAACTTCGCCAGGTTGCTGGAGGCCTCGGCGGGGAGGATCAGGTAGTACGCCGCCACGCCGTACTCGAAATGCGGGGCGCCGATCTCGACGATCTCCGCACCCTGCGCCTCCATGAGCGCGAGCGCACTGCGGAACGACTCCGCGACGCCCTGCTGGAAGCCGCTGTCCGGGAGCTCGCGGATCACTCCGACCTTGAGCCCCTTGAGCACCTCTCCGCGGGAGCCCTCGCGGGCGGCGTCGGCGAACGAGGGCCACTGGTCGCGCAGCGACGTGGAGTCCTTCGGATCGTGGCCGCCGATCGCGTCGTGCAGCAGTCCGGCGTCGAGCACGGTGCGCGTGACCGGACCCACCTGGTCGAGGCTCGAAGCCAGTGCGATCGCGCCGTACCGGCTGACGCCGCCGTAGGTCGGCTTCACACCCACAGTGCCCGTGACATGCGCGGGCTGGCGGATCGAGCCTCCCGTGTCGGAGCCGAGGGCCAGAGGCGCTTCGAAGGCGGCGACCGCTGCGGCGGAACCTCCGCCGGACCCGCCGGGGATGCGGTCGAGGTCCCACGGGTTGCGGGTGGGGCCGTACGCCGAGTGCTCGGTGGAGGAGCCCATCGCGAACTCGTCCATGTTGGTCTTGCCGAGCGGGATGAGCCCCGCAGCACGGGATCGCGCGACCACCGTGGCGTCGTACGGCGAGCGGTACCCCTCGAGGATCCGTGACCCGCTCGTGGTGGGCTGGTCGGTGGTGACCAGGACGTCCTTGATGGCGAGCGGTACCCCGGCGATCGGGCCGAGCTGCTCCCCCGCCGCGCGCTGTGCGTCGACAGCTGCCGCAGCATCGAGCGCGCCTTCGTTCACGTGCAGGAACGCGTGCACGTCGCCGTCGACGGCGGCGATGCGGTCGAGGTGGGCGCGAGTGGCCTCGACGCTCGAGATCTCGCGGCTCGCGAGCTTGTCGGCGAGCTCCGCCGCGGTCATGCGAATGATGTCGCTCACTGCTCTTCTCCCAGGATCGCGGTGACGCGGAACCGGCCGTCCGCCTGGTCCGGCGCGTTCTGGAGCACCTGCTCGTGGGTGAGCGTCTCTCCCACGACATCGGGACGGTAGACGTTGCTCAGCGGGATCGGATGACTCGTCGCGGCGACGTCGGGACTTGCGACCTCAGACACCTTCGCGATGTTGTCGACGATGGCGTCGAGCTGGCCCGTGAGCCTCGTCACCTCGTCGTCGTTGAGCTGGATGCGCGCGAGCACGCCGAGATGGCGCACAAGATCAGGGGTGATTTCAGACACGCCCCCAGTCTAGTTGCCGTGCCCGTTCCGTCCCGCAGCCTGAACCACCCCGCCCTATGCTGGGCGGGTGAGCTCGTACACGCCTCCTCGCCCGTGGGTCTCCAGCTACGCCGACGGCGTGCCGCAGGACCTCGCTCCCGTCTCCGGATCACTGATCGACATCGTCGCCGCCTCCGCGCGCGACTATCCGGATGCCCCCGCCCTGCAGTTCTTCGGTCGCGAGACGACCTACGCGCAGCTGCAGGAGGCCATCGACCGTGCCGCCGCGGGTCTGCGCGCACAGGGCGTCCGACCGGGCGATCCCGTGGCGATCGTGCTGCCGAACTGCCCGCAGCACATCGTCGCCTTCTACGCCGTGCTCCGACTCGGGGCGGTCGTCGTCGAGCACAACCCGCTGTACACGCCGCGAGAGCTCCGCAAACAGTTCGAGGACCACGGCGCGAAGCACGCGATCGTCTGGAACAAGGTCGTCGCCACCGTGCAGGAGTTCCCCGCCGACCTCGCCGTGACGACACTCGTCTCGGTCGATGTCACCCGCGCGATGCCCTTCCTGACCAGGGTGGCCCTGCGTCTGCCGGTGGCCAAGGCGCGCGAGTCGCGGGCTGCGCTCACGGAACGCGTCCGGGGCACCATCACCTGGGACTCCCTCGTGCAGAGCGCTCCGCTCCCGGCGACCCACCCGAGCCCCGGCACCGATGACCTCGCGATCATCCAGTACACCTCCGGCACCACCGGCGCGCCCAAGGGGGCGGCACTCACGCATCGCAATCTGCTCGCCAACGCCGCTCAGTCCCAGGCGTGGGTGCCCTCGATCCAGCGCGGCAAGGGCTGCGTGGTCTACGCCGTGCTGCCGATGTTCCATGCGTACGGCCTCACGCTCTGCCTCACCTTCGCGATGTCGATGGGTGCGCGGCTCGTGCTGTTCCCGAAGTTCGATCCGGACCTCGTCCTGGACGTGATGAAGAAGCACCCCGCGACGTTCCTGCCCCTCGTGCCGCCGATCGCCGATCGGCTCCTCGCAGCGGCGAACGCGAAGGGCGTGTCGCTCGACGGGATCGAGGTGGCGATCTCCGGGGCGATGGCTCTGCCGCACGAGCTGGTCGTGCCGTTCGAGGCGGCGACCCACGGCTTCCTCGTCGAGGGGTACGGACTGAGCGAATGCTCTCCCGTGCTGATGGCCAATCCGGTCGCCGACAATCGGGTCCCCGGCACGGTCGGCCTCCCCCTGCCAGGGACCGAATGCCGTGTGGTCGACCCGGAGAACCCGACCGTCGATGTCGACGAGGGCTCTGCCGGCGAGCTGCTGGTGCGCGGACCACAGGTCTTCGGCGGCTACTACGGGAAACCGGAGGAGACGGAGGCCGTGTTCGTGGACGGGTGGTTCCGCACCGGAGACATCGTGACCGTCGACGAGGCCGGTTTCATCCGGATCGTGGATCGCATCAAGGAGCTCATCATCACGGGCGGTTTCAACGTCGCACCGACAGAGGTCGAGAGCGCGCTGCGTCAGCATCCTCAGGTCTCGGATGCCGCCGTGGTCGGCCTGCCGAGCGATCACTCCGGCGAGGAGGTCGTGGCCGCCATCGTGGTGGACGGCGACGCCGACGTCGACGTGGAGGCGATCCGTGAGTACGCGCGCAGCATCCTGACCCCCTATAAGGTCCCGCGGCGCATCTTCGTCGTCGACGAGCTGCCCACGTCGCTGATCGGGAAGGTGCTGAGGAGGCAGGTGAAGGACAGACTGCTGGCTCTGACCACCGACGCCTGAGGGCGCCCTCACAGGCGGGGCAACCCGCGACGCGCTACCCTTGGTCAGTGACTCCTGAAGACGCTGTGCCCACCGACGCCCCCGAGACCCCCGGATTCGAGGAGCTCGGTATCACCGGCCCCGTCCTCAAGGCCATCAAGGACCTCGGCTACGAGACCCCCTCCCCCATCCAAGCCGCCACCATCCCGACCCTCCTGTCGGGGCGGGACGTCGTCGGCATGGCTCAGACCGGCACGGGAAAGACCGCGGCCTTCGCGCTCCCCGTCCTCGAGCGCCTCGACGTCTCGCAGAAGACGCCGCAGGCACTCGTGCTCGCGCCGACCCGCGAGCTCGCCCTGCAGGTCTGCGAGGCGTTCGAGTCGTACGCGTCGAAGATGAAGGGCGTGCACGTCCTCCCCGTCTACGGCGGACAGGGCTACGGCGTGCAGCTGTCGGCACTGCGTCGCGGTGTCCACGTGATCGTGGGAACCCCCGGTCGCATCATGGACCACCTCGCCAAGGGCACGCTCGACCTGTCGCAGCTGCAGTACCTGGTCCTCGACGAGGCGGACGAGATGCTGAAGATGGGCTTCGCCGAAGACGTCGAGCAGATCCTCGCCCAGACGCCGGAGGAGAAGCAGGTCGCCCTGTTCTCCGCCACGATGCCTCCGCAGATCCGCCGCCTCGCACAGAGGTACCTGCGTGAGCCCGAAGAGATCAGCATCAAGTCGAAGACCGCCACCGGCACGAACATCACGCAGCGCTACCTCGTGGTCTCGTACGCGCAGAAGGTCGATGCCCTCACCCGCATCCTCGAGGTCGAGAACTTCGACGGGATGATCGTGTTCGTCCGCACGAAGAACGAGACCGAGACGCTGGCGGAGAAGCTGCGGGCTCGCGGATACTCGGCCGCGGCGATCAACGGCGACGTGCCCCAGGTGCAGCGCGAACGCAGCGTGAACCAGCTCAAGGCGAGCAAGCTCGACATCCTCGTCGCGACCGATGTCGCCGCCCGTGGCCTCGACGTCGAGCGCATCAGCCACGTCATCAACTTCGACATCCCCACCGACACCGAGTCGTACGTGCACCGCATCGGTCGCACGGGCCGTGCCGGACGTACCGGAGATGCGATCAGCTTCATCACGCCGCGCGAGCGCTACCTGCTCAAGTCGATCGAGAAGGCGACGCGACAGGCGCCCACGCAGATGCAGCTGCCGAGCCTGGACGACGTGAACACCACACGTCTCGCCCGTTTCGATGACGCCATCACGAGCGCGCTGGGCGATGCCTCGCGCATCGAGAAGTTCCGCGACATCATCGACCACTACGTGCGCAACCACGATGTGCCCGAGGCGGATGTCGCTGCGGCGCTCGCCGTCGTCGCCCAGGGCGACACTCCCCTGCTGCTCGACCCGGCGGACGACCCGTTGTCGAAGGCGGTCGAGTACGACAACCGCCCGCCGCGCGAGGGCAACACCCGCGACCGCCGCGAGACCCGCGAGCCGCGTGAGCGCCGCGGTCGGGGCGACTACAAGCCGTACCGCATCGAGGTGGGACGCCGTCATCGCGTCGAGCCCCGTCAGATCGTGGGTGCACTCGCGAACGAGGGCGGCCTCGGGCGCGACGACTTCGGCGCGATCAACATCCGCCCGGACTTCACGGTCGTCGAGCTGCCCGCGAACCTCGACTCGTCCGTGCTGGACAAGCTCAAGGACACCCGCATCTCGGGCCGTCTGATCGAGATCAAGCCGGACCGTGGGCCGGCAGGCCGACGCAGCGGCGGGCCTCGCGACTCCGGTTCGCGGGATGACCGATACGAGCGTCCGCGTCAGGACCGTGACGACCGTTCCGCCCGCAGCGACGAGCGGTCCGAGAAGCCCTTCCGCAAGCCCCGCCACAAGGCCTGAGCCGACGTGCGGATCGAGCGCGCCGGATCAGCGGATGTCCGCGATCTGGCACGCTTGAGGTGGGTCGATCGCTCAGCCGACCCGGTGACGGATCGTGCTCTGGCCGCCTTCGAGGGTGACCTCTCCGCGTGGTGGGACTCGCATCGGGAGACGCACTTCGCGTTCGTCGCCCGCTCTGATGACGCGACGGTCGTCGGGGCTGCGTGGGTCGCTTTGGTGCACCGAACGCCGAGTCCGGGTACGGGCCCTCGGCTTTCGGCGGACATCCAGAGCGTCTTCGTCATGCCCGAGTATCGCGATGCCGGCCTCGGCTCGGCGCTCATCGAGGCGGCGCGGAGACATGCAGTGGACTCCGGCGCGACGAGGATCACCGTGCATTCGAGCGAGCAGGCCGTACCTGTCTACACGCGCCTGGGATTCAGAGGATCCGCGAAGCTCATGCAGTACATGGCAGAGGGGTAGAGCCGCGGAGGGTCTGCGCGGTCACGCCCTGGCGAGTGCGGCAGCGACGTCGACGAGCGCTTCCGGCTTGGCGACGAGCCTCCGCTGATCAGGATTATCGATCAGGTGCTGTAGCAGCCGGTGGGCGCCCTCTACCGTCGGAGCCCAATAGCCGCCGACGTGATGACGGCTCAACGGGGATGTGCGCCGTTCGCCGTCGATGACGACCGAGATCGAGCCGTCATCAGGGTCGGCGTCGATGTCCGACACCGTCACGAACGTCAGCGCACCGAGCAGGATCGTGCTGACCAGTCCGGGAAGCCGGAACCGCGTCGTCGGAACGTCGAGGAGGATCCGCTCCACCTGCGCCCACGCCACGATCCCGGTGTTCTCCGCGCCCTGCCTGAACAGCACGGCGTCCGGCGTCAGCCGGAGATGGTGTCGACCGGGGTCGCCGACGGCGAGGGCCCCCGGGACGGCGATCAACGGTCCGTAGCGCTTCATCCCAGAGCGTCCGGTCCTTCGGTCACGAGGATGTGGAACTGGGCGGCATCGAGGATCCGGATGCCGAGCTCCTCCGCCTTGGCGAGCTTGGAACCCGCGCCAGGCCCTGCCGCGACGAAGTCGGTCTTCTTGGAGACGCTGGACGCGGCCTTGCCACCCGCCTGGATGATCGCCTCCTGCGCGCCGTCGCGGGTGTACCCCTCGAGCGAGCCCGTCGCGACCACGGTGAGCCCGTCCAGCACGCCCCCTTCGACGACAGCGGCCCCTGGCCCCGGATGCCCGGGCGTCGCCCACTGCACACCCGCGGCTTCCCACCGACGCACGATCTCCTGATGCCAATCGACCTCGAACCACGCGAGGAGAGAATCGGCGATGATGCCGCCCACCCCTTCGACCGCGGCCAGCTCGTCGCGCGACGCGCGGCGGATCGCATCGAGGGATCCGAACCACTGGGCGAGGGCGCGAGCGGCGACCGGGCCGACATGGCGGATGTTGAGGGAGACGAGCAGCCGCCAGAGGTCCTTGGTCTTCGCCTTCTCGAGTTCGGCGAGCAGCGTGAGCGCCTGAGATGACGGCTGGGGTCCTTCGAGGCCCGACTTCTTCTCGGCAGCCGTGGGGTTGCGGCGGAAGGGCGCGCGCGTCTTGACGACGCCGTCGTCGTCTTCCTTCGGCAGACCGGTCTCGGCGTCGCGCACGACCACCTCGATCGGCACGATCTCCTCGAGGGTCAGAGCGAACAGCCCCGCTTCGGTCTCGAGCGGCGGATCGGCCGGCGTGGTCGGCTGGGTCAGCGCTGCGGCCGTCACCTCGCCCAGCGCCTCGATGTCGAGAGCACCGCGCGAGCCGATGTGCTCGACCCGACCGCGCACCTGTGCAGGGCACGAGCGCGCATTGGGGCAGCGGAGGTCGATGTCGCCCTCCTTCATCGGTCGCAACGGTGTGCCGCACTCGGGGCACACCTCGGGCATCACGAACTCGCGCTCGGTGCCGTCGCGCTTCTCGACGACCGGTCCGAGGACCTCAGGGATGACGTCGCCGGCCTTGCGCAGGACCACGGTGTCGCCGATCAGCACGCCCTTCGCCTTCACGACGTCCTTGTTGTGCAGGGTGGCCTGGCGCACCACGGATCCCGCGACCTGAGCAGGTGCCATCACCGCGAAGGGCGTGGCCCGCCCCGTCCGGCCGACGGACACGACGATGTCGAGGAGCTTCGTCTGCACCTCTTCCGGCGGGTACTTGTACGCGATCGCCCAGCGCGGGGCGCGGCTCGTCGCTCCGAGCTCGTCGTGCAGCGAGAGCTCGTCGACCTTCACGACGATTCCGTCGAGCTCGTGCTCGATGTCGTGCCGGTGCTCGCCGTAGTACTCGACGAAGGCCGCGACCTCATCGATGCTCGTGCAGACCTTCGTATGCGGGCTCGTCGGGAGGCCCCACTCGGCCAGCTTCTCGTACACCTGGCTCTGCGCCGCGACCGGCGGGTTCTCCCAGGCGCCGATGCCGTGCACGTAGAGCGCGAGCGACTCGATGCGCAGCATCCCCGCTTCGAGCTCGAGCCCGTTCTTCTTCTCGATCTGCTGTCGCAGGCCCCCACTCGCGGCGTTGCGCGGGTTGGCGAACGAGGGGAACCGTCGAGCCGCGGCGGATCGCGCCTTCTCCTCCTCGAAGGGCTTCTTGACGCCGCCCCTCTTCTCCCACCGGTCGAGCGCGTCGGCGTACGCCCGCTCGCGGAACTCGGCCTGCGCGGCATTGAGGCGTTCGAAGGCGGCGACCGGGATGAACACCTCGCCACGGACCTCGACGATCGGCGGGTGGCCCGTGCCGTCGAGCTGGAGCGGGATCTCAGGCAGCCGCAGCGCATTCTCGGTGACGATCTCGCCGACCCGGCCGTCACCCCGTGTCGCCGCGGACGTCAGCCTGCCGTTCTCATAGCGCAGGTTGATCGCGAGGCCGTCGATCTTCAGCTCGGTGAGCCAGTCCACGTCGCGCCCCGCAGAGGCTCGAGTCTTCGCCGCCCACTCCGTGAGTTCTTCGAGGGAGAAGACGTTGTCGAGGCTCAGCATCCGCTCGGCGTGCTCGATCGTCGCGAGGCCCGTCGCCTCAGCTGCTCCCACCATCTGCGTGGGTGAATCCTGGCCCTGCAGCTCGGGATGCAGGCGCTCCAGCTCTTCGAGGCGGTGCATCCACCCGTCGTAGGTGGAGTCGTCGACGAGAGAGGTGTCGCGTCCGTAGTAGGCGTCCTTCGCCTCGAGGATGCGGGTCGTCAGTTCTTCTGCCTCGACACGGGCGTCTTCCAGCGAGATGTTCTCCGGCACCCCGCCAGTCTACGAGCGGGCGCCGACATCGCGTGGGAGCGCCCTACGCGTCGACGGGCACGGCGGACACCGTGCGGTCGATCGTGAATTGACCGAGGACTCGTGTCCCCACGTAGAGCACGGCCGTCTGTCCGGGCGCGACACCGTCGAGCGGCCGCTCCGGCACCACCCTCACGCCGTCGGGCTCCACGTACGCCGTCGCACGTTCAGGCTCGGAGTGCGCGCGGATCTGCACCTCGCACTCGAACTCGGCGTCGACCGGCGCGGCACCGGCCCAGCTGAACCGTGCGCCAGAGATCTCGCGTGTCGCCAGTGCCTCCTTCGGGCCGACGACGACCGTGTTGGTCACCGGTCGGACCTCGAGGACGAAACGGGGCTTGCCGTCTGCCGCCGGCACCCCGAGCTTGAGGCCACGGCGCTGCCCGACGGTGAACGCATGAGCTCCCTCGTGCGATCCGACGACGGCTCCCTCACGATCGACGATCTCGCCGGTGGCGGTGCCGACCTTCTCGGCGAGCCAGCCGCGCGTGTCGCCGTCGGGGATGAAGCAGATGTCGTGGCTGTCCGGCTTCTGTGCGACCGTCAGCCCGCGCTCTGCGGCCTCCGCCCGCACCACGGCCTTCGACGGCGTGGTGCCGAGCGGGAAGTACGTGTGAGCGAGCTGCTCGGCGGTGAGGACTCCGAGGACGTACGACTGGTCCTTCGCATTGTCGGCGGCGCGGTGCAGCTCGAGCCCCGCATCGGTCGGCACGAGGGTCGCGTAGTGCCCCGTGCAGACGGCGTCGAAGCCCAGCTCGATCGCACGCTCGAGGAGCGCCGCGAACTTGATCTTCTCGTTGCAGCGCATGCACGGATTCGGGGTACGACCTGCCTGGTACTCCGAGACGAAGTCGGCGATCACGTCCTCGCGGAACCGCTCCGAGAAATCCCACACATAGAAGGGGATGCCGAGGAGGTCGGCCGCGCGACGCGCGTCGAGCGCATCCTCGATCGTGCAGCAGCCGCGGCTTCCCGTGCGCAGCGTCCCGCCGGCGCGGGACAGGGCGAGGTGCACGCCGACGACGTCGTGTCCGGCCTCGACCGCGCGAGCGGCGGCGACGGCGGAGTCCACTCCACCGCTCATGGCCGCAAGGATTCTCATGGCTCCAGTCTACGAGCGCGCGGCTGAGCCGGAGCCGGATGCCCGGGCGTACGCCTCGGCGATCGCGTCGAGGACCGCATCGACGTCGGCATCGGTGGATGTACGACCGAGCGAGAAGCGCAGCACGCTGCGCGCATCCTGCTCGCTGCGTCCCATCGCCATCACGACGTGCGACGGCTCGGCGACCCCCGCTTGACACGCCGAGCCGGTGGACGCGGCGATCCCCGCCATGTCGAGGAGGAACAGCAGGCTCTCCCCCACGGCGTCGGGAAACAGAAGATGCGCGTTGCCGGGGAGCCTGTTCGCGCGGTCGCCGAGCAGCTCGGCCGTCGGCACCCGCGACAGGATGCCGTCGACGAGACGCTCTCGCATCGTGACGAGCCGCGACGACTCCGTGGCACGCTCCGCCTCCGCCAGCTCGAGAGCCGTGGCGAATGCGGCGGCACCCGCGACGTCCTGGGTGCCGGCACGCAGACCGCGCTGCTGTGCCCCTCCCCGCAGGAGTCCGGTGAGGCGCGCTGTGCGGGCGGTCACGAGAGCCCCGATTCCGACCGGTGCGCCGATCTTGTGGCCGGCGACGCTGAGCGCCACGAGACCCGAACCCGCAGCGGCCTCGCCACGCAGAGCGCGGAACGACAGCGGCAGGTGTCCGAGCGCCGACACCGCATCGAGGTGAAGTGGTACTCGGGCTGCTGCGGCTGACGCGGCCAGAGACGCCGCGTCGTTGACGGTTCCCGCTTCGTTGTTGGCGACGAGCGCGGTGGCCAGCGCCGCGCCGGGCAGGCTCGCCGCGAAGGCGTCGGTGTCGATCGCCGCGGTACGCGAGACAGGCACTGCTCGAAGGACTGCCCCTGCCTCGATGAGCGCGGCGACGGTGTCCATGGTCGCGTGGTGCTCGGCATCCGGCATCACGATCGCGTCGGTTCCCTGCGGGCGCGCGCTCCACAGGCCCTGGAGCGCCAGGTTGATCGACTCCGTGCCTCCGGACGTGAAGACGACCTCGATCGGATCGCATCCGAGGACCGCCGCTGCGCGCTCGCGCGACTCCTCGAGCAGGCGTCGGGCGTCCTGACCCGCGCCGTGCGTCGACGAGGCGTTCCCGACGATCTCGCTCGCCATCAGCCACGCCTCACGCGCCTCCGGACGCAGCGGCGTCGTGGCTGCGTGATCGAGATAGTGCTGCATCCTTCCACTCTCCCCCATTTCGCGCGTGTCGGGCGCACATGGAACTGAGTGCGACGTGTCCTGAGACCAGGGCGCAGCCCCCTATTGTGTACTCATGCCCGCGATCCGAGACATCACCGTGCCCGGCGGTACTGCACTCGACAACCTCGGCGTCCGCCTGCACGACGGCGTCGGAACACTCCGCGTGTGGTCGCAGAACGCCTCGTCGATCGAGCTGGTCGTCTTCGATGCCACCGACCTCGACTGGGTCATCGACCAAGCCGACCTCGAGCGCCTTCCCGGCGGCGTCTGGGAGGTCACGACACCTCTCCTGCAGCCCGGCACCCGCTACGCGATCCGCGTCGGCGGCCCTCACGGCCCCGGCAACACGTTCAACCCGCAGACCCTGCTCCTCGACCCGTACGCGCGCGGCCTCGCGCAGGGCGACGGCTACGAGGAATGGCGATCCGTCGTGATCGTCGACGGCTTCGACTGGGGCGATTCGGCCAAGCCGCGCATCCCTCTCGACCGGACCGTGATCTACGAGGGGCACCTCAAGGGCCTCACCAAACGCCAGCCCGATGTGCCTCCCGCGCTGCACGGCACCTACGCGGGCCTCGCGCATCCCGCCATGATCGAGTACTTCCACTCGCTCGGCATCACCTCCATCGAGCTCCTGCCCGTGCACGCCTTCGTCCCGGAGCCCCGCCTCCTCGAGCGTGGTCTCACGAACTACTGGGGCTACAACACGCTCAACTTCTTCACGCCGCACACCGCGTACGCCACGGAGGAGGCCCGTAAGGGCGGACCTGAGGCCGTGCTCGCGGAGTTCAAGGGCATGGTCCGACTCCTGCACGAGGCTGGACTGGAAGTCATCCTCGACGTCGTCTACAACCACACGTCGGAGGAAGGGCTCGGCGGTCCGCGATCGAGCCTGCGCGGCATCGACAACGCGAGCTACTACCGCCAGGACGCATCGGGGGCGTACATCGACACCACCGGCTGCGGCAACACTCTGGACACCTCGACGGATGCCGGTGCCCGGCTCGTGCTCGACTCGCTGCGCTACTGGGCGCAGGAGATGCAGATCGACGGCTTCCGCTTCGATCTCGCGACCGCCATCGCCCGCGACGGCTCCCACACCTATACGCCGGAGCATCCGCTGCTGACGTCGATCTCGAACGATCCGATCCTGAGCGAGACCAAGCTGATCGCCGAGCCGTGGGACGTCGGACTCGGCGGCTGGCAGACCGGCAACTTCCCGCACGGCTGGCATGAGTGGAACGACCGCTACCGCGATCGCGTCCGCAACTTCTGGCTGAGCGACATCGACTACGCCCGTCGTGCCTCCGCCCCGGTCGGTATCGGCGGGTTCGCGACCCGTCTGGCCGGCTCGTCGAACACCTTCGCGGACGAGCGGGGACCGCTCGCGAGCATCAACTTCGTCACGGCGCACGACGGATTCACGCTGCACGACCTCGTCTCCTACGACGTCAAGCACAACGAGGCCAACGGCGAGCAGAACCGCGACGGCGCCGACATGAACCGCGCCTTCAACCACGGCGTGGAGGGCCCGACCGACGATCCCGCGATCCTCGCCGCCCGACGCAAAGCGATGCGCAACCTGCTCGGCACTCTGCTGCTCTCGGCGGGCATCCCGATGATGACGGCAGGGGACGAGGTCGGTCGCACCCAGCGCGGCAACAACAACGCCTACGCGCAGGATTCGGCGATGACCTGGCTCGGCTGGGAGAACGAGCCGTGGCAGGACGATCTCCGCGCCCACGTCACCCGGCTGATCCGCCTGCGTTCCGAGAACCCCGCGCTGCGGCCGAGCCGGTACGCCAGACTCGGCGAGCACATCCCCAACGCCTCCGTCATGGACTGGTTCGACCAGAACGGCGAGACGATGGACAGCGAGCAGTGGGCGGACCCCGGCAACCGCACACTGCAGTACGTCGCGGCCTCCACTCCTGACCGGGAGGCTGCCAACCGCATCCTGCTCATCGTGCACGGCACGGAGTCGCCGATCGACGTGCGGCTGCCGGATGAGATCGAGGATGCGACCCGGTTCGTGTCTCTCTGGTCGAGTGCCGATGAACGTCCAGGCGACGGCGGAGAGGTGTTCGCGCCCGGTGACATCCTGCCGATCCCCGGCACCTCGATGCGCCTCTTCCGGGTGGAGTGAGAGGCGGCGCGCCGCAGCCGCCGCGCGCTACCCGCCATGCCCCGCTCACGGTACATTCGGGGGGTGGCCGCACGCACGAGCAGTACCCGTCCGAAGGCTCTCCGGAGCCCCGCCCAGATCCCGCTGCGCCCCCTCGGTGCCGTGTCGGACGGTGACGACCTGCGGGCCACGCGCATACCGCTGCTGAACGCCACGCCGCAGGCCCCGGGAGGCTTCCCCCCGAAGGCGTTCGTCGGCGAGGTCGTGCCGTTCAGCGTCGTCGCGTTCCGCGAGGGCCACGACCTCATCGGAGTGCAGCTTCGGCTGACATCGCCGGACGGCGAGGACTCGCTGCACCGCCTGACACCTCTCCTGGACGGCACGGATCGCTGGCGCACCGAGCTCGCGATCGACCTGCAGGGCGAGTGGTCTTTCCGCTTCGAGGCCTTCTCCGACGATTTCGCTACCTGGGCGCATGCCGCCGAGGTGAAGGTGGCGGCCGGCGTGGATGTGCCGATCATGGCGGCTCTGGGCGCGGAGCTGCTCGTGCGCGCAGCCGCGGAGAAGGACCGACCGCTCCCCCAGCGCCGCCGGCTCGCTGCCGCCGCAGAATCGCTGCGCGACGGCGACGCCGCGACGACGACCGCCCTGTCGACGGACCCGGAGCTCGCCACGATCTTCGCCGAGCGCCCGCTGACCTCGCTCCGCTCCGTGTCTGTCGCCCACCCGCTGCGGGTGGAGCGCACGGCCGCAGGCGTCGGCGCCTGGTACGAGTTCTTCCCCCGCTCCGAGGGCGCGAGACGGCTCAAGGACGGCACGATCAGGAGCGGCACCTTCCGCACGGCGGCGAAGCGCCTGCCGGCGGTCGCCGCCATGGGGTTCGACGTCATCTACCTCGTGCCGATCCACCCGATCGGCACGACGAACCGCAAGGGCCGCAACAACACCCTCACGGCCGAGCCCGCCGACCCCGGGTCTCCCTACGCGATCGGTGCCGCCGAGGGCGGCCATGACGCGATCCACCCGGAGCTCGGGAAAGCAGCCGACTTCCGCGCCTTCATCCGGGCGGCCCGCAGCGAAGGCCTCGAGGTCGCGCTGGACCTCGCCCTGCAGGCGTCGCCGGACCACCCCTGGGTCGCCGAACATCCTGAGTGGTTCACGACGCTGCCCGACGGGACCATCGCATACGCCGAGAACCCGCCGAAGAAGTACCAGGACATCTATCCGCTGAACTTCGACAACGACCCGGAGGGCATCTACCAGGAGATGCTGCGCATCGTGCAGCACTGGGTGCGCGAAGGCGTGAAGATCTTCCGCGTCGACAACCCGCACACCAAGCCGCTGCAGTTCTGGGAGTGGCTCATCGCCACCGTGAACGCGGCAGACCCCGACGTCATCTTCCTCGCCGAGGCGTTCACCCGCCCCGCCGTCATGCGGGCGCTGGCAGCGGTCGGGTTCCAGCAGAGCTACAGCTACTTCACCTGGCGGAACACCAAGTCCGAGCTCGAGGAGTTCCTCACGAGCGTGTCGCACGAGACCAGCGACTACATGCGGCCCAACCTCTTCGTGAACACGCACGACATCCTCACGGAGTACCTGCAGTTCGGCGGCCGCGCCGCCTATCGGATCCGGGCGTGCATCGGAGCGACCGCCGCTCCCGTGTACGGCGTCTACGCCGGGTACGAGCTGTTCGAGAACGTCGCCCGTCCGGGTTCCGAGGAGAACATCGACAACGAGAAGTACGAGTACAAGCTCCGCGACTGGGAGGGTGCCGAGGCGTCCGGCGATTCGCTGGCTCCGCTGCTGCGGCGGCTCAACGCCATCCGGGGCGCGCATCCTGCCCTCAGGCAGCTGCGCAACCTGTCGGTGCACTGGAGCGACGACGACGCGGTCCTGGTGTACTCCAAGCATCTGGATGCCGCGTTCACCGGAAGCGGGTCCGCGGACACGATCCTCGTGGTGGCGAACGTCGATCCCCACTCGGTGCGTGAGACGACCGTGCACCTCGACACGACCGTGTTCGGCATCCCGCTCGGCGAGGAGTTCGAGGTGGAGGACCTCCTCACCGGCGCCGTCTGGACCTGGTCCGACCACAACTACGTGCGCCTCGACGCCTTCGCCGAACCGGTGCACATCCTGAACGTGAGGAAGCGATCATGAGCTACGTGGAAGATGCGACGACCTCATCCGATTGGGCCGACGTCGCCGCGGGTGCGCATCACGATCCCCATTCGGTGTTGGGGGCGCACTCGCACGCCGACGCCACCGACCGCACGGTCACCGTCATCAGAGCGAGGCGCCCCCTCGCGGCGTCCGTGGCCGCGGTCTTCGGCGACGGCACGAGACTCGAGCTGCATCACGTCGCACACGGCATCTGGGAAGCGCAGCACGACGGCCCGGCGGTTCCCTACCGTCTCGCCACCGCCTACGGCGAGGACGACGAGACCGTCGTCGGCGATCCGTACCGTCACGAGCCGACCCTCGGGCCCCTCGACCTGCACCTGATCGCGGAGGGCCGTCACGAGCGCCTGTGGCACGTGCTGGGCGCGCACCCGCGCTTCCTGCAGGGCGACGCCGGCGTCGCTTTCGCGGTCTGGGCGCCGAACGCCACGGCTGTCCGTGTGGCCGGCGACCACAACGGGTGGAACGGCGAGGCGCACGCGATGCGGTCGATGGGCGTGAGCGGGATCTGGGAGCTCTTCATCCCGGATCTCCCCCTCGGCACCAACTACAAGTACCAGATCCGTACGCGCGAGGGCTCGTGGATCTTCAAGGCGGATCCCATGGCGCAAGCAGCGCAGCTGCCGCCGGAGACCGCATCCGTGGTGACGCGTTCCTCCTACGCCTGGTCGGACGGAGCCTGGATGACCCGGCGTGCGGCGACCCACGCGGTCGCCCAGCCGCTGTCGGTGTACGAGGTGCATCTGGGGTCGTGGCGCGGCGGCCTCGGCTACCGCGACGCGGCGGAGCCGCTCATCGCCCACGTGACCGAGTCCGGCTTCACGCACGTCGAGTTCATGCCGCTCGCCGAGCATCCGTTCGGAGGCTCCTGGGGGTATCAGGTCAGCGGCTACTACGCCGCCACGAGCCGCTTCGGCAGCCCCGATGACCTCCGCTACCTGATCGACCGCCTGCACCAGGCGGGCATCGGCGTCATCATGGACTGGGTGCCCGGGCACTTCCCCAAGGACGCGTTCGCGTTGGCCCGGTTCGACGGACAGCCCCTCTACGAGCATCCCGACCCCCGCCGCGGCGAGCACCAGGACTGGGGCACGCTGATCTTCGACTACGGCCGCCCCGAGGTCCGCGGCTTCCTCGTCGCGAACGCCCTGTTCTGGCTGAGCGAGTTCCACGTCGACGGACTGCGTGTGGATGCGGTCGCCTCGATGCTGTACCTCGACTACTCGCGTCGCGAGGGCGAATGGGAGCCGAACATCCACGGCGGGAGGGAGAACCTCGAGGCGATCCGCTTCCTGCAGGAGGTCAACGCGACGGCCTATCGTCTGCATCCGGGTGTCCTGATGATCGCCGAGGAGTCCACCAGCTTCCCGGGCGTCACAGCCCCCACCGATCATGCAGGGCTCGGCTTCGGGTTCAAGTGGAACATGGGCTGGATGAACGACTCGCTCCAGTACATCGAACGCGACCCGATGTATCGCGCGCACCACGAGGGTGAGATGACCTTCTCGTTCGTCTACGCCTTCGGCGAGAACTACCTGCTCCCCATCAGCCACGACGAGGTCGTTCACGGCAAGGGCAGCCTCGTGGCGAAGATGCCCGGCGACCACTGGCACAAGCTCGCGAACGTGCGCGCGTACCTCGGGTACATGTGGGGGCATCCCGGTAAGAAGCTGCTCTTCATGGGGCAGGAGTTCGGTCAGCTCGCCGAATGGTCAGAGTCCCGAGAGCTGGATTGGTGGCTGCTCGATCAGCCCTCGCACGCCCAGCTGCAGAGCTTCGTGGGCGAACTGAACCGCACCTACCGTGCCCAGGCTCCGCTCTGGGAGCGCGACAGCGACGGATCGTCCTTCTCTCGGCTGGGCGCTCCCAGCTGGGATCCGAACGTCATCGCCTTCGAGCGCCGCGATGCGCACGGCGGTCGCCTGGTCGTCATCAGCAACTTCGCCGGCGTGGAACGCAGCGGCTATCGGCTGGCGCTTCCGGGTGTCGGCACCTGGCAGGAGATCCTCAACACGGATGCCGCGGAGTACGGCGGACGCGGTTCGGGCAATCTGGGGGTGGTCGTCGCTCACGCCGAGGACGGCGGCACGGCAACCGCGACCCTGACTCTCCCTGCGCTGTCGACCATCTGGCTGCGCTTCGAGGGCGAGCCGCACGTCCCGACGATCACCCGCGGGTGAGCGCCGGGACGCCGATCAGAAGAGCAGCGAAGAGAGTCGGTTGCGCGCGGAGACGACCCTCGGGTCTGCGGCGCCGATGAGCCCGAACAGCTCGACGAGGCGCTCTCGCACGGGAGTGCGGTCCGCGGTGGGCAGCTGAGCGAACAGGTCGAGAAGTCGGCCGAAGGCGTCGTCGACATGGCCTCCCGCAAGGTCCAGGTCGGCCACGTCGAACTGCGCCTGGACGTCGAGCGGGCCCGCTGCTGCGGCCGCCCGAGCCGTCTGCAGGTCGAGCTTCTGCACGCGGTCGAGCAGACGCACCTGACCGAGGCCGGCGATCGCGTCCTCGTCGCGCGGGTTCTCCGCGAGAGCCTTCTCGTACGCCGTGATCGCCGCGGCATAGTCGCCGACCTCGATCGCGGCGAACGCCTCCGCGTGCAGGGGCGGCAGCGGCGGCTCCTCGGGTGCATCGGGTGCACCGGCCTCCGCGGGCACGCCGACGTCGAGCGATCCGGTGACGCCGTTCTGCGCCGCGAGCTGGAGCAGCTGCGCGAAGACCTCGCGGACCTGCTGCTCCGGCACGGCGCCGGTGAACATCGGTACGGGCTGCCCGGCGATCAGTGCGACCACCATGGGGATCGACTGCGCCCGGAAGCCCTGTGCGAGCTGCGGGTTCGCATCGACGTCGACCTTGGCGAGAAGCACCTTGCCGCCGAGCTCCCGTGTCACCTTCTCGATGATCGGGCTCAGCTGCTTGCAGGGTCCGCACCACTCGGCCCAGAGGTCCACGACCACCGGCACGGTCCGGGAGATCTCCAGGATCTGGCCGAACGACTCGTCCGTCGCGTCGACGACGACATCGACGATGCCGCCGGCCGGAGAGCCCGGCGACGCTCCGGATGCGTTCGGCGCTCCTCCGGCGGACGCGGCCGGGCGGTTGCGCAGGCTGGACAGGTCGACGGCGCCGCGCAGAGCGGCGGGAGAGATATCGGTCACTTGATCACCTCGACGGAGAGAAGGTCCTGACGCACGGCCAGGAGGCGGATCTGCTCGGTGGACCCCTGAGCGGGGACGGAGAAGAACAGCTGGAACTCGTACTTGGTCGTCACGCCCTTGGCCGACTCGGTCACACCGGTGAGCGCCTTCGCCTGGGCGTTGTCGCCGAACCGGATGACGGCGTCCTTGGTCGTCGGCGTCACCGTCTCGGTGTCGACGAGCGAGAGGGCGACGATCGCGCCGCTGTCGAGCGTCGTCAGGGAGACCGGCGGCTCGTCGGCAGGGACGATGTCGAACGCGGTCTTCGAGGTCTTCGCGGCCCCGTTGTCGGCCAGGTTCTTCACCACGGCCTGCCGGCTGTCGCGGATCGACTGTGCGAGGTTCAGGCTCAGGTCATCGAACATGCCGTAAGACGGGCTCTTCTCCCCCGCATCGACGACGTCGGAGAACATCCCGGCGAGGTCGCCGGGCGCGATGCTGAGGAAGGCGGAGTCCTCCGGCACGAGAGAGGTGCCGAGCCAGGCTGCGGCCACCTCGGGGAAGACCGCGTCTGCGGACATCTCCGCGATGTTCGTGACCTTGTAGTTGGACCAGGGGTCCTGCTGGGTCATCGTCAGCACGACCGGCGGAACCGTCTCGTCGCCCGCGCTCTTGGACAGGAGGAGGACGGTGCGCGGCCACCGGTCGGATGCCTCTGGCAGCACGACCTCGACATCGTCGGTCGGGATCGCAGCCGGCACGGCGGTGTCGGGAAGCGCGGTCCGCAGCGCGTACTCGGTCTTGCGGGCCGTGAGGGCGGGGCCGTCCAGGCGAGTACCTGCGAGGTCGATGTCCATCGCCTCATCCGCATCGGCGATCGTCGCCGACACCTTCTGCAGGATGCGCTTCGCCTGTGCCTCGGTCACTGCCGGGGGCTTCTGGTTCTCCGGTGCGATCACCGTCGCGCTGGGCGAGGGCGACGGGCTCGAGGCGGTGAACTGCGGCCAGGAGTCGGCAGAGCATCCGCTGGCCAGGAGCGCCGTCAGCGCGAGCGCGGGGAAGGCGAGCATCCGACGTCGACGAGCCGGTCGCTGCGTGCGCATCTCAGACCTCCTGTCGTCGTTGTCTCCATCGACGGGGCGGGCAGGGTCCGCGGGCCCAGCGGGTTCGACGGGCTGTGTGCCGTCACCCTCGGCGGTTCCGGTCTCGGTCACATCGTCTGCGGGCGGGGTGTCATCCGTCCGGCCCGATTCGATCGCCGACCGCTCCGACGGCGGCAGCTGAGCGACATCGATCGGCTCGGTCGCCGGCATCGGTCCCGGACCCTTGCGACGCGGGCCACGGCCTCGGCGCTGGTGACGGATGCCGAGGACGTAGAGCACCAGGCCGACCAGCAGCACCGCCGCGCCCGCCGCCATGAGGGGACCAGCGAGCGGGGTCGAGTTGTCGAGCGGCCACGACACGACGATGTCATCCGGCGCATCCGCCGTGCCGTCGTGGGCGATGATCAGGCTCATGCCCTCGGGCAGCTGCATGTCGGCGATCAGGGCATCGGTGTCGGTGTACGAGAAGAGCCAGAGGTCGGAGCCCACCGGACTGCGGCCCGGTTCAGCCGCCGCGTCACCCGCGGCAGGAGTCGCCGCCGGTGCCGGAGTGGCGGCAGGATCCTCGCCGCCTTCCTCAGCGTCGCCATCAGCGCTCGGCTCGACCAGCTCGGCGTCGAGCTTTCCGCCGTCGCCCACAGACACATGGTTGTACGACGCGTCCGAGAGCCACGCCTCCAGATCGGCGGTGCGACCGTAGGCGGCGAAGATGTCGCCTTCCCCGCGCACCATCAGCGTCTGCTCGCCGGGATGCTCGCGGAGGACGTCGCCGTCCAGCAGCACGTAGGGGGCCGGTTCGTCCACAGACACCGAAACCTTCTGGGTGGAAGGGCCCATGAAGACGGTTCGCTGGGCTATGCCCGCAGCGATCAGTCCCGCAGCCAGCACGAAGGCCACGACGGCCCATACGAAACGCACGAATAGTCTCCTCACACGATCCGGACGCTCGCCAGGATCGGAACACTCGACATTTCAGACTATCGAAATCAGCTGTGTGTTGCCCACGAGGGGCCACTCCCCCGCCTGCGGCACGTCGTCGCCTCGGCATCGACGACGCTCGATACCCTGGCATCACGAGCTTTTCCGAGGAGCACCATGAAGATCCACAACCCCTTCCGCACCGCCCTGGTGGCGACGCTCGGCGTGGGTCTGGGCATCCTGCTGATCGGGAGCCTGCAGAACCTCTCGACCGTGCTGCTGTACGTCGGAACGGCACTCTTCCTGAGCCTCGGACTCGACCCCCTCGTCTCGTTCCTGGAGCGCAAGCGCCTGCCCCGGTGGCTCGCCGTGCTCATCACGATCGTGGCGGTGCTCGGGATCTTCGCCGGGATCATCCTGATCGTCATCCCGGTGCTCGTCGACCAGATCTCCCAGTTGATCGCGCAGATCACGGCCATCGTCCAGCGTGGCACGCTCCTGCCTGACCTCCGTCAGTGGATGGTCGACACCTTCCCCAACCTCAAGGTCGACGAGGTCTTCGCCTACGTCACCGACTGGCTCGAGACCAACCTCGCGCAGATCGGCGGCTCGATCGGCCAGGGCGTGCTCGCCGCCGGTGGCGCGGTCGTGAGCGGCCTCTTCGGCGCGTTCATCATCCTCATCCTCACGATCTACCTCACGGCATCCACACCCTCCCTCAAGCGCGCCGTCTACCAGCTCGCCCCCGCGTCGAAGCGCGAGAGGTTCATCGACCTCGCCGAGCAGATCACCGACTCGGTCGGCTACTACGTCATGGGCCAGGTCTCGCAGGGCGTGATCAACGGCGTTCTGAGCATGATCTTCCTCACGATCATCGACGCCCCCTTCCCCGCCGTGCTGGCCGTCGTGGCCTTCTTCTTCTCGCTGATCCCGTTGGTCGGCACGCTGACCGGCTCGACGATCATCGTGCTCGTCTGCCTGATCCCCGGCCTCGGTTCGCCCGCGACCGCCATCGCCGCCGCGATCTACTACCTCGTGTACATGCAGATCGAGGCGTACATCATCTCGCCGAGGATCATGAGCAGGGCCGTCTCCGTGCCCGGTGCGGTCGTGGTCGTCGCCGCTCTCGCCGGCGGCAGCCTGCTCGGACTCCTAGGCGCACTCATCGCGATCCCCGTCGCCGCGAGCATCCTGATCCTCTACCGCCAGGTGCTGATCCCGAGGATGAACGAGCTCTAAGCCGTCGGCCACTCCGTCGGGAGCGGAAGTGCTGCGGGGTTCACGGCGGCGACGATCTCGGTCAGCACGCGACGGGTCTGACTCTCCCCGACCCAGAGGTGCTTACCGGCCTCGACCGCGATGAGCGTCGCATGCGGGATGGCAGAGAACCGCTCCCGCGCCTCCGGCGGACGCAGATAGTCGTCGAGTTCGGGAACCAGCACCACGACCTCGACATCCGGCGACTCGGCCCAAGCGGACACCTCGGCCTCGGTCGCGCGATGCAGCGGAGGCGACAGGAGGATGATCCCCTCGACGTCGTGCTCTCTCCCGTACTTGAGTGCCAGCTCCGTGCCGAACGACCATCCGAGCAGCCACGGTCGCGGCAGAGCGCGGTCACGGACGACGTCCATCGCGGCAGCGACGTCGAACTGCTCGGCTGCTCCCCCGTCGAACGCTCCGTCGCTCGTACCGCGCGCCGAGGTCGTCCCCCGGGTGTTGAACCGCAGCACGGCGAGATCGGCCAGCGCAGGCAGGCGCGCAGCCGCCTTGCGGATGATGTGCGAGTCCATGAAGCCGCCGGCGGTCGGCAGCGGATGCAGCGTCACGAGTGTCGCGACCGGCGCCTTCCCCTCCGGCAGTGCCAGCTCACCGACGAGGGACAGGTCGTCCGCCGTCCGCAGGACGATGTCCTCCCGTCGAGCCGGGAGCTCGATCGGGCCACGGATCTCGATGCTCACGCAATCCTCCAACAGTGGGTGTGCCAGTGCCGACGCGCGGCGAGGTCCGCCGCGTCGCCGAGAACGCCGTCGGCTCGCCAGACGACGAGATGTGCCGTACCGGTGGTCACCACGCGACCGCAGCCCGGACAGGTGTACTCCTTCTGCGCTTGGACCGCGGAGACGGGCTGCACCGTCCACTCCGCGCCGCGACGCACCTCGGTGCGCTTCCAGGACGCGAGCAGACGATCGAGGGAATCCTCGGCCTCAGGGCGCGTCGGACGGCGCTTGCGGGAGCGAGCCATGAAGGCGGCTCACCACCAGTGGTTGTTCGTCCAGAAGGCGTGGGCTCCTGCCCAGCTGCCGTAACGGCCTGTCGCATACCCGGTGGCCCACCGGAGGTTGTCGACCGGGTCGTACCCGTTTCCGGGGACCTTGCTGCACGGCAGCGCCTGGACGAGACCGCAGGCACCCGACGACGCGTTGGTGGCGTTCGGGTTCCAGCCGCTCTCGCGCGAGACGATGTAGTCGACGTAGCCCCAGTCGGACTCGGCGATCCCCGCCGCCGCCATCCACTCCGCCGGCGCACCGCCGCCGGTGTAGAAGAGCGGACCGCTGGGTGCGGACTGGTCCGAGGACTCGGTCGAGGCCTGGACCGGCTTCGGCTTCGGCTTGGGCTTCGGTTTCACGTAGACCGAGAAGGTGCCTCGCTCGACAGGAGTGATCGCTGCGCCCTCGACCGTCACTGTCAGGTTCTGCGTCTCGGTGAGCGCCGCGGAGTACACCGACTCGGGCGTCTCGTCCTCGGGCTGCTGAGCGAGCGCCACTCCGGTCGGAGCGACCATGGCGGCGGCGAAGCCCACGACTGCCAGTGCCCCGAAGAAGGCCACCACACCGCGGCGGCGGGTGCCCTTGCGCGCCGAAAGAGACGTCGATGCGGGCACCGGCGTGACGTCGTTTCGCTGAGGGGTGATGTCGTTTCGGGAGTTCACGATAGGAGGCAGTCTACCCGGTGAGCCGTCGGACGGCCACGGAAACGCTCAGCGAACGGCCAGGATGACATCGACGGTGGCATCCAGGAGAGCATCGACCTGCTCCTCCCGATACCCACCGCGCTGCATGCGGAACGCCGCCGAGCGCAGCTGCTCCGCCGTGAGCGGCTCGCCGTCACGGAGGTAGCGGGCGATGCGCGTGCTGACGTGATCGACCTCGTCGATGCGGTAGCCGAAGGTGAGGAAGCCGGTGCGCGCGAAGCGCTGACGACGAGGACGGGCGAGGTGATCGAGGATCACCTGCGCGTCATCCCTGGCCTGCTCGACCCATGCGCCGGCACCGTTCGAGCGGACCGCTCGCTCACGCGCGCGCGCCGCGAGGGCGTCTTCGACCCGCCCCAGGGCCGCATCGACCTCGGATACGACATACCCGCCCTTGACGAGCGGGAACGATGCGACGCGCACATCGGCCGCGGTGAGGTCGTCGGCATCGCTCTCGAACGCCGTCCGCGCTGCGGCGAGGAACGTGTCGACTGCCGCACGGTGATAGCCCTGGGTGCGGCCCGTGGTCACCGAGAAGGCGGGAGGCGCCTCGCTCGTGTCTTCCGAGATGCGCACGTCTTCTGAAGTCATCACAGCACCGCCCAGGACGAGAAGAGGAAGTAGAGGCACAGTGCAGGGACGGTCGACGGGAGGATGCTGTCGAGCCGGTCGAGGAGGCCACCGTGCCCGGGGAGCCAGGAGCTCATGTCCTTGATGCCGAGATCTCGTTTCAGCATGGACTCGCCGAGGTCGCCCAGGGTCGCCGAGAGCAGGATCGAGATGCCGAAGATCACGCCGATCCACCACGGCAGATGAAGGAGGAAGATCGCGAGGAGGACACCGGCGGCGATGGAGCCGACCACGGCGCCGCCGAATCCCTCCCAGGTCTTCTTCGGGCTGATCTTCGGTGCCATCGGGTGGCGTCCGAAGGAGAGCCCGGCCGCGTAGGCACCGGTGTCGGCGACGACGGCGATCGCGATGAAGCTGAGCACCCACCACTGGCCGTCTTCCTGCTTGAGCAGGAGAAGAGCGACCGCCGCGAGGAACGGCACGTAGATCTGCACGAATCCGCCGATGACGGCATCAGCGAGCACGTCACCGTAGGTACGACCGTCCGCAGCGACCATCTGGGCGACGAGTCGCCAGACGATCACGAAGGCGACCGCCAGGAACAGGACGACCCAGACGAGCCACAGATCGAGGAAGAACGCCGACAGCACCAGCAGAGTCGCCGAGATGAACTGCGGCACGACGTCGATCCGACGTCCCGAGGCGCGCAGTGCGAGGGACAGCTCGTAGACGCCGAGCAGGGCAGCCGCGAGGGCGAACGGGACGAACAGCACCTTGATGAAGATCAGGGACGCCAGCAACGCGGCACCGAAGGCGAGGCCGATCAGGATCGCGAGGATCAGGTCGCGACCCGTCCGCTCCTTGATGCGCTCATTGGCCTGGTCGAGCTGCCCGCGCGCATTGGACACATGGGTGCCCAGTTCATCGCGCGCCGCTCTCCATTGCTCACGGATCGCATTGTGCTCGGCCGTGTCGACACTGGGCACCGAGATGACCGGCTCCTCCGCCGGCAACGGAGGGCGCGGAGGGATGCTCGACGAGTCGAACGCGGGGAAGGCATCATCGATCAGCGGGATGCCGCCGGTCGTGGTCGACGAGTCGCGCGCCTCACGGCGCGTCTGCGGCTTGTCGGTGTCGTCACCGGTGGGTTCGTCGGACATACCGCCTACACCTCGAGGAGTTCGGCCTCTTTGCGCTTGAGAGCGTCGTCGATCAGATCGACGTGCTGGCGCGTGAGGGCGTCGAGTTCCTTCTCTCCCCTGGCGATCTCGTCTTCTCCGAGTTCGCTCTTGAGGCCGTCGAGCTCGTCCTTCGCCTTCCGGCGGATGCCGCGCACGTGCACCTTGGCGTCCTCGCCCTTGGACTTGACGAGCTTGACGTACTCTTTGCGGCGCTCTGCCGTGAGCTCGGGCATCGTGACGCGGACGAGGTTTCCGTCGTTCGTCGGGTTCGCACCGAGGTTGGGCATGTCCCTGATCGCCTGCTCGATCGCCTTCAGCGCCGACTTGTCGTAGGGAGTGATGATGAGCGTACGCGCCTCCTGGTTGGCCAGGGAGGCGAGCTGAGCGAGCGGAGTCGGCGTTCCGTAGTAGTCGACGAGGACCTTCTGGAACAGCTGGGGGTTGGCACGACCGGTGCGCACCGTGGAGAAGTCCTCCTTGGCGGCCTCGACCGCTCGTGCCATACGGGAGGTGGTTTCAGCGAGGACATCCGCGATCACGGTGACTCCTATCGTCGGGGTGTTCTGAAATTCTATCGGG
>NZ_JBEPZB010000004.1:0-194889 GCF_041641055.1 Microbacterium sp.
GTGCTCGCCCGGCGCGGCGCGCGCTTGCGGGCCGGTGCCACCTCGGTCGCGGCGGTGGCCGCCGCGTCGGAGCTCACGGCCTGTGCCGGAGCTTCAGCGGCAGATGCCGCCTGGTCGTTCTGGGTCTCGGAGAAATTCTCCACGAGTACTCCCTCTTTGGTCTCGGAGACATGAGCGGTACGCGCACAACGGGTGCTGCGCGCGGTCGCACGGGCTGACGCTCGGCGCCAGCCAGCCTCGGCACTGGGTTCTCAGAAAGAACGAGGTTCTCGGAAAGAGCAGTGCCACAGGGGTTTGCGTGCGGGTCTTGCAGAGTTGCAATGGGGCCAGATTCACGCAGTCACGTGGAGCCCTCCGCTCGATCCCCCACTGTACCACCACGGACGTCGACCGCGAGCAGGAGCGCATCCCACGGGGTGTCGGTCGTGGATTCGGCGAGCTCGAAGGCGTCCTGTCGACTGCCGGGACCGTCCGCGAGGACGAGGACGCTCGGGCCTGCCCCCGAGACGACGGCGGCGAAACCGGCGGCGCGCAGCGCCTGCACGAGGCGCTGCGTCTCGGGCATCGCCTCGGCACGGTAGTCCTGGTGGAGCCGGTCGGCCGTGGCGTCGAACAGCAGCTCAGGACTCTGGGTCAGTGCCGCGATGAGGAGCGCGGAGCGCGAGACGTTGAACACCGCATCCGCCGTCGAGACCTGCGGCGGCTGCAGCGAGCGCGCCTTGGAGGTCGACATCGTGTACGAGGGCACCAGCACCAGCGGCGAGACACCGCGGTGCACGAGCAGCTTCTTGTGCTGAGGTCCGCGCTCTCCGACCCACGCGATCGTCAGTCCGCCGAACAGCGCGGGGGCGACGTTGTCGGGATGTCCCTCGATCTCGGTCGCGAGACGCAGCATGTCGGCGTCGCTGATCTCGACATCGCCCTCGAGTAGCCCCTTGGCCGCGAGGATGCCGGCGGCCACCGCCGCGCCGGAGGATCCGAGACCGCGGCCGTGCGGCACGCCGTTCTCCGCGACGATCCGCAGGCCGGGGAGCGGGCGATCGACGTCGGCGTAGACGTGCGCCACCGTGCGGACGATGAGGTTCGATCCGTCGCGCGGGATCTCGTCCGCGCCCGACCCCGAGACCTCGATCTCGAGCTCTCCCGCGGGGAGCTCGGTGACCAGCAGCGTGTCGTAGACGCTGAGCGCGAGGCCGAGCGTGTCGAACCCTGGGCCGAGGTTCGCACTGGTCGCGGGGACCGTGACCTCGACCGAGCGCCCTGCGGCCATCGTCACTCGCCTTCCACGCGCAGCACCGAGACCACGCGCTCGACGACAGCGCTGTCGGCGAGGGCGTCGACGGTGGCGCTGAGAGCCGCATCCGTGGCCCGGTGGGTGCCGATGACGAGTCGCGCGGTCGGCTCCGCCTCGCCTTCGACCGTCTGCACGACGGTGGCCACCGACACATCTCCGTCGCTGAGGATCCCGGCGACCGTGGCGAGGACACCCGGGGCATCCGAGACCTCGAGAGTGATCTGGTAGCGCGTCGTGACATGCCCGATGGGCACGACCGGCAGGTTCGCGCGGGTCGACTCGCCCACGCCCACCCCGCCGGCGATGTGGCGGCGGGCGGCCGACACGACGTCGCCGAGGACAGCGGATGCCGTCTGCACGCCGCCCGCTCCCGCGCCGTAGAACATGAGGGAGCCCGCGGCCTCCGCCTCGACGAACACGGCGTTGTTGGCGCCGTGCACCGAGGCGAGCGGGTGCGACTGCGGCACCAGCGCCGGGTAGACGCGGACCGAGATCGACTCGGCGCCGTTGGCCTCGATGCGCTCGCAGACGGCGAGGAGCTTGATGACGAAGCCGGCCGCACGGGCCTCCTCGATCATCGACGCGGTGATCGAGGTGATGCCCTCGCGGTGCACCGCCTCCAGCGGAACAGCGGTGTGGAAAGCGAGGCTGGCGAGGATCGCCGCCTTCTGCGCGGCGTCATATCCCTCGACGTCCGCGGTGGGGTCGGCCTCCGCATAGCCGAGACGCTGGGCGTCCGCGAGGACGTCGGCGAAGTCCGCCCCCTCGGTGTCCATGCGGTCGAGGATGTAGTTCGTGGTGCCGTTCACGATGCCCATGATGCGCACGACCCGGTCACCGGCGAGCGAGTCGCGCAGCGGACGGATGATCGGGATCGCCCCGGCGGCGGCGGCCTCGTAGTAGACGGACGCGCCCACCCGATCCGCCGCCTCGAAGAGCTCGGGACCGTGGGTGGCGAGCAGGGCCTTGTTGGCCGTGACGACGTCGGCGCCGGAGCCGATCGCCTGCAGGATGCTGGTGCGGGCGGGCTCGATGCCGCCGATCAGCTCGATCACGATGTCGGACCCGAGGATCAGCGACTCGGCATCCGTGGTGAAGAGCTCCTTCGGAAGATCGACGTCGCGCGGAGCGTCGAGGTTCCGCACGGCGATCCCGGCCAGCTCGAGCGAGGCGCCCGCGCGGTCGGCGAGCTCGTCGCCGTGGCGCAGCAGGAGGTCGGCCACCTGCGAGCCGACCGCGCCGGCGCCCAGGAGCGCCACCCGAAGTCGTCGATACTCAGTCGTCATTGCTACTCCTTAGGAGGGTGGTCGGTGGTGGATCGTGAGGAGCCGCGCGGTCGGCGGCTCCGCTCAGCGGTCGATCCCGGTGGCCTCGATGCCGGCATCCCGCGCGAGGACGTCTGCGATGGTCTCGCCGCGGACGATGACCGACGACCTCCCGTCGCGCACGGCGACGATCGGAGGACGAGGGACGTGGTTGTAGTTGCTCGCCAGCGGCGCGCAGTAGGCGCCGGTGGCGGGGACCGCCAGCAGGTCGCCGGGCGAGACGTCGGCGGGAAGGAACTCGTGGTCCACGACGATGTCGCCGGACTCGCAGTGCTTGCCCACGACGCGGCTGAGTCGAGCTTCGCCCACCCCGGCGCGCGAGGCGAGCCGGGCGGAGAACTGGGCGCCGTAGAGCGCGGGGCGCGCGTTGTCGCTCATCCCGCCGTCGACGCTGATGTACCGACGGCTGGTGCCGGCGTCGAGCGAGACGTCCTTGGTGGTGCCCACCTCGTAGAGCGTCACCCCGGCGGTGCCGACGATCGCCCGACCCGGCTCGAACGAGAGGGCGGGGACGGCGATCCCGCGTGCCTCGCATCCCTCGGCGACCGCATCGACGATCTCGGCCGCCAGGGTCTCGATCGGCGTGGGGTCGTCGACACTGGTGTACGCGATCCCGAACCCCCCGCCGAGGTTGAGCTGCGGCACGGGTCCGTCTTCGAGCAGCGTGGCGTGGAGCTCCAGCACCCGCGCGGCGGACTCCCGGAATCCGGCGACGCCGAAGATCTGCGACCCGATGTGGCAGTGCAGACCGGCGAACTCGATGCCGGGGATCTCGCGGATGCGGGCGACCGCCTGCTCCGCCTCGGCGAGCGGGAATCCGAACTTCTGATCCTCGTGCGCGGTCGCGAGGAAGTCGTGGGTCTCGGCATGCACGCCGCTGATCACACGGACCAGCACGCGCTGGACGGTACCCGTCCGCGCGGTGATCGCCGCGAGCCGCTCGATCTCGATCGCACTGTCGACGATGATCGTGCCGATGCCGACGTCGACGGCCCGCTCGAGCTCGGCGACGGACTTGTTGTTGCCGTGGAATCCGAGGGAGGCCGGTGCGACGCCGGCGGCGAGGGCGACCTCGAGCTCGCCCCCCGTGCACACGTCGATGCGGAGCCCCTCGTCGATGACCCAGCGGGCCACGGTGGTGGTGAGCAGCGCCTTACCGGCGTAGTAGACCTGCGCGGTCGTGCCGTGGTCGGCCGCTGCGGCGTCGAACGCGAGGCGGAAGGCCCTGGCGCGTGAGCGCACCTCGTCCTCGTCAACGACGAGCAGCGGAGTGCCGTAGGTCTGCGCGAGCACGGTCGCGGGGATCCCGGCCAGCTGGACGACTCCGTCCGCGTCGCGAGCGGCGGATGCCGGCCAGACGGCACTCGGGAGGTCGTTCACGTCGTCGGGCACGACGAGCCATTCCGGGGCGAGCGAATCGGCAGGGGAAAGCAAGGATCACCAATCGTGGGACGGGTCTCGGGCGGGCGGGCGCACTGCGAGGTTGCCCCCGATTCTAGGGCACCGCCCATGCCGCATCCGTCATGGTGACACCCCGCGTCAACCCCCTGCGACCACGTCGGCGCCCCTCCTAAGGTGGTGAGCGTGAGCACCGAATCCGCAGCATCCGAAGCCCGCCGGCCAGGTCCGATCCCGCGCGCCGTCGCCGCGGTGATCCGCTGGGCTCTCAGGCTGCGCCCCGTGCGCGCCTTCCTGCTGTACTCGGAACGCCGAGGCGCCATGCTGGCCGACAGCGTGACCTATCGCGCCCTGTTCAGCGTCTTCGCTGCCGTGCTGCTCGGCTTCTCGGTCGCGGCCCTCTGGCTGGCCGGGAACCCCGAGGCCTGGGGCGCGATCATCGACGCCGTGCAGTCCGTCGTCCCCGGCCTCATCGGCGAGAACGGCGTGGTCGACCCTGCCGACCTCCGCGAGCCTCTCTCCCTCTCTATCGCGGGTGCCGTCTCGACCGTCGCGCTGATCGGCTCCGCCCTCGGCGCCGTCGGTTCGCTGCGCACCGCGGTGCGGGTCCTGGCCGGGACCGCCCACGACGACGTCCTGTTCATCTGGGTGCTGCTGCGCAACCTCCTGCTCGCCGCAGGGGTCGCCGCCCTGTTCGTCGCCGCAGCTGCCGTCACCTTCATCGGCAGGCTCGGGATCAGCTGGGTCAGCGGACTGCTCGGCATCCCGGAGGACTCCCCCGTCGCCACCTGGAGCCTGCGCATCATCTCGCTGCTGGTGGTGCTTGCTCTGGACACGGTGCTGATCGCCGGGGTGTTCCGCCTGCTCTCGGGCGTGCACGCCTCCGCGCGCTCACTGTGGATCGGGGCCCTCGTGGGCGGCATCGGGCTCCTCGTGCTGCAGGAGCTCTCCGGCCTCTTCATCGGCGGCGCGACGAGCAACCCGCTTCTCGCCTCGTTCGCCTCGCTGCTCGCACTGCTGATCTGGTTGAACCTGTCGACCCAGGTGATCCTGATCGCGTGCGCCTACATCGTCACCTCCGAGGAGGAGCGTCACGACCGGGTGCACGCCCGCTTCGGTGCGGCGACCTTCGAGCAGCGCCGGGTGCAGCGCGCCGAGGCCGAGGTGACACTCGCGACCTCCGAGCTCAGGGCCGCGCAGGAAGCCGAGCGCGAGGCGCGTGCGAAGGTGTCCGCGGACTGACCGCTCAGCTCTGCGGGCAGACGCCCTTCTCCAGCAGGGTCTGATCCGTGGCGATCGCGCCGTCGACGTCCACGTCGATCACCGCATCCGAGCCCTCGATCTCGAGCCCGGTGAGCGTGATCCCGGCCGGCAGCTGGTCGGCGATGCAGATGCGCTGCGTCTCGGTGAGGCGTCCGCCCAGCGCTCCGAGCGACGAGCCGACCTGATCCGCGTCGACCTCCAGTCCGCCGATGGTCAGACCGACAGGCGTGAGCTCGAGATCGCCTTCGACCACGCCCGGCGTCACGGTCAGCGAGATCGGGATCGCGATACCGAGCACGGTCACCGAACCCGCGACCGTCGCGTTCGGAGACTCCAGCGTCACCGTCTCGATCGGGAGCTCGGTGCCCTCCAGCAGCGTGGTGAACTGCGACTCGTCGATCCGGATGGTGCCGGATGCGCCGCGCAGGTCGCCGCCCCGCAGCGGGACACCGGTCGCGGTGACGTCGACCGCACCCGTGATCCCCTCCAGCGTCACCGAGTCCGTCGACAGGTGCAGGGTGTCGAGGGTGCCCCCGATCAGCTGCGGGATGAGGATGCCGTCGGCTTCGACGTCGAGCTCCTGATCTGCCGGCAGGTCGAGCTGGTCGATGACGATGGAGCGCACGACACCGGGGAGGATCGAGCGGACGACGAGCTCCGCCGCGACCGCGAGCAGCGCGAGGACCACCACGACGATCAGCAGGACCCACGGCCACCGCGTGCGTCGGCGCTTCGCCGGAGCGGCCGCGACCGCATCCTCGCCCTTCCCACCCGGGATCACGAGCGTCGGATGCTCGGAATCGCCGGCCGGATACGGGAGGGTGTGGTTGTCGTCGCTCATGCTGCCATCCTGCCCTACAGCTCGGACGACAGCCGGGTCACATGCGCTCGGGAGCGGACACGCCGAGCAGATCGAGACCGTTCCGGAATACCTGCCCTGCGGCGTCGTTGAGCCACAATCGCGTGCGGTGCACCGTCTCGATCGGGTCGTCGCCCTGCGGGATCACACGGCAGTTGTCGTACCAGCGGTGATACAGGCCGGCGAGTTCCTCGAGGTAACGGGCGACGCGGTGCGGCTCGCGCACCTCGGCGGCGAAGGCGACGATGCGAGGGAACTCCTGCAGGGCGCCCAGCAGGGCGGCCTCGGTCTCGTGCGTCAGCGTCTCGGGTGCGAACTCCGAGCGGTCGACTCCGGAATCGGCGGCGTTGCGGGCGACGTTGTGCGTGCGGGCATGCGCGTACTGCACGTAGAAGACCGGGTTGTCGTTCGTCCGCTTCTGCAGGACGTCGAGGTCGATGTCGAGGTTCGAGTCGGTCGAGCTCCGCGTCAGGGCGTACCGTGCCGCATCCACGCCGACGATCTCGACCAGGTCCTCGAGGGTGACGACGGTGCCCGCGCGCTTCGACATGCGCATCGGCTGGCCGTCGCGCACAAGGTTGACCATCTGCCCGATGAGGATCTGCAGGTTGACGTTCGGCTCGTCACCGAAGGCGGCGCACATCGCCATGAGCCGCTGCACGTAGCCGTGGTGATCGGCACCGAGCATGATGATGCACCGGTTGAAGCCGCGCTCGCGCTTGTTCAGGTAGTAGGCGAGGTCGCCGGAGATGTAGGCGGGCTGTCCGTCGGACTTCACCACGACCCGGTCCTTGTCATCTCCGAACTCGGTCGTGCGCAGCCAGAGCGCACCGTCCGCCTCGAACATGTGGCCGAGCTCCTGCAGCCGCGAGATCGCGCGTTCGACGGCACCCGACTCGTGCAGATCGTTCTCGTGGAAGTACACGTCGAAGTCCACGCCGAACTCGTGCAGGCTCGCCTTGATCTCGTCGAACATCAGGTTCACGCCGTGCGCGCGGAAGGCTTCCTGCAGGTCCTCCGGCGAGAGTGCCGAGAGGTCTCCGTCGTAGGCGAGCTCGACGCGCTTGGCGATGTCGAGGATGTATCCGCCGCCGTAGCCGTCGTCCGGAGTCGGCTCGCCCAGGTGAGCGGCGACGAGGCTGCGGGCGAAGCGATCGATCTGCCCGCCGTGGTCGTTGAAGTAGTACTCCCTGGTGACCTTCGCTCCCTGCGCGGTGAGCATGCGCGCGAGCGAGTCGCCGACCGCGGCCCAGCGGGTACCGCCGAGGTGGATGGGGCCGGTCGGGTTCGCGGACACGAACTCGAGGTTGATCGTCTCGTCCGCACGGGAGTCGTTGGTCCCGTAGGCCGATCCCGCGTCGACGATCAGCTTCGCCAGGGCGCCGGCGGCTGCGGCATCGAGGCGGATGTTGATGAACCCGGGTCCTGCGACCTCGGCGTTCTGCACACCGTCGACCTCTGCGAGGCCATCGGCGATCTGCTGCGCCAGCTCGCGGGGGTTCGTCGCGAACTGCTTCGCGAGACGCATCGCGATGTTCGACGCCCAGTCGCCGTGGTCCCGGTTGCGCGGACGCTCGAACACGATGTCGGATGCGGTGAGCGTGAACGGCTCGCCGGGACGTCGTTCCTCGGCGATCGGTGCGAGGACGGCGAGGAGGGCTTCGGCGAGCGTTTCAGGGTTCATAGACCACCCAGTTTACGGCGGGTCGGGCCGCCGAATTTGCGCAGGCGGTTTCGTGATCTACAGTCATGCCATGAAGGCCGCGTCCACCCGTCACCGTCTGCCCGTCGCGGGTCTCGTCGTCGCCGTCGTCCTGGCGGTCGCCGCGGTGGTCCTCGGCGTGTGGCGTCCGTGGGTCCCGGTGCCCTCGACCGCCCCGGTCGGAGCTGCCGCGACGGATGAGGAAGCGGTCGCGATCGCGCCGGTCCCGCTGCTCCTTCCCGAGCATCCGACCGTGCTGGTCTTCGGCGATTCCTGGACCTACGGCTCGGCGGCCACCGAGCCGACGCAGGGGTACGCATATGTGCTCGCCGACCTTCTGGCAGGCGAGACGATCGTGAACGGCGTCCGCGGCAGCGGGTACCTGAAGCCCGGCCTGGACGGTCCCGCGTTCGGAGAGCGCATCGCCGCCCTGGATCCGGCCCTCTCCCCCGACCTGATCATCATGCAGGGGTCGATCAACGACCGCGCCCAGGGCGAGGCCGGCTACCGCGAGGCGGTCGCCGCGGCGTGGGATGCGATGTCCGCGAAGTACCCGGAGGCGACGATCGTCATCCTCGGCCCTGCACCGCACGAGCTGCCGGTGGGAGCGGAGACCGCACGCATCGACACCGACCTCGGTGCACTCGCCGCAGCCCGGGGCTGGTGGTACATCTCCCCCATCGCTCAGGACTGGATCACCGACCAGAACTATCTCGCCGTCATCGACGTGGAGGTCGGGCGCAAGCATCCCTCCACCGACGGCCACCGCTACCTGGCCGAGAAGCTGGCCGCCGCGCTCGCGGAACTCGGCGACGCGCCGGTCACCGAGGCCGGTGGGTCGGAGACCACCCCCGAGCAGTGATATTGTCGATCGGTACGCCTCCGTAGCTCAGTGGATAGAGCGCCGGTTTCCGGTACCGTAGGTCGCAGGTTCGACTCCTGTCGGGGGCACACACAACCGCACGCACGAAACCCCCGCCTGTCTCAGGCGGGGGTTTCGTGCGTCCGGTGCGCGCTACGAGCGGTCCGGTTCGGCGTGCGCTTCCACCTCGTCCGCGTCCTCGGACTCTCGGGTCCGCCCGGAGCCCGATCCGAGCGAGATCGTCGACAGCAGTCCCAGCGCCAGGAAGCCCGCGGCCGTCCACGCGGCGAACCGCGTGCCGTCCGAGAACGCCGCCTTCGCGTCGTCCGCGATCGCGGCGGTGTCCGGGTCCGTCTCGAGCCCGCTGATCGCCGCGCCCGCGCTGTCGACGACGGCCGACACGATCTGATCGCGCTGCTCATCCGGGACGCCACGCGCGTCGAGGGAGGACGCGAGGATGCCGGCTGTGCTGGTGAACAGCACGGTGCCGAGCACGGCCACGCCGAGTGCCGCGCCGAGCTGGCGCGACGTCGACTGCGTGCCGGAGGCTGCACCGCTGTCGGCGACCGGGACATCGGCGAGGACGACTCCGGTGAGCTGCGCGGTCGCGAGTCCGACGCCCAGGCCGTAGACGAAGAGGAACGGGATGAGCGGCACCCACGATGCGTCCGGCGCGATGACGAAGCCCACCCCGGCGACACCGACGACCTCGGCGATGAGTCCGGCGCGCACGACCCAGACCGGAGCGATCCTGCCGCTCGCCGCGCCCGCCGCGCCGCTCGCGACGAACGAGCCTCCCGCCAGAGCGAGCAGCAGCAGCCCGGTCTGCAGCGCGTCGAAGCCGAGCACGAACTGCAGCCACAGCGGCAGCGCCAGGATGACTCCGAACTCGCCGAGGGAGACCACGGTCGCCGCGATGTTGCCGTTGCGGAACGACGGGATGGAGAACAGACGCAGAGCCAGCAGGGTCGATCGACCTTGGCGCTCGCGGCGTACGCCCCAGGCGATGAACGCGGCGAGCGCCACCAGGGCGAGCGCGAACGCGAACGGGATGGGCGAGAGGTCGAACGGCCAGCTCCAGTCGCCGATCTGCGGGCGCTGATCGACCAGCCACCACCCGTAGGTGCGTCCCTCGATCAGTCCGAAGACGAGGCTCGCCATCGTGACGACCGACAGCACCGCCCCGACCACGTCGATCCGAGATGTCCGGTCGCTGCGCGACTCCGCGACGGTGAGCAGCACGCCGATGATGATGAGGATGCCGAGCGGGATGTTGATGCCGAAGGCCCACCGCCACGAGAAGGCCGTCGTCAGCCAGCCGCCGAGAAGCGGGCCGAGTGCGGCCATACCGCCGATGGTCGACCCCCAGACGGCGAATGCGATGCCGCGCTCGCGCCCCCGGAAGGTCGCATTGATGATCGAGAGGGTGGTCGGCAGGATCATCGAGCCGCCCACTCCCTGCGCGAGGCGGGCGAGGATCAGCATCCCGCCATCCGGAGCGGATGCGGCGAGCACCGAGGATGCTGCGAAGATCACGACGCCGATCAGCATCACCCGTCGCCGGCCGAACCGGTCGGCCAGGCTGCCGAACACGAGCAGCAACGCGGCGAAGATCAGCGTGTAGGCCTCCTGCACCCACTGCACCTCGGTCGAGGTGATGCCGAGGTCGTCGACGATCGCCGGGATCGCGACGTTCACGATCGTCGAGTCGACGATGATCAGCGAGACCGCGATGCTGATGAAGACGAGGCCGACCCAGCGCAGCCGAATGTACCGTTCCATGACTACTAGCTTAGCTAGCTAAATCGCTCCGCGGGGTGGAATGCCTTCCGCGACGCGTGATCGATTGGGTTGTGCACAATTCAATCGCGTGCAATACTCAGGGAATGGCCGTGACCGATGAGATGGTGTGCTTCTCGCTGTATTCCGCCGCCCGCGCGACGACGCAGGCGTACCGCACACTCCTGGCGCCGTGGGGCCTCACGTATCCGCAGTACCTCGTCCTCGCGATCCTCTGGATGGAGGGCGAGCAGACGATCGGCTCGCTCGGCGACGCGATGCAGCTGGACTCCGGCACCCTCTCGCCCCTCGTGCGCCGTCTCGAGCAGGCGGGCTTCGTGGCGCGCGCCCGCAGCACGGCGGACGAGCGCGTCGTCACCGTGGGCTTGACCGACGCGGGTACCGCGCTGCGCGCCGAGGTCGCGCCGGTGCACACCAAGATCGCCGCGCTCGCAGGCATGCAGGACGACGACGAGCGGCGCCGCCTGATCACCGAGCTGCAGGAGCTGACCGCCCGACTGCAGCGCGCCGACCACTGACATCCCGGACTCACTGACACCCCGAACTCACTGACACCCCGAACGGAAGGAATCCACACGATGGATGCTCTCTACACCGCTGAAGCACTCGCCACCGGAGCGGGCCGGAACGGCCGCGTCGCCACGAGCGACACGCGCCTCGACCTCGACCTCGCCATCCCGAAGGAGATGGGAGGAAGCGGCGACGGCGCGAACCCCGAGCAGCTGTTCGCCGCCGGCTACGCCGCGTGCTTCCACTCCGCGCTGCAGACCGTCGCACGCTCTCAGAAGGTGAAGATCACGGACTCCTCGGTCGGAGCCCGCGTGCAGATCGGCTCGAACGGCGATGGCGGTTTCGGTCTCGCGGTGCAGCTCGAGGTCGTCATCCCCGACCTGCCCCACGATCAGGCCCAGGCTCTCGCTGACGCGGCGCACCAGGTCTGCCCGTACTCCAATGCGACCAGGGGCAACATCGAGGTCGAGATCACCGTCACCGACGACTGATCGAACACCGACCCTCCGCACGACCCACAGACCGATCCCCGACAATCCCACAAGGAGCCACCATGCGCGCACTCACCCACGACACGTTCGGCGAACCCGAGCAGGTACTGAGCCTGACCGAGCGCCCCACCCCGAACCCCGGCCCCGGCCAGGTCCGTCTGCGGATCGTGCTGTCACCGATCCACAACCACGACCTGTGGACGATCCGCGGCACGTACGGCTTCAAGCCGGAGCTCCCCGCGGCATCCGGCACCGAGGCGCTCGGCGTGGTCGACGCGCTCGGTGAGGGCGTCGACCACCTCGCCGTCGGACAGCGCGTCGCGACCGGCGGCACCTTCGGCGCCTGGGCGGAGTACGTCGTGGCACCTGCCGCCGGCCTCATCCCCGTGCCCGACGCGCTCAGCGACGAGAGTGCCGCACAGCTCGTCTCGATGCCGTTCAGCACCATCAGCCTGCTGCAGTTCCTCGGAGCCCAGAAGGGCGACTGGATCGTCCAGAACGCCGCCAACGGCGCGGTGGGCCGTATGCTGGCCCAGCTCGGTGCCGCTCGTGGCATCAACGTCATCGGGCTCGTCCGACGCTCGGCCGGAGTCGACGAACTGCGTGAGCAGGGCATCGAGAAGGTGGTCTCCACGGATGCGGACGACTGGCGCGAGCAGGTCGCCGAGATCACAGACGGCGCGCACGTCGCCTTCGGCATCGACTCGGTGGGCGGCAGCTCTGCGGGTGACGTCCTCTCCCTCCTCGGCGAGGGCGGGACCCTCGTCGCGTTCGGCGCCATGAACTCCCCCACCATGGAGATCGCCTCGGGAGACGTGATCTTCAAGCAGGCCACCGTCAAGGGCTTCTGGGGCAGCAAGGTCATCCAGACCATGGATGCCGAGACGCGAGGCGCGCTCTTCGGCGAGCTGATCCAGCGCGTCACCGACGGCACGCTGACCCTCCCCGTCGCCGGGATCTTCGACGCCGCCGATGCCGCGGATGCGGTGCGCGCGAGCAACACCGCCGGTCGCGTCGGCAAGGTGCTCCTGCGCTTCTGACCCCACGGCACGCAGGGTGCCGGTATTTACTTGACAGCGGCAATTAATGCCGCCTACGCTGACGGTGACATCGAGATCGATCGAACACACCGGAGTGCGATGACCGACACCCTGCGCCTGACCTGGGATGCCCCCGCCACCCACTGGGAGGAGGCGACGCCCCTCGGCAACGGTCGGATCGGAGCCATGGCCTTCGGCGGACCGGACGGCCACTACCAGCTCAACGACTCGACGATCTGGTCGGGCACGCCGGACGGTCCCGGCAGAGCGCTGCGGAAGGTGCGCGCCGGCGGCGCCGGACCCGAACGTCTGCAGCGAGTGCGTGAAGCGCTCGCGATCGGCGACGTGCGCGGCGCCGAAGACCTCCTGATGGCGTTCGAGGGACCCTACTCGCAGGAGTACCTGCCCCTCGCCGACCTGCATGTCCGCATCGACGGAGCGGAGGTGCTCCCCGTCGGGGACGAGCCCGCGCGGACCCTCGACCTGGATCAGGCGACGCTGACCGAGAGCCTCGCTCTCCCCGGCGGTCGCCTCACTCGGCGGTCGTGGGTCTCCGCACCGGCGGGCGCCCTGCTCATCGAGCTCTCCTCCGACGTCGAGTTCGACGCATCGATCGCGCTCGACACTCCCCTCCGCGGCCAGGCCTCCGCCCACGTCGACGGGCTGCTCCTCGACGTGCAGGCGCCCATCGACGGCGCGCCCCTGCACGAGGAGACCACGGACCCCCTGCGCTATGCGGCAGATGATCATGCCTCAGAGGACCGTGCCTCAGAGGACCATGCCGCAGAGGACACGGAGTTCGATGCCTATGCGGCCGTCTCGGTCGCCATCGATTCCGACGGCGAGGTGCGACCGATCGACGGTCGCCTCGTCGTCCGCAAGGCTCGTCGCCTGCTGATCGCCCTGTCCACATCGTCGCGCGCCGGGTCGTGGTGGGCCGACGCCGACGGGGACTGGCGGACCGCCTCACGCGAGGCGATCCGGGATCGCGCACGAGAGAGAGCGGATGCCGCGGCTCGCCGCGATGCCCTCGCCCTCCTCGCCGAGCACGTCGCCGACCGGCGGCGCACCACTCGGGCGCGGTTCGCGATCGGCAGTCGGCGCGACGGCACCTGGAGTGTCGACCGCGATGTGCTGCACGGGCCGGATCCGCTCCTGCGCGCGACCGTCGCCGCCGAGTACGGCATGTACCTGCTCGCCTCCAGCTCCCGAGCGGGAAGTCCCCCGGCGAACCTGCAGGGCATCTGGAACGACCAGCTGCAGCCGGCATGGTCGTCGAACTACACGATCAACATCAACACCGAGATGAACTACTGGGCGGCTCCCGTGCTGCTCGGCCCGGACGTCATCGAACCGCTTCTCGCCCTGGTCGAACGTCTCGCCGCGACCGGCACCGACACCGCGCGAGAGCTGTACGGAACCCGGGGCTGGGTCGCCCACCACAACACCGACGTCTGGGGCTGGACGCTCCCTGTCGGGGACGGCCATGGCGCCGCGAGCTGGGCGATCTGGATGATGGGCGGCGTCTGGCTCACCCACAACCTCTGGGACGCCTACGAGTTCACCGGCGACCGCGTGCTGCTGCGCGAGCGCATCTGGCCCGTGATGCGCGGAGCGGTGGAGTTCTGCCTCGACTGGCTGACCCCCGATGCCGACGGGATGCTGCGCACCTCGCCCTCGACCGCGCCGGAGAACTCGTACGTCGCCGCCGACGGCAGCCCGACTGCTCTCGGGCTGACTGCGACGTCGGACCTCAGCCTGATCGGCTCGCTGTTCGAACGCGCCCTCGTCGCGATCGACGACCTCGGCCTCGACGATGCCCTCGAGGCGGAGATCCGTGACGCCCTGGCGGCCCTCGCGCCGCTGCAGGTCGGCTCGGACGGGCGACTGCTCGAATGGTCGGCCGAGGTCGAGGAGCACGAGCCCCTGCACCGCCACCTCTCGCCGGTCGTGGGGTTGTTCCCGCTCGACACGGTGACTCCCGAGCGGACCCCCGAGCTGTTCGACGCCTCGATCCGTCTGATCGATGCCCGCGGACCCGGTGCCATGGGGTGGTCGTGGGCCTGGAAGATCGCCCTGCGCGCCAGGGCCAGGCAGGGCGAGATCGCCGCCTCCCTGCTGGAGGAGGCTCTGACCCCCTTCGACGGAGACGCCACCAGACACGGCCCGGTCGACGGCTCCGAATGGGGCGGGCTCCTGCCGAACCTGTTCAGCACTCATCCGCCGTTCCAGATCGACGGCAACCTCGGCTTCCCCGCTGCGATCACCGAGATGCTCGTCCAGAGCCACGGCGGTCGCGTGCGGCTGCTGCCGGCGCTGCCGTCGTCGTGGAGTCACGGCGAGGTGCACGGCATCGGCATCCGCCCCGGCCTGCTGCTCGATCTCACCTGGCGAGAGGGGCGAGTCACGGGCGGCGCGCTGCACAACCCGGGCGCCGAGGACCGCACGGTGATGCTCTCGGACGGCGACCGAGACATCGCGGTGGTGCTCCCGGCATCCGCCTCCGTCGATCTGGCGGACTACGCGAGGCTCCGCTCCGACGTGGCGGGGCGGGAGGGATCGCATGCGCGGTGAGACGTCGATCGTCGACATGCCGACGACCCAGTCCGAGCCCGAGGACTTCGACGAGTTCTGGCGCGACACGATCGCCCGCACCAGGAGCTTCCCTCTCGACCTCACCGTCACCCCGTACCCGACGCGCCTCACGCGGATCGATGTGTTCGACGTGTCGTTCCGCGGTTTCGGGGGCACGCCGATCCACGCGTGGCTGCGCGTGCCGCACGGCGTGACCGAGCCGCTTCCCGGACTCGTGCAGTTCTTCGGCTATGGGAACGGTCGAGGGCACGCCCTCCGAGATCTGCGCTGGGCGGCGGCCGGCTACGCCCACCTCGTGGTCGACGCCCGCGGCCAGGGGCACGGCGACACGGATGACGACCACGCCGACGGCGGTCCCTCCGCCGGAGGCTTCCTCACCCGCGGCATCCGCTCGCCCGAGGAGTACTACTACCGCCGCGTCTACGCCGATGCGGTGCGCGCGGTCGACGCGCTCCGCACCCTGGACCTCGTGGACCCCACGAGGGTCGGCGCCGTGGGCGCGAGCCAGGGCGGCGGCATCGCGCTCGCGATCGCCGGTCTCGTCCCCGACCTCGCAGCGGTCATCGTGCAGGCCCCGTTCCTGTGCGAGCTGGATCGAGCCGCGACGCTGAGCGGCGAGCATCCGTACTCGCTCCTCACCCAGTACTTCGCGGACCGCCGCGGCGACGTCCGCGCGGCGCTCGACACGCTGCGCTACTTCGACGGCGTGAACCACGCGAAGAGGGCGACCGCCCCTGCGCTGCTCAGCACCGGGATGCTCGACGGCATCGCTCCGCCCGCGACCGTGCTGCCCGCCTTCACCACGTACGGTGGCGAGAAGACTGTGGTGCTGTGGCCGTACAACGGCCACGAAGCCGGCGGAGACCTCGACGAGGAGAACGCGCTCGAGTTCGCGGCCACACACCTCGCCGCGCGGACGAAGTCCCGTTCGGCGGCGGATTCGCTACGATAGCCGACACGACTCGAAGGACCCGATGGACCACGACACCGCCTCGCGCACCACCCTCATCCGCTCAGCGTCCGACGCCGGGTCGAGGGTCTTCGAGACGATCCTGACGCGCAGCCCCATCAGCCGCATCGACATCGCCCGCCAGACCGGTCTGTCGCAGGCAGCGGTCACCAAGGCGGTCGCCCCTCTGGTCGCCGCCGGCCTCGTCGACGCGCCGCCGGCCTCGCATCGCGACGGCACCCCCGGACGCCCCGTGAGCCCCGTGTCGATCGTGCTCGAGGCAATGGTCATGATCGGGGTCAAGGTCAATGTCGACGAGATCATCGCCGTCGCGACGGATCTGGGGACGACCGTGCTCGCGAGTGAGCGACGCGCGCTCTCCTCCGACGACCCCCATTCGGTGATCGAGTCCATCACCGAGATCGTCGAGGACCTGCGCACGGCGCTGGGCGACAGCGCGTCGGCGATCGCGGGTGTCGGAGTCGCCGTCTCGGGCGACGTGGACAGCTCCACCGGGGTCGTCCGCGAGTCCAACATCATGGGCTGGGCCGATGTCCCCCTCGGCGACCTGCTGCAGGAGCGCCTCCCCTGGCCCGTCACGCTGGAGAACGACGTGCACGCCCTCACGATCGGCGAGCACTGGTTCGGAGTCGGTCTCGGCACCGCCTCGTTCGCCATCGTCACCATCGGGCGCGGGATCGGAAGCGGCCTGCACCTCAACGGCGAGGTCGTCAGCGGCGCGTTCGGCGTCGCCGGCGAGATCGGCCACCTCCCCCTGGCGGATCCGACGCTGGTCTGCCCGTGCGGACGCCGCGGCTGCGTCGAGGCCGCCGCCTCGACGGGGGCGATCGAGACCGCCGTCTCAACGGCGCTGGGCCGCACGGTCACCATCGACGAGGCCGTCGCGCTCGCTCACGCCGGCGACCCGGATGCCGACGGTGCGTTCCGCGAGGCCGCCAGGCTCATCGGCACCGCCATCGCCACGCTCGTCAACCTCACCGGTCCCGAGGTCGTCATCATCGGCGGTGAGGGCGTCTCGGACTTCGACCTGTTCGAGAAGACGCTGCGCGACGCCTTCGAGGCGCACGCCTTCGGTGCCGCCGTCCGATGCCGCATCCTCACGCGTCCGCACACCTTCGAGGACTGGGCCAGGGGCGCATCCGCCGCCGCGATCCAGTCCCTCGTGCGCTGACCTTTCGGACTGCGCTGAAGAAGGGGACGGATGCCACGGCATCCGTCCCCTTCTCGCGCCCAGCCCGCGACTGCGGAAACAGGGATACGCGGGACGGATGATCCGTCCCGCGCATCCCGTGTCGATCAGAGCGCGTCGTATGCCGCCTGCAGCAGCTCCAGGTAGCGGTCCAGTCCGAGCCCTTCGATGTCGGCGACGTACGCGTCCCACGCGGCGTCATCCGCGATGTCGCGCTGTCCCGTCACGAACTCCGCCTGCGCCTGCGTGATGTAGGTCGCGATGTTCGTCTGCAGCTCGGCGAGCTCCGCCGACGTCTCCAGGTCCGGCCACAGCTTCTCGACCGGGAACAGGATGCTCTCGTCGGGCTTGTAGGGCTCGTACTCCTGCGTCGCATACAGCAGACGACGCTCGTAGCCGTCCGGGGTGTAGATGTCCTCCGGCACGACCTGGGCGTTGCGGAACTCGAGCGAGTCCCAGTACTGCGACATCGAGCGCCAGGCGGCGTTCGACGTCTCGTCGTACGTGACGGGGCGGAATGTCGGGTCGAGCTCGGGGTCGAGCGCGAGATCGCCCTCTTCAGCCGGCACCCATGCCTCCCCCTCCGGGCCCATCGACGCGCGGATCTGACCCTCGTCCGTGGCGAGGTAGTCGAGCAGCTTGATGGCCTCGATGCGCTCCTCCTCGGTCGACTTGTTCGTGAGCGCGAAGGTCCCGACAGGGTTGACCGGCGAGCGCCAGGTGGCGAGCTGCGTGCCGTCCGGCCCTGCGAGCGGTGCGACCGCGTCGTAGTTCTTGTCACGGCCGTCGGGCGAATCCGCCGAGACGAAGACGTACGGGTGCAGCGTCACAGCCGAGCCCAGCACCTGGGCGTCCGCACTGTCGCCGAGCGCCTTGAGGGCATCGCCGTTCTGGGTGAACGCCGCAGTGTCCAGGAGGCCCTCCTGCGCGAGCGAGGTGATGTACTCCAATCCCTCCCGCCAGCTGTCGGAGATGGCGTTCAGCGCGACCTCATCGCCGTCGAGCACGAGCGGCGGCGGGCTGGAGGGCCCACCGACCGGCGCGTAGGTGAAGGCGTTCATGAGGTAGTTGATGATGGGCTCCGACGCCGAGCCGCTCAGCGGCACCTCGTCTGCTGCGCCGTTGCCGTTCGGGTCCCCGTCCTTGAAGGCACGCAGCACGGTGCGCAGTTCCTCGGTCGTGGTCGGCTGCTCGAGCCCCAGGGCGTCGAGCCATGTGGTGTTCATCCACAGCTTCGAGGGGAAGCTGCAGTGGAAGCACTCGCTCCACTGGGTGATGGCGTAGATGTGCCCGTCGGGCGCGGTGACCGACTGCTCCCAGTCGGGCTTCTCCTCGAAGCGCTCCTTGAGGTTGGGCGCGTACTCGTCGATGAGGTCCTCGAGCGGCATGAGCACGCCCTGCTGGCCGTACTTGAGGATCTCGTTCCGCGAGAATCCGTCGACCCACGGCACGAGGAAGTACGCGTCGGGGTAGTCGCCGCTCGCGAGCGAGATCTGACGCTTCTCCCCCGCGACGCTGCCGTCGTAGGTCGTGGTCTGCCAGTCGAAGTCGATGTCGAACTTCTTCTCGACCTCCTGGGTGAACAGATTGTCCTTGAGCGAGCCGTTCTCGCCCTGGGGGCCGAATGCGACGAGCTGGCCGTTGTCGTCGCTCGGCGCGGTGCAGGCGGCGAGCGCCAGTCCCGTCGCGACGACGGTGACCGCTGCGATCACGCCTCGTGTGATGCGGTGTGTCATTGCCGGAATCTCCTTTGACCGGTTCAGGTGTGCGGGTGTGTGTGGTGGGTCTGGGTGGGAGGGGTCAGCCCTTGACGGCGCCGACCATGATTCCCTTGCTGAAGTGCTTCGCGACGAACGGGTACACGATGAGCATCGGCACGGTGGCGATGATCACGGTCGAGTACTTCAGCAGGTCGGCGAGCTCTCGACGCTCGAGCTGGGCGGCGAGATCGCCGCCTCCGCCCCCGTCGTTGAGGATGAGGATGCCGCGCAGCACGAGCTGCAGCGGCTGCAGGTCGGCGTCGCGGAGATAGAGGAGTGCGTCGAAGTACGAGTTCCACTGCATGATCGCGTACATCAGGGCGATCACGGCGATGAGCGGCTTGGCCAGCGGCAGCACGATCGTCCAGAGGATGCGCAGCTCGCTCGCCCCGTCCAGCTGCGCGGCCTCGTAGACCTCGTCGGGGATCGAGGTGCGGAAGTACACCATGGCGATGATGACCTGCCAGACGCCGATGGCGTTGGGGAGCAGCATCGACCAGCGCGTGTCGAGGAGGCCGAGCGACTGCACCACGATGTACATCGGGATGACTCCGCCGGAGAACAGCATGGTGAACACGACCCCGCCGGTGAGGGTCTTGCGGCCGAACAGGTTGGCCCGGGAGAGCGGATACGCGATCGCGATCGTGCCGGCGACGCTGATGAGCGTCCCGACCACGGTGTAGAAGATTGAGTTGCCGAATCCACGGAGGATCGCGGGGTTGTTCAGCGCCTCGGTGTAGCCGCGGAGCGTGAACTCGACGGGCCAGAAGAGCACCCGCCCGGACGACACCGCCTGGGGGCTCGAGAAGGAGCTGGCGACGATGTTCAGCAGGGGCAGGAGCACGACCAGCAGGAAGACCGTGAGGAGCACGTACGCGGCGACCACGAAGATGCGGTCGCCCCTGGTCTCCTTGACCTTCACACCGGACGTCATCGGGTCGCGGCGTCGGCGTCCCCGTCCCCGTCCCTTCGCAGAGGCGACGACGATCTCCTCGGTGAGGAGGGGCTGTTCTCTGATCACGGTGCTCACCACAACCCGCTTCCTGTCACTCGCTTGGATATGCCGTTGACGACCAGCAGCAGTACAAGGCTGATGACGGCGTTGAAGAGCCCGATGGTCGCTCCGAGACTGAAGTTCGCATTGAGGATGCCGGTCTTGTAGACGTACGTGGGGATGATCTCGGACGTCGACAGGTTCAGGGCGTTCTGCAGCAGGAAGGCCTTCTCGAAGCCGATCGCCATGATGTTGCCGACCCCCAGGATCAGGATGATCGTCGCGGTGGGCAGCAGCGAGGGCAGGTCGACGTACCAGATCTTCTGCAGCCGCGAGGCGCCGTCGATCTTGGCGGCCTCGTAGAGCGAGGTGTCGACCGAGGCGAGGGCGGCGAGGTAGATGACGGCCGAGTACCCGGTCGTCGTCCAGATGTCCGTCGCCACGTAGATGTGGCGGAAGAAGTCGGAGCTCGCGAGCAGGTCGACCTGGCCGGCGCCGAAGAAGCTGAGGGTCCGGCCGAGGATGCCCACTCTCGGAGAGAGCAGCAGGATCGTCATCGACACGATGACGACCGTGGAGATGAAGTACGGCGCGTACGTCACCAGTTGGACGGTGCGCGTGAAGAACCGCAGCCGCACCTCGTTGAGCATGATCGCGAGGATGATCGGCAGCGGGAAGCTCGCGATCAGCGTGTAGACCGCGAGGATGAACGTGTTGCCGATCAGCTTCGGGAAGACCGGGTTGCGGAACAGCGCGGTGAAGTTGTCGAATCCGACCCACGGACTCCCCCACACGCCATCGATCGGGTTGTAGTTCTTGAAGGCGATCACCGCGTTGGCCATCGGCACGTAGCGGAACACGATGAACCAGATCACCGGCAGCAGGAGCAGCAGGTAGAGCTGCCAGTATCGGCGCAGGCTTCGGGCGAACCGAGAACGGGCGGTGGTGCTGCGGGGCCTCGATGGCGAGACCTCCGCGGTGAGTGCATGCTCAGCACTGAGCTTCATGTCGCCCTCCCAGGGCAGGGTTACTTTACGTCGTAATAAAATCACGCCGAGCGGCAAAAGTAAACGCCGGATTCGGGATTCGTCGATTTCCGTCGATCGCTTGCGCGTGCATCGCGAACGTGGTTTATTGACGATGTCAAGTAACTACCGGAGGGTCTCATCCCATGACTTCCCGTGCAGACACCGTCGTCGCACTCCGCGCCGCAGGTGCCGCCTTCGTCCTCCAGATCTCCGACCCGATCCCCCGTGTGCTGCACTGGGGCGCGGACCTCGGAGACCTCAGCCCTACGACCGCATCCGCTCTCGCCCTGACCGGCGGACCCGCCCAGCTCAACAACTCCCCCGACATCCCCCGGACCTTCTCCGCCCTGCCCACCGAGTACGAGGGATGGTCCGGCACGCCGGCGCTCTCCGGTCACGCGCAGGGGCGGGCCACGACGCCGCGACCCCGCCTCGTGCGGCACCGGGTCGAGGTGCCGTCCGACGCTCTCGGCGGGTCGATCTCGCTCGAGTTCGAGGACACGATCGCGGGCGTCCGCACGGACCTCCGCTATCGACTGGATGCCCACGGCGTGCTCTCGGTCGACACCTCGCTCGCACGCGACGCCGCGCTGAGTCCTCGCCTCGGCTCCATCGCCTACACGGTGAGCGGTGTCGTCTCGCTCCTTCCGCTGCCTGAGCGCGCGACGGAGATCCTGGACTTCACGGGCAAGTGGTGCCGCGAGCGGTCGCCGCAGCGCTCCCCGCTCGGCTTCGGGACGCATCGCCGCGCCGCCCACCGCGGCAAGCCGGGTCACGACTCCCCGTTCCTCCTTGCCGCCGGGACCGCCGGCTTCGGCTTCGGGCACGGCGAGATCTGGGCGACGCATCTCGCCTGGAGCGGCGAGCAGCAGTACCTCGCCGAGCGTCTCCCCGAGGGCGCCGGCGCGTTCAGCTCGATCCTCGGCACCGGCGAGGACCTGCATCCCGGCGAGATCATCCTCGAGGACGGCGACCGCTACGACGCGCCGACCGCGCTGTTCATCTGGTCCGACGGCGGGCTCGACCAGATCAGCGATCGGCTGCATCGCCGCCTCCGCGCCCGCCCGGCGCACCCCCGCACTCCGCGCCCCCTGGTCCTCAACACCTGGGAGGCGGTGTACTTCGACCACGATCTCGACCGGCTGACCGCCCTCATCGAGCGGGCGGCGGAGGTCGGAGTGGAGCGCATCGTCCTCGACGACGGATGGTTCCGCGGGCGCAGGGAGGCGGATGCCGGACTCGGCGACTGGTACGTCGACGATCAGGTGTGGCCGGAGGGCCTCGGGCCCCTCGTCGACGCCGTGCGCGCCCGCGGCATGGAGTTCGGGCTGTGGTTCGAGCCCGAGATGATCAACCTCGACTCCGACCTCGCCCGCGCGCATCCGGACTGGGTCCTCGGACCCGCCGAGGGGCTCGGCCCCGAATCCCGCTCGCAGCACGTCCTCGACATCGCGCGGCCGGAGGCCTACGCCTATCTGCTGGAGCGGATCGACGCGCTCGTCCGCCAGCACTCGATCGACTACCTCAAGTGGGATCACAACCGCGACCTGCTCGAGGCTGTCAGCCGGGCGGACGACGGCGACCGTCCGAGCGTGCACCGCCAGACGCGGGCCCTCTACCGGCTGCTCGATGAGCTGCGCGAGCGCCACCCCGGACTCGAGATCGAGACGTGCTCCGGCGGCGGCGGACGGGTCGACCTCGGCATCCTCGATCGCACCGACCGGGTATGGGCCTCTGACTGCAACGACCCGGTCGAACGCATCCAGATCGAGCGGTGGACACGCGCTCTCGTGCCTCCGGAGCTCATCGGCTCGCACCTCGGTGCGTCCAGATCGCACACCACCGCTCGCCACACCGACCTGTCGTTCCGCCTCGTCGCCGCCCTCACGGCGCACGCCGGCATCGAGCAGGACCTCACTGCCGTGGATGACGACGAGCTCGCCGTCATCGCGAGGTGGACCGGTCTGTACCGGGAGTTCCGCGAGCTGCTGCACAGCGGGAGGGTCGTGAACGCCGATCTCTCCGATCAGGCGACGGCTCTCGCCGGCGTCGTCGCGCAGGACGGCTCGCAGGCGCTGTTCACCTGGAGCCGATTCGCGACCTCCGCTGCCGGGCAGTCGGGGCGCGTGCGCTTCCCCGGACTCGATGCCGCAGCCACCTACCGCATCCGGATCCGCGAGGAACTCGGCGCCACCAGTCGGCATCAGGGCAACGACCCCGATTGGGTGACGGCCGCGGTCGCGGACGCGATCGAGGTGCCGGGCTCCGTGCTCGCCGTCGCCGGTGTGCCGCTGCCCACGCTCAACCCCCAGCAGGCCATGCTCATCGACCTCCGACGACTCGGCCGCTGATCCCCGCTCTTCTCCCCCATCCCCGACAGAGCAGTCGAATCGAGAGGAATGCAATGAAGACCCATCGACAGAGAAGGCGAGCCACGGTCACCGCGGCACTCGCCGCGACCGCGCTCGTCCTCAGTCTCGCCCCCGGCGCGACCTGGGCGACCGTGGCGACGCCGGACGCCACCCCGGCACCCGACGCCACGTCCACCCCCACCCCCGCACCGGAGACTCCGGCGCCGGAGACCCCGGCGCAGGAGACTCCGACGCCCGAGCCGACGGCGTCGGCCACCCCCGACCAGGCACCGCCCGCGAAGGAGGCGAAGGAAGCAGCTCCCCGGGACGCGGATGACGACGGCATCTCCGAGCTCTCCGCGGCGCCGTACATGGGCTGGAGCAGCTACAGCATGCAGGTCTACGAGGGCGGCCAGTGGATCACGGCCGACCAGATCATGGCGCAGTCCGACGCCATGCACGCGAAGCTGCAGAAGTTCGGGTACGACTACATCAACATCGACGCCGGATGGAACGGCGGTCAGGACGAGTACGGCCGCCCGATCCCCAGCACCACGCTGTTCCCGGACGGCCTGGATGCGGTGATCGACCACGTGCACGACAACGGGCAGAAGGTGGGTCTGTACCTGATCCCCGGGATGAGCCTGGAGACGGCGCAGAAGGCCCTCCCCATCCACGGCGCTCCCGGATGCACGACGGAGAACCTGCTCAAGCAGCCGCTGCAGCAGGGCGACTACTGGGGCTACGGATACCGTCTCGACTTCGACAACCCCTGCACGACGAAGTACATCGACTCGATCGCCGACCTGCTCGGCGAGTGGGGCGTCGACTTCATCAAGTTCGACAGCGTGACCCCTGGTTCCGGAGTGAGCGACCTCTCGATGGACGCGCGCGAGGAGGTCGCCGCCTGGTCCCGTGCGCTCGAGCGCAACGACATCTGGTTCGAGCTCTCCTGGGCGGTCGACATCGAGTACGCCGACTACTGGAAGCAGTACGCGGACGGGTGGCGGATCGACTGGGATGTCGAGTGCTACTGCGGCGACGAGGCGCTGACCACCTGGGAGAACGTCGCGCGCCTGTTCCCGCGGCTCTCGGACTGGTGGCGTCACGCCGGCCCCGCCGGATGGAACGACCTCGACTCGCTCAACGTCGGCAACGGCAAGATGGACGGGCTCACCCGCGACGAGCGGCGCACGGCCACGACGCTGTGGGCGACCTCGGCCGCGCCGATGTACCTCGGCAACGACCTCACGAACCTCGACGAGTACGGCCTCGACCTCATCACGAACCGCGAGGTCATCGCCGTCAACCAGGCGGGTGTCCCTGCACGTCCCGTCTCGACCGCGACGAAGCAGCAGGTCTGGTACGCGCTCAACCCGGACGGCACCTACACCGTCGCCCTGTACAACCTCGGCCGCGCCGACGCCGACATCACCGTCGACTGGTCCGACATCGGGCTCGACGGGTCGGCGAAGGTCCGCGACCTCTGGGCCGCCAAGAACCTCGGCACGGAGGCCGAGGGGTTCACCGCCGAGAGCGTGCCGATCCACGGTGTGCGTCTGCTCAAGGTCACCCCGGCGAAGCAGGCGTCGCTGACCGTCAACGACGACTCGCTCCGCGTCGGCTACGACGGCGACTGGACGCGCAACGGCGGCTACGAGGTGCCGGCCACCTCGCAGCCGTTCACCGTGGCGGTCACCGACACACCGGGCGGAGGCACCCCGACGCCGCCTGCCACCGGTCTCACCGTGACCCTGAACGACGACGACTCGCGCATCGGCTACAGCGGATCGTGGGGCGACAGCAACAACCGCGGGCTCGGCGATCACGGCGACGACGTGCACTACGCCGAGACGAACGGCGCCGCCTTCGAGTACAGCTTCCAGGGGACCGGCATCCAGTACGTCACCGAGAAGCACGAGTCGCAGGGCGAGGTGGAGGTCTACCTCGACGGTCAGCTCGTCGACACGGTCGACACCTCGCTCCCTGCGGCGGACGGGCGCCTGTCCCAGCAGGTCGTGTACAGCGTCGCCGATCTGCCCAGCGGAAGCCACACCCTCCGTGTGGTGAAGAAGTCGGGTTCGTTCATGCTGCTGGACAAGCTGGTCGTCACCCTCGACAGCCAGTTGAGCACGACGTCCGGTGCCTTCAACAAGGCGGCGCCGGCCGACGTCTCGGTCGACCTGCTGCGGGACCCGAGCGGACTCGCGTCGATCAGCCTCGCAGGCGAGGCTCTCGAGCGGGATGCCGACTACACGCTGTCCGGCAGCACCGTCACGCTGACGTCGTCGTACCTGGCGACGCTCCCGGTCGGAGACGCGATCCTCGACTTCGGCTTCGTCGGCGATCACCTCGATGACGTGCACGCCACGACCGTCGACGGCGCCTCGGCGTCGTTCACGTTCCGAGGCACCGGCGTCGCCTGGATCGCACCGAAGGGGCCCGACCAGGGCACGGTCGATGTCTACATCGACGGCAAGAAGGTGGAGAGCGTCGACACCCACAGCGGGTCGCGCCTCTCGAACCAGGAGCTGTTCACCGTCTCGGGCCTCAATGACAAGGAGCACACGATCGAGGTCGTGAAGACCTCGGGAGAGGTGCTGCGCACCGACGTGTTCCGCTACACGGTCAAGAAGGTCGGCTGACCCGGATGGGGGTGGGCACCGGGTCCACCCCCATCGCCGGTGTGCACCCCGTCGCGGATGTCCGTGGCGGGGTGCACACTGCACCCATGGAGATCACCCTGACACAGCCGGCGGGACTCGTCGCGAGTCCCGCCTTCAGCCACGTCGCCGTCGTGCCGCCCGGCGCGACGACGATCCACATCGGCGGCCAGAACGGCGTCGACGAGACCGGCGCGCTCGTCTCGACGGACGCCGCCGAGCAGTCGCTCCGCGCCGTCCAGAACGCTCGTCTCGCCCTCGAATCAGCCGGCGCGGGCCTCGACGACGTCATCAGCTGGACCATCTACATCCACCAGGATGCCGATCTGCGCGCCGCCTACGGCGCTGTCGCCTCGACGCTCGCACGCGACGGTGCTCCCCCGCTCGTGACCGCCGCGCTCGTGGCCGGTCTCGGCGTGCCGGGGGCACTGATCGAGGTGAGCGCGATCGCCGCGGTCATCCGAGAGTGATCGCCCTCAGATCCGGCCCCTGACGGGGGTGCGCTCCGTCGAGTCGCCGGCCTCGGGCATGACCATCTCGGCCCGCACTCCGAGCAGCCGCACCTCTCGCTCCGTGTCCAGCGTCGAGCTCAACTCCACGGCGGCGGCGATGACCTCGTCGCGATCGTTCGTCGGCGCTGCCAGCTTGCGCCCGAAGGTCTTCGTCTCGAAAGGGGCGTATCGCACCTTCAGATGGACGCGCATGACCGGTCGGCCGTCAGCCAGGCAGTCCTCGAAGGCGTGACCGGCGAGCTCAGCCACGGCGGCCTGCACCTCGCTCGCGGTCGTGAGATTCTGCTGATAGGTCGTCTCGCGGCTGTGACTGCGCGCGACCCACGGGGTGTCGTCGACCACGGCGGGTCCGAGCCCTGATCCCAGGCCGTGGTACCAGACGCCCATGCGCGGGCCGAACTCGGAGACGAGCTGCGCCTCGTCCGCTGCGGCGAGTTCGCTGACCGTGGTGATCCCGTGGGCCGCCAGTCGCTTCTGGACCTTCGGCCCGACGCCCCAGAGGTCGCGGGTCGGCTTCTCGCCCATCACGGGGAACCAGTTCTCCGCAGTGAGCCGGAACACGCCTCGCGGCTTGCCGAACTCCGTGGCGATCTTGGCCCGCACCTTGTTGTCTCCGATCCCGACGGAGCAGTGCAGATCCGTCGCCTCCAGGACGGCGGCCTGGGCGCTCCGCGCGACCGCCTCGGGGTCGTCCGTCGTCACGCCGAGGAAGCACTCGTCCCAGCCGACGACCTCGAGCACCACACCCGGCAGCGCACGCAGGGCGGACATGACCTCGGCAGATGCCGACTCATAGGCCTCATGATCGACGGGCAGGAACACCGCATCCTCCGGCGCCTTGCGTGCGGCGATCTTCAGCGGCATCCCCGACCCGATGCCGAAGGCGCGCGCCTCGTACGACGCCGTCGAGACCACGGCGCGCTCGGTCGGATCTCCGCGCCCGCCCACGATCACCGGGCGCCCGGCGAGCTCGGGACGTCGCAGCACCTCGACGGCGGCGATGAACTGGTCCATGTCGACATGCAGCACCCACTCGGCCATGAGACGAGTGTGGCCGGTGGCAGCGAGGTTGTCACCCCTCGGACCGGCTCGCGACCACCGGGGAGTGCCGATCGTCAGGCGGTGGCGACCCCGACGGCGGTGGCGATCACGGCCAGCAGCGGCAGCGTCCCCTGCATGGCTGCGGCGCGCAGCTTCGAGGGATCCGAGAGCACGAGCACCAGTGCGGCCGCGAGCATCATGCCGGTGCCGGCGAACACCAGGGTCACGCCGACCGTGGTGGCGCCGACGATGACGAGACCGACGCCCAGGAGCGCGGTGAGGGCCAGGAACAGGTTGTAGAAGCCCTGGTTGAAGGCGAGCGCCTTCATGGTCACGGCATCCGCCTCACTCGCGACGCCGAAGATCTTGCGGGTCTCGGGCTCCGTCCACTTGAGCGATTCGAGCGCGAAGATGAAGACGTGGAAGGCGGCAGCGGCCGCGGCGAGGACGAGTCCGACGATGAGCATGCCTCGATCGTATCGGCGCGGGACCCGCTAGATGAGGAAGATCGGCAGCAGGCCCGGGTTGTGCGCGTGCACGAGCACGCCGAAGACGACGGCGTCGAACAGCAGGTGCACCGTCACGACGTAGGCCAGTGAGTGCGTCCGCATGAAGATGAACCCCTGCAGCAGCGCGAACGGGATCGTCAGGAGCGGCCCCCACTCGCGGTATCCGAGCTCCCAGAGGAACGAGACGAACACGATCATCTGCAGCACGTTCGCGAGCGCATCCGGGAAGTGCCGACGCAGCAGCGCGAACACCGTGCAGATGAAGAACAGCTCGTCCCAGATGCCGACCGCCCCCACTCCGACGAACAGCCGGGCGATGAGGTCGGGCGAGTCGACGACAGGCCAGTTCTGGTAGACGCCGCTGGTGATGAAGTAGAACGGCAGGATCAGCCAGCCGAGCACCAGGACGGCCACGAGCCAGCCCCACTGCAGCCGCCCCCAGCGGCGGTGTGCGCGCCAGGGGAAGCCGATCGCCCTGTCGCGGTACACGAAGCGGGAGACGACGTAGGGCACCACCACGGCACCGCCGAGGGCGAGCGTGAAGCGCAGCATCGCGAGGTTGTCGAGTTCTGCCGCCAGCGGGATGATCGACACGATCAGCATGCCGAGAGCGATCAGGGAGAGATCGCGGGTGAGCGACGGCTGCCGGCGGACTCCGATGACGTGCGCCGTGTCTCTCCTGGCGCCGACGCGCACGGTCTGGTCGGGTGCGGCGGGCGAGCGGCGCTCGACGAGCCAGGCGCCTGCGATTCCGAGAGCCAGCAGCGCCCACCCGAGCCAGGCGATCTGCACGACGAAGAACGCCGGCGCCGCAGCGCACACCAGCAGCGCAGGCACCACGGCGGGCCACGTCGTCGACGTGCGCTGCGCCGTGGTCACGCGCGCGACTTCCGCCGATACACGAGATCGCGGATGTCGCGGCCCTTCGCGATCCCCTTGCGCTCGAAGGCGGTCATGACCCGGCCCTCGAACCGGTCAGCCCACTCGCCCTCGAAGGCTCGCTCGAACAGCGGGTCGGCGTCGAGCACCTCACGCATCTGCACCGCGTACTCCTCCCAGTCCGTGGCCAGACGCAGCAGGCCGCCGTCGCGCAGGGCGCGGGCGGCGGTGGTGCCGAAGCCCTGCCGCACGAGGCGGCGCTTGGTGTGCTTCTTCTTGTGCCACGGATCGGGGAAGAAGATCCAGACCTCGGCGGCCGCGGCCTCCGGCAGGTACGACGAGAGCACCTCCGGCGCGTTCGCCTCGACGACCCGCAGATTGCGGGCGCCTTCGCGATCGGCGTCGAGCATCGTACGGGCGAGACCCGCCCGGAAGACCTCCACGGCGAGGAAGTCGTCAGCGGGGCGCGACGAGGCGGCAGACACGATGGCGTGCCCCTGACCAGAGCCGATCTCGACGTAGAGGTCGGCCTCCCGGCCGTACTCGACGGCCGGGTCGAGCCGGGCCTCGGGGTGCACCGAGGTCCAGGCGACGTCGCGGGGGACGTCGAGCAGGTAGTGCGGGCCGAGCTCGTCGAAGGCGCGCTCCTGCGCATCCGACATCCGGCCGCTACGGCGCACGAACGACACCGGTTCGTCGCGGAAGGTGCGGGGTTCGGGCATGGATCCAGGGTAGTCGGCGAGGCGGGACGCCACCGACCGCCGGCTCCTCAGCCGGTCGGATCTGCGACTCAGCCGGCCGGAGCGGTGACGAAGTCGATGAGCTCCTCGACCCGGCCCAGCAGCGCCGGCTCGAGGTCGCGATAGGTGTGCACCTTCGACAGGATGTGCTGCCAGGCCCGCCCGGTGTCGGCCTGCGTCTCGTAGGGCCAGCCGAATGCACGGCAGATGCCGGTCTTCCAGTCCGTTCCGCGCGGGATCTCCGGCCACCGGGCGATGCCGAGCGCCCGGGGCGTGACGCACTGCCACACGTCGACGAAGGGATGCCCGACGATCTTCACATGACGCCCGTGCGGCCCACGGGCGACGGCCTCGGCGACCCTCGACTCCTTCGATCCGGGGACGAGGTGGTCGACGAGCACACCGTAGCGTCGCGCGGCGGTCGGGGGCTCGGCGGCGAGCAGCTCGTCGAGCAGGTCGACGCCCTGCAGGAACTCGACCACCACGCCCTCGACGCGCAGGTCAGCGCCCCACACCTTCTCGACCAGCTCGGCGTCGTGCTTGCCCTCCACGAGGATGCGGCTGGGGAGCGCCACGCGGGCACGTTGATCGGCGACCGCGAAGGAGCCGGATGCCGTTCGCCTCGCGCCCTGCTCTCGGGGCGTCGGCACCGTCAGCCGCACCGGAGAGCCGTCGATCAGGAAGCCCCCGCCGAGGGGGAAGAGCCGCTTGCGGCCTCGACGATCCTCGAGCTCGACGGTGCCGCCCTGCACCCGGGTGACGGCACCGCAGTATCCGTCCTCCGCGACCTCCACGACCAGGTCGAGCTCGGCGGCGACCTGCGGCACGGGCTTCGCCGCTCGCTCCCGCCATCCCGCCGCGAGCACATCCGATCCGTACCTGTCGTCCATGCCTTCCAGCGTATGTGTCTCCGCTGAGGGCGAACGCCTATCCCCGCCTGGAAGCTGTCGCGTGTCGGCCTCTGTGCATAGACTCGTGCCATGGGGCTCGGCTGCCGGTCGGAGGGATCACGATGAAGACACGGTGGCTGACGCTGACCGCACTCGCAGTGGCTGCGGCCACCGGACTCGTCTCGGTGTCGGCGGCCTCCGCGACGGACCCGGTGACGTTGGACTCCGGCTACGTGACCGATGACGCGGGTGTGCTCAGCGCGAGCGAAGAGGATGCCGTCGAGGCGCGGTTGCAGACCCTCAGCGACGATTCGTCCGCCGACCTGTTCGTGGTCCTCGTCGATGACTTCTCCTCCCCCTCCGACAGCGTCGCCTGGGCGGACACGGTCGCAGAGGCGAACAACCTCGGATCCGAGCAGTATTTGCTCGCCGTCGCGGTCGAGGGACGCAGCTACTACATCTCCGCGGCGCCGGACGGCCCGCTGAGCGACGGCAAGCTCGACGACGTCGAGGAGAAGATCCAGGGGCTGGCGGCCGACGACGACTGGGCAGGCATGATCACCCTCGCCGCCGACGAGATCCAGGGCGACGGCGGGGCCGGCGCTCTGCGCGCCACCCTCATCGCGGTGGGAGTCATCGCGCTGGGGCTCATCGTCTGGCTCGTCATCGCGCTCGTCCGGCGGGCTCGACGCAACGCCGAGATCCGCCGGCGCGGTGCGATGCCTGAGCAGCCCGACCCGAACGACCCGTTCTCCACCCTCACCGACGAGCAGGTCGAGACCCAGGCCGGGGCGGCGCTCGTGCAGGCGGACGATGCGATCACGTCCAGCCGTGAGGAGCTCGGCTTCGCGGTGGCGCAGTTCGGCGAACCGGCGACCGCCGAGTTCAGCGGAGCGATCGAGACGGCGAAGGCCAGGATGTCCGAGGCGTTCGACCTCAAGCAGAAGCTCGACGATGAGATCGAGGACACCGTCCACGACCGCCGCGCCTGGCACATCCGCATCATCCAGATCTGCGACGAGATCGACGAGGTCCTCGACCGGAACGCCGACGCGTTCGACGCGCTGCGCAAGCTCGAGCAGAACGCACCTCAGGAGCTCGAACGCGTCGCGCAGGAGCGACAGGCCCTCGACGGCGTGCTGGCCGGCGCCGAGCCCGCCCTCGCCGCCCTCTCCACGACCTTCGACGCCGCAGAGCTCTCCACCGTCGTCGACAACCCCGCGCAGGCACGGGAGCGCGCGGCCCTGGCCGACCGCTCCATCGAGGCGGCCAGGGCGGCGATCACCGCCGGTCGCACCGGCGAGGCGGCCTTCGCCATCCGCACGGCGGAGCAGTCGGTCGCGCAGGCCGGGCAGCTCGTGCAGGCGATCACCGCCCTCGGGTCGGAGCTCGTGGCCATCGAATCCCAGGCGCAGGCTCTGATCGCCGAGCTGCAGGCCGACGTCGCCGCGGCGCAGCAGCTGCCGGACGAGAGCGGCACGATCGCGCCTGTGGCGGCCGCGACCGCTCAGCAGCTGCAGCAGGCGCAGGCGTCTCTCACGGGATCGGCTCGCAGCCCGCGCCGGGTCCTCGACGCGCTCACGGCCGCGAACACGCAGATCGACGCCGCGATCGCCCAGGGCACTCAGGCGGTCGAACGCGCGCGTCGCGTGCAGCAGATGCTCGAGCAGACGCTCGCTCAGGCCGAGTCGGAGATCCGTGCGGCAAGGGAGTACATCGAGACACGACGCGGCACCGTCGGATCCACCGCGCGCACTCGCCTCTCCCAGGCCGAGAGCACCCTCACCCAGGCACTCGGGCTGCGCTCCTCCCAGCCGGAGGCGGCGCTCACCGAAGCAGGGCGGGCCCTCGAACTCGTCCGACAGGCCACCTCCTCGGCCCAGGCCGACGTCGCGGCGATGAACCCCAGCCGATACGAGAGCGACGGATGGGGCGGTGGCGGCGGCATCTTCGGCGGCGGCGGCAGCTCCGGCGGCGGCTCCGGTCTCGGCGGCGACATCCTCGGCGGCATCATCGGCGGACTGCTCTCCGGTGGCGGCGGTGGCGGACGCTCGTCTCGCAGCAGCAGCTGGCGTTCCAGCGGCGGCGGCGGGTTCCGCAGCTCCGGCTTCGGTGGCGGCGGCCGATCGAGCGGCCGCAGCGGACGCTCGGGAGGACGACGCTTCTGAACCGCACACACGACTCACAGACATCGATTCCGACCCTCTGAAAGGAACCACGCATGACCAAGCAGTCCATCTTCGGACGTATCTCCACCCTCGTCCGCGCGAACATCAACTCGCTCCTGGACTCTGCGGAAGACCCGCAGAAGATGATCGACCAGCTCGTCCGCGACTACACCAACAGCATCGCGGATGCCGAGTCGGCCATCGCCGAGACCATCGGCAACCTGCGTCTGCTCGAGCGCGACCACGAGGAAGACGTGCAGGCCGCGACCGAGTGGGGCAACAAGGCCCTCGCCGCCAGCCGCAAGGCCGATGAGATGCGCGCCACCGGCGACGCGGCGGATGCCGACAAGTTCGACAACCTCGCCAAGATCGCCCTCCAGCGTCAGATCAGCGCCGAGCGCGAGGCGACCGGCGCCGAGCCGCAGATCGCGGCGCAGACCGAGATCGTCGACAAGCTCAAGTCCGGCCTGAACGGCATGAAGGACAAGCTCGGCGAGCTGAAGAACAAGCGCAGCGAACTTCTCGCCCGCGCCAAGGTCGCCGAGGCGCAGACCAAGGTGCAGGACGCGGTCTCGTCGATCAACGTCCTGGACCCGACCAGCGAACTCGGTCGCTTCGAGGACAAGGTCCGTCGACAGGAGGCGCTCGCCCAGGGCAAGATCGAGCTGGCCGCGTCCAGCCTCGACGCCCAGTTCGAGAGCCTGGAGGACCTCGGCGAGCTCACCGAGGTCGAGGCACGCCTCGCCGAACTGAAGTCCGGCGGAGCAGCACCCCGTCAGGCCATCGAAGGCTCCTGACCCACAGTCGGATGCCCCGGACCGCCGTGTCCGGGGCATCCGCTCTTTTCCAGCTGGAGGCACCGATGGTGCGATTCCTCGTCGTCCCGCAGTGGCAGGGCTCCCCTGCCGCTCGGGCCATGCTCCTCGTCGACGGCGCCTCGGCGATCGCCGGCGACCTTCCGCGCAGCGCGACCACCGTGCTCGACGTCCCCGTCGAGGCGGGTGAGTCGCTGGGCACCGGCGTGCGCCGTCTCAGCGCCCTGCTGCGCACCCGCGAGCTGGTGGAGGCGAGCATGACCGCCGACACCGTGGTGGTCGGCGGCGACTGCAGTGTGACCGTGGCCGCCCTCGCCGCGCTCCCCGGAGGTACAGACGACCTCGCCGTCGTGTGGTGCGACGCTCATGGCGACATGCACGTGCCGGACACCTCGCCGTCCGGCGCCTTCTCCGGCATGGCGCTTCGTGCGGTCCTGGGCGACGGGGAGCCGCAGCTCGCCCTCGCCCCCGGAATCGCCCGCGACCGCGTCGTGACCGTGGGAATGCGCACACTCGAGGATGAAGAGATCAGCGCTCTCGACGGTCTCACGGCACTCTCCGTCGCCGACCTCGATGACGCCGACGCTCTTGCGGACGCGGTCGAGCGGACCGGCGCGTCCCGCGTCTGGGTGCACGTCGACGTCGACGTCCTTGATCCCGCGGAGATCACCGGCGTCTCCTCCCCCTCCCCCTTCGGCCTCTCGCCGGCGACGCTGAGCGCCGCCCTCCGCGCCCTCCGCACCCGTGTGCCGCTGGCCGGAGCCACGATCGCCGGCTTCGCGCCCCGCTCACCCGCCGACGCCGTCGACGACCTCGGAGCACTGCTGCGACTCGTCGGAGCAGTCGCGTGAACGCGCCAGACTGGCGTCCGGCCGCAGATCAGGCGCTCGCCCGCGGTCGACGTCTCGACCGTCGCATCCCCTCGTTCCTGCTCCGTTCGCCGATCAGCCGTGCCGGTTACTGGTGGGGCACCGCCGTCGGCTGGGTCTGGGGCTCACTGTGGAGCACGGGCCCGATCGAGCGACGGAGTGGGCTCTGGGTGTTCCGAGGAATGCCCGACTGGACCTTCAACCGCGGCGGAGTCTGCGTCGGCGGCTGCTTCCTGACGGGCGACCAGCGCCCGAGCGACGCCGTGCTCAGGCACGAAGCCGTGCACAAGGCGCAGTGGCTGCGTTACGGCATCCTGCTGCCGGTGCTGTACCTCTTCGCGGGTCGCGACCCGCTGCGCAACCGCTTCGAGATCGAGGCGGGACTCGAGGACGGCAACTACGTGCGACGCGGAGGCGCTCAGCGCTCGGCGGGAAGAAGTCCGAACCGCTCGGGCGCGTAGATCTGCGACGGCTGGATCTCGAGGGTGCCGGTGAGGTGCTCGACGATGTCGGCCGTGCCGAGGTAGCCGCCGAGCAGCGTCACGTGGGTCTCCAGCTCGTCATCGCACAGCATCTCGTCGGCCCAGGCGCACGTCGCGCGGGCGATGGCCTGTCCGGGCGCGCAGGCGCGACCCGTTCCGGGAGCACCCGAGCGCTGGGCTCGTGCGAGCCAGGTGACGGTCATCCGGCCCGGAGCCTCGATCACGCCGATGTCGGACGCGTCAGCGACCTCGATGAAGATGCGCCCGGAGGCGCACAGCGGGAGCGTCGCCAGGAAGGCTTCCAGTTCGGCGAGCGAGTGCTCGTCAGCGGTCACCAGATGGTGTGCGCGACGCCGCGCGGCACGGCGCTCAGCGCGCGTGCTGCGGGTCTCGAGGAACGTCTCCATGATGCATCCATCATACATCACATGAAGGGTTGCCTAACCTTGCTCGAGGATTGGTTCGACGAGAGCAACCCGGAGCGCGTCGAGCTCCTCGTCCGTCATCCCGTTCGCCCGCAGGTAGCCCGCGGCCGAACCCCACCGGCGGTCGACACCGTCGAGCAGCGCGCGCATCACGGGCGCGGGCGACTGCGTGGCGAGGGCGACGGCGTGCACCGCCTCGGGGTGCTGGGACCTCAGGTAGGCGGCGATCCGCCGCGATCTCTCGGCCGGCAGCAGCGACTCGGTGAGCGCGTAGTCCTCGATGATCGCCTCACGGTCGGTGCCGACCGCCGCGAGCGCGAGGGCGACGGTCACCCCGGTGCGGTCCTTGCCGACCGTGCAGTGCACCAGAGTCGGCTCGCCGGCGGCGATGATCCGGATGGCCGCGACCAGCCGCTCGCCACTCTCCTCGAGGAGATGCAGATAGAGGTCTTCGAGACTCGTGTCCGTCTCGAAGAACGACCGGACCGATCCCAGGAAGAGCGGGAGGTGGGTGGTCTCGGGGCCTTCGATCTCCGTCGGCTCGGCCGCGACCTCCTCGCCGTCGCGCAGGTCGACGATGTGGGCGACGCGTCGGCGCACCTCGTTCACACCCGCCGTGGTGGCGCCGGAGAGCTGACCCGACCGCAGCAGGATGCCGGAGCGGATACGTCCGCCTTCCGCCGGCAGACCGCCCACGTCGCGGAAGTTGTTGACGCCGTCGACGTCGAGGACGCTCATGCCTGCGCCTGGGGCACGCGCGGCGGTACCGGATAGCGACCGGCGATCACGACGCGGTTGAACGCGTTAATGGAGATGCACGCCCAGCTCAGGGCGGCGTACTCCTTCTCGGTGAGGATGCCGCCCACGCGGTCGTAGACCTCGTCGGAGATCCCCTCCTCGGAGATGAAGGTGAAGGCCTCGGCGAGTTCGAGCGCAGCTTCCTCCCGCTCGGTGAACACGTCGCTCTCCCGCCAGGTGGCGATCTGCATGAGCGTGTCCGTGTCGAGTCCGGCTTTGAGCGCCCTGTCCACGTGCAGTCGGGTGCAGTAGCTGCAGCCGTTGAGCTGGGAGCAGTGGATCATCACGATCTCCTTGAGGCGATCGTCGATGCCGTTCGCGGCGCAGATGTCGCCGACGGTCCGCGCGAATGCGTCGAGCGCCTGATAGGCCGCCGGCTCGGTCTTGGAGAGGTGCACGCGCTTCTCGCTCATGACTCCATGTTATTGCGTCGCAGAGGCATGGCGTCGAGTACGGCGCGCGGTCGTGGAATGCAGATAGCGCAGAAATCAAGAAGCAGGGTGCGCTGAAGGACAAGTGATGTGCGCAATGGGCTTGGCTTTATGCTCCCGAGTTGCCGCCCGCTCCGGAAACAAGAGCAGAATATGGATGTGGCGATCGACAAGAGCGAGTTCAGCTATCTTCCCGCACAGGCCGAGGCGATGGGAGCACCGGTCCCGTCCGCCGAGCGGGTGCTGCTGACCCTTCCCGACGGACGTCGGGTGAGCGGCCTGCGCTTCGGTGACGGCACACCACGGATCACCCTCCTCCACGGTGCGGGCCTCAATGCCCACACCTGGGACACGACCGTCATCGCTCTGCGGCAGCCGGTCCTGTCGATCGACCTCGCAGGTCACGGTGACTCCTCGTGGCGGAGCGACGCCGACTACAGCCCGCGCACGCTCGCGACCGACGTCGCAGCGGCGCTGGATGCCTGGACCACGGAGCCGCAGTTGATCGTCGGCCAGTCTCTCGGCGGACTGACGGGAGCTGCCCTCGCCGCAGCGCGCCCCGACCTCGTCGCCGAGCTCGTCGTCGTCGACATCACCCCCGGCATCGACACCTCGGCGGGCCCGGCCGCACTCCGCGAGTTCTACGCGGGACCGACCGACTTCGCCACCAGGGACGAGCTTGTGGATCGGGCGATCGCATTCGGGTTCGGCGGCGCGCGCGCCGACACCGAGCGAGGGGTGTTCCTCAACACGCGCCGCCGCGAGGACGGCCGGATCGAGTGGAAGCACCACTTCGCACACCTCGCCGCCCAGACTCTGGCCGCCCACCACCCCGGCGACGACGCCGCTCCCTCAGCGCTGCACGCCACCGGATGGGAGGACCTCGCACAGGTCGCAGCCCCGGTGACCCTCGTGCGGGCGACCGCCGGGTTCGTCACCGCAGCGGACGCGGACGAGTTCGCCCGACGCCTTCCCGAGGCGCGGGTCGTGGCGATGCAGGCCACGCACAACGTCCAGGAGACCGCACCCGCAGAACTCGCCGCCCTGATCGGATCCCGAATCGCCAGCCACGGATTGTGACGTTCCGTTCCACACTCCGCCCGACCCACCCGAGACATCCCTAGGCTCGACCCACCGGCACACAGCAACTGCCGCACCGAGAGGAATCACCCCATGTTCCGACGTACGCGACGACTCGCGCTGATCTCCGCGATCGCGGCGAGCGCCATCGTCCTCAGCGCCTGCTCCGGCGGCTCCGCACCCGTGGCCACAGAGCCGGTGGGCGAGCCCGACCCCGATGCGACGCTCCAGGTCGGACTGGTCCTCGAACCCACCAACCTCGACATCCGCCACACGAGCGGCGCGGCCCTCGAGCAGATCCTGATCGACAACATCTACGAGGGGCTCGTCAGCCGCTCTCAGGAGAACGAGATCGAACCGCGCCTGGCCTCGGACTACGAGGTGTCGGAGGACGGGCTCACCTACTCCTTCACCCTCAACGACGGGGTCACGTTCCACAGCGGCACGGCGCTCACCTCCGCCGACGTCGTCGCGTCCTACGAAGCGGTCCGCACCGATGCCACCCTGCAGGGCAACGCCGAGTTCGCCTCGATCGCCTCCATCAGCGCGCCGGATGCGACGACCGTGCAGATCGTGCTCACCGAGCCGAACCAGAACTTCCTCTTCGCGCTGACAGGCCCGGCCGGACTCGTCTTCCAGAAGGGCGACAAGACGGACCTCAAGACCGCCGAGAACGGCACGGGGCCCTTCACCCTGACACGCTGGAACAAGGGCAGCTCCATCACGTTCGCCCGCAACGAGGCGTACTGGGGCGAGCCGGCCGGCGTGGCAGAGGTCGAGTTCCAGTACATCCCCGACTTCACCGCCGGCGTGAACACCGCGCTCGACGGCGGCGTGCAGGTGCTGACCGCCGTCGACCCGAACCTCGCGCCTCAGCTCGAGGACTCCGGCGACTTCACCCTCACCACCGGCCGCACCACCGACAAGGCGACGCTCGCGTTCAACAACGCCAAGGCACCCCTCGACGACGTCAAGGTCCGCGAGGCCCTGCGTCTGGCGATCGATCACGAGGGCCTGGTCGAGGCGGTCGGCGCCGGCGCCACCCTCTACGGCCCGATCCCGGAGCTCGACCCCGGCTACGAGGACCTCTCCGATGTGATCTCCTACGACCCCGAGAAGGCGAAGGAGCTCCTCGCCGAGGCCGGCCAGGAGGATCTCGAGCTCACCCTCACGATCCCGAGCTTCTACGGCACGACCGTGCCGAAGGTGCTCATCTCCGACTTCCAGAAGGTCGGCGTCACCCTCAAGGTGGACTCGGTCGAGTTCCCGACATGGCTCGAGGACGTCTACACCAACCACGACTACGACCTGAGCTTCGTGCTGCACGTCGAGCCGCGCGACTTCGGCAACTTCGCGAACCCGGACTACTACTTCGGTTACGACAACGCCGAGGTGCAGGACCTCTACACCGAGGCCCTCGCCGAGGTCGACCCCGACAAGTCCGCGGATCTCCTCGCCGAGGCCGCGCGGATCGTCTCGGAGGACCACGCCGCGGACTGGCTGTACAACGGTGCGACCATCACGGCGGTGAGCCCCCTCGTCGCGGGATTCCCCGAGGACTCGATCAACTCGCGCATCAACCTGGCCGGCGTCACCGTCGCCACCGAGAAGTGATGACGCGCACGTCGTGATCCGCTATGCGCTCGTCCGAGGAGCCCTGCTCATCGCAGGGCTCCTCGTGTCGAGCGTCGTGATCTTCCTGACGCTGCGCGTCTTCCCCGGCGACGTCGCCCAGCTGATCGCCGGGACGCAGGCCTCCCCCTCCGAGGTCGCGGCGCTGCGTGAGTCCCTCGGACTCGACCGTCCCCTGCCCGCGCAGTACGCGGAGTGGATCGGCGGCATCTTCCGCGGGGATCTCGGCACCTCGCTCCTCTCCGGCGCATCCGTCGGCGAGGAACTGCTGCTCAAAGCCCAGGTGACCGTGCCCCTGGGCATCATGGCTCTGCTGATCGCCGTGCTCATCGCCGTGCCCTTCGGCATCCTCGCAGCCCTCCGGCGCGGCGGACGCGTCGGCACGGCACTCAGTGTCGGCGCTCAGGCCCTCGCGGCGGTGCCGGTCGTCTGGGCGGGGATGATGCTCATCGTCGTGTTCTCGGTGTGGCTCGGCTGGCTCCCCCCGCAGGGCTTCCCGCGCACCGGGTGGAGCACGCCGGGCAAGGCCATCGAATCGCTCCTCCTCCCCGCTCTCACGATCGGCATCGTCGAGGGGGCCATGCTGATGCGCTTCGTGCGCAGCGCGACCCTGCAGGCGGCAGGACAGGACTTCGTGCGAACGGCCGCGGCGAAGGGACTCACCCGCACCCGCGCGCTGATCTCGCACGGCATCCCCGCCGTCGGACTGTCCATCATCACGGTCCTGGGGCTGCAGATCGCGGGGATCATCGTCGGCTCCGTCGTGATCGAGCAGCTGTTCACGCTCCCCGGGATCGGACGGATGCTGGTCGCCGACGTCGGCACGCGCGACCTGATCAAGGTGCAGAGCGAGCTGCTGGTGCTCACCGGTTTCGTGCTCGTGGTGGGCTTCGTGGTCGATCTCATCCACCGTGCCGTCGACCCGCGGCAGAGGGAGGCCTGATGCCCGGCTGGCTGTCGAGACTCTGGCGCACCGCCACCGGGCGGTTCGGGCTGATCGTCGTCGCGATCATCGCGGTGACCGCGCTCGTCTCACTGGTGTGGACGCCGTTCGACCCGCAGGAGTCCGACGTCCGCAACCGCTGGGCGATCCCGAGCTGGCCCCATCTGCTCGGCACCGACGACACCGGCCGCGACATCCTGAGCCTGCTCATGGCCGGTGCCAGGACGACCGTCCTCGTCAGCGTGGGAGCCGGCATCGTGGCGACGCTCGTCGGGATCGCGCTCGCAGCTCTCGGCGCGCTCACCGCACGCTGGCTGCGGGAGACGGTGGCCGTGCTGGTCGACATCCTGATCGCGTTCCCCGTGCTCCTGATCGCCATGATGATCTCCTCGGTCTGGGGCGGTTCGCTCTGGGTCGTGATCTGGTCGGTGGGAATCGGGTTCGGCGTGAACATCGCCAGAGTCACCCGGCCGGAACTGCGACGGGTGCAGCAGAGCGACTTCGTGCTCGCGGCCAGGGCCTCCGGGCTCACCGCAGGGCAGAGTCTGCGCCATCATCTCCTCCCCAACGTCGCCCCGGTGTTCATCGTCCAGCTCTCGTGGTCGATGGCGGTCGCCGTGCTCGCCGAGGCAGGGCTCTCGTACCTCGGCTTCGGAGCATCGGTCGTCGAGCCGAGCTGGGGGCTGCTGCTCGCCGACCTGCAGCGCTACATCGGCGTGCATCCGCTCTCGGTGATCTGGCCCGGTCTCGCCATCACGATCACCGTGCTGGCGCTCAACCTCCTCGGCGACGGCCTACGCGAAGCCACCGATCCGACGCTGCGCCACCGCGCGGCCGAGGTCCACACCCCGGCGGTGATCGCATGAGCCTCGAGGTGAACGACCTCGTCGTCCGGATCGACGGACGCCCTGTCGTGGACGGCATCTCCTTCGAGGTGCCGGACGGCACCCGACTGGGGCTGATCGGCGAGTCCGGCTCCGGCAAGTCGCTGACGGCGCTCGCCGTGCTCGGCCTCCTTCCTGAGGGGGCGATCGCGAGCGGCAGCATCCGCTGGAACGGCACGGAGCTGATCGGGATGCCGGATCGTGAGCTCGCTCGACTCCGGGGGGACGAGATCGGCATCGTCTTCCAGGAGCCGCGCACGGCGCTCAACCCCATCCGCACCGTGGGCAGGCAGATCGCGGAGTCGATCCGGATCCACGAGGGGATCGGCCGCCGGGACGCACGGGCGCGCGCCGTCCAGGAGGCCGCGCGCGTGCGGCTGCCCGACCCGGAGTCGATCGTCGACCGATATCCGCACCAGCTCTCCGGCGGGCAGCGGCAGCGTGTGGCGATCGCGATGGCGCTGGCCTGCCGACCCCGTCTGCTCATCGCGGATGAGCCGACGACCGCGCTGGACGTCACGATCCAGGCCGAGATCCTGTCGCTTCTGCTGAGCCTCGTCGAGGAGCAGGGCATGTCGCTCGTGTTCATCACGCACGATCTGGCCGTGCTCGCGCAGGTCGCGACGCAGGGGGTGGTCCTCGAGGACGGGCACGTGGTCGAAGCCGCACCGGTGTCCACCCTGCTGAGCGCGCCGACGTCGCCGATCACCCAGGGCCTGCTCCGGGATGCCACCGCGACTCTGTGGCGGCCGGACGGAGGACACCGATGAACCTGATCGAGGCACGGTCGCTCCGGCGTGACTTCGTCGTCCCGCAGCGCTCCTCCGCCGCTCGTGCCCGCACGCAGACCGCCCTGGCCGAGACCGATCTCGACATCGCCGAAGGGTCGTCCCTCGGCATCATCGGCGAGTCCGGCTCAGGGAAGTCCACTCTCATCCGGCTCGTGCTGGGTCTTGACCGACCGACCTCCGGCACGGTCACCGTCGATGGCAGGACGGTGGATGCGTCCGCATCCGCTCGCTCGCTGCATTGGCTGCGACGTCAGACCGGGCTGGTGTTCCAGGATCCTTATGCCTCGCTGGATCCCCGGATGACGGCGGAGCAGATCATCCGCGAACCCCTGTGGGCGCTGGACATCCCCGGCGATCACCGCGCCAGGGTCCGCGAGGTGCTGGCGCAGGTCGGCCTCGAGCCCGACATGGCCGGCCGGTACCCGCACGAGTTCTCCGGTGGTCAGCGCCAGCGCATCGCTTTGGCGAGGGCGATCGCGCACCGTCCGCGAATCCTCGTGGGAGACGAGCCGCTGTCGGCACTGGACGTGACGGTGCGTGCGCAGATCCTCGAGCTGCTCATCGAACTGCGACGCACCACCGACCTCACGCTCGTGCTCGTCTCGCACGACATCGGAGTGGTGCAGAACCTCTGCGACACGGTCGTCGTGATGAAGGACGGCACCATCGTCGAACGCGGATCGACGCGTGATGTGCTGCTGCACCCGACGCAGGACTACACGAAGGCGCTGCTCGCCGCGATCCCTGTCATCCCCGCTCCCCCGGCCTGAGCCCGGTCAGCGACCTGAGCCCGCGCCGAAGAATCTGCGTCGACGTGTCGGACGCAGCGCGCGCCGCATGTAGACGGTGCCGAGGTCCCGGCCGAACTTGTGCCCGACCCGACCCATGCGGCCCGCCTCCACGAAACCGAGCTTGGCGTGCAGGCGGATCGACGCGTCCGCTTTGGTGTCGCTGATCACGGCGACCATCTCACGGATGCCGAGCTGCTCGCACGCGTCGATGAGCGCCTGGAGCAGAGCCGCACCCAGGCCTTTGCCGCCCGCACCGGGGCCGAGGTAGATCGAGTCCTCGACCGTGTACCGGTAGGCGTTCTTGCCCGCCCAGGGCTGGGCCAGTGCGTAGCCGATCACCACTCCGGTCGGCGACACCGCGACGAGGAAGGGCAGTCCGAGCCTGTTCAGCAGCGCGAACTTGTCCCGCCAGTACGGGATACTGCTGCGACGCTCGTCGAGCGTCACGACCGAGTTGCTGACGAAGTGGTTGTAGATCTCGCGCACATAGGGCAGATCACCTGCCCTGGCCGGGCGGATCGAGTACGAGAACACGTCGGGCTGCTGCTGCGGGCGCAGATGGCGCGGCAGCACACGGCGGCGATCACCGGGCTCGAACTGCATGCGCTCAGCTTAGAGGCGAGCTGTCGCGGATGCGCCAGTCGATCGGATCGACACCGAGACCTTCCAGCAGGGCATTGGCCCGGGAGAAGGGCCGCGAACCGAAGAACCCCCGGCTGGCGGACAGCGGAGACGGATGCGCGGAGGCGATCACCGGCGTGCTCCCGAGGAGCGGCTGCAGGTTGCCGGCATCCTTGCCCCACAGGATGGCGACGAGCGGCCGATCCCGCGCCACGAGAGCGCGGATGGCGAGTTCGGTCACCTGCTCCCATCCCCAACGGCGGTGGGAGCCTGCCTCGCCGGGGCGCACCGTGAGCACCCGATTCAGCAGCAGGACGCCCTGATCGCTCCAGGAGGTCAGATCGCCGTGAGGTGCCGGCGGGATGCCCAGGTCGCTCTCCAGCTCGCGGTAGATGTTGCCGAGGCTGCGCGGCAGGGGACGCACGTCCCGGTCGACGGCGAACGAGAGTCCGATGGGATGCCCGGGCGTCGGATACGGATCCTGACCGGTGATGAGGACCTTGACGTCGGACATCGGGCGCGCGAAGGCGCGCAGCACGTGATCGCCGGCCGGGAGGTAACCGCGACCGGCCGCCTGCTCCTCGCGCAGTCGATCGCCCAGCGCGCTGATCGTCTGCTGCGCCGGCGCCAGCGCCTCGGCCCACTCCTGATCGATCAGACCGTCGACGGCGAGCTCGGCGAGAGTCCGCGGCCCCATGCTCAGTCGATCGGACGCACGCGCAGCGGACCCCGCGCGAGCAGGTGGTTCGCGGACTGGGCGACCGGGCGCATCGTGATGAGGTCGAGGTTGACGTGCGCGGGGGCGTCCAGCGCATAGGCGATGACGTCCGCGACGTCCTCGGCGCGCAGCGGCGCCTCGACGCCCGAGTAGACGGCCTCGGCGGCGACCGCGTCACCGCCCAGACGGTTCAGGGTGAACTCCTCGGTGTGCACCATCCCCGGGGCGATCTCGGCCACGCGGATGGGCTCGCCGTTCAGCTCCAGGCGCAGCGCGTGCACCAGCATCGCCTGCGCGGCCTTCGCGGCGTTGTACCCGCCACCACCCGGGTAGGCCACCTGCGCGGCGGTCGAGGTCACGAACACCGTGTCCGCATGCCCGTCCGCAGCAGCCGCGCGCCTCAACAGCGGCAGGAGTCCCGCGACGAGTCGCTGGCTGGCGAGCACGTTGGCGTCGTACATCCACTGCCAGTCCTCGGTCGATGCGTTCTCGATCCGGTCCGTGCCGCGCGCGCCGCCGGCGACCTGCACGAGCGCGTGCACAGGCCCCGAGGCCTCGAGCTCCGTGATGAGCGCCGCGACCGCCTCCGGGTCCGTGAGGTCGCACGCGACCGCCGAGGCTCCGGTCTCGGCGGCGAGCGCCGCCAACCGGGACTCGCGCCGAGCGACTCCGACGACGCCCCACCCGCGAGAGCGGAGGGCACGCACCGTCGCCTCCCCGATTCCCGAGCTGGCTCCGGTCACCACTGCACGCCTGTTCACCATGCCTCCACCGTACGATGTTCCGCACCGAAACGCCGCTCCCCCGCCCGGGTCGTCGCCCCCGGTCATCCGGTCGACTGCGCTGCCCGCACGCTCCCCCTCGGCTCTCCTGCGAGCACGAGTCCGACCCCGATCCCGCACAGGACGAACCCGGCGACCGTGACCGCGGTCATCGGCTCGCCGAGCAGCAGAGCGCCGGCCAGGGACGTCGCGGGCGCCATGAGGAAGAGGAGCGCCTGCAGCGCGGTGATGCCGACTCGGCGCAGCAGCCACCAGTACAGCCCGTAGGCGATCACCGTGGGGAAGACCGCGGTCAACGTCACCGCGAGCCAGAACGAGCCGGATGCCGGCGGCACCAGCGTCCCGGTCGCTGCGGCCATTGCGAGCAGCAGCACCGCCGTGACGGTCACGTGGATGGTGAGAGTCACGAGCACACCGGTCTTCACCGGCGACCTCCGCTGCACGAACGTGCCGAGGATCAGACACGCCATCGCGATGACGGGCAGTGCGTACGCCTGCACCGGGGCATCCGACGAGCCGAACTGCGAACGCACGACGAGCAGGACCCCGACGGCGCCGACGCCCAGGCCCGCCCACTGCGCGCCGCGCACCCGCAGCCCGAGGATGGGGCCGACCAGCACCGCCACCACGAGCGGCTGGACGGCATCGATCAGGGCGACGGTGCCGGTCGCGATGCCGGCGGCCACCGCGCCGTACACCGCCACGCAGTAGCCGAACTGCGCGAACACGCCGATCGCCGCCTGCACCCGCAGCTCGTGGGCCGTGACGCCCCTCACGGCTCCCGACACGAGCGTGACCGCGACCAGCAGCGCGGCGAGCGGCACGAATCTCCATACCAGCAGGGTGAGCGGAGAGACGTCGACCGTCGCGAACGCCGGGATGATGAACCCCGAGCTCCACGAGACGATGAACGCCGCTGCGGCAGCCACCGTCACGGCGACCCGAAGTAGACCGATCTGTTTACTCATGACCACGACTATACAGACTGGTATAGTCGAGGTCATGCCCCAGCCCGTTCCGGAACTCGCGCCCCTCACCCCCGGTGGGCGGCGGGTCCTCGACGCCGCATCGCGGCTGTTCTACGAGCGCGGCATCCACGCCGTGGGCGTCGACACGATCGCCGAGGCCGCCGGCGTCACCAAGAAGACGCTGTACGACCGGTTCGGCTCGAAGGAGGCGCTCGTCGTCGCGTATCTGCAGCATCGCGATGCCCGATGGCGCGAGCGCGTGGCCCAGCAGCTCGCACTCGTCCCCGAGCCGGGGATCGAACGCGTGCTCGCGATCTTCGACGCCGCGATCAGCTGGTCGGACGCGAACAGCCCCAAGGGATGCAGCGCGATCAACGCGCGCGCCGAGATCGCCGACGGCACGGACGACCATCCCGTGTTCCCCGAGGTCTCCCGTCAGAAGCTCTGGCTGCTCGGCGTGTTCGAGGAGCTCTGCACCGAGGCGGGGCTGCCGGATCCTCACGCCTCCGCGCAGGCGATGATGCTGCTCTACGAGGGCGCGATCGTCACGGTCGGGATGACCACGTTCGCAGAGCCCTTCGTCGTCGCGCGCCGCTGGGCCGCCGCGCTGCTCGCCCAGGCGTGAGTCGTCGGGGGCGCATCCGCCCCCTCGCGCGACTGCGGTCTGTTACGTCACATTTCCCACCCGCTGTTGACAGCAAGCGATATTCCGTACTGTCGCATGCAACGACATCAGTCGCACCGACCTTCCAACCGTTGCAGGGGGAACACATGTCCGCACCCGAGACCTGGCGCTTCGAGACCAAGCAGATCCACTCCGGCGCCGCTCCCGACCCCGTGACCAAGGCCCGCGCGACGCCGATCTACCAGACCACGTCGTACGTGTTCGACAGCGCGGACCACGCGGCGAACCTGTTCGCCCTCGCGGAGTTCGGCAACATCTACACCCGCATCCAGAATCCGACCCAGGATGTCCTGGAGCAGCGCCTCGCGGCACTGGAGGGGGGCACCGGCGCTCTCGTCCTCGCCAGTGGCCAGGCGGCGTCGACGTTCGCGGTCCTCAACATCGCCCAGGCCGGCGACCACATCGTCTCGTCGAGCTCGATCTACGGCGGCACGTACAACCTGTTCAAGTACACGCTCGCGAAGCTCGGCATCGAGGTCACGTTCGTCGAGAACCAGGACGACCCCGAGGAATGGCGCCGCGCGCTGCGTCCGAACACGAAGCTCTTCTTCGCGGAGACGATCGGCAACCCGCAGATCAACATCCTCGACATCCGCACCGTCGCAGACGTGGCCCACCAGGGCGGTGTCCCCCTGATCGTCGACAACACGATCGCGACCCCGTACCTGATCCGGCCCTTCGAGCACGGCGCCGACATCGTCGTGCACTCCGTCACCAAGTTCCTCGGCGGCCACGGCACGACCATCGGCGGCGCGATCATCGACGGCGGCAGCTTCGAGTGGTCGAAGAACGTCGAGCGCTTCCCCGGGCTGACCGAGCCCGACCCCTCCTACCACGGCGCCAGCTACACCGCCGCCGTCGGAGACCCGCTCGCCTACATCATCAAGGCGCGCGTGCAGCTGCTCCGCGACCTCGGCTCGGCCATCGCGCCGCAGAGCGCCTGGAACCTCATCCAGGGCATCGAGACCCTGTCGCTGCGCATCGAGCGCCACGTGCAGAACGCCCAGGAGATCGCCGAGTGGCTCGACGGTCGCGACGACGTCGCGTCGGTGAACTACTCGGGTCTGCCCTCCTCGCCCTGGTACGCGAAGGCGAACGAGTACGCCCCCAAGGGCGTCGGCGCGGTGCTGTCGTTCGAGCTCAAGGGCGGCGTCGAGGCCGGTCGTGAGTTCGTCAACAGCCTGTCTCTGTTCAGCCACCTCGCCAACATCGGCGACGTGCGCTCGCTCGTCATCCACCCCGCGTCCACCACGCACGCGCAGCTCACGCCTGAGCAGCAGCTCACCGCGGGCGTCACTCCCGGTCTCGTCCGCCTGTCGGTCGGCATCGAGAACGTCGACGACCTCAAGGCCGATCTCGACGAGGCACTCGCCGCAGCCCGCCGCGTCTCGGAGGCCGCTCGCGCCTGATCGAGCGCACGACGACCTTTCGGATGCCCCGGGCTTCGGCTCGGGGCATCCGTGTCCCGTTCTCCGGCATGCGGCTCCGACATGCGGCTCCGACATGCGGCTCCGACGTTCGGCTCCGACGTTCGGCTTCGGCGTTCGGCGGGCACACAGGGTCGGCCGTCGAGAATGAGAGCCCTGCACCGAGGAGCTCCCGATCGCCGTCACGACGAACCACCCGACCCGCCGACGCTCCTACGCGCGTGCAGGGCGCGTCCTCGCCTCCGCCGGGGTCGTCCTGATCCTCGCGATCTCGTGCGCCTGGATCCCGGGCCCGGTGGGTACGGCCGCCGCCGCGGTCCTGCCCTGGCTCGGCCTCGCGCTGCTCGCCCTCGTCGTCGTCGCACTCGTCGTGGCGCGGCGGGTCCTGGTGGTGCTGCTCGTGCCGACGCTGCTCTGGGTGCTCGCGATCGCCCCCTCCGCTCCCGGCTTCGCCTCGGCCGCGGCAACGGACGCGCCGTCGATCACGGTCGTGAGCCAGAACGTGCGTGCGCACTCCGGCGGCGCCGCGGATTCAGCTGCGGAGCTCGCCGCCTCCGGGGCCGACATCATCGCTCTGACCGAACTCGACGGCGACAGCCTGACCGCCGCGAGCGAGACGCTGTCCGCCGAGTACCCGCACTCGTACGCGGTCGGCACGGTCGCGCTGTGGAGCCGCTTCCCCCTCTCGGACGCGCAGCCGCTGACGCTCGGGCTGGACTGGAAGCGCGCTCTGCGAGTCGTCGTCGACGCACCGGACGCCGAGGTCGCCGTTTACGTCATGCATGCGGCATCGGTGCGCCCGGGGCAGCAGCACGATCGCGACCTCATGCTCTCCGGCATCGCCGACGCCGTCTCGACGGATGCGGCCCCGTCGGTCGTGGTGGTCGGCGACTTCAACGCCGCATCCGCCGATCCCGCGCTCGGCCCGATCCGCGCCCAGCTCGACTGGGTGAGGCCGACCGACGGCACGCTGGGCTTCACCTGGCCCGCAGCACTCCCCCTCGCCCGGATCGACCAGGTCTTCGTGCGCGGCGCGGACGTACTCGGGTCGACGACCACCCGAGTCGGCGAGAGCGACCACCTCGCCACCGTGACGACCCTCACGATCCGACCCGGGAAACCGTAACGTTCGAGCGCGGCCCGCTCCACCACGCGAGAATGGGGAGCATGGACTGGCAGACGACCTCTGAAGACACTGTGCCCTCGGCGCCGGTGACGGAGGCCGATGTCCGGCTGCTCCGCGCCAGGCCTCCGGCGACAGGAGCCTGGCGCGACGGCGACCCCGTGGGCGGCCGGCGGTTCGCCGCCTTCGGTCCGTTCGCGACGGAGAGCGGAGCAGAGCTCCCCGGCTTCCGACTCGCGTACGAGACGTGGGGAGAGCTGAATCCCGCCCGCGACAACGCGATCCTGGTGCTGCACGCACTGACCGGGGACAGCCATCTGCGCGGCGAGGCGGGAGCCGGCCATCCGACCGCCGGCTGGTGGGAGGACGTCACCGGGCCAGGGGCGCCGCTCGACACCGACCGCTGGTTCGTCATCGCCCCCAACATGCTGGGCGGATGCCAGGGGTCGACGGGACCCGCGAGCATCGCCCCCTCCGGGTACGAGTGGGCCTCCCGGTTCCCGTACCTGACGATCCGCGATCAGGTCGCAGCCCAGGTGCGTCTCGCGGACGCACTCGGGATCGAGTCATGGGCCGCCGTGGTCGGCGGCTCGATGGGCGGCATGCACGCCCTCGAATGGGCGGTGTCGCACCCCGAGCGCGTACAGCGGCTGGCCGTGCTGTCCTCACCGCCGGTCACGACCGCCGACCAGATCGCGCTGAACTCCGTGCAGCTCGAGACGATCCGGATGGATCCGCGCTTCCAGGGCGGCGAGTACTACGACCTCGCGGACGGAGACGGCCCGCACCGCGGACTCGCCCTCGCCCGTCGCATGGCGCTGCTGAACTATCGGAGCCCGATCGAGCTCAACCAGCGGTTCCAGCGGTCCTGGCAGTCCGGGGTGTCTCCCCTCGGCCACGGCGGCCGCTTCGCCGTGGAGTCGTACCTCGACTTCCACGGCAACAAGTTCACCCGCCGCTTCGACGCGAACAGCTACATCACTCTCGTCGAGGCCATGAACTCGCACGACGTCGGCCGCGACAGAGGCGGCGTCGAAGAGGCGCTGCGCGCCGTCACGGCGACCACCCTGGTCCTGGGCATCGACAGCGACCGTCTGTTCCCCGTCGACGGGCAGCACCGGATCGCGCGCAGCATCCCGAACACCCTCGACGGCACGGATGCGGTCGTCCTCGCCAGCGACTTCGGGCACGACGGCTTCCTCATCGAGACCGGCTCTGTGGGCGCGCACCTGCGCCGCCTGCTCGCGAGCTAGTCGTCCTCGAGTCGCCACGGGAGTGATCCGGTCCGCAGCCGCAGACCGTCCCAGGCGAAGTCGGTGCCCTCGGCCGAGGCGATCACCCGGGTGGCGAAGTGCCGAGCCACTCCGGCTGCGGCGAGCGCCGCGTCTGCGGTCTCGTAGGCTGCGAGATGGTGCAGCGTGACCCACGTCGGCGGATAGAGCATCCACTCCCCCGTCGCGTGCTTCACGAGGGCTTCTGCCGGGCTGACCCAGACGGCCTCCGCGACCTCATCCGGCGAGGGGCGCAGTGCGGTGTCCGCCGCGCGCGCCAGGAAGAACCACGTCCGGATCCGCACCGGCGCCTCCGTCGGCGGTTCCCAGCGCGAGAGCACCACCGGATCCTCGATGACCAGGCCCACCTCCTCGGCGGTCTCCCTGACGGCGGCGCGGCGCGCGTCCTGCCACTCGTCCGCCTGCTCGCGGCGGTCCTCCGGTTCGACCTTCCCGCCGGGGAAGACCCACGCGCCGGCGAACGAGCCTCGATCGGGACGCCGCATCAGCAGCACCTCGAACCCGCGCGTCATCGGATGCAGGACGACGGCAGTCCCGGCGACGGGCAGATCGTCGACGTCGGTGGGATCCTCGCTGGTCACAGCCTCACTCTACGGCGGCTCAGACGGCTCAGGCGGCTCAGACGGCTTCGACGGCGCGGGCGCCGACCGGCATCCGTGCTTGCGAACGATACGAGAGCAGCGCGATCCCCAGCCCGGCGACAGCGAGTGCCGCGCCCGTCCAGGACGGCGCCGTGAAGCCCCAGCCTGCGGCGATCACCACACCGCCGAGGAACGCTCCGAGGCTGTTGCCGATGTTGAGGGCGGAGTGGTTCATGGCGGCGGCGATCGACTGGTTGTCGCCGGCGACGTCCATCAGCCGGGTCTGGATCGTGGGGCTCAGCACCGAGGACACGAACCCGACGACGAGCACCAGGAGCGCCAGGGTGACGATCCAGGCGGCCAGCACGGCGAGAAGCGCGAACACGACGGCCATCGCCGCCAGCCCGAACAGGAGCGTCCGGCGCAGATCGATGTCGGCGAGGTGGCCGCCGACGAGGTTGCCCGCCGTCATCCCCACGCCCATCAGCACCAGGACGATCGGCACGGCCCACTCCGGCGAGCCCGAGACCTCGGTCACCAGCGGGGCGATGTAGCTGTAGACGGCGAAGAACCCACCGAACCCGATCGCGCCGATGCCGAGAGTGAACCAGACCTGAGGGATGCGGAACACACCGAGCTCTTCGCGCATCGTCCGACCCGGGGAGCCGGGGTGCTCGGGCACGAAGAAGATGATGCACAGCGTGGCCAGGGCGAACACGAGGGCGACGACGGCGAAGGCCGCCCGCCATCCCCACAGCTGCCCGAGGAACGTCCCGACCGGCACCCCCACCACGTTGGCCACCGTGAGTCCGGTGAGGATGAAGGCGACGCCCTTGGCGCGGTTGCCCGGGCCCATCACGTCGGCGGCGACGAGGGCCCCGATGCCGAAGTACGCGCCGTGCGGCAGTCCGGCGAGGAAACGAGACGCTCCGACCAGCTCGAAGGTCGGGAGGAACACGGTCAGGGCGTTGAACAGCGTGAGTGCCAGCGCGAGGCCGATCATGACGCGGTGCCTCGGAAAGCGCGCGACGAATCCGGCGATCGTCGGAGCGCCCACCACCACGCCGAGCGCGTACAGCGAGATCAGCCAGCCGGCCTGGCTCAGTGCGTCTTCGGGGCTGCTCGCCCACAGGGTCGGCAGCAGCTCGTCGGCGATCTCGGGCAGCAGGCCCATCACGACGAACTCGGTCATGCCGATGCCGAAGCTGCCGATGGCGAGGGAGAGGAGCGCCCACTTCGCCGCACCCCTCGATTCAGTCGAGGGATTCACCTGACCATGCTACTGGCTGACGAACGCCCGAGGCGTCGTCCCCAGGATGCGTCGGAAGTGCCGGGTGAGGTGCGCCTGGTCGAAGAACCCCGCCTCCGCGGCCGCCGACGCGGGAGCGGCCCCCGCGAGCAGCCGCCGACGCGCGAGGTCCACGCGACGGCTGAGCACGTACTGATGCGGGGCGAGCCCGTAGGTCTGCGAGAACGACCGTGCGAGGTGACTCGGGTGCACTCCGAGTTCGGCTGCGACCTCGGCGATCGTGAACGACTCCGTGAAGCGCTCGTCGAGGAGGGCGCGCACACGGCGCGAGAGTGGCGCGTCGCCCGCTCGCCGCTCTCCGGAACCGAGATGGAGGAGGATCAGCTGCCGCATCGCCAGCGTCCAGTGCTCGGCCGCGAGGAGGTCGCCCGGTTCGGCGAGGGCGCTGTGGATCCGCAGGGCAGCCGACACCGCCGCCGCCCCGCGCACCGTGGGGCGGGCCACCGAGAGCCCCGCCATCTGCTCCGGCAGCCAATCGCTGTCGAGGGAGACCACGCGCTTGCGATAGATCCTGCCGTCGACCGCCGAGCGGCCGTTGTGCGAGATGCCTGGGGGCAGGATCGTCACGGCGCCGGGCGCGGCGATGTGCGAGGCGCGCCCGAGATCGTACGACACCGCGCCGTCGTCCACGAGCATGACCGCCCATCCGTCGTGTGCGTGCGGCGGGTACGCATGATCGAAGGCCGCCCGGTACACCTCACGGACGGAGGGGACGGGCGGATGCCACGCGCGCAGGGAATCCGGCATGCAAGAAACGTACAAGACCGGATCGTGTGCGTCCGCGATCGTGGAGCGTATGAGCACTGCATCCCTCCCCGTCCCCTTCGACGCCGCCCCACGCTTCGACACGAAGGTCGTCGTCCTCCTGAGCGAGGACCTCACCGCCTGGCAGGAGTTGAACGTGACATCGTTCCTCATGTCGGGGGTCGCGGTGAGCGCTCCCGGCGTCACGGGCGAGCCCTACCGCGACGGAGACGACAACACCTACCTCCCGATGCTCCGGCAGCCGGTGCTCGTGATGACGGCGTCAGCCCCGCTGCTCGCTGCCGCCCGCGCCAAAGCTGTGGCACGCGGAGACGTGTCGATCGCGATCTATACTCGCGAGCTGTTCACCACCGGGCATGACGAGGCGAATCGCGCCGCGGTCGCCGCCGTCGCCGCGGACGAACTCGACCTGGTCGGGCTCGCCCTGCGGGGTCCGCGCAACGCCGTCGACCGCCTCGTGAAGGGTGCGCGACTGCACGGCTGAGCCGCGGCTGCGTCTCTTTCGGGACGACCGCGGCCTCAGTCGGCCTCCTCGATCGCCGCCTCGAGCCGCTCGATCTTGGCATCCAACTCGCCCGAGTACCCCGGCCGGATGTCGGCTTTGAGAACCAGCGAGACGCGCGACCCGAAGGGCATCACGGCCTCGGTGGCGCGTTTCACGACGTCCATGACCGAATCCCAGTCCGGGCCCTCGACCTCGGTGAACATGCTCGTCGTGCGGTGAGGGAGTCCGGACTCCCTGACCACTCGGACGGCCGCGGCGACCGCGTCGTGGACGGAGGCACCGGAGCGCTCCGATCCGTCGGAGGGCACGCCACTCGGCGCGACGGAGAAGGCGATCAGCATGGGTTCACTCCCGGGGGCTCGACGAACGGTGGGCGGGCACCCGCACGACGGCGCGGAGGCCGACGACGAGAGCCACGATGAGGAGGAGGTTGCGCGCGGTCAGGATCACGACCGGCAGCACCTCCGCGCGGAGGAGCGCGTCGTAGTTCAGCGGATAGATGAGGCAGGTGAGGGCGCACAGTGCGAGGACGATGAGCGCGGGGCCGTTCGCCCTCGCCCGGTCCCACACGAACCACAGTACGACCGGGGCGATCAGCCAGGTCTGGAACTGCGGCGATCCGACCTTGTTGACGACGATCAGCGCCGCGACGAGCGTGAGCGCGAGAGGCGGGAAGAGCCGAGCGAAGGATGCGCCTCGCGTGGCCTTCCGCGCGCCGATCGCGGTGACGACGACCACCAGCACCGCCATCAGCGGCGTGAGCACCGCGCTGACGGCATCCGCCCCCGGCGCGGAGATCTGGAAGGTCAGGATCTCGAAGCTGTACTCGATCCGTGCCGCGCCCGACACGGCGAGCCACAGGAAGGGGGTCGCCGCGACGGCCTCGATCTGCAGTCCACGCCCCGTCTGCTCGGTCAGGAACCCGAAGATCTCGGAGTCGGCGCCGAGCGCCCACAGCACGAGAATGATCCCTGCCGTCGCGGCTGTCGCGGTGAGCAGCACGCGCATCCGGCTCCTGACCGCCACGACGGCTGCGAGCAGCAGCGCCCCCGGCCAGATCTTGATCCAGGCGCCGACCGTGAGCAGGACGGCCGCCAGCGCGGGGCGACGGACCAGCCACAGGCCGCCGAGCACTGCGACCGGCACGGTGATCGCATCGATGCGGTACATCGCGATCGGACCGAGCATCAGCAGGGCGGCGGTCCAGAACCAGCCGGCGACCCGCCGCTGCGGCACGGGCCTGCGGCTGAGCAGCACTGCGAAGGCGATCGCGTCGAGGACCGTGACGAGCACCGCCCACGCGACGAGGTAGGCCTGCGAGGCGCCGAGCACGGCGATCAGCGGCGTCGAGAGCATCTTGGCGATCAGCATCGGCACCAGCGCGAGCTGCGGGTACACCCAGGTCTCGGTGATGCCGACGACCGGTCCTCCCGACAGCGCCGCCGACGACCACGGTTCGTAGACGAGGACGACATCGCCCATCGGCTGGCTGGGGAGCACCCAGCCCGCCACCGCGATCCAGAGATGCGCGACCGCGAACGCGCCCCACAGAGCGGTCGTCCGCAGGGTCGAGGCGCGGGTCACGCGAGGACGTCCGCGATCGCCCGAGGAAGGGCCTCTGCGACATCGAGGGCGACGATCGGATGCCCGTGGGCACCGCCGACCGCGCCGATGCCGGCGGCGATCCTACCGGCGTGCCCGTGCAGCCAGGCGCCGGCGGCCGCGACCTCGGCGATGGGGGCATCGGGGTTGGCGGCCAGCATCGTCCCGAGCACCCCGCCCAGGACGTCGCCGGTACCGGCGGTCGACAGCCAACCCGTGCCTGCGTCCACCCGGAGGATGCGCCCCTCAGGGTCGGCGATGAGGGTCTGCGCTCCCTTGAGCAGCACGACGGCGTCGAGCTCGGCCGCGACGACGGCAGCCGCCTCGGCGCGATCGTCCGGCGTCTCGGTTCCCTGCTGCTCCTGCAGTCGCGCGAACTCCCGTCCATGCGGGGTGAGCAGCAGCGGGGCGGTGCTGTCAGGGGCGAGATCGAGCGCACCGGCGTCGACCACCACCGGCACCGAACCGCCCAGCAGCTCCCGGAGCTCGTCCGTATCCTCGGGGCTGCGGTGCGCCGCATCCGTTCCCGAGCCGATCACCCACGCCCCGACCCGTGCGCCCGATGCGTGCGCGCTGACGACGGTCTCCGGGCGTCGAGCGATCACCGCATCCGCCGCCCGCCCCTCACCGATGTATCGCACGAAGCCGGCTCCGGCACGCCAGGCGGCCTCGACGCCCAGCACCGCGGCGCCCGGATAGGCCGACGATCCCGTGCGCAGTCCGACGACCCCGCGGGAGTACTTGTCGTCGTCCGCCGTCGGCACCCGCAGGAATCGTGCGGTGTCGTCGCGGGTCCAGTCGCGTGCATCGGGCATGACTCCACGTTAGTCCGGCGACCCGGCACACCCCAGCCGCGCAGTAGCGTCGAGGGGTGAGCATTCTCTTCTCCCCTGTCACCATCCGATCCTCCACGTTCCGCAACCGGCTCTGGGTGTCGCCGATGTGCATGTACAGCGCGATCGACGGCGTGGTGCAGGAATGGCACCACACGCACCTCGCCCAGTTCGCGTCGGGCGGCGCCGGCCTGATCGTCGCGGAGGCGACAGCAGTGGTACCGGAGGGGCGCATCTCGCCGCGCGATGCCGGCCTGTGGAACGACGAGCAGCGCGACGCCTGGATCCCGATCGTGGACGCGATCCATGCGCGGGGCGCCGCAGCCGGCATCCAGCTCGCGCACGCGGGCCGCAAGGCCTCCACCTGGTGGCCGTGGGCCGCGGAGCGCGGATCCGTCCCCGAGGCGGACGGCGGCTGGACCACCACCGCCCCCTCCGCCATCGCGTTCGAGGGTTTCGCAGAGCCGACCGCGCTGGATGCCGAGGGCATCGAGGCGGTCGTCGAGGGCTTCGCCTCTGCGGCGCGTCGTGCGCTGGATGCGGGCTTCGACGTCCTGGAGGTGCACGGTGCGCACGGCTACCTCCTGCACCAGTTCCTCTCCCCGCTGTCGAACCGGCGCGAAGACGAGTACGGCGGGTCGCTCGAGAACCGCGCCAGGCTGCTCCTGCGGGTGGTGGACTCCATCCGCGCTGTCGCCGGAGACGGTGTGCCCCTGTTCGTGCGGATCTCGGCGACCGACCACGCGGAGGGCGGCTTCTCTCCGGACGAGGCGGCGATCGTCGCGGAATGGGCCACCGCCCGCGGCGCCGATCTCATCGACGTCTCCAGCGGCGGCCTCGTCGCCCACCAGCAGATCAGCGTGTTCCCCGGCTACCAGGTGCCGCTCGCGGAGACGGTGCGTCAGGGCGGACGGATCCCGGTCTCCGCGGTCGGGCTGATCACAGCCGCAGAGCAGGCCGAGCAGGTGCTCGCCGAGGGCTCGGCGGATGCCGTCTTCGCCGGCCGCGAGTGGCTGCGGGATCCGCACTTCGCCCTCCGCGCCGCCCACGAGCTCGGCGCCGACATCGCCTGGCCCCCGCAGTACGAGCGCGCGCACTGGCGCTGACCCGCACCCACTGACGCGCGCCCGCCCACGACGAAGCCCTCCGTTCCTCGAGGAACGGAGGGCTTCGTCGTGCTCGTGAGTCAGTGACCGCGGATGCGACGGGTCGCGTCCTGCACCTCGCCGACGAGCTCCTCGAGGATGTCCTCCAGGAACAGCACGGCAGTGGTGCGGCCCTGAGAGTCACGCACCTTGGCGAGGTGACGACCCGCGCGGCGCATCAGCGCCAGGGCGTCCTCGAGGTCGGTGTCCTCCTGCACGGGCACCATGTGGTTGATGCGCTTGGAAGGAAGAGGCTCGACGAGCTTCTCCGCCGCACCGGGGCCGTCGGATGCCCGCAGGATGTCCTTGAGGTGCACGTATCCGACCGGCACGCCCTCGTCGTCGACGATCACGTAGCGCGAGAATCCGTACCGCGCGACAGCCTTCTCGATGTCGTCCGGCGTGGTCGACTGCGGCAGCGTCACGAGGTCGCTCAGCGGGACGGCCACGTCGCTGGCCTTCTTGTCGGTGAACTCCACGGCTGCAGCGACGGTGCCCGCGGTGTCGGTGAGGACACCCTCGCGACGCGACTGATCGACGATCGTGGCGACCTCGTCGAGCGTGAACGTCGACGCCGCCTCGTTCTTCGGCTCGACGCGGAAGAGCCGAAGGACCCCGTTCGCCGCGGCGTTCAGCAGCCAGATAACGGGCATGAACACCTTCGACACCAGCACGAGCGGCGGGGCGAGGATCAGGACCGCGCGGTCGGGCACCGAGAACGCCAGGTTCTTCGGCACCATCTCCCCGAACACCACGTGCAGGAACGACACGATCAGCAACGCGATCGTGAACGACACCGCGTCCACCACGCCGTCCGACCAGCCGACCGCATGCAGCGGCACGGCGAGCAGGTGGTGGATCGCCGGCTCCGAGACGTTCAGGATCAGCAGCGAGCAGATGGTGATGCCGAGCTGCGACGTCGCGAGCATCAGAGTCGCGTGCTCCATCGCGTAGAGCGCGGTCTTGGCGGCGCGCGAGCCGCGATCGGCCTTGGGCTCGATCTGCGAGCGGCGCGCGGAGATCACCGCGAACTCGGCGCCGACGAAGAACGCGTTGGCCACGAGCAGCACGACCAGCCAGGCCAGTCCTCCCCAGTCGTTCATCGCCCGACCACCTCTCCCGGCTGATCCGCACTCGGGACGTATCTGACGCGGTCGACCCGTCGTCCGTCCATGCGGACCACCTGGAGCTTGCCGGAGTCGAGATCGACTTGGTCACCGACCGAGGGAACGCGCTCCAGGACGCTCATGACGAATCCGCCCACCGTGTCGTACACATCGCCCTCGGGGACCTCCACACCGGCGCGTCGACGGAGCTCGTCCGGCCTGAGCTCGCCGGGGAAGGTGATGCCGTCGCGTCCGCGGACGACTCCGGCGCGGGTGCGGTCGTGCTCGTCCGACACCTCTCCGACGAGTTCCTCGACGAGGTCCTCGAGGGTGACCAGCCCGGCCGTCCCGCCGTACTCGTCCACCACGACGGCCAACTGGTAGCCGCGCGCGCGGAGCTCGGAGATGAGCGCGTCGACGTGCACGGTCTCCGGCACCCGCAGCGGATCGGTCGAGAGGGCGCCCACCGGCACCTCGGCGCGGCGATCGCGCGGCACCGAGATGGCCGCCTTGAGGTGGACGACACCGGTGATGTCGTCGAGATCGTCGTCGTAGACGGGGAACCGGCTGTGCCCGGTGCGACGGGCGAGCTGGATGACGTCATCCGCAGAATCTCCCACCGCGAGCGCGTGCATGCTCGGCCGGGCCGTCATCACGTCGGCGGCGGTGAGCCGCGAGAAGGTGAGAGTGCGATCGAGCAGGCTGGCGGTGTCGGCCTCGAGCAGTCCTGCGCTGGCGGAGCGGCGGACGAGCGAGGACAGCTCCTCGGCGCTGCGGGCCCCGGAGAGCTCCTCCTTCGGCTCGATGCCGATGCTGCGCAGCACGCCGTTCGCGCTGCCGTTGAGCACGACGACCGCCGGCTTGAAAACCGTGGTGAACGCGATCTGGAACGGGATGACGAGCTTCGCGGTCGCGAGCGGCAGCGCCAGCGCGAAGTTCTTCGGCACGAGCTCGCCCAGGATCATCGACAGCACGGTGGCCACCAGCATCGCGACGACCGTCGCGATCGGGGCGACAGCGGCCTCGGGGATCTTCCAGGCCACGAGGGTCGGGCCGAGGATGTTCGACAGCGCCGGCTCCATCGTGTATCCGGTCAGGAGCGTCGTCAGGGTGATGCCGAGCTGGGCGGACGACAGATGCGTCGAGGTGTGCTTGAGGGCGCTGATCGTGAGCGAGAGACGGGATTCGCCCCGAGCCTGTCGGGCCTCGAGGTCCGCGCGGTCCAGATTGACCAGTGCGAACTCGCTCGCGACGAACAGTCCGGTGCCGACAGTGAGCAGAAGCCCCACGCCCAGCAGGATGTAGTCCATCAGAGATTCCCCTCGCTAGCGAGGAGCGGGCTGTGGGGCGATGTACTGCAACTGGGAGGGTCGTCCATGGTGTCCACGATTCTACGGGATCGCCGTGCTGACAGGGATGTCTACCAGCTGACCGGCAGCGCCTTGCCCTCTTCGTACCCGGCGGCCGACTGCAGCCCGACCAGTGCGCGATCGTGGAACTCGGGGACGGTCGATGCGCCCGCGTAGGTGAACGACGAGCGCACCCCCGAGGTGATCATGTCGAGGAGATCCTCGAGACCGGGGCGCAGCGGATCGAGGTAGATCTTCGACGAGGAGATGCCCTCGGCGAAGAGCTCCTTGCGAGCCCGCTCATAGGCGTCGAGGCGTCCGAACCGCGCCTGCACCGCCTTGGTCGACGCCATGCCCCACGACTCCTTGAAGATCCGGCCGTCCGCATCGCTCTGCAGCTCGCCCGGCGCTTCGATCGTGCCGGCGAACCAGGAGCCGACCATGACGGATGCGGCTCCCGCGGCGAGCGCGAGAGCGACGTCCCGCGGGTAGCGCACTCCCCCGTCCGCCCAGACATGAGCACCGAGCTCCCTGGCGGCCTCGGCCGTCTCCAGCACCGCGGAGAACTGCGGTCTGCCGACTGCGGTCATCATGCGGGTGGTGCACATGGCCCCCGGCCCGACGCCGACCTTGAGGATCGTGGCGCCGGCGGAGACGAGGTCCTCGACGCCGTCGGCGGTGACGATGTTGCCGGCGACGAGCGGGATCCCGAGGCCCAGGTCCGCGACGGCGCCCAGCGCCTTCAGCATCCCCTCCTGGTGACCGTGCGCGGTGTCGAGGACCAGCACGTCGACGCCGGCCGCGGCGAGTGCCTTCGCCTTCGCGGCCACGTCGCCGTTGATCCCGACCGCCGCCGCGACCGCCAGACGTCCGTCGCCGTCCAGCGCCGGACGGTACAGGGTCGAGCGCAGTGCGCTGCGGGCGCTCAGAGTGCCGACGAGGTGACCGTGATGCACGACCGTGACCATCTCGACCCCGGCATCCGTGATCACGTCGAACGCGTGTCGCTCGGATCCGATGTCGTCCGCGTCGAGCGACGGCGTCCCCGTGTGCACGAGGTCCCCCAGCTGCGCATCGGGAAGGGCGGTGGCGAGTCGCGTCGCCGGCAGCACCCCGACGACGCTCCCTCCGTCGTACGGGGCGGAGCCGCGCGCCACGACGATGCCGTGGCCCGCGGTCGGCGGCATCAGTCGCAGGGCGTCGGAGACGGTCGCCTCGGGGGGAAGCACGATCGGGGTGTCCCACAGCACCGGCTGCGCCTTGACGTCGCGGATGGCGGCATCCAGCGACTGCAGGGCCATGTCCTGCGGCAGCACTCCGAGACCGCCGCGGCGAGCCAGCACGGCGGCGAGCCGCGGACCGGTGACGGAGTTCATGTTCGAGGCGACCAGCGGCAGCGTCGCCGGCGTGCCGTCCTGCGGGGCCAGATCGACCTGCAGGCGACTGGTGACGGCCGATCGCCGCGGCACCAGGAACACGTCGGAATACGTCAGATCGACTGTGGGCGACTCACCGGAGAACTCCATACCCCCACGGTACTCAGATCACGCCGCCCGAGGCGCATGGCTTCGACGATTCGCACAGCGAAACACGTTAGGCTTGGTGGTCGAGAGTGTGCGGGCCCGGACGCATCCTGCGTCCTGGTGTGCATATGTGGACTTCAGCGATGAAAGAGGGCGATCGAGCGTGTCGAACCAGGTGACCGGCGTCGGGGGCGACGGGGGGTTCGGAGCCAATTCCTGGCTCGTGGAAGAGCTCTACGAGCAGTTCAAGGTGAACCGCGATTCCGTCGACAAGGAGTGGTGGCCGATCCTGGAGAAATACCAGTCGGATGCCGCCACCGGCGCAGCCCCTGCGGCTCCCGCAGCCGCGGCCGAGCAGCCGTCGCACCCCGTGACCGCTCCGATCCCCGTGATCGGAGCCCAGCCCGTCGCGCGCACCACGACGAAGCCCGCTGCCGCGGCGCCCATCCCCGCGCAGGCCCCGAAGCCCGCGCCGAAGGCAGACTCGGCGGAGTCCGAGAAGCCGACCGAGGAAGACAAGGTCACCCCGCTGCGCGGCCTTCCCAAGACCCTCGCCGCCAACATGGACGAGTCGCTGACCGTTCCGACGGCGACCAGCGTGCGCACGGTCCCCGCGAAGCTGATGATCGACAACCGCATCGTCATCAACAACCACATGGCGCGCACGCGCGGCGGCAAGATCAGCTTCACGCACCTCATCGGCTGGGCGCTGATCCGCACCCTCGACGAGTTCCGCAGCCAGAACGTCTTCTACGCCGAGGTCGACGGCAAGCCCTCCGTGGTCGCGCCCGCCCACGTGAACCTCGGCATCGCGATCGACCTCCCGAAGCCCGACGGCACCCGCGCGCTCATGGTGCCCAGCATCAAACGCGCCGACACCCTCTCCTTCAGCGAGTACCTGGTCGCCTACGAGGACCTCGTCAGGCGTGCCCGCAACAACAAGCTCACCGCCGCCGACTTCCAGGGCACCACGGTCTCGCTGACCAACCCCGGCGGCATCGGCACGGTGCACTCGGTGCCCCGCCTCATGAAGGGGCAGGGCTGCATCATCGGCGCCGGTGCACTCGAGTACCCGGCGGAGTTCCAGGGCGCGAGCGAGAAGACGCTCAACGAGCTGGCCATCGGCAAGACCATCACGCTGACGAGCACCTACGACCACCGCGTCATCCAGGGTGCCGGCTCCGGCGAGTTCCTCAAGAAGGTGCACGAGCTCCTGATCGGGCAGCGCGGGTTCTACGACGACATCTTCGCGGCCCTGCGCATCCCGTACTCCCCCATCCGCTGGAATCCGGACATCGCCGTCGACCTCGCCGAGCGCGTCGACAAGCAGTCCCGCGTGCAGGAGCTCATCAACTCGTTCCGCGTCCGCGGCCACCTGATGGCCGACATCGACCCGCTCGAGTACGTGCAGCGCTCCCACCCCGACCTCGAGATCGAGAGCCACGGCCTCACCTTCTGGGACCTGGACCGCGAATTCGTCACCGGCGGCTTCGGCGGGCGCAGGGTCGCGAAGCTCCGCGACATCCTCGGAGTCCTGCGCGACTCGTACTGCCGCACGCTGGGCATCGAGTACATGCACATCCAGGATCCGGAGCAGCGCCGCTGGTTCCAGGAGAAGGTCGAGGTCAAGTACCAGAAGCCCGGCCACGACGAGCAGCTGCGGGTCCTGCGCAAGCTCAACGAGGCCGAGGCGTTCGAGACCTTCCTGCAGACGAAGTTCGTCGGCCAGAAGCGGTTCTCCCTCGAGGGCGGAGAATCGCTCGTCCCGCTGCTCGACGAGATCCTCCAGGGTGCCGCGACCGCCGGCCTCGAGGGTGCGGCGATCGGCATGGCCCACCGCGGCCGCCTCAACGTGCTCACCAACATCGCCGGCAAGACCTACGGACAGGTCTTCCAGGAGTTCGAGGGCACGCAGACGCCGGGCAACCAGCGCGGCTCCGGCGATGTGAAGTACCACCTCGGCACCGAGGGCACCTTCATCGCCGACGACGAGTCGGAGCTTCCCGTCTACCTCGCCGCGAACCCGTCCCACCTCGAGACCGTCGACGGCGTGCTCGAGGGCATCGTCCGCGCCAAGCAGGACCGCAAGCCGATCGGCACGTTCGCCTGGCTGCCGATCCTCGTGCACGGCGATGCAGCCTTCGCGGGCCAGGGCGTCGTGGTCGAGACGCTGCAGATGTCGCAGCTGCGCGGATACCGCACCGGTGGCACGATCCACGTCGTCGTGAACAACCAGGTCGGATTCACGACCCTCCCGAACGACTCGCGCACCTCGGTGTACTCCACGGATGTCGCCAAGACCATCCAGGCTCCGGTGTTGCACGTGAACGGCGACGACCCCGAGGCCGTCATCCACGTCGCTCAGCTCGCATTCGAGTACCGCGAGCGCTTCCACCGCGACGTGGTCATCGACCTCGTGTGCTACCGCCGCCGCGGACACAACGAGGGCGACGACCCCTCGATGACGCAGCCGCTGATGACCGACCTGATCCAGGCGAAGCGCTCGGTGCGCAAGCTCTACACCGAGTCGCTGGTGGGCCGCGGTGACATCACCGAAGAGGAGTACGACGAGGCCAAGGCCGACTTCCAGAACCGCCTGGAGATCGCCTTCGCCGAGACGCACGCCGCCGAGACCGGAGCCAATCAGGTCGTCCAGGAGCTCCCGGTCGAGGAGCAGGTCGGCGCGCCCGAGATCACGGGTGTGTCGAACGAGGTGATCCAGCTCATCGGCGACGCGTTCGTCAACAAGCCGGAGGGCTTCACCGTCCACCCCAAGCTGCAGCAGCAGCTCGAGAAGCGCCACGACATGAGTCGCAACGGCAACATCGACTGGGGCTTCGGCGAGCTGCTCGCCTTCGGCTCGCTCCTCGTCGAGGGCACGACCGTGCGCCTGGCGGGTCAGGACTCGCGGCGCGGCACGTTCGTGCAGCGCCACGCCACCCTGCACGACCGCGCGAACGGCCAGGAGTGGCTGCCCCTGTCGAACCTGTCCGAATCGCAGGGTCGCTTCTTCGTCTACGACTCGCTGCTCAGCGAGTACGCCGCCCTCGGTTTCGAGTACGGATACTCGGTCGAGGCGCCCGAGGCTCTGGTGCTCTGGGAGGCGCAGTTCGGCGACTTCGTCAACGGCGCCCAGACGGTGATCGACGAGTACATCTCCGCCGCCGAGCAGAAGTGGGGACAGCAGTCCAGTGTGACGCTGCTCCTGCCGCACGGCTACGAGGGCCAGGGACCGGACCACTCCTCCTCGCGCATCGAGCGCTTCCTGCAGATGTGCGCACAGGACAACATGATCGTCGCGCGTCCCTCGACCCCGGCGTCGTACTTCCACCTGCTGCGTCGTCAGGCCTACGCCCGTCCCCGCAAGCCGCTGATCGTCTTCACGCCGAAGGCGATGCTGCGTCTGCGTGGAGCGACCAGCCCGGTCGAAGCCTTCACCCAGGGACGTTTCGAGCCCGTGCTCGACGACGGGCGCGGTCTCGACCGCGCTGCCGTCAAGCGCGTTCTCGTGCATTCCGGCAAGGTCCACTGGGACCTCAAGTCCGAGATCGAGAAGAATCCGAACCCCGAGGTCGCCCTGGTCCGGCTCGAGCAGCTGTACCCGACCCCGATCGAGGGCCTCAAGGCCATCACCGACTCCTACCCGAACGCCGAGCTGGTGTGGGTGCAGGAGGAGCCGGAGAACCAGGGAGCCTGGCCCTTCCTCGCTCTGGCGTTCGCGGATGTCCCCGGCGACCGGTCGTTCCGTCCGGTGTGCCGGCCGGCATCCGCCTCTCCCGCCACCGGATCGTCGAAGGTGCACGCGGCCGAGCAGGCGAAGCTCCTGCGCGACGCACTCACCCTGGGCTGAGACCCGCGCACGCGGAAAGGGCGCCTCGACCGAGTCGAGGCGCCCTTTCTGCGTGCTGTGCGCAGTCGGACGTCAGTACCAGATGTCCAGAGCAGGCGCAGGGAACGAGATGAATGCGCGGTCGAGGGACTCGACGATCGGGGCCGGAGCCGCGATGCGGCCTGCGCCGTGCAGCGACGCCGCCCGCACGCCGCCGGCGAACAGGATCGAGAGCGTCGAGATGTCGATCGCGGCGTCGACCTCCGACGCTCCCTGCTCGACGGCCGCCACGGTCGCCGTGCCGTCGCCCTCGACGCGCAGGTTCCAGTCGCCCGCGGCGAAGCCGAGCGGGTCACCGACCCGCAGCACGACGTCGAGTGGGGCGGAGTAGCTGCGCGAGGCCAGTACGGTCGGAAGGTCGAGGATGCGGAGCCAGCCGTGGTCGTGGACGGTCTGCTTCACCCCGCGCGGGTCGTGGACCAGCCAAGGGAGAGCGTCGTCGAGCGGTCGCAGGTCGGCGGTGACCTCGTCCACGAGATCGTGCTGCAGCGCGAATCTCCACAGCGCCGCCGTCGCGTCCGGCGTCTCGGCGACCAGCAGGCGGACGTCGAGACCGAAGCGGAACGACCCGCCGCGCTCGCTGACGGTGAAGGCCATGGCGCCGCGCACCGTCCCCGCTCCGTCGAGGAATCGGATGCCGCGTACCTTGTCGCGGTCGGTGTCGCTCGGCGACAGCCCCGCGATCCCGGTCCAGCGCGTCGTCCAGCCGGGGATCTGACCTGCCCGCGACGTCCTCGCGCGCTCGTGGATCTCCCCGAGCTCGGTCGCCAGCGTCTCGCGGTCGATGTACTCGAGGCGTCCCTCGCCCGCTGTTCCCGCCCAGCCCGCGCGCCGGGTATCGACGGAGAAGCGTGACATCGGGAGCGCCGAGCCGAAGCCGTAGCGGCCGTAGATCGTCGCCTCCGACACCGTGAGACCGGCGATCGGCACGCCAGCGGATGCCGCAGCACGCAGCTCGCCCTCCAGAAGTGCCCGCGCGATGCCGCGGCGGCGATGCGTCGCAGAGACCGTCACGCCGCTGATCGCCCACATCGGGATCTCGCCACCACCCGCCGTCGTGAGCGGGGTCACCCACGAGTCGATCGTCGCGACCGGCTGAGCGTCCGGCGCTGAAGCCTCGTACACGCCCGTGTTGCGCCTGGCCTCGAAGGCGGGACGACCGAAGGCGACCGCCTCGTCCGAGGGCTCAGCACCGAGGAAGCCCCTCGCCATCGCGCGCTGGAATCGCTCCGACTCCGCCCGATCGGCGGTGTCGACGACGCGGTAGGTCAGCGACTGCGCGGCGAGTCGTTCGGTGGACGCAGGATCGGCTGGCAGGTCGCGTGAATCGATGGACGTCATGCCTCCACCCTAGGGCGAACGCCGGACGAGAACCCGCGTCAGTGCTGCGAAGCCTGCACCTCGCGCAGGCGGGCGAACACCTGGTCGCGCAGCTCCTCCGGAGCGGTCTCCTTGCAGGCGCGCGCCACGACCTCGGTGAGGGTGGTCGCCACGAGAGCCTCGTCCCGGCAGGACGGGCAGTTCTCCAGATGCTCACGGATCTCGGTGTGCTCGGTGTTGCACACCTCGTTGCGGAGGTACTCCTCGAGATCCTTGCGGGCCTTGTCGCAGCCGCAGTCGGTCATTTCTTGCTCCTCGGGTCGGCCGCGGAGATTCCCCGCTCCGCGGCGTACTCAGCCAGCAGCTCCCGCAGCATCCGCCTGCCTCGATGCAGGCGGCTCATCACGGTGCCGATGGGTGTCTTCATGATGTCCGCGATCTCCTGGTAGGCGAAGCCCTCGACGTCTGCGAGGTACACCGCCAGTCGGAAGTCCTCGGGTACGGCCTGCAACGCGTCCTTGACGACCGATGCGGGCATGTGGTCGATGGCTTCCGCCTCGGCCGAACGGCTGTGCGAAGCGGTGGTCGTGGTGGACTCCGCACCACCCAGCTGCCAGTCCTCGAGCTCGTCGATCGTGCCCTGGAACGGTTCGCGCTGCTTCTTGCGGTAGATGTTGATGTAGGTGTTCGTGAGGATCCGGTACAGCCATGCCTTCAGGTTCGTCCCCTGCGAGAACGTCGCCCACGACCCGTAGGCCTTCACGAACGTCTCCTGCACGAGGTCGGCGGCGTCGGCGGGGTTGCGCGTCATACGCATCGCCGCCGCATAGAGCTGATCCATGAACGGGATCGCCTGTTCCTCGAATTCGCGTCGAGGGTCGCTGACCGTCTCTGCGGTTGCCGTGTCATCCATCACCGGCCAGTCTAGGCGGCTGAGGTCGACCGACTCGCGTTCCAGCGTTGCGAGCATGCTCTCTCCTTCTCAGCGAGCCCCTGTCATTCGATCGACCGGACACCCGCGTTCACTAAGGTGGAAACCGATGAGCGCCAACAGGTATTCCCCCTCCCCCGCCCAGGGCGTCTACGCCGCGCCGTCCGTCGACGGCCCGGTGCACGCGACCGTGACCGTTCCGGGCTCCAAGTCGCTCACCAACCGCGAGCTCATCATCGCCGCGACGGCCGACGGACCTGGTCGCCTGATCGCCCCGCTTCACTCGGACGACTCCCGTCGGATGGTCGATGCGCTGCGCGCGCTCGGCGTCGGCATCGAAGAGGTCGAGGGCGAAGGGGAGTTCGGACCGGACCTGGTGATCACCCCCGCCAAGCTCGTCGGCGGCACGACGATCGACTGCGGTCAGGCCGGGACGGTGATGCGGTTCATCGCGCCGCTGGCCGGCCTCGCCCAGCACGACGTGCACCTCACGGCGCATGAGACCGCACTGCACCGTCCCATGGGCGGGCTCATCAGCGCGCTCCGCGACCTGGGCGTCGACATCGACGATGAGGGCACCTGGGCCCTTCCCTTCACGATCCGCGGGCACGGACGGATCCGCGGAGGCCGCGTCGAGATCGACGCCTCGGCCTCCAGTCAGTTCGTCTCCGGTCTGCTGCTCGCCGCCCCCCGCTTCGACGTCGGGCTGCACCTGGTGCACACGGGTGAGCACCTGCCGAGCCTTCCCCACATCGATATGACGATCGAGGCGCTGAGCAGGCGCGGCATCCGGATCGAGCGTCCCGCGACAGGCGAGTGGCTGGTCGAGGCCGGCGTTCCCCGTGCCAAGGAGATCGCGATCGAGCCCGATCTCTCCAACGCCGCACCGTTCCTCGCGGCCGCGCTCGTGACCGAAGGGTCGGTGTCGGTCACCGGCTGGCCTGTGCACTCCACCCAGCCCGGAGCACTCCTCCCCGAGATCCTGCAGGCCCTCGGCGCCCACGTGGGCCGCCACAGCGGCACGCTGACGGTGAAGGCCGGCTCCGAGATCCGCGGCCTCGACCTCGACCTGTCGGCGGCGAGCGAGCTGACGCCGACGCTCGTCGGGCTGGCGGCCTTCGCATCCGGCCCCACCACGATCCGCGGCATCGGGCATATCCGCCTGCACGAGACCGACCGCATCGCCGCCCTCATCGGCAACATCCGGGCGCTCGGCGGCGAGGCGGAAGAGCTGTCCGACGGACTCCGCATCATCCCCCGCCCGCTGCACGGCGGCAGCTGGGGGGCGCACCACGACCACCGCATGGCGACGACCGGGGCGCTCATCGGCCTCCGGGTCCCCGGGGTCGAGATCGACGACATCGGCACCACCTCCAAGACCCTGCCGGAGTTCACCCTCCTGTGGGACCGGATGCTGCGGGGCGCGTCCGCGTGAGCTGGCTCGACGACTCCGACGACCTCGAGGACGACTTCGAGGAGTACGAGAGCAGCATCCGCACGCGTCCGAATCCGAAGGGGAACCGCCCTCGGACCAAGCGCAGACCCGCACACGATGACGCCCAAATCGGCCGTGTGCTCGGCGTCGACCGTGGCCGGTACTCGGTGATGCTCGATGAGGGGACCCCTGACGAGCGGATGATCACTGCGGCGCGCGCACGGGATCTCCGGCGCAATCCGATCGTGACCGGCGATCAGGCCAAGGTCGTCGGGGACACGACCGGCGAGGACGGCACGCTCGGACGCATCATCGGGATCGTCGATCGCACGTCGCTGCTGCGTCGCAGCGCCGATGACACCGATCAGGTCGAGCGCGTCATCGTCGCGAACGCCGATCAGATGCTGGTCGTCGTGGCCGCCGCCGATCCCGAGCCTCGGGCGCGGCTGGTCGACCGCTATCTCGTGGCCGCGCTGGACGCCGGCATCCGCCCGCTCCTCGTGGTCACCAAGACGGACCTCGCCGATCCGACCTCCTTCCTCGCGCATTTCGACGGGCTCGACCTGCGCGTGTTCACGAGCGCGCAGGAGGAGATGCCCGTCGACGAGATCGGTGCGGCGCTGGTCGGCCATTCGACCGTCTTCGTCGGACACTCCGGGGTCGGCAAGTCCACCCTCGTCAACGCTCTCGTCCCCAGCGCGCTGCGTGCGACGGGGCACGTGAACCAGGTCACGGGACGGGGACGCCACACGTCCTCCTCCACTGTCTCGCTGCGCTACGTCGGTCCCACCGGCACCGGGTGGGTCATCGACACGCCGGGGGTGCGCTCCTTCGGGCTCGGCCATGTCGACCCGGCCAACATCCTGGCCGCCTTCACCGAGCTCGCGGTGATCGCCCAGGACTGCCCTCGGGGATGCACGCATCTGGCCGATGCCCCGGACTGCGCGCTGATCGAGGCCGCCGAACGCGGCGAACTGTCCGAGACGGGGCGCGCGCGCCTGGACTCGCTCCAGCGCCTGCTGCAGACCTTCGCCGACAAGGCCGAGCAGAGCCCCGGACGCTAGGCTGGAGCGGTGACTGTGCGCCTCGAACCCGGAACCGCTGCCCCCGACTTCGCTCTGCTCGACCAGGACGGCCAGACCGTGCGTCTCGACGATCTGCGCGGACAGAAGACCGTGCTGTACTTCTATCCGGCCGCCATGACTCCGGGATGCACGACCCAGGCGTGCGACTTCCGCGACAGCATCTCGTCTCTCGAGGGTGCGGGGTACCGGGTGGTCGGAGTCTCTCGTGACGAGCCTGCGAAGCTGGCAGAGTTCCGCGAGCGCGACGGGCTCACGTTCACGCTGCTCAGCGACCCTGATCACGCCGTCCACACCGCCTTCGGCGCGTGGGGCGAGAAGATGAACTACGGCAAGGTCGTCGAGGGAGTGCTCCGCTCGACCTTCGTGCTGGACGAGAACGGCATCGTCACCCTCGCTCAGTACAACGTCAAGGCCACGGGGCACGTCGCGCGGTTGCGCAAGCTGCTCGGCGTCGACGCCTGAGCGTCACTCCGCAGGGCGCTCGTTCTCGGCGCGCGTGGTCGCGATCAGGAGCACGAAGCCCAGCACTCCCGGCAGCCCCACACCGACCGTGAACGGCCAGGAGATCGGCTGCACCGTCAGGGACGCAAGAGCGAGAACGACCGCGAGCACCTGGAAGACGAGTCCGCCCGACCGCGCCCAGGATCGACCGGACCTCGTGCCGATCGCGAAGGCGAACAGCGCCGCGGCGCCGATGAGGGTCAGCACGATGAGAGCCAGGGCGGTCGGCAGCGAGGAGGCATCCCCGGCACCGAGCCCGAGGAGTTCGATGAGAGCGAAGACGGTCAGTGCCGCGCCTTCCGCAGCGAGAACGGCGGCGGCCGCGAGAGCCAGTCGGGGTGAGCGCACGATGTCTCCTGAGAATCGAATGAGAACCGGTGAAACCCTTGATTTCGCCGGTTTCATGTAACAGAATAGACAGCGTCATGTGCTCCCACAGCGGCGTGGGGCGGGCTTCGTGCTCGCATCACAAATCGCGGGCATCCGTCCGTATCTCAACAGGGTAGCTGAACCCGAACTGCACCCGAAATCCAAGTCGTCGCATGGCGATGGCTTAACAATCCACACCGAGGAGCCCCCATGGACTGGCGCGACAAGGCCGCCTGCTTGACTGTCGATCCCGAACTGTTCTTCCCCGTAGGGAACACCGGTCCGGCCGTCGACCAGATCGAGAAGGCCAAGACCGTCTGCGCCACGTGCACCGTCACCGAGATCTGCCTGCAGTACGCCCTCGAGTCCAGCCAGGATTCGGGCGTGTGGGGCGGTCTCTCCGAAGACGAGCGTCGTGCGCTCAAGCGTCGCGCCGCTCGCGCACGTCGCGCATCCTGATCTGACAGAAGAAGGCGCCCGAGACCGAGTCTCGGGCGCCTTTCGCGTTTCTCTGCTACTTCGTGAGCCAGCGGAGCGGGATGTCGATGACGACCTCGGTGCCCTCGCCCTCGCTCCCCCGCCATTCGATCGAGCCGCTGAGCTCTCCCTGGATCAGAGTGCGGATGATCTGCGTGCCGAGCCCCTGGCCGATCCGACCCTCCGGGAGCCCGTGTCCGGTGTCGCGCACCGTGACCCGCAGGTTCTCCTCCGTGCGCGCGGCATCGATCGTGACGATGCCCTCCTGGCCCGCGAGCCCGTGCTCGACGGCGTTGGTGACCACCTCGGTGAGGGCCAGGGCCAGCGGCGTGGCGTACTCGCTCGGCAGCACGCCGAAACGTCCGGTGGACTGCGTGCGGGCGCGGGTGTTCGGCGCGGATGCCACCTCGGCGACGAGCTTCAGCACCCGGTGGAAGACCTCGTCGAAGTCGACCTTCTGCGTCAGCCCCTGCGCCAGCGTGTCGTGGACGACGGCGATGGAGTCTACCCGCCGCATCGCCTGGGTGAGGGCGTCCCGCGCTTCGTCGGAGTGCGTGCGTCGCGCCTGGATCCGCAGCAGCGAGGCGACGGTCTGGAGGTTGTTCTTGACGCGGTGATGGATCTCGCGGATCGTCGCGTCCTTGGTGATGAGCTCCTGCTCCTGATGACGCAGCTCCGAGACGTCGCGGCACAGGAGGATCGCACCGATGCGCGTCCCATGGTCCTTCAGCGGGATCGCACGCAGTGAGACGGTGACACCGCGTGCCTCGATGTCGGTGCGCCACGGCGCGCGCCCCGTCACGACGACCGGAAGCGACTCGTCGACCTGACGCGACGGGGGCACGAGGCGGGTGGTGACCTCGGCCAGGGACTCGCCCTCGAGCTCGTCGTCGAAGCCCATGCGATTGAACGCCGACAGCGCGTTGGGGCTGGCGAACGTCGTGATGCCGTCCACGTCGATGCGGATGAGGCCGTCGGACGCACGAGGGGCCCCTCGGCGCGGGGACGTGGGTGCTGCCGGGTCGGGGAAGCTCCCGTCCGCGATCATGCGGAAGATGTCGTTGGCGCACTCGTCGAACGTGATCTGCTGCCGCGACGGCGTGCGCGCCTCGCCGAGGTTCGTGTGACGGGTCACCACACCGATGACGCTCGATGCAGGGTCGGCGCCACGGCGTTCGATCACGATCGGGACGGCCCTGACGCGCGTCGGCGTCTCCTCGAACCAGTCCGGCGACGACGAGTCGACGATCTCGGCGGAGTCGAACGCCCCCTGGACCTGGGTGCGCCACTGGGGCCGGACCCGCTCGCCCACGATGTCGCGATAGAACAGGGTCGCCGCGCCGCTGGGGCGCGCATGCGCGACAGCGATGAACGATCCGTCCTCGGTCTGGATCCACACGACGATGTCCGCCGATGCGAGGTCGGCGAGCAGCTGGCCGTCTCCAGCGAGACGATGCAGCCATTCGACCTCGTGTTCGGTCAGAAGGCCCTGGGTCTGGGCGAGATCACTGAGGGTTGACACTCCACCAGCCTAGAGTGCGTCACCTCAGAGAACGGCCAGCGACGTCGCACGCCAGCGACGGTCGAGCCCCTCCAGGCGGATGGCCACCGCCCTGGTGCGCCCGGGCCCTGCCACCACCACCACCGCCTCGACCTTGCCGTCGACGGGTTCGGTCACCCTGGTCGACAGGATCTCGAAGGTCGGACGCGCCGGGGCGACGCCCCTGGCACTGCGGGCTCGCGCAGAGAGGTTCGCTCGCGTCACGAGACTCCGGTACGCCTCCTCGTTGAACCAGCGGGCGAGCTGATCGACCTCCCGCACTCCGGCGAGCACCTCCAGCACCCCCTGAGTGAGGCTGCGCAGCAGGGGCTGAGGATCCGGAAGCTCGGCGCGGGGCGTCGGCTGAGGGGCGAAGTATTCGTGAAGCATCATCGTCGGCACTCTCCATCGGGAAGACTGCGGCCAGTAGAGCATGGGGCCGGGGAGCGCTCGGCTCGGATCCGCGAACTATGTGGATAACTCGTACATGACCGCTCCGCCGTCGCCTACGGTGGGGCGCGTGCACTGGGACGGGCTGTTCGAAGACCTCGAGGGTCAGCTGGCTGCGGAATGGGAGAGAGACCGCGCCGCGTTGGACGCCGAGTCCGAGCGGCTCCGGATCTCGCGCCTGGAGTTGCGCAGCCGGCTGCGGATGCTGTGCTCGGCAGCGGCGTCGGCCACCGTCGACCTGCCGGGCGGTCACCGCATCCGGGCGCGCCTGCAGGCTCTCGGCGCCGATTGGGTCGCCACGATCGAGACGGAGGGTTCCGGGTCTCGACCGTCCACCCGCATCATCCCGCTCCACGCGGTGCGCGGACTAGAGGTCGACCACGGACTGCTCCTGTCCAGCCTCGACCAGGACGTCGCATCCACCCCCGTGCTCCGCGAACGCATGTCGCTCGGCTTCGTCCTGCGGGACCTGGCCCGTCGTCGGGTTCCGGTCAGGGTGATCAGCGTCGAGGGTGTCGATCTGCACGGCACGGTCGACCGGGCCGGAGCCGACCACCTCGACCTCGCTCTCCACGATCAGGGCGAGGTGCGGATCGCTGCCGCAGTGCGGGGGTTCCGAATGATCCCGTTCGTGGCATTGGCCTCCGTGCAGACCGCCGGCGATCAGATGCTGTGACCGCGCGGACTCCCCCACACCTCGGGAAAGCTCGCCTCGTTCGCCTGGCGCCACAGAGCCATCCGCCGCGCTTCCTCCGACTGCTCCGCGAGATACTCCGAAAGACTCAGCTCCTCGATGCGCCAGCGCGACGGCGAACCCAGCTGGGATCCGCGCAACCGCCCCGCGTACACGAGCTCGATGACCTCGTCGACCTCGATGCTCAACAGCTCCGCGACCTGAGAGGGTGCGAGGAACCGCGGCGGCGATGGGGAGTCGGACATGGTCCCATTCTCCCCCGGTATACGGGACCTTCCGCAACCGGCGGTCCGCTGTGGATAACTCCCGGCCCCCGAGGCGGAACTCTGTGACCATGACGCCATGGACAACTTCGCCCGTGCTCGCCGCGCCTTCTGGGGCGACATCCGCTTCCTGATCGGACTCGCTCTCGTCGCCCTGTCGATCGGCGGAGTCTGGGCGGTGCTGTCGTCGTCCGGCACGACGACACCCGTGCTGCAGGCCGGTCGCACGGTGGTCGCCGGCGAGCCACTCGTGTCCGGAGACTTCCGTACCGTCGAGGTGAATCTCGGCACGATCTCCGGCGACTATCTCTCGCCGGGAGACCTGCGCCCCGGGCTGATCGCGTCACGGACCGTGACCGAGGGGGAGCTCGTCCCTCAGAGCGCCGCCGAACCCGCCGATGCGCGCAGGTCGACGACTCTCGTGATCGAGAGCAGCACCGGCATCCCGAGCGACGTCGCGACCGGCAGCGTCGTCGAACTCTGGCATGCTCCGGCCGTCGCCGACGGAGTTGCGGCCGAGCCTCCGCGAATACTCGTCGCGGGCGCGATCGTCGCGACGGTCACGACGAGCGAGGGGATGCTTGCAGGCGAGGGGACCACCGTCGAGGTGGTGATCGATCGCGCAGACGTCGCAGAGGTCCTGGCCGCGGTCACCGGCGGATCCGCGCTCTCCGTCGTGCCGATCGGTGCCGGTTCATGATCTCCGTGCTCCTCGCGGTACCGGAGGCCCGTGCCGCACAGCTCGCCGCCGAGCTCGAGATCGAGGGCGTGCGGGTGGTGGCGGCGGTGCAGCCGGATGCGACCCTTCCGCTCCCGCCGGGCATCGACGCCATCGTCGTGTCCGCGGGGCGCCGGACGCCGACCGCCGAGCTCGTCGCCGCCTGCGATCGGGCCGGCGTCCGGATCATCCGTCTCGGCGACGCTGTCGGTCGCACTGGACGCCGCGGGCTTCCCTCCGCGCTGCCTGCGGAGGCGCAGGGCTGGCAGGTGGCGGCCGCGCTGAGCGCCGACATTCCGGAGCAGAGCGCCCCGTCGGCGCCCCACCGGGTCACTGTCGTGTGGGGAGCGTCCGGATCCCCCGGCCGCTCGACGGTCGCCATCCAGCTCGCCGTGGAGTTCGCGCGAGCGGGGCGCCGCACGGCGCTGGTGGATGCGGACACCGTGGCTCCGTCGCTGGCTCTGCTGCTCGGCCTCAGCGGCGACGCACCGGGAATCGCCGCCGCGTGCAGGCGTGCGGAGCGGGGCGGACTCGACGCGGCCGAGCTCACCCGACTCGCCGCCGCGGTGGAGACGAGCGCCGGAGACGTCGCTGTCCTCGGCGGCATCAACCGCCCCGGTCGCTGGCCCGAACTCGGGGCGGACCGACTTCGCGCCACCCTGCAGGCCTGCCGCGGATGGGCCCAGGAGACGGTCGTCGACGTCGCGAGCCCCTTCGACGCCGACGAGGATGCGACTTACGACCTCGCGGGTCCCCGACGGCATGCCGCGACGACAGCCGCGCTACAGGAGGCGGATGCCATCATCGCCGTCGCATCCGCAGATCCCTTGGGCATCAGCCGGTTCGTGCGCGAGCACGCCGAGCTGCGGCGGCTCACGGCGCCGACGCCGATCAGCGTCGCGATCAACAGGGTCCGCCCCGGACCGCTGGGGCTCGACGCCCGCGCGCAGATCCGTCGCACCCTCGAGCGGTTCTCGGGCGTGACCGACATCTCTTTCCTGCCCTGGGATCAGCGCGCCGCCGACGCGGCACTTCTGCACGCGCGGCCGATGGCCGACATCACGCCGCGCTCAACGCTCGTCGCCGCAGTGCGTCGACTGGCGCACGCTCACTCCCCCGCGGGGACCTCGGCCGTCGCCCACGCCGTCACTGACGATGTCACTGACAGAGTCACTGACGATAGCTCGAGAGGAAGTTCCCGAGTCGCTCGACGGCTTCTGCGAGCACCCGCGGCTCGGGGAGAGTCACGAGGCGCAGGTGGTCGGGGGTCGGCCAGTTGAACCCCGTCCCCTGCACCAGGAGGATGTGCTCGGAGACCAGCAGGTCGTAGACCAGCTTCGCGTCGTCTCTGATCTCGTGCACGTTCGGATCGAGTCGCGGGAACGCGTACAGCGCCCCCTCCGGCTTGACGCAGGAGACGCCGGGGATGGACTCCAGTCCTTCCCAGGCGATGTCCCGCTGCTCGTGCAGGCGCCCGGTCGGCGCGATGAGCGCATCGATCGACTGCACGCCGCTGAGCGCTGCCTGCACGGCGTACTGCGCCGGGACGTTCGGGCACAGGCGTGTGGACGCGAGCAGGGTGATCCCCTCGAGGAAGCCCTTCGCGTGTCCCTGCGGTCCGGTGATCACGACCCAGCCCGAGCGGTACCCCGCCACGCGATAGGTCTTCGAGAGTCCGTTGAACGTCAGGCACAGCAGGTCCGGAGCCAGTGTCGCGGTCGGGATGTGCACCGCGTCGTCGAACAGGATGCGGTCGTAGATCTCGTCCGACAGCAGGAGCAGCTGGTGCTCCCTGGCGATCTGCACCATCCCCTCGAGGACCTCGCGGGAGTACACGACACCCGTGGGGTTGTTGGGGTTGATGATCACGAGCGCCTTCGTGCGCGGCGTGATCTTCGAGCGGATGTCCTCGAGATCGGGCTGCCAGCCGTCGTCCTCATCGCAGAGGTAGTGCACGGGCGTCCCGCCGGCGAGGCTGGTCATCGCCGTCCACAGCGGATAGTCCGGCGCGGGGATCAGGACTTCGTCGCCTTCGTCGAGGAGAGCCTGCATCGTCATCGTGATGAGTTCGGAGACGCCGTTGCCCAGGAAGACGTCCTCCGGGTCGAAGCGGGGGAACCCCGGGATCTCCTCGTAGCGACTGACCACGGCGCGCCGCGCCGAGATGATGCCCTTGCTGTCGCTGTAGCCGTGCGCCGTGGGCAGCGCGGCGAGCATGTCGTGCACGATCTGGTGCGGAGCCTCGAATCCGAAGGTCGCCGGGTTCCCCGTGTTCAGCTTGAGGATCCGATGCCCCTCGGCCTCGAGCCGCGCCGCCTCGACGAGCGTGTTCCCACGGATCTCGTACAGGACGTTCTTGAGCTTCGACGACTGGTCGAAGTGGCGCATCGGTGTCATTGAGCAAGCCTACAATGACGCGAAGAGGGGCCGATCCCCTCGGACCTGCCCCTCCTCGTCGGCGCCGCTACTTCTTCTTCTTGCTCTGGGCTCGGCGCTGCTCGCGGTTGCCTGCGGGGGCCGCCGGAGCCTCGGTGCGCTGGCCGAAGGCTCCTCGGGGGCCTTCCTCCGGCTCGGCCTGCTCCGTCGGTGCCTGACGCGCTGCCGCCGCCTGACGCAGCTTGTCGGTGGCGGCCTGCTGGACCTGGCCTCGGTCGTTGCGGACCTCGACCTCGCCGGCGTCGTTCGCCGCGGAGTACTCGAGCCGCTGCTCGCCGCCGCCCTCGGACAGTCCCTTCGCCTCGACCTCGGCGGTATCCGAGTCGCCTGCGCGGCGGACCTCGACCTCGAGGTTGTAGAGGTACCCGACGGACTCCTCCTTGATCTGGCCCATCATCGACTGGAACATGGCGTAGCCCTCGCGCTGATACTCGATCAGCGGATCACGCTGGGCCATGGCCCTGAGGCCGATCCCGTCCTTGAGATAGTCCATCTCGTACAGGTGATCGCGCCAGCGGCGGTCGAGCACCTGGAGGACCACGCGGCGCTCGAGCTCGCGTGTCGCCGCTTCTCCGAGCGACTCCTCACGGGTCTCGTAGGCGATCTTCGCGTCGGACAGCAGCTCGCGGGTCAGACCGTCGGCGGTGATGCCGCCCTTGCGACCGGCAGCCTCGGAGACGACCTCATCGATGGTCACACTCACCGGGTAGAGGGTCTTCAGCTCTGTCCACAGAGCATCGAAGTCCCAGCTCTCGTTGTGACCTTCGCCGGTGTGATCGCGCACGACGCCGCTGATCGCATCCTCGATGAAGTGCTGCACGCGGTCGGCGATGTCATCACCTTGGAGGATGTGCCGACGGTCGGCGTAGATGGCCTCGCGCTGACGGTTCAGAACGTCGTCGTACTTGAGCACGTTCTTGCGCATCTCGGCGTTGCGGGCCTCGACCTGCGACTGGGCGCTGCGGATCGCGCGCGACACCAGGCCGGACTCGATCGGCACGTCGTCGGGGAAGTTGGTCCGCGACAGAATTGCCTCTGCGGCTCCCGACTGGAACAGCCGCATCAGATCGTCGGTGAGGCTGAGGTAGAAGCGGCTCTCGCCCGGGTCGCCCTGACGGCCGGATCGACCGCGCAGCTGGTTGTCGATGCGGCGCGACTCGTGACGCTCGGTGCCGAGGACGTAGAGCCCACCGGCCTGGATGACCTTCTCGGCCTCCTCGGCGACGACGGCCTTCATCGACTCGTACGTCTCGTCCCAGGCGACCTCGTACTCCTCGGGGGTCTCGACGGGGTCGAGTCCCTTGCCCTTCAGCTCCTGGACGGCGAGGAACTCCGCGTTGCCGCCGAGCATGATGTCAGTACCGCGACCGGCCATGTTGGTCGCCACGGTGACGGCGCCGAGGCGTCCGGCGCGGGCCACGATCTCGGCCTCCCTGGCGTGGTTCTTCGCGTTCAGCACCTCGTGCTTGACGCCCTTCTTGGCGAGCAGTCGCGAGAGATACTCGCTCTTCTCGACGCTGACCGTGCCGACCAGCACCGGCTGTCCCTGGGCGTGCCGCTCGGCGATGTCCTCGACGACCTGGGCGAACTTGGCCGTCTCGTTCTTGTAGACCAGGTCGGACTGGTCCTTGCGGATCATCGGCCGGTTGGTCGGGATCGGGATCACGCCGAGCTTGTAGGTCGACATGAACTCCGCCGCCTCGGTCTCGGCAGTACCGGTCATGCCGGCGAGCTTGTCGTAGAGACGGAAGTAGTTCTGCAGGGTCACGGTGGCGAGGGTCTGGTTCTCGGCCTTGACCGGCACCGCCTCCTTCGCCTCGATGGCCTGGTGGATGCCCTCGTTGTACCGGCGACCGACCAGGATGCGACCGGTGTGCTCGTCGACGATCATGACCTCGTCGTTCATGACGACGTAGTCGGTGTCCTTCTTGAACAGCGCGAGCGCCTTGATCGAGTTGTTGAGGAACGAGATCAGCGGGGTGTTCGCCGACTCGTAGAGGTTGTCGATGCCGAGGTAGTCCTCGACCTTCTCGATGCCGGGCTCCAGCACGCCGACCGTGCGCTTCTTCTCATCGACCTCGTAGTCCACGCCGGCCTCGAGGGTGCGCGCGATCTTCGCGAACTCGGCGAACCAGCGGTTGGCCTCCCCCGACGACGGTCCCGAGATGATCAGCGGGGTGCGCGCCTCGTCGATGAGGATGGAGTCGACCTCGTCGACGATCGCGAAGTAGTGCTCGCGCTGGACCAGGTCCTCCTTGCGCCACGCCATGTTGTCGCGCAGGTAGTCGAATCCGAACTCGTTGTTCGTGCCGTAGGTGATGTCGGCCGCGTACTGCTCGCGGCGCACCGCCGGCGTCTGGCCCGAGACGATGATGCCCGTCGACATGCCCAGGGCGCGGTAGACGCGACCCATCAGCTCCGCCTGGTAGCTGGCGAGGAAGTCGTTGACCGTGATCACGTGCACGCCCTCGCCCGCGATCGCGTTGAGGTATGCCGGGAACGTCGCGACGAGCGTCTTTCCCTCACCGGTCTTCATCTCGGCGATGTTGCCGAGGTGCAGCGCCGCGCCGCCCATGATCTGGACGTCGTAGGCGCGCATGCCCAGGGTCCGCTTGGCCGCCTCGCGCACCGCGGCGAAGGCCTCTGGCATCAGCTGGTCCAGCGTCTCACCCGCGGTGTAGCGCTCACGCAGCTCGGCGGTCTCGTTGCGCAGCTCGTCGTCGGTGAGCTTGGAGATGTCCTCTTCCAGCGCGTTGACGGCCTTGACCACCTGGTTCAGACGACGGATGACCCGCCCTTCTCCGGCGCGCAGCAGCTTCTCAAGAGGATTGGCCACAGATGTCATCTCCCTGTCGATGGGTCCGGGGCGCCGCGTGTCGGGCGCGCACCAGGCATACGTTGTCATGTTACCTGTCCGTGACCTGCACGTCGTCTGCATGGCGTGCCGTCATCCCGTTTCCGGGTATGTATATATTGGTCGACGACCCCCGGAGGCCTCTCATGTCGGTACGCCAGACCCTGCTCGCCATCCTCGCGCAGGGACCCTGTTACGGGTATCAGCTCCGGCACGAGTTCGACCGTCGCACCGGATCGATCTGGCCGCTCAACGTGGGCCAGATCTACAACACGCTCGAGCGACTTGAACGCGACGGCTTGGTGGAGCGGGGGGCGACCGACGCGCAGGGACACGTCTACTGGGAGATCACCGCGGCGGGGAATGCCGACGTCGATCGGTGGTTGGTCTCACCCGTCGAGCGCGGCCAGGCCACGCGGGACGAGCTGGCGATCAAGATCGCCGTGGCCGCCACCCTCCCCGGAGCAGACGCCGCGGAGGTGATCGACACCCAGCGCGCCGCGTCATCTCACCGCCTGGACGGCCTGAGGGCGGTGCGGGAGTCCCGCGAGGACGACAGTCCGCAGGGACTCGCCTGGTCGCTCGTGGTCGACTCGATGATCTTCGCCGCGGACGCCGAGCTGCGCTGGCTCGATCACGTGCAGACCCGGCTCGCCCAGCATCCTCAGCACACGCTCGCCCTCGAGCTGACCGCCGACCGCCCGAAACGGGGACGGCCCGCGCGAGCAGCCGGACCGGCACTCGTCTGAGTCTCGTCCCCCGCCGTCCGCTCCGGCTCGGGCGTTCGCCTCAAGCGGATGCACAGCCAGCGCCACCGCTCGGGAAACTAGGATCAGTCGTATGGCTGGAATATGGGGCAGACGCAAGCGCGAACAGGAAGAACTGGCCGCACAGGATGCCGATCTGGCTCGGCGCGCCGAGCAGGCACTCGTCTCGGCGGACGAGCGCATCAGGAGCACCTCCGATGAGCTCGCCTTCGCAGAGGCCGAGCTCGGCGAACAGCTCACGAAGGACCTGAAGAAGGCGCTCGCCGCCGTGCGCACGCATCTGCGCGAAGCCTTCCAGCTGCACCAGCTCAACCACGACGAGATCCCCGACACCGCCGAGGAGCTCCGCACCCGCAACGCGCGCATCATGCAGCTCTGCGACTGGGCGCAGGACCTGCTGGACGAGAAGACCTCCGATCTCGCCGCGTCGATCTCGAAGGTCCGCCGCGCGCCCGAGGTCATCGCCCAGGTGCGGGCGGATGCCGAGGCGCTGAGCGCACGGATCCCCCAGACCAACGAGACCGTCGCGCGCCTCTCCGCCCGCTACTCGGACTCGGCGATGCACCAGATCACCGCGAGTGCTGCGGAAGCGGAGCAGCTCATCGCCTTCGCCACGCACGGGGCATCGGTCTCCGAACGCCGTCGCGCCGCGAAGCAGAACGAGGAGGCCAACCTCGCCCTCGAGACGGCGACCGAGGCGACTCGACGCGCATCCGCCCTGCTCGACGCGGTCGAGGACTTCGAGATCGAGGCGCTGCGCGCGGAGTCCACGCTCGCCGAGGTCGTCGCCGACTCGCGCGGCGACCTGATCGCGGCCAGGAACGCCCCGCAGGTGCCCGCGGTCGCCGAGGCGGTCACGGCGCTGCAGAGCGCCCTCAGCTCACTCTCCCCCGCCGGTTCGCCCGGCGACCCCTTCGCCGAGCTCTCGCGTCTGCGCCAAGCCAACACCGCCCTCGACGAGGCCATCGCACATGCGCGGCATCGCGCCGAGCACCCCCTGCCCAGCATCCCGCAGGTCCAGCACGCGATCGACGACGCGGACCGTCAGCTCGGAGTCGCGCGCGGGCTCATCGCCGGACACCGCGGATGGATCGGCGCAGACGCGCGCACCCGTCTCGCGGAGGCCGAGCGACTCAGGGTCGACCTGTCCGACCTGCTGCCCGCAGAGGAGACCCGCGACGAAGCACTCGCCAGCGCACGGCGTGTGGCGCATCTGGCGTCCGAGGCGCTGCAGCTCGCTCAGCGGGACATCGACTCCTCCCGCCCGCAGGATCAGGGATGGGGCGGCGGCGACGGCTGGGGAGGCGGCGGCTGGAGCGGCGGAGGTCGGCGCGGGGGCGGCGGCGACGTCGCGTCCGGCATCCTCGGCGGACTCGTCATCGGCAGCATCCTGGACGGCATCTTCGACTGACCCCTCCCCTGCACATGCAGAACGGCCCGGCCCTCTTGGGGCCGGGCCGTTCTCGTGTCAGCTCACGAGGCCAGCGCCTCGGAAGGCGGTGCCTGCGTCTCGAGTGCGATCACACCGTAATCCCAGCCCTTGCGTCGATAGACGACGCTCGGGTGGTCGGTGCGCACATCGACGAACAGGAAGAAGTCGTGACCGACGAGCTCCATGCGGTCGACGGCCTCTTCGACGGTCATCCACTCCGCACCGAAGTTCTTCGTGCGGATGACGACCGGGGAGTAGACCTCGTCCTCGTCGTTCTGGATCGGCACGGCGCCCGTCGCGACTGCGCGAAGGACGTCTACGGATGCCGGTTGGACATCGATGCCCTCGAGGGCACCGCTCTCCTTCTCGAAGTGCGCACCCCGGGGGTGCTGCCGTCCGTCGACTCGCTTCTCCTTGGCCCGGCGGAGCTGCTCGGCCATCTTGTCGACCGCGAGGTCGAGGGCGACGAACTTGTCGCCGTCCGTGGCCTCCGCTCGGACGACCGGTCCTTTGCTGACGAGCGTCAACTCCACGGTCTCATCCGGAACGCGGCCGTTTCGGTACACCCGGTGGGTGACCTTCACATCCAATCGCTGCGCACGTGACGCGAACGTCTGGATCTTGGCGATCTTCTCTTCGACAACGGTTCGGAAGCGATCGGTGATACCCACCCCGACGCCAACGATGCTCGTTTCCATTGCTGCCTCCTTGTCCCGGTCCTCCCGGCCAAGGGCGGACCGTGGTCGCCTTGTGACCCCCCACGGTAGTCCGCCTGCCGACGGATGTCACGGGTCATTTCCTGCGTGTCCCCGATGCGTTCGCATTCCGTTCGCTGAGACGTGGTGTCGCGGCGAGCGCGACGGCCGAGACGACCTCGAATCCGGCCTCCTCCAGCGCTCGTGCCGCCTCGTCGAATGTCGACCCGGTCGTCATGACGTCGTCGACGAGGACGATCGGCTCGCCTCGACCCGACCTCCGGGTGCTCATCGATCCATGGACGTTCTCGCTGCGCTGCCCGGCGTCGAGACCCCTCTGGTCGACGCCCCGGCGATCGAGTGACAGGAGACGGAGCGGGTCCTCCCCCGCGCTGCGGATCAGGAGTTCGGGAACCCGGTAGCCGCGTCGGCGATACGAGCGACGAGAGGTCGGCACCGGGACCGCCCGTGCGAGTCCTCCCACGCCTGAGTCGGCGAGCTCGGTGCGCAGCACCCCTCGGAGGACCCGACCGAGGGGGCGGGCGACCACGGTCTCGCCCGCATCCTTCAGCCGGCGGATGCAGCGCGCCGCGACCGACTCGAACGCGGTCGCGGCCACGACACGCAGACCGGCCGGGGTGTGCAACTCGCGTGGCGAGGCGCGCAATCGGACTCGGCAGCCTTCGCACAGCATCGTGCCGGGCTCGTCGCACCCGGCGCAGGTCGCGGCGAGCAGCAGGGCGAGCGCATCAGCGCCCGCCGCTCGGAGCAACGGAGAGAGCGACGGCATGTCTCGATCGTCTCGGACACGGCGCCCCTCGACGCGGTGCGCGAGCGAATGGGCCCGGCGTCTGAGCACTCTTCTGAGAGCCGCGCGCTCGTGCAGGAGGAGTGATCAGTGCCCTGCGCGGGTGCCGAGGATCGACACGCCGACGATCGACTCGCTCCACGCGGAGCCGCTGCGTGCGAAGACAGCCCCCTCGGCCCCCAGCACCCGGATGCCCGCTGCGGTCCGAGAGCCGGCGATCGAGACGGCTCCGGTCGGTGCGACCTCGGAGGTGCCTGGACCCCCCACGACCTGGGTGAGGACGATGCGATCCTCGGCATCCGACAGGACGCCGAGGCGATCGCTGCCCAGCCAGACGAGGCCGGACGCCGTCCCCTCCAGCTGCGCCAGCGGCTCGGTCGGACCCAGTTCGGTGGGCACACCGTCGTCGTCCCTGATCACCGCGGAGACGACGACCCAGCGCTGCCCTCCGACCACGAGCACCGCCGCGATCCGGGTGCCGTCGGCCGAGACTCGGATCGCGGACACACCGGACGCATCGGGCCAGGCGTTGGCTATCGGCCGTGGAGCCGCGTCCACTCCTATCGCCCTCAGCGACGCCGGCGCCGTCGACGGGACGGACCACGTGAAGTCGAACGGATCCATCGAGGGTCGCACGAGCGATGCCCGTTCGTCGAGCGCGTCGAAGCTGCCGTCGCCCGCGAGCCACACGTGTCCGTCGGAGAGCTGCACGGCCGCATGGGAGCTGTCGACGGCGAGGTCGACCGCCCTGATCGGCTGCGGCGACGCGAGGATCTCCTCCGTGAGGCCGGGGATCGGAGTGATCTCCCCACCGACCAGGGTTCCGAACTGCCCGTCCTTCAGGACCACGCTGCCCCCGTCGACCGGATCGTCGATGAGCTTCACGACACCGGCCTCGAGGGTCCGTCCGTCGACGGTGAAGCGGACCTGGCTGATCTGCACTCCTGCTCCCGTCAGGGTCGCCTGCAGCTGCGTCCGCATCCTGGCCAGCGTCTTCGCGGGGAGGCCCAGAGCCTCGCGGTTCAGGGCGACGTCGGCGACCTGGTCGGGATCGATCGGCACCGCGTCCCTCGCCAGCTGCACGCCCGGTGGGAACGCGCTCTGCACCGCCGGGTCGAGCCACGGGCTCGGTGCACCGCCGATGAGCGACTGGGCGATGGTCGTGGCGACCGTGGCGCGGCGCGGGAACCACCGCACGTCCGGCACGAGCCGTTCCCACGTCCGGTCGTAGTACTGCAGCGCGTAGTCGTCGTAGACGCGAGAGAACCGCGATTCGTCGATGACCACGCCGTCCGGGGCGTCGGCGATGCGCCATTGACCGTCGATGCGCACGACCACGAACGCCGAGTTCGAGGCTGCGACGGTCTGGGAGTACGCGCCGGTGGCATCCACGCTCGCCACCTGGTCGAAGGTGACGCGGACGTCGGCGGAGTCGCCGTTCGCGGACTCCGCATCGTCCTCGACGCTCGAGGTGAAGGATCGCGTCGCCGCGCTCGCGTCGATCGAGACGCCGGTGGTGGGCCGCCACGTCGAGGCCAGGTCGGGCGTGAGGAACTTGCGGGCCGTGTCCCAGTTGTCGGCAGGCGTGATCGCCGCCTCCATGAATCCCTCGACGATGGCCGTGGGCCCTGCGCCATCGACGGGCCCCGAGGCGAGGGGCAGGAAGTCCTGTTCCTCGGGCGAGGCGCCCAGCGCGAGTCCCGGCTGCACGTCGCCGCTCGTCGGCAGCCCGGTGCAGGCGGCCAGCATCGCGACGACCGCGGCCATCGCGACGGCGTGGAGCGTGCGACGGAATCCGGCGTTCACTCGATGCTCCCTCGGTCGAAGAGCTCGGCGGGGATGTCGGCGAGCTGGATCGGCTGTGTGGCGTCCCCGAGCTCGGCCAGCGGCTCCTGCGGCTCGATCGGGATCGGTGACGGCCCCTCCAGCGCGTCCCCCCGGCGAGGGAGGGTGAGGACGAAGTTGGTGCCGACGCCGAGTTCCGACCAGACGGCCAGTGTGCCGCCGTGCAGCGTCGCATCACCGAGAGCGATCGAGAGCCCGAGTCCCGTGCCGCCGATCGTGCGCTGCCTGGAGGGATCCGCGCGCCAGAACCGGTCGAAGACCCGCTCCGCATCCGCAGGGTCCATCCCGAGGCCGAAGTCGCGGACGCCCGCCGCGACCGCATGCTGATTGCTGTCGACGGTGACGACGACGGGCCTGCCCTCCCCGTGCTCGATCGCGTTGCCGATCAGGTTCCGCAGCACCCGCCGCACCCGGCGGGGATCCATGTCCACCGGTGAGTAGCCGCCGGGGGCGACGAGTCTCAGCTCGCTGCCGCGACCTTCGGCGAGGGGCATCATCTGCTCGATGATGTCCTCGGCGAGGTGGGCGAGGCTGGTCGCCTCCAGCTCCAGCTGCACCGACCCCGCGTCGTAGCGGCTGATCTCGAGCAGGTCGGACAGCAGGGTCTCGAACCGCTGCACCTGGGTGTGCAGCAGCTCGGTGGTGCGCGCGGTCGTGGGATCGAACTCGCCGCGCTGATCGTTGAGCATGTCCGCCGCCAGACGGATCGTCGTGAGGGGCGTGCGCAGCTCGTGCGACACGTCGGACACGAATCGCTGCTGCACGAGCGACAGCTCGCCGAGCTCCTTGATCTGCGACTCGATGCTGTCGGCCATCGCGTTGAACGATCGCCCGAGGATCGCGATCTCGTCCTCCCCGTGCACGTCGATGCGCACGGCGAGATCACCCGAAGCCAGGCGCGCACTGGTCTCGGCGGCCTCGACGATGGGCGTGGAGACCGTGCGGAGCACGATGAACGAGATCGCGGCGACGATCGCGACGAGGCCGATGCCGGCGATCCACAGCGTGCGCTGCACGAACGTGAGGGTGTTGTCGGCATCCGCGAGGTCGTACGCGAAGTAGAGCTGGAAAGGCCCCGCCTCCGGCACCTGCAGCTGTTGGCCGACGATGATCCCGGGCACGACGCGTCCGCCGACGTCGAGCCCGACCGACTGCCACGACTGCCGGTCGTCGAACTGCACGACCCTGTTGCTGAGGCCCGAACTGATGATGTTGGCGCTGAGTCCGGCCGAGAAGCCGTTGAGCGCGACCGCATCGGGGTCCGCGTTCATCCGGATACCTGCGAATCCCTCAGCCGTCGAATACCGACGCAGGTCCGCCTGCACGCTGTCCCAGAGTTCGGGCAGAGCCGCCGGCTCGTCCCCGAGCGCCGCGGAGTCCAGGGTCACCTGCGCCTGGTTGACCGCGCGAGCCGCGTCTTCGAGCGCCTCGTCCTTGCGGGATTCGAAGAGGTCGTTCTGAATGACCAGGGCCATGGTCACGCAGGTGATCAGGATCGCGGTGGAGGTGAGGAGCAGGGTGATCGTCAGGGTGCGGAAACGCAGCGACCGCCGCCAGAGCGCGCGGGTGACGGTCGGCCAGCCTCGCCAGTCCCGGATGACAGCGACCGCCGTGGTGGTCGCTGAAGTCGCGGCCATGGGGTCCTCAGCCCGCGCTCCCGGCACGGTAGCCGACGCCACGCACCGTCATGACGATCTTGGGATTGTCCGGGTCGAGCTCGACCTTCGCCCGCAGTCGCTGCACGTGCACGTTCACGAGCCGCGTGTCGGCCTTGTAGTGGTAGCCCCAGACCTGCTCGAGCAGCATCTCGCGGGAGAACACCTGCTGCGGTTTGGAGGCGAGCGCCACGAGGAGCTGGAACTCCAGCGGCGTGAGGGCGATCGGGGCCGTGCCGCGCCGCACCTCGTGGGCGTCGACGTCGACGGTGAGGTCCCCCACACGCAGCTGCTCCCCCACCGTCTGCGGAGTCGGCCGCAGTCGCGTGCGGATACGAGCCACGAGCTCCTTCGGGTTGAAGGGCTTGACGATGTAGTCGTCCGCCCCCACCTCGAGTCCTCGCACCACGTCGGCGGTGTCGCTGCGGGCCGTGAGCATGATGATGGGGACGCCGGACTCCGCGCGGATGCGCGTGCAGATCTCGATCCCGTCCATCCCCGGCAACATCAGGTCGAGCAGCACCAGGTCGGGGCGCTGCGAGCGCCATTCCTCGACAGCCCGCGCACCGTCGGCGCAGAACACGGGCTCGAAACCCTCCGTGCGCAGCACGATGCCGATCATCTCGGCGAGCGCGGTGTCGTCGTCGACCACAAGAATGCGTGAGGTCATAACTGTTACCTTATGGCACTCAGTACCACGGCCCCCATGTCTGCGCGCCCTGGGGGTGTTGTGACACGATGGGAGCGCACGACGGAGGGAGTGCCGGTGAGCGGCCAGACGTGGACCCCTGCCCCGAAGAAGGGCATCATCCCCCTGCACCCGCTGACCTTCGGGATGCTGCTGGGCAAGTCCTTCGCCGCGCTGCGGCACAACCCCAAGGTCCTGTTCGGCTTCGGCGTGGTCATCCAGCTCATCGTGGTGGTGCTGAGCGCCGGCGTGATGGGATTCGTGTTCGTCACGACCTTCGCCAGGATCGAGTCCCTCTCTCCCTCATCGCCCGATTTCGAGGCGGTGTTCGCAGGCATGGTCGCGATGAACATCGTGGCCGGCATCGCCGTCGGCCTGGCCTCCATCGCCTTCACGGCCCTCATGCAGGGCGTCGTCGCGGCTGAGATCGGCTATGCCTCCATCGGCGTCAAGGCCTCTCTGGGCACGCTCTGGCGACGGATGATCCCGTCGTTCTGGCGTCTCGCCGCCTTCGCCTCGCTGTCGGTCCTGTTCATCTTCGGTGTCATCATCATCATCTTCCTGATCATCGCGGGACTGATCGCCGGCGGCATCGGAGGATCGGCCGAAGCGGTCGGCGGGATGGTGGTCATCGTCCTCCTCCTGATCGCGGCCACCGTGCCGCTCGCCGTGTGGCTGACGACCAAGCTGCTCCTGGTCCCCTCGATCCTCGTGCTCGAGCGGGCGAAGTTCCGCGACGCTCTGGTGCGCTCCTGGCGCCTGACGCGTGGCCGCTTCTGGGTCGCGTTCGGCGTCACGTTCCTCATCGGCGCCATGATGGGCGTCGCGATGCAGGTCGTGAGCATCCCGGTCGCCCTCGTCAGCTCGATGGTCGGCTCCGTGATCGCACCGACGGGGTCCACGGACACGGCGGCCATCCTGGCCTTCGTCTTCGCCCTGCTGGCCCCGCAGATCCTGCTGCTCGTGCTCCAGGCCATCACCCTCGTCGTGCAGAGCACGGCCGGGACCCTCGTCTACCTCGACAGTCGGATGCGATACGAGGGACTGGACCAGACGCTCATCGGTCACGTCGAACGACGGGACCTCGGATGGACCGATGAGCAGCTCGGCGATCCGTTCGTCCTCGACCCCTCTCGCGCCGTGGCGAGCGGTCCTCCACCGAAGCAGGTTCCCGAATGGGCGATGGCCTCCGCGGGGTACGGCGCCCCGCAGCATCCCGGGCAGTACCCGGCACAGCAGTACCCGGCACAGCAGTACCCGGCACAGCAGTACCCCGCACAGCAGTACCCCGCACAGCAGTACCCCGCACAGCAGTACCCCGCACAGCAGTACCCCGCACAGCAGTACCCGGCACAGCCTCCGGCATACGCACAGCCGCCGGCGCCCACGCCTCCGCCGGCGTACGCCCCGCCGCCCGCCGCCCCGGCCTCCCCCGCGCCGTCTTCGCCGGATGACGCCTGGACCGCTCCGGGTGCCGGCGGCGAAGGAACGGCATGATCCGTCCGCTCGACGACGTCCTCGTCCCGGACGGCGATGAGGCGAGGAAGTGGGCCGAGCAGGAGCTCTCCGACCCGCGCTACGCCGACGCCACGCCGACCTGGTTCGATCTGATGGCCCGCGACATCGGGCGCTTCCTCGCCGACCTGTTCAGCTCGGACAACGGGGCGAGCGTCGGTCCTTCCGCGCTGATCGTCGTGGGGATCATCGTGTTCGGCGCCCTGGTCGCCGCTCTCATCATCTGGGGGCGACCGCGCCGCGCCAATGCCGTACGGCGCCCCTCGGGCGGACTCCTGGGAGCCGACGACGACCGCTCCGCCGCGCAGCTGCGAGCCGAAGCGACCCGCAGTGCGCGCGCCGGCGACTGGGACGAGGCGACGATCCTGCGCTACCGCGCGCTCGCCAGGGGCCTGCTCGAGAGGGACCTCATCGACCCCGCTCCGGGCGCGACCGCCCAGGCCATCGCCCGCGAGGTCGCCGCCGTGTTCGCCGCCGAGGCCGCGGCGGCGCGTGCCGCCGCCGTCTCGTTCGATGACGTGCGCTACCTCCGACACCCCGCGACCGCAGACAGCTACGCACAGCTCGCGGCCACGGACGATCGCCTCGCCGCCGCGCCGCCCGAGCTGGTGAGCGCATGACGGCACCTGCCCCCACCGACGAGCAGCGGTCGACCGCGGAACGGGCGCCCCGCGGACGCCGTCTGCGCACCCTGCTCGGCTGGGGGATCGTCGTCGTGCTGGTCCTCGGCGGCGTGTTCGTGGCGATCCAGGTCGCGGCCAGGATGCCGTCCGATCGCGGAGCCCTCGACCCGGAGAGCGTGGGCGATTCGGGGGCGATGGCCCTGGCGCAGATCCTTGACGATCAGGGTGTCGAGGTCACTGTGCACCGCTCGCGCGCCGAGGCGCGCGCCGCACTCGACGACGGCGCCACCCTCGTGATGACGAATCCGTACACGCTGACCGACGAGGGACTCGAGGAGCTGATGGCCCCCGCCGACCGCGTGGTCTTCCTCTCCACCAGCACGCATCTGCTCAACGTCCTGCGCATCGGCGACAACGCCGCGTCCGACGCCTCTCCGGTGGACGCGCAGTGCGCGGCGCCCGAGTTCGCCCGAGTGGGGACGATCCGCCCAGAGCGCCTGTTCACACCGGCCGACGGCGTGGAAGGATGCTTCGGCACCGACGAGGCGGCGGCCGTCCTCATCGACGAGTCCGACGGAGCCACCCGTGTCGTCGTCGAAGGAGCTCGCCTGTTCAGCAACTCCTCCCTGCGCGAGGAAGGGAACGCGGCCCTGGCCCTCGCCCTCCTCGGACAGACGGACCGCGTCGTCTGGTATGTCCCGAGCTTCGGTGACAGCGACATCGAGGGCGAGATGCCCGACACGCTCGGGTCCCTCACGCCTGGGTGGGTGACCCCCGCGATCCTGCTCCTGATGGTCGCCGGCGTCTCCGTCGCCCTGTGGCGCGGACGGCGCTTCGGCCCTCTGGTCTCCGAGACCCTTCCCGTCACCGTCCGCGCCTCGGAGACGATGCACGGTCGCGCACGTCTCACCGCGAAGGCGGGCGATGCGACCCATGCCGCCGAGGCGATCCGCGACGGCAGCACGCGGCGACTGGCCCGCCGACTCGGGCTCGCCGTGAACGCCCGCCCCGAGGAGGTCGCAGACGCCGCCGCCGATCGTCTGCGCATCCCGCGAGGATCGCTGCACGACCTGATCGCGGGTCCTCTCCCCGGGGACGACCCGACCCTGATCGAGATGGCGCGTCGACTCCAGGAGCTGGAGCGCGCCGTCGACACCTCCTTCACCCCGATCCGCAAGGCCGACTGATGCCTCCACTGCGCTGCACCGCCACCCACCTCTCCCTACGGAAGCCGAGGACACCACGTGACCGCTGAGAACTTCGACGACGCCTCGTTGCGTCAGGCCATGCACCGTGTGCGGACCGAGGTCGACAAGGCCGTGGTCGGACAGGCCGGCACCGTCACCGGCCTCCTCGTCTCGCTCCTGGCCCGAGGACACGTGCTGCTCGAGGGCGTCCCCGGCGTCGCGAAGACCCTGGTCGTCCGCTCGTTCGCGCGCGCGCTCGGTCTCGACACGAAGCGCGTGCAGTTCACCCCCGACCTGATGCCGGGAGACGTGACCGGGTCGCTCGTCTACGACGCGCGCACGGGCGAGTTCGACTTCCGCGCGGGGCCCGTGTTCACGAACGTCCTGCTCGCGGACGAGATCAACCGCACACCTCCCAAGACGCAGGCCGCGCTGCTGGAGGCGATGGAGGAGCGCCAGGTGTCGGCCGACGGCGTCAGCCGCCCGCTCCCCGACCCGTTCCTGGTCGCCGCGACGCAGAACCCCATCGAGCACGAGGGCACTTACTCCCTTCCCGAGGCTCAGTTGGACCGCTTCCTGATGAAGCTCGTGGTCGGCATGCCAGAACGGGATGCCGAGGTGTCCGTGCTGCGCAAGCACGCCTCCGGCTTCTCGCCGCGGGAGCTCACCGGCGTCGAATCCGTGGTCACTGCGGACGAGATCCGCGCGGCGCAGGATGCCGCCGGCCGCGTCGAGGTCACCGACGACGTGCTCGGCTACGTCGTCGACCTCGCACGGGCGACCAGGCAGTCGCCCTCCGTCGAGCTCGGGGCGAGCCCGCGTGCCTCCACGGGCCTGCTGGCCGCCGCCAAGGCATGGGCCTGGCTCAACGCGTCGACGGCGGTCACGCCCGACCACGTGCAGACCATGCTCGTGCCGGTCTGGCGCCACCGCCTGCAGCTGCGCCCCGACGCCCAGATGGAGGGGGTGTCGGCCGACGCCGTGCTCACCTCCGTCGTGCAGCAGACCAGGGTGCCGATCTAGGTGTTCGTCACCGGTCGTCTCGCGCTCGCCGTCGCCGTCGGCATCGTCCCGCTCGTCCTCACCGGGCTCGCGGGATACCCGCCGTACGCGGCGCTCGGCATCTGGGTGGCCCTGTGCCTGCTCCTGGTCGGTCTCGACGTGGTTCTCGCACCGAGCCCCCACACGGTCGTCGTGACCAGGCGCGTGCCTGCACGCACGAGACTCGGCGAGCCGGTGCCGGTCAGCCTGGCGCTGCAGAACCAGGGCTCCCGGACGCTGCACGCGCTGATCCGCGACGCGTGGCAGCCGACGGCCGGCGCCGATGACGCCCGACACCGGCTGACCGTGCCGCCAGGCGAACGCCGACGCACCGCCATCCCCCTGCTTCCCCGCCGCCGCGGCGAGCTGTCCAGCGAGTTCGTGATGATCCGCTCCCAGGGACCGCTGGGGCTGGCCGGGCGTCAGGCGCGGCACCGGGTCCGCGGGTCGATCCGGGTGCTTCCGGCGTTCTCGTCCCGCAAGCACCTTCCGTCCCGCCTCGCGAGACTGCGCGAGCTCGACGGCAACACCAGCATCCAGGTACGAGGACAGGGCACGGAGTTCGACTCGCTGCGCGAATACGTGCGGGGCGACGACGTGCGCTCGATCGACTGGCGGGCGACCGCTCGCGCGGGCACCACCATGCTGCGCACCTGGCGACCCGAGCGCGATCGTCACGTCGTGATCATCATCGACACCGGGCGCACGGCGGCCGCTCGCGTCGGGGACGGGACGAGAGTCGACGCATCGCTCGAGGCCGCGCTGCTGCTGGCCGCTCTGGCCGCTCGGGCAGGCGACCACGTGCACCTGCTGATGTACGACCGGGTGGTGCGCGCCAGGGTCACCGGCGTCGAAGGGACGGCGCTCCTCCCCGCCCTGACCGACGCCATGGCCCCCGTGCACGCGCGTCTGGTGGACACCGACTGGCATGGAGCCTTCGCAGCCGTCCGCACGCTCACGACACGCCCTTCGCTGATCGTCGTGCTGACCGCTCAGGATGCCGCCGAATCCGCGCGCGGCTTCCTCGGCGCGTTCCCCGATGCCTCGAGGGCCACCTCGATCCTGGTCGGCTCCGTCACCGACGACGGCATCGCGCGTCTCGCCACGCAGCGAGGCTCGCGTGAGGAGATCTACCTGGCCGCAGCGGCGGAGCGGACGATGCGCGACGCCGAGAACGTCGCCGACGCGGTGCGGCGCGCCGGTGGCGAGGCGATCGCGGCGGATCCGGAGACCCTTCCGCCGCGGATCGCCGACCGGTACCTCGAACTGAAGGCGGCTGGGCGGCTGTGACACGGTCTGCACCGGACGACACGAGCGGCGGCTTCGGCGTGTCCGTCGACCAGGCCATGACGCCGTCGACGATGACCGCCCGCCTCACCGCCGAGGCCTTCGGCACAGCCATCCTCGTGCTGAGCATCGTCGGGGCCGCGCTCTTCGCCTCCGGGATCGACGAGGTCGACGCAGGCACCGGGATCGGCTTCGTCGGAGTGGCGCTGGCAGCCGGCCTCGCTCTCACCGTCTCGTGGTACGCGTTCGGACCGATCTCCGGCGGCCACTTCAACCCGGCGACCAGCGTCGGGTTCGCGGCGGCGGGACGGATGCCGTGGCGCGACGTGCCGGCGTACATCCTGGCCCAGTGCATCGGTGGGCTCGTCGCCTCCACCCTGATCTTCCTCATCGGGCTCTTCGGGCCGGACGGCTGGCTCGAGGCGAAGCGCACGGCCGGCTTCGCGAGCAACGGCTTCGGCTCCGCGTCGCCCGCGGGATTCGGGATCTGGGCGGCGATCATCGTCGAGGCGCTGTTCGCGGCGATCTTCGTGCTGGTGGTCCTGGGGGCGACGCACCCGGTGCGCGGCTCGCGGTTCGGCGGACTCGTCGCAGGCCTCACGCTGATGCTGATCCACCTGGTGCTGCTTCCGATCGACCTCGCCTCGATCAATCCGGCTCGGTCCCTCGCGACGGCCGTCTACGGCGACACGGCTGCTCTGACGCAGCTGTGGGTGTTCCTCGTCTTCCCGACGATCGGTGCGCTGCTCGCCGGCTTCGCGTACCGGGGGCTGTTCGACACACCCGACGGGGCCACATCCTCGATGACCGGACGTCGTCGGTGATGGTCAGCCCGCGAGGAGCCTCGGAGTACCTGCTTCGTACTCGACCAGGTCGCCGGTCTCGCCCTGCCGATGGGCGCGCCCTCCGATGACCAGCATGTAGATCAGGAAGGCGGCGAGGGCCGCCGCCCCGATGCCGATCTTGAGCGGCCACGGCAGCGCCCAGCCGGTGACGAAACCCTCGATCAGCCCCGAGACGAAGAGGCTGAAGACGAGTCCGATCGCCACGGTCGCGAGCGCCCGGCCCTCGGCCGCGAGGGATTCGGCCCGCGAGCGATGCCCCGGCGCGACCCACGACCAGAACAGATGGAACCCGGCGGCACCGGCCACGAAGATCGAGGTCATCTCCAAGAGCCCGTGCGGCAGGATGTACAGGATCATCACGTCGACCTGGTCGTGCGCCGCCATCACCGCGCCCGACACGCCGAGTCCCATGGCGTTCTGCACCAGCACGTTCAGCGGCCAGAGCCCGGTGATGCCGAAGAGGACGCACTGCAGCGCGATCCAGGCGTTGTTCCACCACACCATGCCCATGAACACGGCAGCCGGGTTCTCGGTGTAGTAGCCCGTGAAGCTCTCGTCCGCGTACTGCTCCAGCAGGTCGGGTGGGCCGAGCGTCGCGATCAAGGCAGGGTCGGCGGAGATCCAGGCTGCCGTGCCGACCACGATCGCGATGAACGAGACCGCGACGACCAGGGTCGTCCACCGCAGGCGGTAGAGCGCCGCCGGGAGCTGCCGCGAGAAGAAGCGCGCCGTCTGGGTGAGGATGTTGTCGGAGGCTCCCGTCAGACGGAGCCGTGCACGCACGAGGATCGTCGACAGATATGACCCCTGCGGGGAGTCGCCCACTGACGTCTTCAGCTCGGCGAGATCAGCGGATGCCGCGCGGTACCGGACGATGAGCTCGTCGACGCCTGCGCCGTCGAGCCGAGCGCGACTGAGCTGCTCGAGCCGCTCCCACTCCGCGCGGCGTGCATCTGTCAGTGCATCGGCGTCCACCTGATTTACTGTACTCATGTCTGCCCCGCTCGATGTCTCCGATGAGGTGCTCTCCGGCGAGGCCGTCGCGATCGACGTGCAGCCGGTCGGGTTCATCCTGCGAGCCGCCGGCGCGCTCATCGACATGCTGGTCTCCTTCGCCGTGTTCCTGCTGACGGTCTTCCTGCGCATCTGGCTCCTCGACATCGGCGTCCTCGATGAGGCGACCGACACGATCGCCGTGATCGCGTCGATCGTGATCAGCTTCGTCGTCCTCCCGATCACGATGGAGGTGGCGCTCGGCGGACGCAGTCTCGGCAAGCTCGCGATCGGCGGGCGCATCGTGCGGATCGACGGCGGCGCGACGGGATTCCGACACGCCTTCATCCGCGCCCTGGTCGGGGTGCTGGAGATCTACATGACCTTCGGCGGCGTAGCCGTGCTCGCCGGTGCGTTCAGCGCCCGATCGCAGCGCCTGGGCGACATGGTCGCCGGCACCTACAGCCAGCGCGTGCGCACGCCGAAGCTGATCCCCTCGGTGCCGGTGCTGCCGGTCGAGCTGGTCGGCTGGGCACAGGTCGCCGATGTGGCTCGGCTGCCGGATCGGCTCGCGCGCCGCATCTCCCAGTTCCTGCAGAGCGCACCGCGGATGGTGCCGGCCGCTCGAGCCCGCGTCGCCCAGGACCTGCTGACCGAGGCCGCGCCCTTCGTCTCCCCGCTCCCCCCGGTCGCTCCTGAGGTGGTGCTCGTGGGCATCACGGTACTGCGCCGCGAGCGGGAGCGCCGCGCCCTGCAGAACGCCGATCGGCGCGCCGAGAAGCTCACCGGGCGTCGCGTCGGCCTCTGAGCTCGCCGACGGAGAGATCGGCCGGCAAGGTCAGGCGCGGAGTGCCTCGTGACGAACGACCAGCCAGCCCGCAGGGACCGACAGGCGGTCGGCATGCTGCGCGCACAGATCGTGCGCGTGCGGATGATGCGCGATACCCAGCGGTCCGAGCGCGGCCATCTGATCGCCGTAGTCGTAGGTGAGCGTCGCCACCGCTTCTCGCGCGCAGCCGACCTTCGAGCAGAGTCTTGCGTTCATCTCCGCCAGGTTACGTGTGCGAGGGCGCGACGAGCGGATGCCGCGCCGCCACGATCGACGGAGTCCGCCTAGACTTTCGCTATGCCTCGTCGTCCGCGTACCTCCGCAGCTCCGCGCCGCGGCGCTCGGCACGGTCGCCACGGTCGCCTCGGACGCAGCGAGGTCGTGCGGCCGCCGCTGGCGCCTCTGGACGGACGCATCGACCGCTTCGACCTCACGGTCGGGACAGCGGTGGAATTCCTCCGCGGAACCTGGCCTGAGCTCCAGGACGTCCGGTTCGAGATCGGCGCGATGCCTGCCTTCGAGGCGACCGACGAAGTGCCGCGCTGGTACCTGGACAGGGAGAACCGGCGGATCGTGCTGTTCCGACTGCCCATCGAACGACTGCTCCCTCCCGGCCACGACGACAACGCGCACCGGCGGATGGCGATCGAGAGCGCCGTCTTCCGCGCGGCGGCCGAGTATGTCGGTCGCGAGCCGTGGGACCTCGGCGGCCACGAGCACTGACCCGCACGCGGATCGGGCGCCGGACCTCAGGGGTAGACGGTGATGCTCTGCTGCGCCCCCGCGGCAGGCCAGACCGGCCAGACCGACAGCGCACCGGCCGCGGTCATCGCGACCGCGGCATGCACGGCACTCGAGGGCGTCATCCGGTAGACGGTCTGCGGTTCCACCTCGACCGATTCCGAGGAACCCGCCGGGATCGTCACGTCGATCGGCTCGCCGCCGTCGACCGGAGTGAGCTGCACGGTCGTCTCGGCATCCGCGTCGTTCGTGACCACCAGGCGCGGAGCCGGCCCTGCCGGAACCGACACGAGGACCTCGTCCTCGATCTCCGGTGCGGGCGTCACCCAGGCGAAGTCGGTCTCGGGACCTGCGCCGTCCTGCGCGCGAGCGGCGGCCAGTACCGGTGCGTCCGCATCGACCTGCACGCTGTACACGCCAGGATCGAGCATCGAGAGGGAGACCTCGGTCGGCTGGTCGGCCGTGAGCGGCACCGTGAACTCGTCGACCGTCGCAGCAGATCCCACCTCCTGCACCGTCACCACCGCCTGCGAGTCCGCCTCGGGTGCCATGAGCCTGAGGACGGCCATCTCGGAGTTGTCCCCCGGGCTCTCGAAGACCTGGACGCCCGGAAGCACCGGATGCTGCTGCGGGGCAGGCACCGCATCCTGCAGATCGATGCCGGCCGGGTCCAGCGTGCGGGTGAGAGACGACTGCAGCACGGCGCGCACGGGCGAGCCGGTCGCGGTGACCTCGACGATCGGGAGCTCCGATCCGGCAGCGAGCGAGGTCAGCGGAAGCGCGACCTGCGACTGCGCGGGAACGATCAGCGTGTTCGACGCCCGGACCGAGCCGTACAGGGTGAGGGCGACCGTAGAGGGCACGACACCCGGGTTCGTGAGGACGATCAGATCCTCTGTGCCGGTCTCGACCGTGCCGCCCACGAGCCAGGACTCCGTGCTTCCCGGCCGACAGGGCGCCGCCGCGAGACCGAAGAGGTCGGGCTCCGAGAGCGTGAAGGACTCGGTCCCGCCCAGCAGCGGTGCCGTGCGGCCCTCGACGGGACCGACCAGGCGCTGCGCCGAACCGCCGCCCGCCAGATCATCGGCGGAGAGCGGCGCGGACTCCGGTGCGCCCGCAGTGCCGTCGACAGTCACCCGCGGGGAGGCTGCTGACACCATCTCGAGGGGGTTCGAGGAGTCGCGTCCGATGGCACGGAAGTCGCCGTTGCACACCAGCACCGTGTCAGCGGGAAGCGGCGTGACCGCGGTCTGCGCCGGCTCATGGGCGATCGTCGGCCACGGAGCGGAGACGGCGAAGGCCACCCCCACGACGCAGGCGGCGGCGACGGCCGCCCCGGTCAGGACGCGAGCGCCGGTCGCGGCGACCCGGAATGCACGGTTGCCGCTCATCGGCTCTCCCCCTCGCGGTCGTCGCGGTCGTCGCGGTCGTCATGGATGTCAGGGGCGTCAGGGTCGTCAGGGGCCCCGGGGACGTCGTGGACGTCGTGGACGTCGTTCGGCACGTCGGCTTCCCCTGTGTCGGAGTCGGCGGCGTCGGAGTCGGTGGTGTCGGACTCCGACGCATCCGGGATCGCCGTCTCGTCGGAATACTCGGCGACCGTCGCGGTGTGGGAGTCGTCCGACGCCGGCGTGACATCGGCGGGCACGTCGGTCGGATCCCCGGTCGGCTCCTCGGTGGCCGGGTCGACCTGCTCGGACTCGCTGCCGCGGTCGGACCCTCCGTCATCGGAAGCGGTCGACGGGTCAGCGGTCGACGGGTCAGCGGTCGACGGGTCAGCGGTCGACGGGTCAGCGGTCGACGGGTCAGCGGTCGACGGGTCAGCGGGCGACACGTCCTCCACCGGAACCACGACCGCGTCGCCGTGGTCGCGGTCCTCCGCGTGCCGCGGCAGCACCAGCGGCTCCTCCGGAGCGCGGCCCACGATGCGGGACTTCGCCCTGGCGGCTCGGCGCGATGCCCGCGTCGGCACAGAGAGCAGCAGCGCGGCGAACACCAGCACGAGCTGCAGCGTGATCACGAGCCGCGAGGTGGCCTGCTGGCCCGGCGAGAGGTCGCCGCGGGGCGAGGCGTCGGCCTCGAGGCGGTAGAGGACGCCTCTGTCCGTCGATCCCGCCTGCACGAAGCCGGCGCGCTGGTCGAGCGCGGTCACGGCGGCGGTCCGCAGGATGCGCGCCCGATCGGATTCGTCACCCGCCACCTGTGCGAGCAGCACATACGCGATGCCCTCCGCCCCGAGCTCATCGGCCGCGTCGAAGTCGCGAGCCGAGAGCAGATCCACCGCGAGCGTCGTGAGGTCCGTGCCCTGAGGCTGGGTCGCCGTCGACAGCATGGTGGCCTGTGCCCCGAGCGTCTCACTGCCGCCCCATGCCACGAGCATCGAGAGACCGCCGTCGTTCTGCGGAGTGAGGACGAGGGTGCCCACGGGGCGGTCGTCCCCTGCTTGGGCGGCGACGTAGGCCGGAAGCGTGGACGCCGGACCGTCGCGCAGCACGGAGGAGCCCGTGTGGAAGGCGGCGAGCGCGGGCACCGCGCAGGCCGCGATCGCGAGGCCTGCCACCGCAGCGCTGAGGACCCGCACCCGCGGGAGCGTGAGCGCGGTGTCGAGCGTGACGAGTGCGGCGCCCGTCACGCCGATCCACATGAGGCTGAGCCCGGCTCCCGGCCAGATCGGAACCGCGGTCCCCTGAGCGAAGGAGACCGTGATGCCCACGGCGAGGAAGGCCGTGGCGAAACCCGCGAGCGCGACGACGAGGAGGGTGACTCCGGCTCGCCAGCGCGGGGCGACGGCCGAGAGGAGTGCGAGGAGCGCCAGTGGAGCCAGCAGGACTCCGGCCCAGGGCGCGAGGTCCGCGCCGACCAGGGGTACCCACCGCGCGAGGTCGGTGGTCGGGAAGCCGGTCGCCAGCGCGAGCCTCCCTGCGGGGTCCGCCCCTGCGTGAGGTCCGAGCCAGACGGCACCGGGATCGGCGAGCACCGAGACGAGAGTGCCGTGTCCGAGCTGCCAGATCACCAGCGGCGCGAACAGCGCGATCGCGGGCACCGGCAGCCAGAGCAGGCGGACGGCACCCCGCAGGCGCGCGCCGGCAAGAGTGATCCCGAGGGCGACGACCCACAGCACGAGCAGGGCAGGCGCGAGCGACGGAGCGCACGCGGTCACGGCCGCGAAGAGCAGGGATGCCGCTCCCGCCGCACCCCAGGAGCGGTGCGCCACCACGGCGGTGTGGAAAAGCCAGGGCAGGAGCAGATGGACCAGCACCGCGGTCGGCCGGCCGTCGATCAGAGCGGTGAGGAACGTCGGCGCGAGCGCCCAGACGACGCCGGCGAAGATACGCAGACCGGAGCGATCGGTGACGCGGGTCGAGGCGAACCATCCGCCGAGCACCGCGAGCGGGAGAGCGAGGATCCACAGCAGGACGAGCGAGAACGACGGGCCCGCCGGCCACAGCGACCCGAGCACGGCGACCACCCCGGCGAAGGGGTCGGCGGGGCCGACGACGTCGGCGCCCAGGCCTCGGAGTCCCCAGGCGGCGTCACTCCAGAGGGCGGCCACCGTGGTGCGCAACGGGAGCAGCGCGCCCCCGCCGAGCACCGGCCACGCCAGGAGCGTCGTGAAGGTCGCGATGCTCACCACGAGAGCGGCGAGCACGGCCCATGCCCCGCCGCCCGAGAAGAACCGCAGCTCGCTGACGGCGCCGCCCTCGCTTCCGTGACCGTCGTCGAGCCGGCGACGGAGATCCGAGCGGCTCACCCGCAGGGGCGCGATGCTCGACCAGCTCGAGGTGCGGAACGCCCTGATCCGCTGGCGGGATCGCGCGATCGCCGGGAACCGCAGCAGCACGGTCAGCGCGGCGGCCCACTCCGGGACCACTGCTTCGGGGCGCTTCCCGATGAGGTCGGTGATCGAGCGCCAGAGCGCGAGCGGCAGAAGGCTCAGCCAATGCAGAGGCACGGCGAAGGCGGGGGCATAGGCCAGACGACGGTGCAGCTGCGCGACGCGTTTCGCGTAGGCGCGTCTGCCCCGGCCGGTCGGCAGAGCCGCAGGCCCGTCCGGCGACACCGATACGCGGGCGGAGGGAGCGAGGACCACGCGTCCGCCGCCGAGGCGTGCACGCACGCCCAGGTCGAGGCCCTCGTCGGCTCCTGCCAGGGCGGGGTCCGGACGCAGCGCGTCCCGAACCTCCCCGCGGATGAGGAGGCCTCGGATGTCGGCGCCGAGCGCGTCGTCACGACCGTCGTGCTGTCCCTGGTCGAGCTCACCGGCGGCGAGCTCGACCGCGCGCCCGAGCCCGGTCATGCTCACCCCGAGGGAGACGATCTCGCGGTCGTTGTCGGTGTGCACGAGCTTCGGGGCCACGATGGCCGCCGACGGCGACTTCTCCAGCGTGCCGACGAGACGTTCGAGAGCACGCGGATGCGGAGCCGTGTCGTGAGCCAGCAGCCAGATCGCGGTGCCGTCGAGAACCCGCGGTCGCGCCAGCTCCACGGCATCCGCGAATGATGTGCTCTGGCGCGCCTCGATGATCCCCTCGACCATGCTCGCGACGGTGTCGCTCTCCCTGGCCGTGGTGGCGTCGCCGCACATCACCAGGGTGATGGCTGCCGCCGGTGTGCTCTGGGAGCGCAGGGCGTCGAGTGTGTGGAGCAGCTGCGCGCGGGCGGAGGAACCGGGGCGCGCCACGATGATTGCATGAACTCGGGCTGGCATGACGTGGTCAGCCTATGCGTGCCTCAGGTCCGCGACAGGGACCGGATGCGGCGTGGCCGCGAAGCGGCGGAAGAGTGCGCTCAGCTCGCGCGGCGCTTGAGCTTGCGGCGCTCGCGCTCGGAGAGGCCGCCCCAGATGCCGAAGCGCTCATCGTTGTTGAGCGCGTACTCGAGGCATTCTCCGCGCACGTCGCAGGAGGTGCAGATCCGCTTCGCATCGCGGGTCGATCCGCCCTTCTCGGGGAAGAAGGCCTCGGGGTCGGTCTGCGAGCACAGCGCATCGCTCTGCCAGGAGAGCGCGTTGTCATCGTCGGCCTCGGCCTTCCGAACTCCCGGAACACCGAGATTGACCGGATCGACGAACCAGTTCTCCGGTACGTCTGAACGGTAACCCGTCATCTCGCTCTCCAACCCTTTATTTCCGCCCCCTCGGCGGGCCGTGCTCAACTAATTACACCCGTGTCATTCGCATCGGTCAAGTCGCGGATCGTAAACCCTCAATAAGGTCTTGAAGGTTCTTGAGCTCGACACGGCGTGTCGCGACACCTCTGCGGCGACGCGCGTCACTCAGCGGACGCGCTCTCCCCCGGGGGACGCGACGAAGACCTCTCCGTCGCCGCTGAGCGTGAGTCGCGTCTCGTCGGCGGTGGCGAACACGGCGGTGCCCACCGGGATCGCCCGTTCGGCCTCGGAATCCGAGCGCACCGCCACGCCGCCGGCGGTGGCGAGCACCATCGTGGGCCCGCCCACCTCTATCGACACCTCGTGACCGCTCAGCGCGACCCGACGAAGCGCGAAGTCGTCGACGGGCACCTCGTACTCGGTGACGGCCCCGACCTCGGCCGGGCGGAGCACCGGCACCTCGCCCGTCGTGGTGTCGAGGATCGACAGGAGTTCCGCGACGTCGATGCGCTTGGGGGTGAGCCCGCCGCGCAGGACGTTGTCGCTCGCCGCCATGATCTCCACTCCGAGACCCGAGATGTAGGCGTGCAGGAGACCTGCCCGCAGGAAGACACCCTCGCCGCGACGCAGCACGACATGGTTCATCAGCAGCGCGACCACGACTCCCGGGTCACCGGGGTAGGTCTCGGAGATCGCCGACACCGCTCCCAGAGTGGTCGTCCACTCCCCCGCATCCGAGTCCGCTGCCGCCCGCACGGAGGCGACGATGTCATCGACCTCGTCCCGGGCGTCACCCGACAGCAGCCATCCGATCACGTCTCGCAGCACGTCGCCGGACTGCGAGAGGCGCTCGACGAGTGCGGCGACACCCGCGCCGCCGTCGAGCAGTTGCAGGAGTCGCAGCGTGTCAGGAATCGGCCGGAGTCCGCTGAGCGACTCGAATCGGTCGCTCAGCGCCACGATCAACTCCGGCTTGTGGTTGTCGTCACGGTAGTTGCGTGTCGGGTCGGCCTCATCCAGCGCCGCCTCCCGCTCCCACCCTGCGCGGGCCTGCTCTCGGGTCGGGTGGACCTGGATCGACAGGGGCGACGCTGCGGCGAGGAGCTTCAGCAGATACGGCAGCTCGCCACCGGTCACGGCGTCGAGGGTCCCGTCGCCCTGCACCTCAGCAGGATCACTGGGGTGATCCCCGAACCAGACCTCCGCCTCCGGCCCGCTCGCGGGCGGGCGTCCTTCGAGTCCGGCGAGGAGGGTGGTCGATCCCCAGGCGTAGTCGCGGGGCGTGTTGGTGAGGCTGAGGAGCATGCCACCAGCGTATTGGCACCCGAACACACCGTGCCACGGGCGACGACGTCGAGTGGGCGACCAGCCGCGCGCTGTAGCCTGAACCCGATGGCGCAGTACACCAAGCACCCGGTGGCGGCCCCGCCCACCGCGCCGGAGCGCGAGTCGACGGGGCACCTTCTGCTGCGCGGCTACATCATCCTGGTGCTGTTCGCCGTCTTCGCGCATTCCGCCGTGTACAACCTGCTCGGCGAGATCGGAGCCGCGATCGCGCTCGCGGCGTTCCTGGTCGCCACCCTCGCGATCGGCGTCCCGATGATCGCCCGTGGCCGCCCGCATGCCTTCGCATGGCGCCGGCTCCCCTGGGCGGCCACCGCCTACACCGTCCTCGCGCTGGTCTCGGTCGCGTGGTCGCAGTGGCGCGGAGCGACGCTCATCACGTGGGTCCTGCTCGCAGGTGTGACCGTGAACGCACTGTTCATCGTGCACGTGCTCACGTGGCACGAGATCGTCAGAGCACTCGCCTCCGCCTTCAAGTGGATCCTCGGCCTCTCGCTCGCCGTCGAGCTCTGGGTGGCGCTCGTCGTGCACGGGCCGATCCTGCCGAACTTCTTCGTCCGCCCCGAGGGCGAGATCGACGCGCACTGGTACTGGGTGCGGGGCAACCTGTTCGACGGAGGGCGCATCCAGGGCATCGTCGGCAACTCGAATCTGCTGGCCATCATCAGCCTGCTCGCCCTGCTCACCTTCGGCATCCTGTTCGCCGCCCGTGCTCGCTGGCGCACGACGCTCGCGCTGTGGGCGCTGCTGGCCGCATACTTCATCCTCCGCGCAGGATCGGCGACCGCCTACGCGTGCGCGGCAGCGGCCGGCCTGGTGCTCATCGTGGCGCTGCTGATGCGCCGGGCACCGACACCCGGGGCGCGCACGCGACTGTATGTGATCTTCCTCGGGGGCGGAGCGGTCGTCGCCGGCCTCGTCTGGCTCCTCCGCGAGCCGCTGTTCGCTCTGGTCGGCCGCAGTGCGGATCTCACCGGGCGCTCAGACAAGATCTGGGAGAAGGTCCTCGAGCGCGCCGCCGAGCATCCCGTGTTCGGCAACGGCTTCTCCAGCCCCTGGGTGCCGTTCGACCCGGCGTTCGAGGGATGGATCACCGACCACGGCATCACCGTGTTCCACGCGCACAACATGTGGCTGGATGTGCTGATGCAGCTCGGGGTCCTCGGTGTCGCCCTCATGGCACTCGCGTACCTCGGCCTCCTGTGGCGGTCGTGGTTCTTCGCCGTGGACCGGCCGAGGTGGGATCTGGATGCCGACCGCTCCTACTCCCCCCTCACACTGCTGCCGAGCCTCTTCACCATCGTCCTCCTCGTGCAGGGGCTGACAGAGTCGACGCCGATCATGCTGTGGGGCTGGATGCTCCTGGTGCTGCTGTCCTTCAAGATCAAGGCCGTGCCGCTGGTGGGCGTCGGCGAGCGCGAGCGCGTGATCGAGCGCGGCGAGAGAAGCCGGCGGGTTCCGTGACGTCTCACGGCGGACTGGCGCGACTGCTCGGCTCGGCCGAGTTCGCGCGCGCCTACACGGTCGCGGTGCTCACCGCCGTCTTCGCCGCGTTCACGATCGAGCGCGTCGCGTCGCCCGCGACGCTCGCCACCGTCATCGCCGTGCTGTGCGCGCTGGGCGCCTGCGTCCTCTGGGTGCGCCGCGAAGAGCTGTCCCTGCTGCGCATCGCGCCCTCCTCGCTGCTGGCCTTCCTCGCCTGGGCCCTGGTCAGCCTGGTCTGGACGACCGACAAGTCCGACACCGCCTTCGGGTGGATGGCGCTGTTCGGCTTCGCGTTCCTCGCGATCACGGTCGGCCACATCCGAGACACGCTGCAGACCGTCCGCGCGCTCGGCGACTCGCTGCGGATCCTGCTGCTGCTGTCCCTCGGGCTCGAGATCCTGTCAGGGGTGCTCCTCGACATGCCGTTCACCTTCCTCGGCATCCAGGGCGACCTGGCCGTCGGCGGGCCGGTGCAGGGGATCTTCGGCAGTCGCAACATGCTCGGCTTCGTCACGGTGATCGCCCTGATCACCTTCGTCGTCGAGTGGCGATCGCAGTCGCTCACCGCCCGCATCGCCGTCCCGTCGATCGCACTCGGCACGCTGCTCGCCTTCCTCTCGTCCTCGCCCACCGTGCTCGTGCTCGCCGCCGCGGTGGGGGTCGTGGCCGTCGCCCTGGCGATCGTGCGGCACACCCCCGCGGAGCGGCGCACGGTCGTGCAGTGGGTGCTCGGCGTCCTCGTGGCGATGGCGCTCACCGCCGCCTTCGCGCTGCGGCATGCGATCATCGCGCTGCTGGACGCCGGATCGGACTTCTCGATCAGGGCGACCCTGTGGAACACGATCCTCGACTTCGTCGCCCTCAAGCCGATCGAGGGGTGGGGCTGGTTCGGACCGTGGGCACGCGGCGAGTACCCGTTCACGTACATCAACTTCCTCCTCGACGATCACCACCAGAGCGCACTGAACGCGTACTTCGACGTCCTGCTCCAGCTGGGCACCGCCGGGCTCGTGCTGTTCCTCCTGCTCGGAGGTGTCGCGACCGTGCGGTCGTGGCTCGTGGCGAGCGTGCGCCGCTCCGTCGTCTACGCATGGACGCCGCTGATGCTTGTCACGCTCGCGGTCGACTCGATGTTCGAGAGCTTCACGCTCGCAGGCGCCGGCTGGTTCATGCTCGTCCTGTGCGCGCTGCGCGCCGGACAGTCCCGCTCGTGGCGCGAGAGCATCGACGCCGCACACACGGGCGCGATCCCCACCCTGCGGCCGGAACGCTGACCCGGAGACGCTGTCGGGCGGCGCGCTCCCCGGAGATGCCAAGCCGCGCCCAGTAAGCTACTCACTGCTCGTCGAGCGCCGCGGCCGGTGATCTGGCGCGTGTTGCGCGAACAAATCGGAGAATGAACCCTTGGTCCACATCCTGCAGAACGTCGTCTTCCCTCTTGATCGCGACCCCGACCTCCTGCCGCTGTACGCAGACCCCGAGACCTGGTCCGTCATCGAAGAAGAGCCCGTGCGCGTCTCCAATCGTGCACACCTCGGCAACATCCTGGGCCGCCACCGGGCGCGGATCGTCGCAGGCCGACGCGTCTCGCTCGGCACGTACTTCAACGCCTTCCCGGCCGCGTACTGGCAGCACTGGACCAGCGTCCGCGAGATCCGGCTGACGGTGCGGACCAGTGGCCCGGCGACGATCCTGGTGTACCGCTCGAACGGCGCCGGCATCCGCCAGCGCGTGGCCACGCGCGAGGTGAGCGGAGACGCCTCGACCTCGTTCGATCTCGACCTCACCCAGTACAGCGACGGCGGATGGATCTGGTTCGACGTCGTCGCGGATGAGAAGCACGCCGTGCTCGAGGGTGCGGAGTGGACCACCGAGCAGGAGCCCGCCCGCGCGGGCAAGGCCTCACTCGGCATCACCACCTACAACAAGCCCGACTACTGCGTCGAGACCCTGCGGGCTCTCGCCTCCTCGCCGGACGCGCTCGAGTTCGTCGACCGGATCTTCCTCGTCGACCAGGGCACGCAGCTCGTCGCCGACCAGGACGGCTACGACGAGGTCGCCGAGCATCTCGGTGAGACGCTGCAGGTCATCCGTCAGCCGAATCTCGGCGGCTCCGGCGGCTTCGCCCGTGCCATGCACGAGTCGCTGCAGCGGCCGGAAAGCGACTTCGTGCAGCTGCTCGACGACGACGTCCGCCTGGAACCGGAGTCGCTGCGCCGCTCGATCGTCTTCGGACAGTACGCGACCACTCCCGTCCTCGTGGGCGGCCACATGTTCGACCTCCTCGATCGCCCGAAGCTGCACGGCTGGGCCGAGGTCGTCGACGAGCATCCGTTCATGTGGCGCAACCTGTACCAGGAGAAGATGCCCCACGACTTCGGCGTCGCGAACCTTCGTCAGTCTCCACTGCTGCACATGCGGATGGACTCCGATTACAACGGGTGGTGGATGTGCCTGATCCCCCTCGACGCCGTGCGCAAGGTGGGCCTGTCCCTGCCCGCGTTCATCAAGTGGGACGATGCCGAGTTCTGCCTCCGAGCCGGCGAGGCGGGCTTCCCCACGGTCTCGATGCCCGGAGTCGCGCTCTGGCACGTGTCCTGGGTCAACAAGGACGACACGATCGACTGGCAGGCGTACTTCCACGCCCGCAACCGCATCGTCGCAGGTCTGCTGCACTCGAACGCGCCTCGAGGTGGCCGCCTCCTGACGCACAGCCGTCGAGTCGACCTGAAGCACCTGATGATGATGCAGTACTACCCCGTGGCTCTGCGGGCCCGCGCGTTGGAGGACGTGCTCTCGGGTCCCGATCACATGCGAGGCAACCTCGCGACGGCGATGCCGGCCGCACGCGCCCTGGCGGCCGAGTTCCCCGAGACGGTCGTACACCGTGACCCCGCCAGGGTGCTGCATTCCCGGCACGGACGTCAGGTGTACAAGAGGCTCCCGAAGAACGATTTCGACAACCCCAAGGGGCTTCGTCTGCGGTGGTTCACACTGTCCACGCTCCTCTCGCACTGGGTGCACCGACCGGACCCCGCGAACGTCGAGCAGCCGGAGGTCGAGTTCGGCAAGGATGACGCGCACTGGTGGCGCGTCCCCCTCTTCGACAGCGCGCTCGTCAGCGCCGCGGACGGCTCCGGCAAGAACATCTACACCCGCGACAGGGCGAAGTACCGCAGAATGCTGCGCGACACCGTCCGCCTGCACGCCCAGCTGCGGCGGAGGTGGCCCGAGCTGCAGCGCGAATACCGCGAGGCGCTGCCCGAGCTCGTGTCCCCTGAGTCGTGGGCTGAGATCTTCGAGGAGAAGGCATGACCGCGGCATCCGCCGAGTTCGACCCGGCGTCGGCGACCATCGTCATCGTCACCTTCAACCGCTCGCACCTGCTGACCGGGCTGCTCGAGAGCATCACGGCGATGAGCCCGCAGCCGGGCCATGTGGTCGTGATCGACAATGCCTCATCCGACGACACGACCGAGGTCGTGGAGTCCTTCCGCCCCCGGCTGGGCACCGAGCTCGTCTATCGGCGCCTGGAGACCAACACCGGCGGCTCCGGCGGCTTCAGCGAGGGTATGCGCACGGCCTACGAGCTGGGGTCCGAGTGGATCTGGATGATGGACGACGATGTCGAAGTGGTGCCGGACGGCCTGGCGAAGATGGGCAAGTGGGCACCGCGTTTCAAGAGCATCCAGGGCCGCCGCTACGACTACGACGGCAGCGAGTTCTATTGGCAGTACCGGATCGCAGAGCGGATGGGGATCCCGATCCCCTTCGCGCCGTCGGGTTTCGATTCCTCCGGCTACAAGGAGATGAACAGCGGATGCTTCGAGGGCATGTTCATCCATCGCTCGATCGTGAAACAGATCGGCCTTCCCGATCCGCGCTTCTTCATCTACTGGGATGACCAGATGTACGGCTGGCTCGCCTCCCGCAAGACCACCGCGGTGATCGTCGACGAGTTCGTGCTGCGTCGCACCCGCGAGATCAAGCAGTGGGACATGGGCATCCGGCACATGAACGCCTCGAGCAACGCGTACCGCTTCTACATCATGCGCAACCGCGCGTACATCAAGCAGTACTACCGCGTGCATGACAACTACAACCCGGTGCTGTTCGGGCTCGGGACGGCGATGACGTTCGCGAAGGAGCTCATCCGACTCCTGTTCGTCGAGCGCACCGTCCGCGGCACCAGCAATCTCTTCCGCGGGCTCAGGGAGGGCGGCCGCCTCGGCCGCGACCGCACCTGGCAGCCCATGGCTCCCCTGGAGGCATGAACCGATGACCGACGAACAGCAGCCCGAACTCCGCTGGGCTCCGCTGCCCCCGAAACCGAGCAACCGCGGACGCATCTGGCTGATCGTCGGCATCGTGGTCGCCGCGCTGGCGATCGTCGGCGTGCTGCTGTTCCTCTTCCTGCCGCGCGGAGCGGCCCCTGAGCCGGTCGCGTCGCCCTCGGCGTCCGCCACTCCGAGCGCGTCGCCGACGCCCACCGAGACGGCGGAGCCCACGGAGCCCCCCGTGCAGACGGAAGCTCCGCCCGTCGTCGATCCGAGCGTCGAGGCTTTCCGTACGCAGGTCGCTCCCCGACTGCAGGACGCGTCCACGGGACTCGACCTCGTCGAGAGTTCCAGCGGACAGGACGCGATGTCGATCGTCGATCAGCTGCAGTTCGATCTGCAGAGTCTCGCCGACACTCCCGCGCCGTCGTCGATCCGCACGCAGTGGGACGACGGCCTGTCGAGCTACTCGCAGCAGCTCACCGACCTGCGTTCGGCGCTGAGCGCAGGATCGAGTCCCGCTGCCGCGCTCGACGGAGCCCGTACAGCTCTGCAGAACCTCGACGACCTCGTCGGCCGATGACCTGAAGGGTCGCGTGCGCCGCCCGGCGCACGCGTCAGGAGTTGTAGTCCGCGTTGTAGCGGTCGAGCACATCGGTGATCGACGCGTCCAGCACGAGCGCACCCTTGTCGAGGTAGAGGCCGCGTGTGCAGAAACGACGCAGGTCGCGCTCGTTGTGGCTGACGAAGAACAGCGTGCGTCCTTCAGCGAGCAGCTCGTCGATCCGCTTGTAGCACTTCTCCCGGAAAGCCTTGTCGCCGACGGCGAGCACCTCGTCGACGAGCAGGATCGGCTCGTCGAGCTGCGAGACCACGGAGAACGCCAGACGCACCTTCATGCCGTTCGAGAGGTGCTTGTACGGGGTGTCCTCGAAGCCTGCGAGCTCGGCGAACGCGATGATGTCGTCGTAGCGGCGCGAGACCTCGTCGCGCGACATGCCGTGCAGACCCGCGGTCAGCCGCACGTTCTCGCGCACTGTGAGGTCTCCGACGAATCCGCCGGTGATCTCGATCAGCGGGGCGACACCGCCGTTCACCGACACGGTCCCCTCGTCGGCGAGCAGCACCTTGGCGACCAGGCGCAGCAGCGTGGACTTGCCCTGACCGTTGCGGCCGACGACACCGATCGACTCGCCCTGCTGCACGGTGAAGGACACGTCGCGGAGCGCCCAGAACTCTCCAGGGCGAGAGCGACGGGATGCGCCGGCGAACAGGTCCTTGAAGCTGCGCTGCCCTCGGCGGTTGCGCCGGAAGCGCACGCCCAGCCCCTTCACCTCGATCGCGACCGACATCACAGCTCCTTCAGCACGGGGCGCTCGAGGGAACGGAAGGTCCAGATGCCGAGCGCGAGGATCACCAGCGTCATGCCCACGCTCACCAGGAGCGTGAACAGATTCCACTGATCGGGGAAGAACGGCATCCGATAGAGCATGAAGATCCCGGCGAGCGGATTGAACGCGCCCAGAGTCTGGAACATCCCGGGCAGGTCGGTGACGTTGTAGATGATCGGGGTGGCGTAGAACATCGCCCGCAGGATCAGCGCGGTCGTGCGCTCGAGGTCGACGTAGAGCACGCACAGCGGTGCGACGAGCAGCCCGAGCCCGACCAGGAGCACGGTCTGGAGGAACATCGCCACGGGCATCCACAGGATCCCCCACCCGACCTGCACGGTGTGGGTGGGATCCTGTTCCACGATCAGGTTGATGATCACGAACGCTGCGAGGACCGGCAGGGAGAACAGGTACTCCATGCCCTTGCTCAGCACGATGCGGTTGACCCAGATCGATCGAGGGATCGCGGTGGACCTGACCAGTCTCGCGTCCTTCTTGAAGGCTCGCGTGAAGTCGGACACGGACGCGTTGAACCACACCCACGGCAGCAGCGCGCTGATGAGGAACACGATGTACGGCTCCTCGCCGACATCCCGACGGAAGATCTGGGTGAAGACGAACCAGTAGATCGCGCTCATGACGAGCGGATCCAGGACCGACCACAGATACCCCAGGAGGCTCGTCGAGTACCGGACCTTCAGGTCGCGGGCAGACAGCAGCCACAGGGAATGCAGATAGCGCCGGGGCGTCCCGGGCGCCCCGACAGCAGCGTGACTCACGGTGTCGAGTCTACGAGAGCGAGTTGTTCCACAGCGACAGCGCCGAGCCGATCGCCATGTGCATGTCGAGGTACTGGTACGTGCCGAGACGGCCGCCGAAGTGCACGTCCTTCTCGCCCTTCGCGAGCTCGCGGTAGGCCAGCAGGCCCTCGCGGTCGGTCGGGGTGTTGACGGGGTAGTACGGCTCGTCCTCGCGATTGGCGAAGCGGGAGAACTCCCGCATGATGACCGTCTTGTCCGACTCGTACACGTCCTTGCGCTCCGGGTGGAAGTGCTTGAACTCGTGGATGCGGGTGTAGGGCACGTCCATGTCCGGGTAGTTCATGACGCTCGTGCCCTGGAAGTCGCCGATGTTCAGCACTTCCTGCTCGAAGTCGAGCGTGCGCCAGCTCAGTGCGCCCTCGGTGTAGTCGAAGTAGCGGTCGACCGGCCCCGTGTAGACGACGGGCAGCTGCCCCACGGTGGCTTTCTTGCTCAGCGGCTGCGACTCGTCGAAGTAGTCGACGTTCAGCTTCACGTCGATGTTCGGGTGGTCGGCCATCCGCTCGAGCCACGCGGTGTAGCCGTCGGTGGGCAGCCCCTCCCACGTGTCGTTGAAGTACCGGTTGTCGTAGGTGTAGCGCACCGGGAGGCGGCTGATGATGTCGCCGGAGAGCTTCTGCGGATCCGTCTGCCACTGCTTCGCGGTGTAGTCGCGGAAGAACGCCTCGAACAGCGGACGTCCCACGAGGGCGATGCCCTTCTCCTCGAAGTTCGCGGCGGACTTGACGTCGAACTCGCCGGCCTGCTCGCGCACGAGCGCCCGTGCCTGGTCGGGCGTGTACGCCGACTGGAAGAACTGGTTGATCGTGCCCAGGTTGACCGGCATCGGGAAGACCGTGCCCTTGTGGGTGGTGTACACGCGGTGCACGTAGTTCGTGAAGGTCGTGAAGCGGTTGACGTACTCCCAGACCGTCGGGTTCGAGGTATGGAAGAGGTGCGCGCCGTAGCGGTGCACCTCGATCCCCGTCTCGGGCTCGGCTTCGCTGTACGCATTGCCGCCGATGTGGTGACGACGGTCGATGACCGTGACCTTGCGGCCGGCGTTCGCGGCCCGTTCTGCGATGGTGAGGCCGAAGAAGCCGGAGCCGACGACGAGGAGATCCATCAGGCCGCCGTTCCGACGACGATGCGCGGCGTACCCGCCCACAGTGCTGCGTCCGTGGCGGCGCGACCGTCGACGAGGAGCTTGATGCCGGGCAGCTGCGCGGGCGTGAGCTCCTTGTAGTCGGCATGATCCGTCTGCAGGATGGCGATGTCCACGGCTCCGCCGATCTCGTAGGGCTCGAAGCCGAGACCCTGGAGCTCCTCGTCGGTGTACAGCGGGTCGTGCACGACGACGTCCGCTCCGCGATCCTTGAGCGCCTTGACCGTCGGGAAAACACCCGAGAACGCGGTCTCCTTGACCCCGCCGCGGTAGGCCGCACCGAGGACGACGGCCTTCTGACCGCTCAGGTCGCCGAGGATGCCCTCGGCCTGGGCGACGAGCCGCTCGGGCATCGAGGCGTTGAGCTGACGGGCGACGCGGACGATGTCGGCGTCGGGATCGGTCGACAGGTACAGACGCGGGTACACGGGGATGCAGTGTCCGCCGACGGCGATGCCGGGGCGGTGGATGTGGCTGTACGGCTGCGAGTTGCAGGCGTCGATCACCTTGTAGACGTCGATGCCGTGGGAGGCGGCGAACAGGCCGAACTGGTTCGCGAGGCCGATGTTCACGTCGCGGTAGGTCGTCTCCGCCAGCTTCGCCATCTCGGAGGCCTCGGTGCTGCCGAGGTCCCACACGCCGTTGGGCTTGGCGAGATCCGGACGCTCGTCGAACTGCAGGACCGCCTCATAGAACTCGCGGGCACGACGGTTTCCTTCGTCGGAGAGAGCGCCGATCAGCTTCGGGTACTTGCGGAGGTCAGCGAACACACGACCGGTCAGGACGCGCTCGGGCGAGTAGGCGAGGAAGAAGTCCTTGCCTTCCGTGAGGCCGGACCCCTCTTCGAGCATCGGCTTCCAGCGGTTGCGGGTCGTTCCCACCGGGAGCGTGGTCTCGTACGAGACGAGGGTGCCGGGGGTCAGGTGCTCGGCGAGCGACTTCGTCGCGGAGTCCATGTACTTGAAATCCGGCTCCCACGTCTCGTCGTTCACGAAGACGGGGGCGACGAGCACGACGGCATCCGCGCCGGGGATCGCCTCGGCGTAGTCGGTGGTCGCGCGCAGGCGACCGGCCGGGATCAACTCCTCGAGCCGCTCCTGCAGGTGCGCCTCCCCGGGGAAGGGCTCCTGAGCGGCATTGATGGAATCGACCGCCTTCTGGTTGACGTCGACACCGATCACATCGTGACCGGAGGAGGCGAACTGGACGGCGAGAGGGAGCCCGATCTTTCCGAGGGCCACGACGGCGATACGCATGGGGTCCAGTCTACGGGGCATCGGCTGAGTCGATGCCGAGGAGGACCCGGCTCAGGCGGCGCCGCCCGCCAGGACCTCGACGACCCGCTGAGCCGCGTGCCCGTCGCCGTACGGTGCGGCTTCCGTGTCCGTCGGACGCGGTCGCGTGGCAGCTGCGGCGATCTCCGCGGCCGTGTTGGCGAGCACGTTCCACCCGAGTTCGACGGTCTCGACCCACTCGGTCTCGGTGCGCACCGTGGTGCAGGGCACGCGCAGGAGGAAGGCCTCCTTCTGCAGGCCGCCCGAGTCCGTGACGACGCCGGCCGACGACAGCGCGGCCGCGATGAGATCCGCGTAGGCGAGAGGCGCATGCGCGACGAGCGAGCCCTGCGTGAGCTCGATCCCGTGCGCGGCGGCCTTGGCCACGACGCGGGGGTGCGCGAGCAGCACGACGGGCTTGTCGAGGGCCGCGAGCCCGGCGGCGACCTCGGCGAGTCGACTGGGATCGTCGGTGTTCTCGGCGCGGTGGATCGTCGCCAGGTAGTACCCGCCCGCCGAGAGCCCGAGCTCGTCGAGAAGGATGGAGGGGGCGCCGGCGAGCTCGTCGCGGACCTCGAGGAGGACGTCCGTCATGACGTCGCCCACGAGGACGCTCCGAGACGCGAGCCCCTCGTCCGCCAGGTGATCCACCGCGACCTGCGTGGGCGCGAGCAGGAGGTCGGCGGCGTGGTCCGTCATCACGCGATTGTGCTCCTCCGGCATCCGCCTGTTGAAGCTGCGCAACCCCGCCTCGAGATGCGCGACCGGGATGTGCATCTTGACCGCGCTCAGTGCCGCGGCGACCGTCGAATTGGTGTCGCCGTACACGAGCACCCAGTCCGGACGGTGCTCGTCGAACACCGCATCCAGCGCCGCGAGCATCGCACCGGTCTGCACTCCATGAGAGCCGCTGCCGACCCCGAGATGGACGTCGGGTGCGCCGATGCCGAGGTCGTCGAAGAAGACGTCGGAGAGCATGGGGTCGTAGTGCTGTCCCGTGTGCACGATGACGTGCTCGACACCGGCGGCGAGTGCGGCCTTATGAATGGGAGCGAGCTTGACGAACTGCGGCCGCGCACCCACAACGCTGACGATCTTCACGTTGGGAGAGTCTACGGGGCGTGTGAGCGCACCGACGCACCTACAATGGGAGCCTATGGTCAGCGCAATCGTCTCCGAGACGCGGACGCCCCGACTGGACTCCCTGACCAGCCTTCGGTGGTGGGCCGCGCTGGCGGTGTTCTTCTTCCATGTCCGCAACGTGGTACCGCTGCCGGGTCCCATCGGCGAGATCGCGCGTTACGGCAACTTCGGGGTGGCGTTCTTCTTCATCCTCTCGGGGTTCGTCCTGACATGGTCGTGGCGGCCCACTGTGGGAGTCGGCACCTTCTACTGGCGACGATTCGCTCGGATCTACCCCCTGCACATCGTCACGCTGCTGATCGCGATCCCCGTCTTCTACAGCGTCTCACCCGACCCGGATCAGACCTGGGTAAAACCCTTGGACATTGCAGTCCTGGTGCTGTGCGCGCTGCTTCTGCAGGGGTGGTCGCGGGATCCAGCGGTGCTCTTCGCAGGGAACCCAGCCGCCTGGACCCTCACCGCTGAGATGTTCTTCTATGCGATGCATCCGTTCATCACCCGCGTTCTTCGCCTGCTGAACAGTCGCGCAGCACTGTGGACAGCGGTCGGCATTCTTGCCCTCAGTGTCCTTGCGAGAACTCTCATGGTGCTCGATCCCTCAGGATGGCTGGCTGGACTCCCCTGGCCGGTCCTGCGGCTCAACGAGTTCGTGATCGGAATGTGCCTCGCGTGGTCGATCCGGTCGGGTTGGCGACCGCGGGTTCCCGTCTGGGTACCGGTCGTTCTGCTCGCCGGATTCCTCCTCGGCCTTCAGGCTCTCGAGCGTCTGCCTCAGTTGAGCGCCGTCCTCGTCCTCGCGTCGTCGTACGTCAGCGAGATCATGACGGCCCTTTTCGCTCTCCTGATCTGCGCCTTTGCTTCCGCCGACCTCGCGGGGCGGACGCGCGTAAGCCGTTTCCGACCGCTCGTGCTGCTCGGCGAATGGTCGTACGCGTTCTACCTGATCCACGCCACACTCATCTACATCGTCCTCGGCGCGATCGGCCCCCAGCATGGCGTCGTCGGCATCGCCTGGATCGTCGTACTCCTCGCCGCATCCGTCCTCTTCGCATGGGGTCTGCATGCTCTCATCGAGCGGCCGGCAGAGCGCTGGCTCCGTGCGTGGCAGAACGGGGTCGTAGCTCGGAGAATCGCAGCCCGTGCAGCAGCGCCCCGAACCGCTATCGAACAGCCGGAGCAGAAGTGACCACCGAAAAACCGCACCTCCTCTACGTGGCCTGGGGTTACCCGCCCTCACGCGGGAGCGGCGTATATCGTGCGTGGGCAACTGCGAACGCCTTCGCCCAGGCGGGTTGGAGTGTCACCGTCCTCACGGTGCCGCGCGAGATCTTCGAGATGTCGACCGGCGTCGATCTCACACTCGAGGCACAGGTGGATCCGTCGATCGAGATCGTGCGGGTCCCGTTCACCTCAGGAGCGTTCGCGAACGACCTCCGCGACTGGTCGTGGCTTCGCGCCCACGCACCGGAGATCTGGAACACGATTCACGCTCGTCGCGGCAGAAAGTTGTTCCCCGAGCGCAACTACGGCAGTTGGCGCCCTGTCCTCGAAGAAGCGGCGAGGCGGATTCATCGGGACCACCCTGTCGATCTGACGATCGGGACCGCCAACCCGAACGTCGACTTCATCCCAGGACATGTGCTCAGCACGGAGTTCGGTGTACCCGCAGTCATGGACCATCGCGACGCGTGGGCGGTGGACATCTACTCCGGACGACGGGTGGTGGATGCCGGCAGCCGGGCCGGCCGCTGGGAGCGACGTCTCATCGACGACGCCAAGGAGGTCTGGTTCGTGAACCGTCCGATCCGGGACTGGTATGCCGAGCAGTACCCCGAGTTCGCGGACCGATTCCTCGTTGTAGAGAACGGCTACGATCAGCCGCTGTCGTTCCCGCCCCGAGAACGGGCTGCCGGCGACGGACTCGTGTTCGGTTACATCGGTACTATCTCCGGCGCCGTGCCGATGGAGGAACTCGTCGCAGGATGGGCGCTCGCTCGCGAACAAAGCTCCCTCATCCGAAACGCGCGCATGGACCTGTACGGATACCTGGATCACTTCGGTGTCCCCGGCAAGAACATGGTCCGCGCCATGGACCAATTCTCTGCGAACGACATCCGCTACCTCGGGCCGGTCGGTCGAGGAGAGATCGCCGCGACGTACGCCACCTTCGATGCCTTGGTTCTCACATTCGGCGCTGGACGCTTCATCACGGGGGGCAAAGTGTACGAGTACGCATCCACGGGTCTTCCCATCGTGTCGGTGCACGACCCGGCGAACGAGACGTCACGAACGCTCGCGCCCTACCCCGGCTGGCATGGCGCAGCCTCGATGACGACCGAGGCGATCGCCGATGCGTTCATCGCGACTGCTGAGGACGCCCTCGCCCAGCGCGCTGACGACCGCACCGACGCGCGTCGCATGGCTGAGCGCTACTCGCGTACCGCGCAACTCGAACCGCGTATCAGATCGTGGACAGAGCGACTGACGCAGCAATCAGCCGGGAGCGCGACATGAAGATCCTTCTCCTCTCGCCGACCGGATCGTTCGCCGCCTCGATCGACTCCCTCAAGGTCGACGCGTCGGGCGATGAAGCCACCGGTGTCTCGGCGATCGCTAACGATGGCGGCCCGGCGTTCGCCGCCGTCCTCCTCGGCCCACGAGCTCTCGCACCACAGAACCGGATCGCCTCGCTCATGGAGCGCTCGGTTCTCGGGCGCACCGTGAAGCGCCTCACCCCGTACGACGGAGGGTTCCGTTTCGCAACAGCCTCGCGTAGGAATCCTGCGTTCCGCTCGGCAGTTCGTGACGCAGACCTGATCGTCGCCCTCGAACGGGATGCCGTCCTTGCCGCATGGACCGCCCTGCGCCGCTGGGGACGCCCCGGTGCCCGAGGGGTTTTCGGCCTTGCACCCGCTCGGGCGTTGCTGACCTCCCACCGAGCGCAACAAGGCCATCGATGACGCCGCGAAGTAGTGCCCGTTCCTCAGCTGGCGGGCGCCAGTAGTCCTTCGAGGATTCGTCGCTCGACATCGACGTCCCGCGATGACGACAGCCGCTCAGCCGACGCGTCCGCCGCTCGTTTGAACGCCTCGATGTCGGCGGTGCTCAGACGCCTGATGGCATCAGCGACGTCTTCGCCCGTGTATCCCGACGTGACGACGCCGAGCTTCTCGCGCTCGATCAGGCGATCAGTCTCCACTGACGGTCCGAAGACCATGCCCAGGCGCGCTTGGACGAAGTCGAAGAACTTGTTCGGCAACATATACCGATGATTCGGCGTGAGCGGTGGCAGGATGAACACGCCCAGATCATGGGGGTTCAGGGTCTGCGGCAGTTCATGAGGCGCGACAGGCGCATGCAACGTGGTGCGCGGGCTCGCCGCGATCCGGCTCTGGAGATCGCGCCAGTACGCGTCGCCCTGTCTGGACGGGATTAGGTAGAGGTCCAGGGAGTAGCCGTCGCCGAGCAGATCGACGGCGTCGATGATCGCCTCGATGTTCCGTCCCGGGACCGCGCCACCGCTGTGCACGAGTCGTACCGTGGTCTCGCTCCGTGGAGCTGGGCCCAGGTCCGGACGGTAGGCGATGGCGTTGCGGACGATGTCGGGCCGCATGCCGAAACCGTCCGCGTACATCGCCGCGATGGAGTCGTTGATGGTCGTCGAGGCATCCACTCTCGGGAGGTACTGGGCACAGACCCACCGCATGAATGGAGAGACGAGCAGTCGCCACGAAAGCACATGCGTCCGCTCTTCCGGTGCCCACTCGTGAAGATCGCACCAGATCTTCGGTGCGCCGCCCACGCAGAATGCGAGCGGGAGGGCGCGGGCCTCGTTCGCCACCACGACGTCGAACTCACGGTCCCCGAGGAGGCGCAGTGCTTCTCGCACCGCCGGCGCTTGCACTTCTGCTGCGCGGTAGCGTCGGAGAGCCAGGTTGAGCACGCCGAACGGCGTCTGAGGGAGCGACGGAAGTCCGCGATCGATCTCCAGGTGATCCTGAGCCTGGGAGGGCTGAGCCCCGTACGCAAGAGTGGTCACGTCTCCGAACTCGGCCAGGACGTCGAGCTGCCTGAGCACTCGGGAGTCCGCCGTGATGTCGGAGAAGGAGATGCAGAGGATTCGGGGGCGGCGATCAGTCATCGCGTCCTTCCTGGAGTGAGGACGACGTGTCGACTGCGATGCCGAGGAAGTCCGACAGCTGTGTGGCCGAGAGTCGGCCATCATGGATCTCGTCGACGAAGGAAATTCCCGTCTTGGCCAGGGCGATCCACGGCTCCGGGTCGTCGAGGATCTCACGGACCTTCTCGCCGACACCGTCGTAACGCGCCTCCACGATCGGCAGATCCCGTCCTGTGAGGTCGACGACACGCGCACGCACCTCGTCATGGACATGACCGATCACGACGCGCCCGGCCGCCATGGCTTCGCATGCCGCCACACCGTAGTCCCCGAGCCGGAACTGGTCGAGGACGATATCGGCAGATCGGTACACGTCGGGCATCTCCGACGCAGGCACTCCCTCGAGACGACGGTACCGGATGAGTCCCTCGGATTCGAGGGACTCGAGCTGGATGTCGATGGAGCTGTCACCCTTCATCGGCGAGTTGCTCGGAACATACGCCACGACCGGAACACCCGCCGAGAGCGGCGGTTCCGGCGCTCTCCAGTACGAGGGATCGACGACGACCGGCAGCCACCGCGCGCGCGGCACCGAGAGCAGACCCGGCGTCGACACGAAGACTGGAAGATCTGTGTCTGTGATCATCCGACCGCGATCGATGGCATTCGCCTCGAGAACAGCGGTGGCCTCAGTCGGGTAGTGCCCACGCGGCCCGAAGGGCGAGTCCGCCTCCCAGGCCGCGTGCTCGCTCGGAACGCGGATGTCGCTGCCGTGCCACAGAAGTCCGATGCCCACCCCGCGGGCCGCGAGGTCCAGTGCTGCTGACGTCGGAGACTTCCAGGGCACCGGACCGTGCACGTAACGACCGGACTCGATCAGCACGTGGGTGAATTCGCCGACGATCGCCTCTCGCTGCCGCTTCTGCCATCCGTGAGCGAACAGATAACCCGAGTCCGGGACCTCCACGTCAGCGGGGAACGAGAATCGAGCGGTGCGCGCATTCGTGGTCATGAGGTTCACCGCACCCACGGTCGACAGCGACGACTCCACTGCGCGCGCCCACCTATACGCCTGTCCGGCGGAGTTCGTCGGAGCGATGAGCAGGCGCACTGGTGTCGACGGAGCGTGAGCGACGCGCATCTGCGTCTGGTCCCAGCGCAGCCCTCGCGGCATGAGACGCGCGAGAACAGCATCGGGGACGATGCCCGTCGCCGCGCGCACCGCACCGACGACGCGAGAGCGGGTGCTCACCTCACGCCCTTCATGCGAGCCCGGCCAGCTTGGCTTGAGCAGCGAACGCCGGATTCGCTGCGACCACCTCGTCGAAGGTTCCGTTGGCAGCCACCGTGCCGTCCTGCATGAACAGGATCTGATCCGACTCCCTGATGGTGCTGAGTCGATGCGCCACCGCGATCACCGTCACATCCCCTCGAAGGTCGCGAATCGCATCGGCGACATCTGCCTCGGTCTTCGTGTCCAGCGCACTCGTCGCCTCGTCGAGCACCAGGATCAGGGGGTTGCTGTAGAGCGCGCGCGCGATGCCGAGTCGCTGCCGTTGTCCACCGGACAGGGTGAGACCGCGCTCGCCGACCTGAGTCTGCAGTCCATCCGCGCGTTGCTCGATCACATTCCAGAGCTGCGCGCGCCGGGCCGCGTCCTCCACCCGTGCCAGGTCGTAATCGTCGCCCCAGGTGAGAGCGATGTTCTGAGCGATCGAGCCGTCGAACAGTGTCACCTCCTGGGGAACGTATCCCACATGGGTGCGCCATGCCTCGAGAACGTCCTCGAGTGGCTTGTCATCGATACGGATCGATCCTGTAGTCGGAGTGAGAAGACCGAGCAGAAGGTCAACCAGTGTCGATTTGCCGGCTCCGGATGCGCCGGCGATGCCCACGGACGTTCCCATGGGGATCCGCAGATGCACGTCACGAACCGCCGGGACGTCACTTGCAGGGAACGTGAACTCCACGTCGGTGAGTTCCAGCACCTCGGGAGTTCCGGGAAGCGGCTCTTTCCCGAGTACCTCCTGGTCTGCGAGGAATTTCTTTGAGGCCTCCACGTCGGCAATCACGGCGTCCACGTAAGGGCCCGAGGTGATCGTGCGTGTGATCACCGACTGAAAACCGGTCAGTGAGGGAACGAGACGGAACCCGGCGATGCCGAAGAGCGCGACTGCGGAGATCGCCGCATCCATCCCCCCGACGAGGAAGGCCGCACCGCCGACGATGACGAACCCGCCGATGATGGCCGCATCGAAAATGAAGCGCGGCACTGCTGAAAGGAAACCGGAATTGGCACGTGCCTGTGCCGTCAGGCGCCTATTCTTGCGCACCACCTCCGTCACCTCGTCGGCCTTGCCGCGGAGCGTGATCTCTTTGAGCGACGCCACCATCCCGGAGATCAGGGTCGCAACCCGCAGCGAGGAGTTGCGCGCCACCCGTGCAGCCTGCCGTGTCTTTCCGCTGAGGACGAGATACTGCAAGACTGCGATTCCGCCCAGATACAGGATGGTCACCAGGGCAGTGATCGGTTGTGCGACGACGATCACGGTCACGACACCCACCGACGTAACGAGCAGCCCGGGCAGAGTGGTCACCGGCAGCAGGAACCCGGCGATGACGTTCGCTATCCCGGTGTCTGACATCTGGACGATCTGCGCACTGTTGCGTGAGATGCGGTCGGTCCAGGACGATCGGATGTAGGCGGTGAAAAGCTCCTGACCCACTGCAAGCTCATAAGACGCGAAGCGTCGAGTCGCGATCCACTGCAGCCAGACGTTCGCGGCCGACTTCGCGATCACGATCACCGCCAGCACCAGAATCAACCACAGCACCTGGTCAGCGTCGATCGTTCCGATGATGGGAAGGACGATGTCCCGCTTGGTCACACTCGCGGCCAGCGTCAGCGCGAGCAGCATGAGCGCCACCACGTCCACGAGAGCCAGTACCGAGCTCACGATCGCGAAAACGCCGAGGAACTTCCGCGCCGACGGCGGAAGGAACGGGAGCAGGCGCTTCAGGGTGCCGAAGATCTGGATCATCGATCAGAGGACGATCGAAGAACCGGAACGCGCCGACTCCAGGGCCGACTCCACGACGACGAGCGTCCGCTGGCCCTGTTCCATGGTCACGACGTCGGTCTGCTGCCCGAGCACGGCATCGCGGAAGGCCTCATGCTCGACGCGCAGCGGCTCGCGCTTGGCGAACGCGTAGCGCGTGACGTCTCCTTCTGAGACCCCGCGGAACGACGACACGGACTCCCACTCGAGGGGGATCGTGCCATTGGCATAGAAGGTGAGGTCGCCCGTCGAGGTGTCGGCGACGAATGCGCCCTTCTCGCCGGTGACGACGGTGACACGCTCCTTCATCGGGCTCAGCCAGTTCACGATGTTGTTCACGATCACTCCGGATGCGGTGCGACCGGTGATCGTGATCATGTCCTCATGCTCGCGCCCGCTCTTGAAGGCGGTCTGCGCGAAGACGCGCTCGTAGTCGCTCTGCACCACCCACGCGGTGAGGTCGACGTCGTGGGATGCGAGATCCTTCGCGACGCCCACGTCGGCGATGCGCGAGGGGAACGGCCCCTGGCGACGGGTCGTCACCTGGTAGACCGCGCCGAGCTCACCACCCTCGATGCGGCGACGAAGCTCCTGCAGAGCGGGGTTGAAGCGCTCGATGTGGCCGACGGCTCCGACCAGCCCTGCCGCCGCGAAGGCGTCGACCATGCGCTGACCGGCCTCGACGCTGTGCGCGATGGGCTTCTCGACGAGCGTGTGGACGCCCGCGGAGGCCAGCTTCAGCGCCGCATCCTCATGGAAGCGAGTAGGCACCGCGACGACGGCGATGTCGATCCCGGCCGCGATGAGTGCGTCGATGTCGGGAAGGATCTCCAGATCGCCGGCGACGCCGTGCGGGTCGCCCCCGGGGTCGGCGATCGCGACCAGGTCGATCCCGTCGATCTCGCGGAGCACGCGGGCGTGGTGGCGTCCCATCATCCCGACGCCGAGGAGCCCGGCGCGCAGGGTCATCAGGAACCCGCCTTCGCGACCGCGTTGACGGCCGCGACGATGCGCTCGAGGTCGTCCTGGCTCAGCGACGGGTGCACGGGCAGCGACGCGACCTCGCGAGCGGCGCGCTCGGTCTCCGGCAGGTCGAGGCCGGGGGCGAAGTGGGTGAGGGAGGGCAGCCGGTGGTTCGGGATCGGGTAGTAGACACCCGCCCCGACGTTGTACTCGCTCTTCAGCGCGGCGACGAAGCCGTCGCGGTCCTCGGGAACCCGGATGGTGTACTGGTGGTAGACGTGAACGGCGCCCTCGGCGACCGGTGGGACCACGACTCCCTGCAGGTTCGCGTCCAGGAACGCCGCGTTCTGCTGACGCTGCCTGGTCCACGCGTCGACCTTGGTGAGCTGAACCCGGCCGATCGCGGCGTGGATGTCGGTCATCCGCGCGTTGAAGCCGATGACCTCGTTCTCGTACTGACGCTCCATGCCCTGGTTGCGCAGGAGCTTCACCTGGCGGGCGAGCTCGTCGGTCGCCGTCGTGACCATGCCGCCTTCGCCGCTGGTCATGTTCTTCGTCGGGTACAGGCTGAACATCGCGAACTCGCCGAAGGAGCCGACGGGCCGGCCGTCGAGAGCGGCACCATGGGCCTGGGCGGCATCCTCGTACAGCGCGACGCCGCGCTCGGCGGCGAGCGCCTCGAGTTCGCGCATGCGGGCCGGGTGACCATAGAGGTGCACCGGGAGGATGCCCTTGGTCTTCGGCGTGATCGCCGCGGCGACGGCCTCGGGGTCGAGGGAGAAGGTGTCGGGCTCGATGTCGACGAACACCGGGATACCGCCGGTCAGTGCGACGGAGTTGCCCGTGGCTGCGAAGGTGAAGGACGGGACGATGACCTCGTCACCCGCGCCGACCCCGGCCGCGAGGAGTCCCAGGTGGAGTCCTGCCGTGCCCGAGTTCACCGCGACGGACGGACGACCGGGCACGAAGTGCTCCGAGAACTCCTTCTCGAACGCCGCGACCTCGGGGCCCTGCGCCACCATGCCGCTGCGGAGCACGCGATCGACGGCCTCACGCTCCTCGTCGCCGATGATGGGCTTTGCGGGGGGAATGAACTCGCTCACACGGTCTCCTTGGTCAGTTTTCCGTCGGTTTCGAAGAATCGGTCACCCGTGCTCGGGCAGATCCAGGTGTTCTCAGCATCGCCCCGCACCAGCGGCACGCCGGACTCCCCCACCCAGCCGATGCGACGCGCGGGAACACCGGCGACCAAGGCGTACGCGGGAACGTCCTTCACGACGACGGCACCGGCCGCCACAGTGGCCCAGGCACCGATGGCCACGGGTGCGACGCAGGTCGCACGGGCGCCGATGGCGGCGCCGCGTTCGATGGTGACGCCGACCGGCTCCCAGTCGTGCGCGCTCTTGATGGTGCCGTCGGCGTTGATGGCGCGCGGGTAGGTGTCATTCGTGAGCACGACCGCCGGTCCGATGAAGACACCGTCGCCCAGCTTCGCGGGCTCGTACACCAGTGCGTAGTTCTGGACCTTGCAGTTGTCGCCCATGACGACCCCGGTGCCGATGTAGGCGCCGCGCCCGACGATGCAGTTCTCTCCGAGCTGGGCGTTCTCGCGCACCTGTGCGAGGTGCCAGATGGACGAGCCGTCACCGATCGTGGCGTCTGCCGCCACGTCGGCGGAGTCGACGATTCGGACGTGGGAGCTGTGAGTCACGAAGCAGACCTTCCATGAGACCCGGGCGTTGCGCCGGCAGGACGTTCAATCTTATCGGCGGTCCGCGCGCTGACCTGAGAAACGACCTGTGCGACCCGATCGGCGACCGCATCCAGGGACACGTTCTCCCGAGCCCATCGGGAGCGATCCGACCGCAGCCGCTCAGTCGTGCCGTCAAGACCTTCGGCGAGCAAAGCACGCATCTCGTCGGCCACAGCCTCTGCAGTGAAGGCGGCGGCACGCCCGAGATTGGCCTCTGTGACCAGGCGCGCTCCCGTCTCCGGACCCGCGAAAAGGACGGGCGTGCCGACCGACGCTGCCGCGAAGGTCTTGGTGGGCCGAGCGAAGTCATACCCGATCCCGGGGACGATGCTCACGAGCGCGGCGACAGCGCCGCGGATCCACCGCGCGGATTCATCAGGCGGCACCACTCCGCCGAAGTCCACCCGGCCGGGCATGATCTTCTCGGCGAGCGCACGGAGCTCAGGAACGACCGCCCCCTGCCCGAAGAACTTCAATCGGACCTCGGGGTCCTCGTCGGAGATCTGCTGCAAGGCACGGATGAAGACGTCCGGACGCTGCCATTCCGACATCGTGCCGGTATAGACGAAGTACCGCTCTCCCGCCCCCGCGGGGGCGACGTCAGGCGAGAAGATGTCCGTCGCGATCCCGTTGCCGACCGTGGTGATTCGCGACTGCCTTGCGCCGAGGAGCAGCAGCCTCTCACTCACCTCCTCAGACACCGAGATGATCGCCTGTGACCGTCGCAGCACCGTCTTTTCCATCCAGCGCATGACAGAGATCACTGCGCGCGGAGCGCCCATCGAGATGACGCCGTCTGTCCAGACGTCCGCCGCGTAGTAGACGACTGGGCGCCTCTTCAGCCACGCGACGGCCAGCGTGACCAGCCCCGTCGTCGGCGGCGATTCTGCCACGACGACATCGAATCGGGAGAACAGCAGCCTGAAGAGAAGCGGCGCATCATAGCTCGCATACTGGACGTACCCTCGGACGTTGCCGCCCGCATCACGCAGCACCGGCCAGCGTGAAACCTCGACTCCTGGTGCATCGGCGATCGGTGGCGCGTGATCCGGCGGCACGGTCGTCAGAACTCGAACCGTTTCCCCCCTCCGCACCAACGCGCGAGCGAGAGCTCCGAGCCTGAAGGCGCCGGCGCCGACTTCAGGGGAGAAGAGTCGCGATGCGACGACCACCCGGCGACCGGCGTTCATCGAGGCGGCTCCTCAGGATCGACGTCTGCCCGCAACTCAGGGTCGTTCCCGACCTGCGTCGCAGGTTTACACTCGACGCTGTCCGCCTCGAGCTGCTCGAGGCGATGCTCGTGGAAAGCGGCACGCTCGGCGAGCACTCGCAATTTCTCTTCGATCCGTGTCAGCTCGGCGCCGTACTGCAAACTGACGAGAAACAGCAGTCCGATCGCGATAAAGAAGACGAGGTTGGCGGGCACACTGACGCCGACCGCCTTGGCTGCCCAGCTGAGAGTCTGAGGGAACACCGCGATCACGAGCGCGAGAACCCCACCGACGAACCACCACACCGCGTGTCGCTCGCGGAGTGTGCCTCGACGCATCAGTTCGACGATCGCGAAGAGCGCGAGCAGAGCGGCGACGATGCCGAAGACGTACGTGACCGTGTTCACGAGACCTCCACGTGTGCCCGCGGTCGCAGCATCGCCAGCGCAAAGGCTGCGCACGCGCGCATGAGATAGACGGCAGCCTTCACGGGGTGATGCGACGGGGTGCCCGCCTGGCGCACGCGCATAGCGACGGGCACCTGGCGGATCGTGAGACCGGCGCGCGCCGCGATCACGAGCGCCTCGATCGTGTCGCCGAGGTACTCCGCCGGGAAGTTGTCGGCGAACAGGTCGATCGCCCGCGGACCAGCGGCCTTGAAACCGCTGGTCACATCTGTGAGGGGTGTGCGTGCGACACGGCTCATGACCGCGGCGAGCATTCTCATCGCCCACCGACGCGGCCCCCGCACACCGTAATCTCCGCGTCCGGCGAAGCGCGCGCCGATCATCAGGTCTGCATGGTCGAGGCCTGCTAAGAGTTCGGCGAGGGCCGCGGCGTCGTGCTGTCCGTCGGCATCCACTTGTATCACGACGCGGTACCCGTGCTGCCTGGCGAACCGGAAGCCCGCGCGCATCGCACCGCCGACTCCGAGGTTGTAGGGCAGCGTGAGGACTTCGGCGCCGGCTTCGCTCGCGCGCCGTCCGGTCTTGTCGATCGACCCATCGTCGACCACGAGGCACCGGGCTCCGGGGAGCGCCGTGCTCACATCGCGGACGACGTCCGCGACGGACTCCTCTTCGTTCAGCGCCGGGATGACGACGAGAACGGATCGATCTACCTGGCGCATCGCTTGGAATCCTACCGACTTTCCGGCGGAGATCACCGATCGCACGCCGTGATACGCCAGAGCGAGACATCGCCCTCGCGGGTGACGAGCTCGAAACCGGCCTGGCCCGCGAAGTCGGTCATGCCGGGCGCGGGGAACTTGCCCGACCCTCCCTCGCTCTGCCCGAAGTCCAGCACGTACTCGGGGTCTCCGTAGACCTCGAGCGCGTCGCAGACGGCATCGTCGGTCGCCGCGTCGTGAAGCCGTTCGGCGATGACCTCCCACACCTCGTTGCGGGGCGGTGACCAGGTGCGGGGGAAGACGTCGATTCCACTGAGGAAGTAACCGAAGCCTGCGCCGGTGGATGGGTTGCCGAGAACGCGAGCATCGGCGTCGACGAGGTCGGGCAGCTCTTCCAGCAGTGCCCTCTCGTCCGGGTTCAGATAAGAGTCGTCGGCGGCGGCGTACCGGGAATCGCGGTCGTAAGTGCCCTCCAGGAAGGCCGGCATCGCGACGCTGCGCAGCAGGATGATCAGGACCATCACGACAGAGGCGAAGACGACTCCCACCGTCGCGATGATCGGGGCGTCGGCAGTTCTTCCCGATCGTCTGGCGGCGAAACGGAGGAGGATGTCGAGACCGAGGGCCGCGAGGGGGATGACTACGAGCGGGGCGGCTGCGGCGATCCGGTATGGGTCGGCGTACCAGGCGCCGAGGATGCTCTCTCGCACGAACTCGTTGCCGATCGCTGCCACGAGAATGTACATGAACGACACGCCCCCCCAAGCGACAGCGAACCAGCGTGTCGCCCGCATCCGGGCGGCCGCGATCAGCCCGACGATCGCCAGCGCGCTGATGACGAAGGCGTACGGCATTCTGACCTGGCCGTTCAGCAGGACGTCGAGGAGCACTTCGAACTTGCCACGGAACGGCGGCCAGTGCGATCCGGAGGTGCCCCGTGCCAGGAACCACCACACGACGCCCAGGCCCAGCCACAGTGCCGCGGATATGCCGATCGCCCAACCGCGACGAACGGCTTGTTCACGGCTGACGAGGAAGAAGGTGAGCCACACGATTGAGATGGACGCCCACAGAAGGAATGCCGCTGGCTGCGACAACAGGATGGCTCCCGCAGTCACTGCGGTGATCAACGCGAGAAGCACGCCGTCCCGCATGGTTCTCGACACTCGGAAATGGCGCGCGACCGTGATCATCGCTGCGATGCCCGCAGGGACGATGGAGGTGGACAGCGCATTCGGGAACAGGACTCCCCATTGGAACATCAGCAGCGGGAATGCCTGGAGCGAGCCTGCGAGGATCGCGGCGTACGCGGCGACGACGTTCGAGCCGAACGCTGTGCGGGTGAGCCAGGCGATCCCGAGTGGCCAGATGAGCGCGCCGATCACGACGGTCAAGACGTTGGCGGCGACCGGGATGTCGACTCCGGCGGACAGCGCGATCATCGAGGCGATGCCGTGCCACGCGGCGGGATAGAACGTTCGTCCCCCGATCACGGAGTTCACGTGCAGCGACGACGCATCGCCCGTCTCGAGGATGTGGCGGAGCGCGTTCATATGGAAGACCGCGTCATTGGTCTGCGAGATCGCGGAAGGATCGCCCATGTATGCGACCAGGCGCCAGGCCGAGAAGACGACCCCGATGCCGAGACCGACCAGCAGAATTCGGCGGCCGGTGAAGGTCTCTGCGGCTTCCGGCATCCGGATGTACCTTCCGCAGAGCCAGGAGACCCCGATCAGCGCGACGGATGCGATCGCCCAGGTGATCGGCGTCCACGCGACGCCGAGCTGCCCGAAGACAAGTGCGATCGAGGCGGTGGACGCGATGCTGAACAAGGGCGCGTAAGCGACCAGCGCCAACCCACGTATTCCGACCCCGTAGAGGGCGAGGAGTCCGGGTAGGAACACCACGGCCACCCCGACGAGAAACGCCGGTACGACGGCGAACCAGTCGAGTATCACGCGTCCACCAAGGAGATGGCGCCCTCGACCTCGCCGTCGTAGACGACCTCGCCCTTGTTGATCACGATTCCGCGGGTGCAGAGCTCGCGCACCATCTCCATGTCGTGGCTGACGACCACGAGCGTCTTGCCTTCGGAGATGAGCTCCTCGAACTTGAGGCGGCACTTCTCACGGAAGGGCGCGTCACCGACCGAGAGGATCTCGTCGACCAGGAGCACGTCGAGCTCGACGTGGATCGCGACCGAGAAGGCGAGTCGCATGAACATGCCGGAGGAGTAGTGCTTGACCTCCTGGTCGATGAACTGCTCGATCTCACTGAACGCCACGATCTCGTCGTACCGCGCCTCGATCTCATGGCGCTTCATGCCGAGGATGGCGGCGTTGAGGAAGACGTTCTCTCGACCGGACAGCTCAGGGTGGAACCCTGCCCCGACCTCGATGAGGCCCGCGACACGACCGCGGGTCAGCACCTCGCCGTCGTCCGGCTCCATGACGCCGGAGATGAGCTTGAGGAGCGTCGACTTCCCCGACCCGTTGAAGCCGAGGATCGCGACCGACTCGCCCTCGCCGATGACGAGGTCGAGACCCTTCAATGCCTCGAACTCGCTGGTGAGCTTGCGCCGCTTGATCCAGGCGACGACCGTGTCCTTCAGCGAGAACGCGTGGTTGAGGGTGAAGCGCTTGCGCACTCCGTCGATGATGATGCTCGGCTTGTGCGCCGTCTGCTCGCTCATAGGTCTTGTGCGAACCTTCCTTCGAGGCGCCGGAAGACGAACTGTCCGAACAGCAGGGTGGCCACGGCGATCAGGAACGTCCACAGAGTGTTCCACGCCAGTCCCGGCGGGATGTCGATCATCGCCTCACCAGCGTATCCGGCTGCCGAGACCATCCCCTCCGTCGCCGGTCGCCAGAACGCGTAATGGAAGAGCTCGACGCCCTGCGTGATCGGATTCAGCAGGTATACCTCGACGATCCACTGCGGCCAGCCGAGCGTCTTGACGACGGCGTCCTGCACCTGCACCCATCCGTACAGGACCGGGGACGCCCAGGTGGCGAGCAGCAGCATCAGCTCGACGATGTTCTCCGCATCCCGGAAGCGCACATTCACCGCTCCGAAGAACAGACCGAGGCCCAGGCTGAACACCATCACGATGATCATTCCCGCGAGGATGGCGAGGATCGAGACGATGGAGATGTGCGTGATCCAGCCGAGCAGGAGGCACACGATGAGGAGGAGCCCGACCTGCGGCAGGAAATGCACGAAGGCGACGATGATCGCTGAGACGGCGAACAGCTGACGAGGAAGGAACACCTTGCGCACGAGCGGCGCATTGCCGACGATCGAGGTCGTCGCGTTCTTGAAGCCCTCGGAGAACAGGTTGATCACGACGATCCCCGAGAAAAGGTAGACCGCATAGTTCGGGATGCCGCGATCCAGGTTCATGAACAGTCCGAGGACCACCCAGAAGACGAGGAACTGCGCCGCCGGTCGCACATAGGACCACGTCCAGCCCAGCACCGAGTTCCGGTACCTCGTCGTCACCCCGGTGCGCACCAGCAGGTTCAGCAGATACCGCCAGCGCACCACGTCGATGAGACCGCGGCTCTTGCCGGGGGTTTCGAACTCGGAACGCGGGACGGCGGCAAAAAGATCTCGGGTATCAGTCACAGGCCCACTCATTCGGCGCGTGGCGAGGGAGACCGCCACGGGGATGACGCAATTCTAGGACAGTCACCCGGAAAGCTCCTGACCGCTGCGGTCGCGTCATGCCCCGTCACGTTCACGGAGGCGCTCCTCGGACCAACGGGTGTACGAGTCGATAGCCCCCGGTGCCCAGATCGTCGGGTCGGTGTCCTCGCGATCACCACTCGCGTCCGGTCCGGCCAGGAGACGAGAAACCGTCTCCTCGACGCCTCCCACCCGCGCCCCGAATGCGTCGCCGATCACGTTCTCGGCGAATGCACTCTCCCGCGCGATCACCTGGCAACCGAAGGCGCGAGCTTCGAAGAGAACCGTGCTGGCTTCACCCACGACCACGGAAGCGCTCTTCAGGGATTCATAGACGTCCTCATGGTCATCGATCGCCACGCCCGAGTCCCTGGAGAGCCGTGGATAGCGCTCTCTCGCTTCTGCCCGCTCGCCCGGGTGCGGCCGGAACACGACGCTCCATTCCGACCCCAGGGCCGCACGCAGATCGACGACGAAGGCGTCGGTGCTTGCGATGTCCGTCCGCGACGAGACCACGAGCACCTGCTTCGCCGTGCGAGACCGACTGGCAGCGGCCTGTCGCTCGAGATGCGGCTTTCCGATGGCGGTGGTGACGCCAGGATGCCGAATGGAGTCCGACCAAAAGGAACCGAAGGTGAGGAGCTCGTCCGGCACCGCCCGCGCCAGTTCCGGTCGGGAGAAGACCCGGCCGAAGTTGTATGCGGGATGAGAGGGCCCGATCCATCCGTGCTGAGGCTCGACGACGTGGATGCCCGCGTCTTTCATCAGACCGAGCTGCTCGCCGTTGTAGGTGTACGAGCCATTGTCGTAGAAGGCCACCTTCGGTGCGACGCGTTCGAGCATGCGCGAGAGCTCTTGCATCTGGAACGGACGAAGACGCTCGTTGCGAAGGACTCCCTGCACGATCGGCTGGAACGCGCCTGGCGACTTGCCCAGGTGGCGAGCGAATTCGCCCAGCAGGGTATTCATCGACGACACATACTCGGGTGCGAACGACTTTCCTCTCGCGCGCCAGCGCGACCGGGCGGTCGCCGCCTCCATGCTCAGAGTCGGAGAGAAGAGCGGAGGGCCAACCGGGGAAGGCAGGGGCCGGTGTTGCACGACCACCGCATCCGTCGTCGCCTCGGCGAAGTCGTCGACCAGCCAGTTCCGGGCGCGACCGTCCTCTGCCGAGAGCGTGACCCCTGACACGTAGAACAGGACGTCGTGCGGCTCAGCGCGGCGCACCGCATCCCAACGGCTGGGAAGGTAGCCGCGTGCCACGCGTCGAACCTCACCCCATCGACTCCACGAGCTGGTTCTCGCTACTTCGACGCTCCCCGTCTGTTCCGCTGAAAGGAGCCAGGCGATCTGCACACGCACGTGAGCCCAGAACGGCACGGTGTTCCCGGGGAGGATCTCAAGGAGCGAGTCCGGCGCATCGTTCTCCAAGTCGAGAAGCGCACGCATCGAGGGCGAGGTACGCGCGTCGATGTCTCCCGCTCTCGCGCTCACAGATCTTCCCGCTGCGCCATGAGCCACTCGACGATCCTGAAGTCGAATTCGCTGTCGACGTCGATGGAGCGCTCCGCCGGCATCTCGTACAGGATGGTCGAGGGGAAGAACACCACCTGGTCCTCGAGGAGCGCCTCTCGACGCCACACATAGATCGAGCCGTTCATGTCGAAGCACCGGGGGGCGTCCTGGCGGCGTAGAACGGCGTCACCGGGTTGCTTCGCCACCGCGACGGTGCCGTCGGGTTGCTCTTCGACGAGATTGAAGTACGGGTTTCGACGCGCTTCTGCGCCGGTGATCACCGAGTCGACGTCCGACTGCTCGAACATCCCGACCGCAGCGCGGATGTCAGCGACCGTCCGCAGCGGACTAGTCGCGTCCAGGTCGACGCACACCTCGAACCGCTGCCCGGTCCGCTCTTCCGTCGTGCGCACCGCGTGTGCGATGGCGGGGACCTTTCCGGCGGTGTCCGTGGCCATCTCGGCAGGACGTCGCACCACTCCCGTCGCGCCGAAGGAGGGCGCCAGCGCGAGGATCTCATCGGAATCGCTCGACACGACGACTTCGTCGAACAAGCCGGTCTCGACGGCCTGAGCAACCGAGTGTCCGAAGAGCGGGCGGCCGGCGACCATCCGCAGGTTCTTCCCGGGCACCCCCTTCGACCCCGCCCGCACCGTGATCGTGCAGATCCTCATCGTCTACTCCGTTCCCACGCCTGACGCGCGCGTTCGAGATCGTCAGGGCGCCCGACGTCGATCCACTCCTCGTGGATCTCGAACGCCCCGACCTTCTTGCCGTCTTCCATGAGTCGAGCCAGCAGCGTGGGCATGTCGCAGTACTCGTCGGCGACGAGAGTCTTCAGCGCGACCGGTTCGAGCACGTAGATGCCCGCGCTCACGAGCTCGGAGTGATACGGCTTCTCGGCGAGCGCGACGACGGCGTCGCCGTCACGGCGGATCACTCCGAACGGGATCTCGAAGCCGTACTCTCGCGCGCCGATCGTGGCTGCCGCACCCGCCGCGCGATGGAACGCGAGCATCCTCCGCAGGTCGACCTGGGTGAGCAAGTCGGAGTTCATCACCACGAACGGCTGATCGATCTCCGAGGTCAGCTGCGCGAGGGCGCCAGCCGTCCCCAGCGGAGCGGGCTCGTGAAGATAGGTGATCTCGAGACCGTGCGCATCGCCGTCCTTGAGATGCTCCTCGATGAGGTGGCCCAGATGATTGACCGACACATGGATACGGCGGAACCCCTGCTCGCGCAGCCTGCTGAGGATGATGTCGATCATAGGCACGTCGCCGAGTGGTACCAGGGGCTTCGGGATGTCCTTGGTGATCGGGTACAGCCGCTGACCCCGGCCGCCGGCCATCAGAACCACCGGTGTGTCGAGGACCGTCGAGATCCGATCGCGCTCGCCGACGACATCGACCATGCGCCCGGCGGAGTCGACGACCGCGACGACACGGATACCGCGACTCCGCTTGAGGGCGTCGACATCCTCCTGGCTCGCGCTGGGCTCCACCGCGGCGGGGGTCCGATTCATCACGGACGCCACGGGGTCCTCGATCGAGGAGCCTGCGATCAGCCCGCGCCGGATGTCCCCGTCACTGACCGCACCGACGAGGACCCCGTCCTCGTCCTCGACGAAGACGACCTGCAGGCCGCCGCGATCGAGCTGCAGCAGGGCATCGCGGATGGTCGTCCCGGGCGCGGTGGACAGGAACTGCCGGTCTGTCATGACTGCTCGTCCTTCTTTCGCATCGGTCGGGCGGGGACGCCGACGACAGTGGCTCCGTCGGGAACGTCGGTCAGCACGACCGCGCCCGCGCCGACGGTCGATCCTGACCCTACCGTCACTCCCTGGATGATCCGAGCGCCCAGGCCGATGTGCGCTCGCTCCCCGATGCGAACGTCTCCGGCCACGACGGATCCGGGCGCGAGGTGCGCATGGTTCCCGACCACGACACCGTGCTCGACGATGGATCCCGAGTTGATGAGCACACCGTCGCCGATGACCGCGCCCGCGTTCACGATCGCGCCGGCGAGCACCTGGACGCCGGCACCGAGCCGAGCGGACGGGTCGACGAACGAGCGCGGATGCAGCACCGAGGCGATGGGAAGGCCCAGCGCCTCGACCAGGCGATGCATGCGCTCCCGCGCTGCGATCGCACCCAGACCGTTGACGATCGCGATGCGATGGGGGTCGTACCCCGCCAGCAGCTCGTCGCCGCCGAGACGCGGCAGCTCGAGATCGCCGTTCGACGCCTCGGGCCCGAGGAAGCCGAGTACCTCCTCGCCGGCGAGTGCCAGCGCCGCGACAACCGAGCGCGCGTGGCCGCCTCCACCGAGGAGGACGAGTTCACGCATCGATCAGGTCACCCCGGGCGTAGCTTCGCTCGGCCGTCGATCCGACGACCTCCCAGTACTCGAAGGAGGTCCTGCCGCTGGCCGGACGGTAGCAGGCGACGTCGAGCTCCGTGATCACGGAACCGGCTGCGATGTCACGAACCGCCACGAGACTCCGACGCACGACTGCGCGATTGCCTTCCTCCACCGGCTGACAGCGCTTCTCAGCCGATCCGAGCATCACCGGCACGCGGCGGATATCGGCGACGTAGGCGTGCAGTCCGTCCGGGTCCAGGGACGCGGCATGGTCCGGACCGTCAGCATCCACGTCGAAGGTGAAGTGCTTCTCGACGACTGTGGCACCGAGACCGACGGCGAGCACCGACGCGAGCGACCCGAGCGAGTGATCGGAGTATCCGACGCGGTGGCCGAATTCCGACGCGATCGTCTGCATCGCGCGGAGATTCAGATGCGAGTCGGCGGCAGGGTACTCCGTCGTGCAGTGCAGGATCGTGACGTGCTGAGCGAACTCCACCCCGGAATCACGCTGCGCCCATGCGCGCTCGAGCACGTCGTCCGAGAGCCTGGCCCCGGGTTCCAGATGGCCGTTCGCCTGCGCGAGACCCGCCGCGATGAACCTCAGAGCACGAGCGATCTCCGCGATCTCCGCCATCCCGGTGGACAGGATCACGGGGAGACCGGTACGCCCGGCAGCCACCAGGAGCGGCGCGAAGGTGAGGTCGCCCGACGCGATCTTCACGACCGGGATGCCCAGCTCGGACACGAGGAAGTCGAGGCCCGCGACGTCGAAGGCGGTCGAGAGGAACTGGATCCCACGGGTCTCGCACCGGTCTCGAAGACTGCGGAACTCCTCATGCGTGAGCTCCAGCTGGCGGAGGAGATCATGTTGCGAGCGACGGTCCTCGTCCGACGTCCGCTGGTAGTCGGCGAGCGCAGCGCTCTCGAGCGCCAGGTTGTCAGCCGAGAACGTCTGGAACTTGACGGCATCCGCGCCGGCGGCTGCAGCGAGATCGACGAGCTCCTCTGCCGTGGCGAGGGACCCGTTGTGATTCACGCCTGCTTCGGCGATGACGAAGACCGATTCTGTCATTCTCCCGATTCCTCCTCGATGTCGTAGAACTTCTTCCGCGGCGGACGCGGTATCGCTGTGTCGCGGAGCGTCATGGTCGTGCGCGCCGCGAAACCGGGCGTGCCGAAGATCGCGGCGTCCGGTCCGGGATTCGCACCCGAGATCGCCTCGCGCAGCGCATCCGCGATCCCGCTGCGGGTCGGCATCGGCGACCGCACGCTCGAGCCGAGCGGGCGCCCTTTCTGCCGATCGCCGACCAGGACTGAAGGGATGCCGAGTACCGGCGCCTCGAGCACCGTGCTGGACGAGTTGCCGGCGACGACAGCGGCCGACGACATCGCGCTGAGGTAGCCCAGCTGTCCGAAGGACTCCACGAAGTCCACACGATCGGGATGTGACGCGACGAAGTCGGCGATGCGCTGGCGGACATCCGCCGTCCCGATATCCGAGTTCGAGCCCGTGATGACGATGTGCAGCCCGTCGACGTCGAGCAGTGCCGCGAGAAGCCGGTCGAGCAGCACTGCCGGTGCTGCCACGTCCATCACCGCCGGATGGAAGGTCACCAGGGCGTACGGGTCACTGAGGCGGATGCCGAACTGCTGGGCGACCGCGTCGCGTGGGAGGAGTTCGAGCGCGTCCAGCGCGTCCACGACCGGCGCTCCATGGAAGTGGACGCGTCCGGGCTCCTCCCCCAGCTGGATCACCCTGCGACGATGCTCCTCGGTCGAGGCGAAATGGAGGTAGGACATCTTGGTGATCGAGTGCCGAAGCGCGTCGTCCATCGCACCCTCGGTGATCTCTCCCCCATGGATGTGAGCGACCGGGACGGAGAGTATCGTCGCCGCAGTCGCTGCGATGAAGGCCTCGAGCCGGTCACCGAGCACGACGAGGATGTCGGGATCGAGGTCGTCGAGCGCCTGCGCGTACAGAGGAAGAGCCCATCCCACGTCGCCCGCGACCCCGAGGCGGGTGTCGTCCTCCGTCCAGATCGGCACGGATGCGGCGACGGTGAATCCATCGCTCTCGATCTCAGACGCCGTGCGGCCGAACGAATCGTTGAGGTGCGTGCCTGTGGCGATGATCTGAAGATCGAGCGCCGGGTCCGCGTCGATCGCGCGCAGCAGCCCGCGCAGGAGTCCGTAGTCGGCCCGGGTGCCCGTGAGCACGGCGACCCTCCTCATGCGCGAGCCAGAGCCGGGGAGCTGGGGATGCAGACCACACTCGCGTGCAACCGCTCGGCGACGGGGGTTGCGGCGTGCGGAAGCTGACGGTACGGCGCCTGGAGGTGGAGGAGGTTCCAGAACGGCCGACACTGGAGTCCCGCGTCGTTGGTCGCCTCCAGCACGGCGTCGCGCTCTGCGCGTTCGCCGTCCACCTGCACGGCACAGAGCCAGTAGTTGCTCTCCGTGCCGTTCGGCTCAGAGAGGAACCGGATTCCCGAGAGGTCCGCGAAGGCGTCTCGGTAGCGGGCGGCGAGGCGCCGCTTGGCAGTCAGGAACTCCGGCAGCCGCTCCAGTTGAGCGACACCGAGCGCGGCGTTCAGGTTCGGCATCCGGTAGTTGTACGCGATCTCGTCGTGCTCGAACTCCCAGCGATGCGGCAGTTTGGCCGTCGTCGTCAGGTGCCGCGCACGGCGGGCGAGCTCGTCGTCGTCCGTGAGGATCATCCCGCCCCCACCCGTGGTGAGGATCTTGTTGCCGTTGAAGCTGAGGATGCCGAGACGACCGAAGGTCCCGGTGTGCTGCACCCCCGCACGGCTGCCCAGCGACTCGGCTGCGTCCTCGACGATCGGCACTCCGTACGAGTCCGCCAGAGCGACCAGTTCGGCGATGCGCATCGGATGTCCCAGCGTGTGCATCGGCACGATCGCTCCGATGCGTCGGCCGGTGGAGGCGTTGACGAGACCCTCCGGTGTCGATCGCGCTGCGGTGAGGACTTCTGACACCGCCTCGACCGACAGACCGAGCGTCTCCTCGTCGCTGTCGACGAAGTACGGCGTCGCTCCGGAGTGCGAGACGGCATTCGCGGTGGCCACGAAGGAGAGGGTGGGCACGATCACGTCGTCACCCGCTTCCACCCCCGCGAGTTGGAGCGCCACCTGCAGCGCCGACGTGCCGTTCGAGACGGCGACGGCGTGGCGCGCTCCCGTGAACGCGGCGATCGACTGCTCGAACTCGCCGACGAAGGCTCCGACACTCGACACGAATGTCGAATCGAGGCACTCTCGCACCCGCTGCTTCTCGAGCTCCGCGATGTCGGGGATGTGCAGACCCACGAACGGGTCCTCACCCACGACCTCGCGGATCGTGCGGACGACGCTCTCAGCGCTGCTCATACGACGTAGGCGTCAGTGCGGTAGCGCGCGAGGTTGGCGGGCTCGGTGAACCACTCGGCTGTGGCTCGCAGCCCGTCCCGGAAGCCATCGATCCCGGTGTACCGCGGCGACCATCCGAGGACGTCTCTCGCCTTCGAATTGTCGGAGAAGAGTCGCTCGACCTCCGAGTTCGCAGGCCGCAGTCGTGTGGGATCCTCGGTCGCGACGGCGTCGATGCCCATCGCTTCGGCGATGAGGTCGAAGGTCTGTCCGATCGACACCTCGAAACCCGCACCGAGATTGATGACCTCTCCGACGCCCGCCGTGCTGGTGAGCGCCGTCGTGAACCCGGACACGGTGTCGGGGACATAGGTGAAGTCGCGCGTGGGCGTGACGGCTCCGAGCTGGATCTCTCGCTTGCCTGCGGCGAGCTGACTGATGATGGTCGGGATCACCGCTCGTGCGGACTGGCGAGGTCCGAACGTGTTGAAAGGGCGGATCGTGACGGTCGGCAACCCGAACGACGCGTAGTAGGAGTTGACCATCTGATCTGCCGCGATCTTGGACGCCGAGTACGGCGACTGCCCCTGCAGCGGATGCCCCTCGTCCATCGGCACGTAGCGCGCAGTACCGTACACCTCGCTCGTCGAGGTGTGGATGAAGCGGCTCACCCCCGCAGCGCGGGCGGCGTTCAGGAGGTTCAGGGTGCCCTGGATGTTCGTCTGGACGTAGAGGTCGGGCGCAGCGTACGAATACGGGATCGCGATCAACGCAGCGAGGTGGAGGACCGCATCGCGGTCGCTCACCGCCGACATCATCAGAGCGGGGTCGCGCACATCACCGGGCAGGAACTCGATCTCGGACGCGATCTCCGCGTCGATCCCGTCGAGCCACCCGCGCGAGTCGAACGAGTTGTAGAGCACGAGCGCCCGGACATCGTGACCGTCCCTGACCAGCTGCTCCGCGAGGTGCGATCCGATGAATCCGTCAGCTCCTGTGAGCAGTACCTTCATGCGGCCAGTCTATCCGAGCGCTCCCGCCGTCTACTTCGTATAGGAGAGGGTCCCGTTCTCGAACGACTGCGTGCACGTGCCGGAGGTGCATGTCTCCGCACTCGTCGGCCACCCGAGATCTCCCCTGATCCAGCCTCGTGCGCTGTAGAGCTTCATCATCGCCGTCGAGGATGCGAACGTTCCCCGGTCGGATGAGTGGATCCACCCGCCGGTGAACGACTGACCGAATCCGTCGCCGTTGGGGTCGGTGATCTTCTGCACGTCGGAAGCGGCATGGCCGAGGCTGCTCTTGGCACCGCCCATCGACGAGTACAGCTTGAGGATCGCCGCGTTGGTCGTCGTCAGGAAGACGTCCTCCTGGGTCGGCGTGATCCGGATCGTGCCCCCGGCGAATGCCTGCATGCACGTGCCCGATGCGCAGGTTTCGGCCCCCACGGGCCATCCGAGCGAGCCGCGAAGCCAGCCGGCCTCGCTGTAGAGCTCCATGATCGCCGTCGAGGAGGTGAAAGTCCCTGCGTTCGACGAATGGATCCAACCGCCGTCGAACTTCTGGGCGAAGCCGTTGCCGTTCTTGTCGGTGACGCTCTGCACCGCTGCCACGGGATATCCGAGGAAGCCAGCGGCGCCGCCGGCCGTCTGGAACGCCTTGTGGATGGAGGCGTTCTGTGAGGTGAGGATGGTGATGGCAGCCGCGCCCGTCTGGTACCGGATCACGCCGCCAGTGAACGATTGCGCGCACGCACCCGCCGTGCAGGTCTCAGCGCTTGTCGGCCAACCGAGGGGCCCCCTCAGCCATCCCGCCGCACTGTAGGCCTTCATGACGGTGGCCGACGACGAGAAGGAACCGCTGGCGGATGAGTGGATCCACCCTCCGGCGAACTGCTGCGCGACCCCGTTGCCGTTCTTGTCTGCCACCGCCTTCTCCGCTGCGATAGGCCAGCCGAGCGCTCCTCGGAGCCAGCCCGCCGCGCTGTAGGCCGTCATGATCCGCGTGGACGATGAGAACGATCCCTTGGCCGAGGAGTGAATCCACCCGCCGCTGAACTGCTGCGCAACGCCATTGCCGTGGGGATCCACGACGGTCGATTCAGCGCCGACCGGCCAGCCCAGTGATCCTCGCACCCATCCCGTCGCGCTGTAGACGCTCATGATGCGTGTCGAGGACGAGAAGGTGCCCTTGGCCGACGAGTGGATCCAGCCGTGCGCGAAGCGCTGAGCATCACCGTTGCCCTGAGGATCTGTCACGTGCTGGACGGCGGCAATAGGCGAGCCGAGAGCCCCCGAGTTGCCACCCGTGCTCTCGTGCAGCGTGCGAATCGCGGACGCGATCTTCGCCCCGTCGGAGCCTGCGCTGGGCGCGGAGAGAGTTCCCTTGGCGAAGACCTGACTGCATCCGAGGTCGGTGCACTTCTCCGCGGCGGCCGGCCACCCGAGAGATCCGCGCAGCCAGCCGGCTGCGGAGTACAGGGTCATGAGCTGCGTCGAAGTGGCGTAGGTACCTTTGGCACTCGAATGGATCCATCCGCCTGCGAACTGCTGCACATAGCCGTTGCCGTTCTTGTCCGTCACGGCCTTCGACGGATTGAGCGGATAGCCGAGCGGGCCGGTCGCTCCTCCCGACGCTTGGTATACGGCGCGGATCGCCGAGTTCGTGACTTCGGCGGCCGGAGCGGCAGCCGCGCCCTTTGTGTACTGCAACGCACCCTTTTGGAACGGCTGCAGACAGATCGTGCCGGAGCAAGTCTCGGGACCCGTCGGCCAGCCCAACGTTCCCCGCACCCACCCGGCCTTGCTGTACGCCGTCATGATGGTCGACGATGATGCGAATGCGCCCGCCGTCGACGAGTGCACCCATCCCCCGTCGAAACGCTGCGCTGCGCCGTTGCCGTTGGGGTCCACGACTTTCTGGGTCGCCGCGACCGGATACCCGAGCCCTCCGGATACACCGCCTTGAGCGTCGTGCACGGCTTTGATCTTCGGATCGTCGACGACGGGTACGACATACGCTGCCGCGCCCGTGTTGTATCGGATCGCTCCACCGGCGAAGGTTTGCACGCACTTTTGCGACGCGCAGGATTCCGCTGCCGTCGGCCAGCCCAGAGTCCCGCGAATCCAGCCCGCTCCGCTGTAGGCGGCCATCACTGTGGACGACGACGCGAAGGTGCCTCGAGTAGAAGCGTGGATCCACCCCTTGCTGAACTGCTGCGAGACTCCGTCACCGTTCGGGTCTGTGATCGCCTTCGGGGTGACGGCGGGGTACCCCAGCTTTCCGCCGAGACCTCCTTGCGCCACGTAGGTGCTGTACACGTCCCCGTACACGGTGAGTGCCCCGAGCGCGCGGGTCCAGGTGATGACGCCCTTCGCGTAGGACCATGTGCACCGTGTCGTCGAGGTCGAGCAGGATGGCTTCGTCCCCGCAGCCCCGAGAACCCCTGTCGCTCCGCCGAGTTTGGTGTAGAGCTGGTTGATTTCGAAGATCGGGTCCGCCGCTTGCGTCGAGCCGAACCAGTCCGTGAAGTAGTTGTAGAAGTTGCGGTTGCCGTACGCCGAGCAGCTGTTGCCGAGACCGTAGCCTGCGCGCAGCGCTGCCGCGTTGGGCTGGTAGGGCGTGTAGTAGTAGAGAGCCGCCGTCGCCTTGTTCGCGACGTACACGCGGCCGGATCCGCACGCGGCATTCGGGTTGTAGAGGATGTTCCAGGTGTTGCCCGGCGCGTACCACTGGAACCACTTGCCCTCCATGTAGATCTGCATCTGCCGGGCGGCTCCGTAGATCTGGTGGAAGAACCCGATGAAGTTGGGGTCGCAGGGCGCCGTGTCAGGGCAGCCCTGACCCAGCGCGATGTTGTAGCGCCACGCGCTCGGCCAGGTGTGGGTGATCAGCCCCTGCTCCTTCTGGAGCATCACGATGAGCACCTGCGGGTTGATGTTGCATGCCTGTGCGACCCGGTAGATGATCCGCGCCGCGGTCTCGTTCGCGGCTCCCGTGTACCCGTCGCAGTACGCGTCGGCGGGACGCGTGACGGAGGTGATCTTGAAGTCCTTGAGGCAGACGTACCCGCTCTGGCACTTCGAGACCTTGCTGTTGAAGAAGGTCTGGATCTGCGCCTGCGTCATCGAGTTCTTCTTGGTGAAGACCGCATCGCTGATGATGTTGCCCGCGCTGAACCCGGCGAGAGTCGTCTTCACCTCGCGCGCCTGCACGGGTCCTGACGACACCGCGCTGGCGGCGGAGGACGCGGGACTGGCAGCAGAGGCGGAGGAAGCAGGAACGGCGACACCGACCACGAGCGCCGCAACTGCGACGACGGTGGCGAGGATTCGGGGCATCCTCATGGTGTTTCGAGAGCGTGGGGCACGTCGAGACATGTGACCAGTGTGACGGAAGTTGCAGGATGATGCCACTGTTGCGGCAAATCGGGCGTTGCGCATCGGCGTGTCGCTCGAAGACACAGCCTGCGTTCAGGACCTCACAGGTCGGCGTGAAGTCCCCACACGCGCTCCGCGGCGCCGAGCCAGGAGAAGGAGCGGGACCGGTCGGCACCGAGGACGCTGAGTCGGCGCGCGGAGTCGCCCACCGCGTCGACGACGGCATCCGGGAGGTGCTCGGGGTCGACCACTACTCCCCCGTCCGCGACGACGTCGTGGTGCACACCGCTCTCCGCGGCGACGACCGGCACGCCGAGCGTCATCGCCTCGACCGCGCGCCAGGGCCAGCTCGCGATCGTGCTCGTCGCCACGAGGGCCGACGCGGTCGCGAAGACGGCGGCACGATCGTCCGCGGACAGCACGCCGCGGATGTGCGCCCTGGACTCCGGAAGCCCGACGGATGCCGCGAGCTCGGCGAGCTTCGGCTCCGCCCCCTCGGGCGCGTCCAGCACGACGGCGTCGGTCCCTGCGGCGAGCGCCGAGCGGAAGCCCTGGGCGAGCGAGTCGGCGGACCCCGTCAGCACGACGTATCCCGATGAGAGCGACAGAGCCCGGCGGCGTGCTTCCGCATCGAAGGGGACCACGAAGCCGGAGGGCGCCGCGCCAGGGATCACGCGGATCCGATTGCCGAGCTTGGCGATCTCGACCAGACGGGCGCCGATCGCGTGCGACGGCACGACGACGGCATCCGCATGCTTGACGGCCCGCTTCAGCATCCCGCGCTGCCAGGCGACCGTCGTCTTGGAGAGGCAGCCGGGAGCATCCCAGGCCTGCAGATCCCACAGCGTGACGGTCGTCTGGTCGTGGTCATGCACTCTGTCGTGCCGCACGAGCGGTGCCATGAGGGTCGCCGAGTGGATGAGGCCACCGCCGACGCCGGGGACGATGCCCATCTGCCAGGAAGCGGCGAGCTCCCGACGGGCGAGCGAGAGACGGCGGACGTCGGAGATCCCCGGTATGGAGACCTCGGCGCCCGAGGGCACGATCGCGTCGACGGCGCAGCCGGAAGGTGCCGTGGTGACCAGCGCTGCGGCGAGATCAGTGGCTGCAGCCGCGTGATCGGCGTCCACGACATGCGTGAGCTGATCCAGAACCACACGCAGCCGAGCACCCATGCGACCACAGTAGTCGGCAGTGCCCCGCTGACCCGGGAGCGCATCGGGTGCGCCCCATATCGCACCGGCGCACCTCCGATATGCCGCTTCATGCTTGAATGCAGGAGTGAGTGACGGACGCCTGCCGGTACGTCGCCGCTGGTTGCGATGGACCATCGGCGTGATCCTGACATTCCTGGTGCTCGCGATCGGATGGGTCACGGTGCGCGGGGTCGGAGCGGTCCACGACCTCCAGCAGGTCGCGTCATCATCCTCCAAGCTCAAGGAGGCCATCGGTCAGGGCGACCTCGAGCGTGCCGCATCGCTCTCGTCCCGCATCGCGCATCACGCCCAGTCCGCGCACGAGTTGACCTCGGACCCGATCTGGACCGGTTTCGGCTTCGTCCCGTGGCTCGGACCGAACTTCTCCGCGGTGAGCGAGGTCGCGACGATCGCCGATGACGTGGCCTCGGACGCACTGGTGCCGGTGCTGGACGCCGCCGGCGCACTCGATCTCGCGAGCCTCGGTCTCTCCGGCGGCACCATCGACGTCACACCGTTCGCGGAGATCGAGCCGCCTCTGGCCGAGGCGAGCGACACGCTGAGCGCGGCAGAGGAACGCGCTCTGCGGATCGACGCCGGCGCGACGCTCCCCCCTCTCGCCGATGCCGTACGAGAGATGCGCTCGACCGTCACGCAGGCTGCGACCATCGTCGGCTCGCTGCACGGCGCCGCGGCACTGCTGCCGAGCATGCTGGGAGCGGAGGGTCCGCGCAACTACGTCATAGCGATGCAGAACAACGCCGAGCTGCGCTCCTCCGGCGGCATCATCGGGGCGATCGCCCTGCTGCACGCCGAGAACGGGCGCATCACCCTCGTACAGCAGGCGTCCGTTCCCGACTTCCCCGCCCTGGACACGCCGCTCCCCCTCAGCGAGGCGACCGTGGCGCTGTTCGAGGACCAGCCGGGGCGGTACCTGCAGAACCTGACGAGCGTCGCCGACTTCACCGAGGCGGGCCCCGCGATCGCCCAACGCTGGCAGGACCGCTTCGGGCAGCGCGTCGACGGGGTCATCGCGGTCGACGCGGTCATGACGAAGAACCTCCTGGCCGCGACCGGCCCGCTCGCCTTCGGTCCGTTCACCGCGACGAAGGACACGGTGGTGAGCCAGCTGCTGTCGGAGATCTACGCCGTCGTCCCCGATCCGCGAGCGCAGGACAAGGTCTTCGAGCAGGCCGCAGGCGTGCTCCTGTCCGCCGCTCTGACGAAGGCCGACCCGAAGGACCTGGTGGCCGCTCTCGCCGAGTCGGCGGACCAGCGGCGCATCCGCATCTGGAGTGCACACGAGGACGAGGAGGAGCTGCTGGCCGCCTCGTCCCTCGGCGGGGCGTTGCCGATCGACGACACCGAGACCCACGTGGGAGTCCTCGTCAACGACACCACCGGCGGCAAGATGGACTACTACACGGGTGCGGCTCTCTCGGTCGCGACCGGTACGTGCGACGGCGAGCCGACCACGCAGATCAGGGTGACCTGGACCAACGACGCACCGGCGGATGCGGCGACGTCGCTGCCGCCGTACGTCACAGCCGACGGGTTCTACGGTGTGCCCGCGGGGTCCACCCGCACCCTCATCGCGGTGTACGGTCCGGAGGGTGCCACACCCTCGCACATCGATCGCGACGGCGTGGAGGAGAGCGTGCAGACCGCGCTTCTCGGCACGAGGTCCGCGGTGCAGCACGAGGTCCTGCTGGCGCCGGGCGAGTCGTCGACGATCACCGTCGAGTACCAGGGCACAGGGGCCGGCGAGCGGCTCACCGTCGTCGACCACACGCCCATGATCGACACACCGAAGACGACCCGAGAAGAACTGCGCTGCGCATCGTGACTTTCCCGACCCGATGATGTAGTGTCGGTCCCACTGGGGAATATCTGGGTTCAGAACTCTGTCGTGGGGACAGAACGGACCCACGCAGTCGGTTGCAGGGGTGTAGCCGAATGCGATTCCGCGTGAATTTCTGGGGAGAATCATGCTGAAGAAACTGGCTGCCATCAGCCTTACCGCTGGCGCACTCGTGCTCATCGCACCTGCTGTCGCCTCCGCCGCACCGAGTGGGTCTGACTCCTACTCGGAGCCACCGCGCGTGAGCGTCGATCAACCGATCATCGACACCTGCGAGGCCTCCACCGTCTCCTTCGGCGCGGGATACTTCCTGCCGTCCGAGAAGGTCGGCGTGTCGGTCTCCGGACTCGATGCCGGCGATTCCTCCGTGTCGGGCAACACCGCGGCTTCCGACGGAAGCCTCGTCGTCAGCTACCGCCCGCCCTCCGACGGTCAGGGCTCCTACGCCCTGTCGTTCGACGGCTCGCGCTCGTACACGGCGACCATCACGGTGTCGCAGGGACATGACGCGGCGTCGAGCTGCGATCACGACCCGGCGGTCACCGCGGGTACCGAGCTCCCGCTCACCGGCGGAGGTCTGGAACTCGCCCTGACCGGCGGCAGCGTGTCGCCGTGGGTGCTGGGTGGAGGGGCCGCCGCAGTGGTGGCCGGTGGCGCACTCCTCGCCGCCGGCGTCGTGCGCCGCAAGCGCGCCTAGGTCAGATTCCCGCTCACGCGGGGGTCGACCGGACGACGGTGATCCCTCCCCCTCCGATCACCGTCGTCTGGTGAGTCCGGTCACGCACCGGAGGCCCACGACCGCCCCCTTCACTCTCAGGTGGCGGCCGTGGGCTTTACTTGTGCCCGCAGCTATCGAGAGCTCTCCTCGCGCCGGCCGGCCGGCGCCGGCGGGTCGGCGGGTCGGCGTCAGGGCGCCAGTGGGCCCCGGCCTCAGGGCGCCGGGGTCTCCGTCGGCGGGTGCAGCGTCCGCTGCATGAGATCGTGGATGAAGCCGTAGTCCGGAGTGAACTCGTCCACGCCGTTGTCGGGCGTGAGCTCGACGGTCGTCACGGTCTGCTTGCGCGCCTTCGTCATCAGCTCGAAGAACTCCGGCAGCTTGTCCTGCGGCAGGTCCGTGCTGATGAGGGCGGTCCCCGCTGAGGCGACCTCGTTGAAGCGCGTGAGCACGGTCTGCGGCGTGAACTGCGCGAGGATCGCCTCCTGCAGCTCGCGCTGACGCTTCATCCGGTCCCAGTCGCTCGTCGTGTACCGCGACCGCGCATACCACTGCGCGGTGTCGCCGTTCATGTGCTGCTGTCCGACCTCGATCCAGCCGATCGCCCAGGCGTCGACGTCGTACGGGTCGGTGCCGTCGGGCGGACCGCCCTTGGGCAGCCGCTCGGTGACGTTGATGTCCACTCCGCCGAGGGCATCGACGAGGTCCGCGAAGCCGTGCATGTCGACGAACACGTAATACGGGATCTCGATGCCGAGCACACCTTCGGCGGCGTCCTTGGTCGCCTCGATGCCGGCGTCCGACCCGTGCGCGGCGGCATCGGGATAGAGACTCTGTCCGTTGTCCTCCCGGCAGATCTCCGCCGCGTTGCGGACGTGGTTCATCCAGCCGTTCCAGCCGCACGAGTCGGAGCTGTGCCCTTCGAACCCGTTCGGGTAGAGCTCCTGCATCGGACTGCCCTCGCTGAACGGCGCATTGGGCAGCTCGCGCGGGATGCCGGTGATCGTGACGGCCCCGGTCGTGGCATTCACCGAGACGACCGAGATGCTGTCGAACCGCATCGAGTCGCGTCCCTCGCCGCTGTCCGCACCCAGGAGGAGGATGTTGTAATAGCCCTCGCTGGGCGGCAGGCTCGGGCCGCTCTGACCGAAGATCGTGCTGATCGTGCCCCTGGCCGTGCCGACATATGACGCCGCATACCCCGTGCCTGTGCCCACGAGGCCGAGCAGCAGCAGCGCGACCAGCGGAATCGCGAACTTCGAGGGTCCGGGGATCCGGACGAGTCTGACCATCCTGAGCACGTCGAACGTGAGCACCGCCCAGAGGACGATGTAGCCGATGAGCAGTACCTGCACGAGCGTGAGCACGACGGCCGAGAACCATCCGGCGCCCACCGTGAGCCACAGCAGCACCGGTCGCGCGAAGAGCGCGAGCCCGGCGGCGACGATCACGAGCACCCAGGCGAGCAGGGTAGCCCCGAGTCCGAAGCGTCCCAGCCGGCGGTTGCCGGCGAGCACCTGAGCGGATCCGGGGATGAGGAGGTTCAGCGCGACGAGCCACCATCCGCGCTTGGTCATGGTGCCGGCGTCCGTGGGATCGGGGTGACGCAGCGGTCGGGTCTCGATCAGCGGTCGCGCCGAGCCTCGCGGCGGCGCAAGGGTCACAGCGAGCCCTTCAGCCGATCGTTCTTCTCCTCGACCTGCGCCTCGAGGTCGAGGGCATAGGCCTCGATGCGGTCGGCGAGGTCGCTGTCCGACGTGCCGAGGATGCGCGCCGCGAGGATGCCCGCATTGCGCGCTCCCCCGATCGACACGGTCGCGACCGGGATGCCTGCGGGCATCTGCACGATCGACAGGAGCGAGTCCATGCCGTCGAGGTAGGCGAGCGGCACCGGAACGCCGATGACCGGCAGCGCCGTCATGGAGGCGAGCATCCCCGGGAGGTGCGCGGCGCCGCCGGCGCCGGCGATGATCACCTTCATGCCGCGGTCACGCGCCTCACGGGCGTACTGCATGAGCTTGTCCGGGGTGCGGTGGGCCGAGACGACCTCCACCTCATGCGGGATCGCGAACTCCGTCAGCGCCTGAGAGGCGTCCTTCATCACGCGCCAGTCGGAGTCGGATCCCATGACGACGCCGACGAGCGGTGCGGTGGAGGAGTGCAATGGCTCAGTCACCCACTCAGGCTACGGTCTGCTGCTGGGAGAACCCCCCAGCGGCACGCCCTGGACGCGCCCTCAATCGAAGTGGGCCGCGGCCGCACGTGCCACGTACACCGCGTCGTCGAGGTCGTCGCCGGCGACGTTGACGTGACCGACCTTGCGGCCGGGCCGCGGCGCCTTGCCGTAGGTGTGGATCTTGGCGGAGGGATGCTCGGTCATCGCACCCGCGAATCGATCGCCGAGCGAGCCCTCCGTCGGCCCGCCGAGGATGTTGACCATCACCGACCAGGCAGCCCTCGGAGCCGTGTCGCCGAGCGGAAGGTCTGCCACCGCACGGAGATGCTGCTCGAACTGGCCGGTCACCGCACCGTCCTGACTCCAGTGCCCGCTGTTGTGCGGACGCATCGCGAGCTCGTTGACGAGGATCCGCTCGTCGTCCGTCTCGAACAGCTCCACCGCGAGCATCCCGGTCACACCGAGGCCTTCGGCGATCGACCGGCCGATGCCCTCCGCCACCTCTGCGAGCCGTTCGGGAGCGTGCGGCGCCGGGGCGATCACCTCGGTGCACACGCCATCGCGCTGGACGGTCTCCACGACCGGGTAGGCGACGATCTGACCACTGGGGCGGCGAGCGACCTGCTGCGCGAGCTCGCGGACGAAGCCGACCAGCTCCTCGACGAGCAGCGCCTCGCCGTCGTCCAGCCGCTCGAGCCAGTCCGCCGCGTCGGATGCGGCGCGCACCACCCGGACGCCCTTGCCGTCGTATCCACCGCGGGGGGTCTTCACGACGGCCCTGCCGTCGTGGGCGTCGAGGAAGGCCTGCAGCTCCGCCGCATCGCGCACGGGCGCCCAGTCGGGCTGCGGGATGCCGAGCTCCGCCAGGCGGGCGCGCATGAGGAGCTTGTCCTGAGCGAACTGCAAGGCGTCGGGGCCCGGATGCACGGCTACGCCGTCGGCGACGAGTGCTCGAAGGATCTCCTGCGGCACATGCTCGTGATCGAAGGTGACGACGTCGACGTCCTTCACGAACGCGCGCACCGCGTCGAGGTCGTGGTAATCGCCCACAGCGCTCGCGGCGAGCTGCGCGGCCATGCCCTCATCCTCTGCGAGCACCCGCAGTTCGAGTCCGAGCTCGACCGCCGGAGCGATCATCATCCTGGCCAGCTGGCCGCCACCGATCACGCCCACGCGCAGCGCCATGTGCGCCTCCATTCGTCCTGATCATTGTCTCGCATCGACACGCGCCCCGTGCACACGGTGGCGGCCGAGCCGTGTCGGACGGTCAGAGTCCGCTCGAGGAGTCCTGTCCGGACTGCGCGTCGCGGTGCGCGAGGATCTGGCTGACCTCGATCTGGTCGGCCAGCGTCTCGTGCACGAGAGTGACATTGGGGACGTTGGCCAGGCGCAGCGGCGCATCGACGCCGTTCGACAGCGTGATCGTGCCGACGCCCCACATCCGCTGCAGCACGCCGCGACGGACGCCGATGCTGTAGCCGCGGGCGTGCGACATCTCCTGCCGGTTGCGCGCACCCACACCGTGGTTCACGATGACCCGACGCGTCGTGACGGTCACCGACCGTGAGTACCAGGCGATCCAGGGCACGACGACCAGGAGCAGTACGAGCACTCCGGCCGCGGTCAGCAGCATCCAGTTCTCGAACGGCGCAGGCAGATTGTCGAAGTAGTACGTCGTGGCTCCGAAGGCGCCGATCAGGATCGCGGCGGACCAGAACAGCCGGCGGGCATGACCGCGGAACCGCGCGATGAGCAGCTCTTCCGTCGGCACACCGGGCGGTGGCATCGTCGGCCGGCCGCCGAGAGTCACTGGCTGGGTCACCCCTCCATTGTGCCCGCAACCGCAGACATCGCCCTGCTCCTCCGCCCGGGCGTGTCAGACCGCCCGCCTCAGACCGCCAGCGTCAGACCGCCAGCGTCCGACCGCCAGGGCCCGACCGCGATGTCAGACCGCGGCGGGCCGGACGTGCACCACGTCGCCGGCGGAGATCGGATGCTCGACCCCGCTCGAGACGACCACGAGGCGACCGGACGCGTCGAGCCGTGTGGCCGTCCCGTCGAGTGTCGTGTCACCCGGGAGCGAGACGCGCACCTCCTGGCCGATCGTGGCGCATCGCCGACTCGTCTCGTCGTGCAGACCGCTGGAGACCGCGTCCCCGGTCCGAGCGAGGGCGCTCACCACCTCGTCGAGGCGGCGCAGGTAGGTGGCGAGAAGCCGGTCGGCATCGACCTCCACACCGAGCACGGCGAAGGACGTCGCGGTCGGCACGGGAAGCTGGGCTGCCGTCATCGCCGTGTTCACCCCGGTACCGACGATCACCGCCTCCCCCGTCGCCTCGGCGAGGACACCGCAGATCTTCCGCCCCTCGACCATCACGTCGTTCGGCCACTTGAGGGACACCGCGGAGTGCGGCAGCTGCTCCGCGACCGCATCCGTCATCGCCACCCCTGCGGCCAGGGGGACCCAGCCTCGCGCCTCGATCTCGGCGGGGAGCCGTCGCAGCAGCACCGACACCGCGAGCGAGGCTCCGGCCGGCGCCACCCATGAGCGGTCGAGTCGTCCGCGGCCGGCCGTCTGATTCTCGGTGAGCAGCACGGAGAGGTGCGGCCAGTCACGTGCGTCCGCAGCCGCCTCCCGAAGCAGCGCGTTCGTGGATCCCGCCTCCGTGAGGACATCGATCCTCGACGCGATGGCGCGGGCGAGCGGGAGATCCATCCTCAGACCTCTTCCTCGTCGGCCTCTTCGTCGTCGTCATCCTCGTCGGTGCGCACTGAGCCGATCTCGTTCGCCTGCCAGATCTCCCACTTCTGCATGAGCTGCTCGATCGCGGCATGGAACTTCTCGGTCGCGACCCCCGGGGTCGTGTCTCCGAAGTAGTGCTGGACCCACATGCGCAGCCGCGCGATCGCCGCCTCGTCTGCGCGCACGCGCTGCACCTCGGCGACGATGTCGGCTGCACCTTCCGCCGTGAGCCACTCGCAGTCCGAGAGGTAGCCGTTGGTGTCGACCGAAGCGCGCTCGTCGGTGGGCCGCGTGATCATGAGGGGCTTGCCGACGGCGAGACGGTCGTAGACCATCGCGGAGATGTCCACCACCGCCACGTCGGCGGCGGCCAGCTGCCAGCCGAGCTCCGCGCCGTCGTCGTACACGTGCTGTGCCGTGGCATCTGCGGCGTTGGCCGCGGCGATCGCCGCGATGATGCGCCGGTGTGCGGCTCCGTACTCGTCGTCGACGACCCCGCTGCGAGGGTGCGGTCGATAGATGACTCGGTGCGCTCGCGAGGCGAGCAGCGCCGAGACGAGGGCTTCACCGTGGGTCGCGATGGATCCGTAGTGCGCACTCGGACGGTCGCCCTCCCACGTCGGGGCGTAGAGCACGACTGTTCGCTCGTCCGGCGTGTACGGCAGGGATCCCGAGTAGTGGTCGGCCTGCGGGCGCCCGATCTCGATCGTGCGGCTGTCGATGTCCCAATCCCAGAGCGTGCGGGAGAGCCGGTCTCGCGCCGCCTGTCCTGCGACCAGCGCATAGTCGTACGCCTTGTACTGATTGGTGGTCATGTACATCTTGTCGGACTCGCCGTGGTTGATGAACACATGCCAGCGGCGCCCGTACCGGAACATCTGGAAGTTCCGCGTGTTCTGATTCACGTACAGCACGACGCGGATGTCCTGCGTGGCGATGAAGCGTTCGAGATCGCGGACCGTCGGAACGAACGCGACGGGCGGACCGTCCTCGTCGAGGAGCTTGTCGGCACCGGTGGCGGATCGGGACAGGACCACGACGGGCCAGCGCTTCGCCAGCTCGGCGAGCGGACGGTACCACTGCCGCATCTGGTACATGTTGACCGCGCCGTCGGCGAAGTACACGGCCACCTGGTAGTGATCGGTGGGATGCGGCTCGCGGTCGGCCAGACGCCGCCGCACCCGTTGCACAGCCTTGCGCGAGGCCAGTGCCCGCTTCAGCAGACGGTAGGCCTTCTTCGCGTCGGACACTGCACCCATCCCTCCAGGATACCGTGGCGCGGCGCGCGCCGACGGTGCTGCGCCCGGGCCCCGGCCGGAGCGAATCAGCGAACGCCCGAGAACCGCATGCCATGATCGTCATGTGCCTGACAACGACATCGCCGTCCCCGAGCCCGGGGTGTCGTTCGTCATGCCCGTCCTGAACGAACGGGCCTATCTCGAGCACGCGATCCAGTCGGTCCTCGCCCAGGAGCTGACGGTCCCGGCCGAGCTCGTCCTCGCACTCGGCCCCTCCACCGACGGCACCACCGAGCTCGCCCGGCGGCTCGCCGCCGACGACGACCGGATCAGGCTCGTCGACAATCCCGCAGCGCACATCCCCGTCGGCCTGAACGCCGCCATCCGCGCCAGCCGGTTCGCGACGATCGTCCGTGTGGACGCACACTCCGAGCTCTCACCCGGGTACGCCGCCCGTGCGCTCGAGACCCTCGACCGCACCGGAGCGGCGAACGTCGGCGGCGTCATGCGCGCCGACGGCAGGACCCCGTTCCAGAAGGCCGTCGCGCGCCTGTACAACTCTCCCGTCGGTCTCGGCGGCGGGGCCTACCACGGCGGTACGCACGAGGGCGAGGCGGAGTCCGCCTACCTCGGCGTGATGCGGCGAGAGGTCCTCGACGAGGTCGGCCTGTTCGACGAGACGATCCGCCGCGGCGAGGACTGGGAGCTCAACCTCCGCATCCGACAGGCCGGCCACCTGGTGTGGTTCGATCCCTCGCTCTCGGTGACCTACTGGCCGCGGGAGAGCTGGGTGCGCCTGGCCAGGCAGTTCCGCGCGACCGGAGCGTGGCGCGGCGAGCTGGTTCGACGTTTCGGTCGCCGCAACGGCATCCGCTTCTTCGCTCCCCCGGCTCTCGTGATCCTGGTCGCGGTCGCGATCATCGTCGGCGTGCTCCAGGTGAGCGGCATCCTCTCCGGGGTGCTCTCGGCCATCCTCTCGGTGGTCGCGTACCTGCCGCTCCTCGCGTATGTGCTGCTCGTCGTCGCGGTCGCGTGTCTGCCCGGCGGCGGCGGGATCCGTCAGCGCCTCTGGACGCTGCTGGTGATGCCCACGATGCACCTCTCGTGGGGCCTCGGCTTCCTCGGCGGTGTGCTCAGAGGAGCCCGCGACACCGTCGACGCCTCGCGGCTGGGCACCCGCAACACCCCGCTCCCCTGATCCGTCGGGCGGATCGGGGAGGCGTCACCGCGTCACGTACCCCTGGTCGAGGATGCGGGCGACCACTCGCTCGGCAGCATGGCCGTCGTCCCGGGAGTTGAACTGCGCACGCCACGCCATGTACCGCGCCCCGAAGGTCTTCTCGTGCTCGGGATCGGCCAGCGCGTCGACGAGTTCCTTCTGCGACCCGACGAGCGGTCCGGGTGCTCGCGAGGCGAGGTCGAAATAGAACCCGCGCAGCTGACCCCGGTAGTGGTCGAGGTCGGGCACCAGGAAGTACATCGGCTTGCCGGTGACGCTGAAGTCGAACATCACGGAGGAGTAGTCGGTGATCAGCGCGTCGGCAGCAAGGAGGAGCTGAGAGGTCTCGGGATACCCGGTGACGTCGATCACCCGCGCACCGGCGCGATCGCGACCCGTGTCGATGGTGCGTGAGTGGCCACGGACGAGCACGACGGCATCGGTCTGCCGTGCGAGCTCCTCCGGATCGACGAAGTCGACCATCTCCGTGCGGTCGTCACGCCACGTCGGCGCGTACAGCAGCACCCGCTCGCCCTGCTCGATGCCGAGCGCCGCGCGGATCGATGCGGCGTCCCCCGTCACGAGAGCGTCATTGCGGGGATACCCCTCGACCCAGATGGGTCGCCCGAAGAAGGCATATGCCTTGCGAAGGATGCGCTCGGAGTAGGTGTTCTGCGCGAGGAGTACATCCCAGCGGCGCGATTCCTTGACGACGGCGGCCATCCGGCGAGGATCGAAACCGGGCCGGTGCAGCGCGAGGCGCTTGAGCGGTGTGCCGTGCCAGGTCTGCAGCACCCTCTGACCGGGCTTGCGGGCGAATCGCCGACGCAGCCAGTCGTTGACAATGAGCAGGCGCGAGGCTGCCCGCGCACGCCACCACTCCGGGCTCCCCTCCACCACCGCTACCGCTCCTTCCGGCACCGCCACCGAGAGGTCCACCACGCTCCAGTACCGCACGACGTCGGGCGCCTGAGCGGCCAGTGCCCTGTCGATCGCCTGCGGGTTGCAGCCGACGCTGCGGCCGTAGAAGCTCTCGAAGAAGACGGCGTTCTCGGTGGCGCCGGGATGGGCGACGTAGCGTCCCTCCAGGGTCGATTGCCCCTCCGCCGTCTCGTAGGCCGGATCCACCGGCGCCGCGATGCGCGCCACGGAGCCGCGTACCGCCACCCGCACGCCGGTGAGCACCTGCGCGGCCACGCTCAGGTCGTCGAGCTCGGCATCCGCCACCGCGATCTCGTAGTCGCCGGTCGGCAGCGGCAGCTCCGCTCCGCCCCACCGCGAGGCTCGGAGCGGGAAGGTCGCCTTCCAGGTCTTCCCTCCCCCGGTGATGCGCGCATCGACACGTGCACGCGGCCCGATCAGCTCCGCCGAGGCAGGACGCTGACCCTCCCCTGCGATGATCAGCGTCTCTGCCGCCTCATCGATCCGGGCCGTGGTCATACTGCTCCCTTCGGCGCGGGGATGCCCCGCGCGCGGATCGTCTCATACACGCGTCGGGTGTTGCCGCCGTCGCGGAACGCATGCATCTCCGCGCTGAGCGTAGCGGACCGCTGCGACCTCGCGGCGAACACGCCGTCGTCGTCGAGCACCGCCGACAGCTCCGCGAGGAGGGCCTGCCAGTCGCCGGCCGCATCGTCGCCGGCCACATCCCGGAACCGGCCGTAGAAGCCGCGCGTGCGGGCGTACTCCTCGGCATCCGGAGCCAGGTACAGCACCGGCATCGCGAGCAGTCCGACGTCGTACGCGAGAGAGGAGTAGTCCGTGATCAGCACGTCCACCGCAGGGAGCACGGGGGTGACGTCGGCGAGCACCCCTGCGCCCAGCATCCGCACCCTCGAGCTCGGCAGCGGCGGGGCGTACGCCCCCTCCCCGAGCGGATGCGAGCGGACGAGCAGCACGGCGTCGCGCTGCTCGAGCACGCGGATGATCTCGATCCACTGCGCCGCATCCGGCACTGCGGGGTCTGCCGCGCCGTCACGCCAGGTGGGCGCGTACAGGATCGTCCGCGTCGACGGGGCGATCGGGCCGGCGGCAGCCGAGAGAAGAGCGGATGCCGTGGCTCGACGCTGTGCGGCACTCCCCGCCGAGAGCACGTCGACGCGCGGCTCCCCCGTGACCACCACGCGATCGCCGCCGAGGGCGAAAGCCGACTCGAGGCGGCCGCGCGAGCGGTGGGACGCGGCGGGAAGAACTCGGATGCGCTGCGCGGCGCGGCGGTAGAGGATGCCGATGAGTCGGCGCAGCACGGGCGCGCCCGGCACCTGCGGCACCTGCGTCGTCGCGGGAGAGTCGAGGCCGATGCGCTTGAGCGGGATGCCGTGCCACAGCTGCACCACGAAGGCACCGGAGATCGCATAGCGGTTGACGTCGCCCAGCCCGTGCGTCACCACGATCACCCCGGCGCGGGCGGTCGCCCACCAGCCGCGGAGTCCGCCCTTTCGGACGGTGCGCAGCCCGAGAGCCGCCGCATCCCGGTCCTCACGGTCGGAGGAGGTGAGCCACAGCGTCGCGTGTCCTTCGCCCGTCGCGAGGCGATGCAGCGCGAGAGCGCCGTCCCCGATGCCGGCGCCGCAGCCGAACACCCAGCGCTCACCGCGAGGGACGAGGAGAGTGCCGATGCGCCCGGCGACGTAGAGCGGGATCCGAAGCAGCTTGGCCGCATTGCCGGAGCCGAAGGAGAAGGACGCCACCCCGCGAGCCTATCGCGGGGTGGCGTCCTTCTCTGCGAGCCGAGGGGATGCGGCGGTCAGCCGGCGAGCTCGCCGAGCGTCACGTCGGCCTCGAACTCCTTGCCGTTGCGGATGTAGGTCACCTTCGCGTCGCTGCCCGCTGCCGCCGCCCTGACCTGGGCGGTGAGGTCGCTCGCGCTCGTGACAGGCACTCCGTTGAAGGCGGTGACGATGTCGTCGGCCTTCAACCCGGCATCCGCCGCTGCGCCGCCGGCGGTGACGTCGGCGATGTACGCGCCTGCCACGGACGCGTCCTCGACGCTCGCCGCATCGCGCACCGAGGCGCCGAGCAGACCGTGGCTCGCTGCGCCGTCGGCGATGATCTCCTCGGAGACACGCTGCGCGATGTTCGCCGGGATCGCGAAGCCGATGCCGATGGAGCCAGACTCCTCGGAGCTGCCCGAGCTCGCGATCGCGACGTTGATCCCGATCAGCTCGCCCTTGCTGTTGACGAGCGCGCCACCGGAGTTGCCGTGGTTGATCGCCGCATCCGTCTGGATCACCGCGATCGAGATGGTGTCCGTGGTCTGCTGGCTGGGGTTCCCTGGGAGGTCGAACTGGAACGGACCCTCTCCCTCGCCGTCCTCCGGCGCCTGCTGGTCCTCCTGGGGAGCGTCCTCCGAGGAGGAGTCCGGCAGTGCGGACGAGGCGATCTGGATGCTGCGGTTCAGCGCGCTGACGATGCCGGTGGTCACCGAGTTCGACAGACCGAGCGGCGCGCCGAGCGCCACGGCGGTGTCGCCGACGTTCAGCTTCGACGAGTCCGCGAAGTCGATCGGCGTCAGGTCGGACGCATCGGTGAGCTTGATGACCGCGAGGTCGTAGATCGGGTCGGTGCCGACGACGGTGGCCGCGAAGATACGGCCGTCCGAGGTCGTGACACGGATCGTCGGATCGGCGGCTGCGCCTCCGAGCGTCACGACGTGCGTGTTGGTCAGCACGTAGCCGTCATCGCTGATGATGACGCCCGACCCGCTGCCGGCCTCGTCGGCGCCCGCCACCTCGATCGTGACGACCGAGGGCAGGGCCTCGGTGGCGACGGCCGTGGTCTCGTTCACCGAGCCAGGGTTGTTGACGGTCACCGTGTCGGGTCCCTGAGCGACGCCCGTGGACCGGTCGTCGGAGATGCCGTTCAGGATCGCGCCCCCACCGAATCCGGCGACTCCACCCACGAGGGCTGCGGCGACCACGATCGCGGCGAACTTGACCCCGGCGCGCGGCTTCTGGTCCTTCGCCTTCACGGAACCGTCCGACGCCTGCTCCGGCGCGGTCGCGGTGTGGATGCCGAACGCCGCCCCCGGGGCCGTCGCGACCGGTGCCCCCGGGTGAGAGGGGCCGGTCTGAGCGGGCGCACCGTACGGGTGGTGCTGAGGGGCGCTCCCGTTCGTCGGAGCGGGCGGCACGAATGCGGCCGGCGTCTCGAACGTGGGGGTCGGTGCGGCGGCGTCCGGCTGTGCGGTAGCCGACGGCTGTGCGGTAGCCGACGGATGCGACGGCTGCGACGGCGACGATGCGAAGGTCGACGGCACCTCGTGTCCGTGGCCCTGGATGTCAGCGGCGGCACCGGTCGTCGAACGGTCGACGACCTCTGCTGCCTCGGTGGGCGGCACGGCGTCGTTCGACGCGGGTGCCGAGTGGTCCTGGGTGCTGTCTTCGTTCATGGTGTGTGCTCCTTCAACAACGCCCCTTCAGAGTGACGCCTGTATCTGTGCGTTTCGTATGGCGAAGATGAGTTTCCGCTATGGCCTTAGCCTGTTGTTCATGAGTGTCATCCCCGGCGCATGGCGGCGCACGGCAGCGGGAGCCGGTCTGCTCGCATCCGACGGAACCGTCGCGCCCACCATCTTCGCAGAGATGTCGGCCGCCGCGGCCCGAACGGGCGCGATCAATCTCGGTCAGGGATTCCCCGATCAGGACGGTCCGGCCGAGGTGCTCGAGGCTGCGCGTGAGGCGATCGCCCACGGCGCCAATCAGTACCCGCCGGGTCGCGGCATCCCCGACCTGCTCGCTGCGATCAGCCAGCATCAGCGGCGCTTCTACGGCCTCGAGGTCGACCCGCAGCGCGAGGTGATCGTCACCGCAGGGGCGACCGAGGCGCTGACCGCGACGATCCTCGCGCTCATCGACGGTCCGGACGACGAGGTCGTCGTCTTCGAGCCGTACTACGACTCGTACGCTGCCGCGGTCGCCCTCGCCGGCGCCCGCCTGCGCACGGTGCCGCTGCGCGCTCCCGACTTCCAACCCGATCTCGACCGTCTCGCGGAGGCGGTCACGGACCGCACCCGCATCATCCTCGTCAACGACCCGCACAATCCCACCGGAGCGGTGTTCGATCACGCGGTGCTCGCCGAGGTGGTGCGGCTCGCCGAGCTCCACGACGCGATCATCGTCACGGACGAGGTCTACGAGCATCTGGCCTTCCGCGCCCCGCACACCCCCATCGCCACGCTTCCGGGCGCGGCGGAGCGCACGCTCACCATCTCCTCGGCGGGAAAGACGTTCTCGGCCACCGGGTGGAAGGTCGGCTGGGTGCACGGCCCTGCAGAGCTCATCACCGCCGTCCTGACGGTGAAGCAGTACCTGACCTACGTCAACGGATCGCCGTTCCAGCCCGCCATCGCGGTCGGGCTGCGTCTCGGCGACGACTTCTTCGCGGATGCCGCATCGGCACTCGCTCACAAGCACGAGATCCTCGGTGCCGGGCTGCGATCCGCGGGGTTCACGGTGCATCCGCCACAGGGCGGCTACTTCACGGTCGCGGATGCCACGGACCTCGGCGGAGCGGATGCGGTCGCGTTCTGCCGTGCGCTGCCCGAGCGTGCGGGGGTCGTCGCGATCCCGCTCGCCGCGTTCGTCTCGGACGAGCGGCGCGGCGACTACGCGGGTCTCGTGCGATTCGCGGCCTGCAAGCGCGTCGAGGTGCTCGAGGAGGCCGCGACGCGGCTCGCGTCGAGCTTCTGACTCCCGGTCAGCGGGGCGCGACCGCGTAGCGACGCACCCGCAGCGACGGGTTGACCGCCCGCACCCGCTCGATGGCGGCGCGCTCGACCGCCGCCACGGCGATGCCCTCGGCCGTCCCGACTCCCGCCAGCACGACGCCCTGCGGGTCGATGATCTGCGAGTGCCCCACCCCGATCGGCGTGGGATGGTCCGCAGCGATCACGTACGTCGTGTTCTCGATCGCGCGTGCGGCGAGCAGCGTGGCCCAGTGATGCTCCTTGAGCGGACCTCGCACCCATTCGGCCGGCACCACCAGAGCATCCGCTCCGGCGTCGACGAGCGTGCGCGCCACCTCGGGGAAGCGCAGGTCGTAGCAGGTCATCAGACCGAAGCGGATGCCGGCGAGATCGAAGGTGGCGGCACCCAGCTCCCCTGCCTCGATCCAGTCGGACTCGGTCTGTCCGAAGGCGTCGTACAGATGCTGCTTGCGGTATGTCGCGAGGATCCCGTCGCCGCGCACCGCAACGAGGGTGTTGCGCACGTGCTCGGAATCCGTGGCCCTCTCGACGAGGCCGGCCACGATCACGACGCCGTGATCGGCCGCGAGCGCCGCGAGGGTCGAGACGAAGTCGCCGTCGAGGGTCTCCGCATTCGCCGCGAGCGTGTCATCCATCGGGTCCACGAAGTAGCTCGAGTACTCGGGGAACACGATCAGCCGGGCTCCCCGTGCTGCCGACTCGGCGGTGAGCTGCGCGATGCGCTCCCGGTTATCCGCGCGTGATGCCGTCGGCGCGAACTGGCAGACGGCGACGGGAACGGCGGCGGATGCGGTCTCGGTCATGCCCATATCCTTCCTCATCCGGCATGGCGCGGCCTCGATTCGCGCCCTCCTGATTCGCGTGTTAGGCTATAAAACGTGCCGCGGGGTGGAGCAGTTCGGTAGCTCGCCGGGCTCATAACCCGGAGGTCGCAGGTTCAAATCCTGTCCCCGCAACGAGAATGCGACACAAGAAAGGCCCCTGATCGGAGAGATCCTGATCAGGGGCCTTTCGCATGCGACCGAGCGGCGTCCGTTCCCCGCGAAGTCGGCGAGATCTGCGACCGAGTCGCCCGCGCATCCTCTGGCTAGACTGTCCCACCGAACAGCATCCACGAGGGGACGTCCACCATGACGCAGACACCGAACACCGCCACGGCGAACCCTGACGCATCCGCATCCCGCCCATCGCGGCGGGCGATCATCGGCCTCTGGATCGGTGCCGCGGCACTGCTCCTCTCCGCAGGGCTGATCGTGCACTTCCTGCCCGTCCCTGCGCTGCTCGTCGCCGCCGCAGGCGCTGCGCTCCTTGCGGTCATCGCTGTGGTCCTGGGAATACGAGGTCAGCGCTCCTCGGTGCCGCGCACGGGCAGCGCGGCCCTCCTCGTCGCGGCGACCGCACTCATCGTCGATCTCATCCTCATCGTCGTGATCGCCGTGGGTGTGCTCACCGGCAGCAGCGGACTCAGCCAGGTCGAGGTGAGAGCCACGGGCGGCCCCGCCTTCACCGTGTCCTACGCGGACGACACCCAGTCGTACGACGAGGAGTGGTCCGACAGCGGCTGGAAGCAGTACACGACCACGGGCGATACGGCTGAGATCACCGTCACCGCATCGGACGATGACGCAGTCGCGACCGTGAGCTGCGAGATCCTGTGGAACGGCGAGTCGGTCGTGGAGCAGAGCGGCGTCGGCTCCGTCACCTGCCGCTACGACGCGAACTGATCGGGCCGCCCCTCCGCAGCCGATCTCCCGGACGGCGAGAGACCGTGTCCGAGGCGATGGTCCTCAGCTGCCGCCTCTGTCGATCACCGGGTGCTCCAGATCCGCATAGTCGACGAGGATCGTCGCACGCTCCGCGGGCCGACACTCGCGGAGGTACAGTCGCTGACCGCCGACGTACCGAGCATTCTCCGGCGCGTCCGGGTTCGGAGACGATTCGTCCCGCACCGCCATGCGAGGGACCGACACGTCGAACGGCACATCGAGGAAGATCGTCGCGTCCCAGACCTCGCGGAGCTCAGCCCTGTGCAGGAAGATGCCGTCCACAAGCAGGATCACTCCCCGGGGCACCGGATGCCGGGGACCGGTGAAGACCGCATCCGTCTCGACATCGTGAGCGGCGGGCAGATACGTCCCCGTCCCGGCTCGGAAGGGGCCACCACGTCGTGAAGGAAGCGGTCGTAGTCGTAGGAGTCGCGCCAGAAGCCCTCGGCAGACCCGCGGCCGCGCCGATACCGACGCTCGCGCTGATGGTGGAAGCCGTCGATACTCACTCGCACGACGCGATCGGACTCACGCAGGACGGCGGCCAGGTCATCGGCCAGTCGCGTCTTTCCCGCGCCGTCGACGCCGTCCACCCCGACGATCACGGAAGCTGCGAGGGTGGGTCGCGGGATGCGTCGAGCCAGATCTGACAGGAAGAGCGACCGCTCCTTCGTCTGCGTCATGCGTATCTCCGTGGATGGATGATGGATGCAGAATGGGCGCCCCCGAAGGGGCGCCCATTCTCGTGATGTCACAGCAGGGTCACTCCCCCGCGGCCGACTCCAGTTCGAGCAGCGTGTTGACCGCATCCGTGAGGCGCTTGTCCGCCTCGGCGAACGCCTCGAGGTCGCCGGCCTTCAAGGCGGTCTCCCGATCGGTGAGCGCCTGCTGAGCGGCAGCCAGCGCTTCCGCCTGGGCGTCGGTCGGCTCGGTGGGCTCGGTCGGGACCTCGCCGGTCTCGGGATCGGGCTCCGTCGGCTCGACCTCGTCATCGCCGCCGGTCGCACCCGCGTCACCGCCGAACAGGGTGTCGAGGGCCTCGGTCAGAGTGTCCTCGAACGCGACCTTGTCTCCGAACGCCACGAGCACCTTCTGCAGACGCGGGAGCTTCGTGCCCTCGGACGACTGCACGTAGACCGGCTGCACGTAGAGCAGACCGCCACCGACCGGCAGGGTCAGCAGGTTCCCGTACAGGACCTCCGACTCTCCCTGCTGCAGCAGGTTGAGCTGCGGCACCACGGCCGTGTCCGAGTTGTAGGTGTTCTGCACCTGACCTGGACCTGGAACCGTCGTGTCGGTGTCGATCTCGAGCATCCTGAGCTGCCCGTATCCCTCTGCCTTCACGCCGGCCTCTGAGCCGGCATCCGAGTCGACGGCGAGGTAGCCCATCAGCACGTCGCGGTTGCTGCCGCCCTGCGCCGACGGGATGAAGGTCGAGAACATCGAGAATCGCGGCGAATCCTGCCCCGGCATCTGCATCGTCAGGTAGTACGGCGGCTGCAGCACCGCGTCGCTGCGCGGGTCGTTCGGGGTCTGCCAGCGGTTGTCCTGCTGGGCGAACGATCCGGCGGTGTCGATGTGGTACGTGCCGAGCACGTCGCGCTGCACCTTGAACAGGTCGGTCGGGTAGCGAACGTGGCTCATCAGGTCGCCGGACATCTCGCTGACGGGCTTGAGCGTCGACGGGTAGATCTTCTGCCACGTCTGCAGCACCGGATCCTCCGCATCCCAGGCATACAGGGTCACGGAGCCGTCGTACGCGTCGACCGTCGCCTTGACCGAGTTGCGGATGTAGTTGATCTCGTCGATGGCCAGCGTCGGCGACGGGACGTTCGAGTCGGCGATCGCGTCGGACAGGCTCACGCTCGTCGAGTACGGGTAAGTCGAGCTCGTTGTGTACCCGTCGATGATCCAGACGATCTTGCCGTCCACGACGCTCGGGTACGGGTCGCTGTCGAGCTCCAGGTACGGCGCCACTTTCTGCACGCGCGTCTTCGGGTCGCGGTCGTACAGGATCTGCGAGTCGTCGTTCACGAGGTTCGAGAACAGGATCTGCTCGGACTGGAACTTCAGCGCGTAGAGCAGCTTGGTGAAGGTGTTGCCGATCTTCGGTCCGCCGTCGCCCTCGAAGGTCGTCTTCGTCTCGTTCGAGCCGTCCTTGCCGCGCGGGTAGTCGATCTCGACCGGGTCGGCACCATCGGGGCCGCCGACGATCGAGTACTCGGGCGAGGTCTCGCCGAAGTACACGCGGGGCTCGAACTTCTCGCCGTCGGTCAGGAATCCGGATGACGGGATGCCGCGCTCGAGGAACACCGGCTCTCCGTCGCTGGTGCGCTGGTTGCCGGCGGCGGCGACGAGGCCGTAGCCGTGCGTGTAGACCGCCACGCGGTTGTTCCAGTTGGTGACGTCGACGCCGTCCATGTCGAGGTCGCGCACCGACACCACGGTGTCCTGCATGACGCCGTCGATCTCATAGCGGTCGACGTCGAGGTTCTCCTGGAACTGGTAGTAGCCGCGGTACTGCTCGAGCTGGCGCACAGCCGGGCTGATCACGGCGGGGTCGACGATGCGGATGGATGCCGTGGTCTCGGCGTCCTCGCGCAGCTGCCCTGCCTCGGCATCCGTCTCGGCCTCGAACGGCGTGGTCTCGAGGTCTGCGACCCCGTACGCCTCCTTCGTGCCGTCGATGTTCTTCTGATAGAACTCGGCCTGATAGGCGTTCTGGTTCGGACGCACCTGGAAGGTGGTCACCGCCCACGGGAAGCCGACGCCGACGACGAGCGAGGCGACGATCAGCAGCGCGGTCGCGGCGAGCGGGAAGCGCCACCTGCCGATGACGGCGGTGACGAAGAACAGGATCGCGACGATCGCGGCGATGATCGTGAGGATCGCGAGACCGGGGATCGTGGCGTTGACCCCGGTGTACGCGGGTCCGACGATCCGGTCGTCCTGGGCGACCAGGGTCTTGTAGCGGTCCAGCCAGAGGCTCGCCGCCTGCACCAGGAGGTAGAGGCCCGCGATGACCGCGAGCTGGATCCGTGCCGGCTTCGAGATGCGCAGCTCGCCCTGACCGATGCGGACCGAGCCGTACAGGTACGACACGAGCGCCGTCACGATGAGCGTGAGCAGCAGCACCGCGGAGACGAACGCGAGGAGGATCGAGTAGAACGGCATGGCGAACATGTAGAAGCCCGTGTCCATGCCGAACTGCGGGTCGGTGGCGTCGGTGGCGACTCCGTTCGCCCACAGCCACACCGTCTTCCACTGGCTCGCCGCGGAGAACCCGGCGAACAGCCCGAAGAAGATCGGCATGCCCCACATCGCTAGGCGACGCAGCGGCTCGATGACCTCCTGGTACCTGTCGAGCTGCGAGCTCAGGCGCACGTAGACGGGCCGCAGCCGGTAGGCCAGCTGGATGGCCACGAACAGCGGCACGGCCATGCCGAGGAACCCGACGACGAACATCACCGCCGTGGCGAACCATTGAGTGGTGAGCACTCCCGCGAAGCCCACCTGGTCGAACCAGAGGAATTCGGTGTAGAGCGACGCGAAGACGAAGAAGACGGCGATCAGCGCGGCGATGATCGCCAACGAGATGCCGAAGATACGTCGCGAGGTTCGGGGAGTGGCCGGGTTCGGTGCGGAAGTCGAGGTCACTCTTCCATCCTAGGCTCGCCTTACTGTGCTGCGGCTGTCATCCCAGTCACGGGGAGGTCACGACGTCGCAGGACGGGAGCGAATCGACGTCGCCGCCCTCGGCGATGACATCCAGCGCCGAGAGGGATTCCTCGAGCGTGCCGGTGCTGATGACCGTGAGTCCGTCAGGCACGTGGCCGACCACCTCATCGCAGTTCGTCGTGGGGGCGAGGAAGTAGTCGGCTCCCGCATCGCGGGCACCGTACAGCTTCTGGCGGATGCCGCCGATCGGCCCGACCGTGCCGTCCGCCTCGATCGTGCCGGTGCCTGCGACGTTCTCCCCGCCGTTGAGCTCCCCCTCGGTGAGGGTGTCGATGATGCCGAGGGCGAACATCATGCCCGCGCTCGGGCCGCCGACGTTGTCGAGCTGCAGCGTGACGTCGATCTCGAAGTCGTAGTCGGTGCGCAGGGTCACCCCGATCAGCCAGGTGGTCACATCCCCCTCGACCTGCTTCTCGGGAGTGACCTCGACGACCTTCTCCTCGCCCGCCCGCTGCACGGTCAGTTCGACGGGGTCGCCGCCGGCATCCTGGATCGCCTGGCGCAGCTGCTTCGCCGACGTCACCGCCGTGCCGTCGATCGCGGTGATGACGTCCTCCGCCTCGATGCTGCCCTCGGCCGGGGCGTCCTCGACGACCTCCTGGACCACCACGGCCGCGCCCGTGTCGTAGCCCAGCTCGCCGAGAGCCGCAGCGGTCGCCTCGTGCTGGGAGTCGACCATCAGTGTCGCGTTGCGCTCATCGCGCTGCTCCGTGGTCACCCCCTCCGGGAACACGGACTCGAGCGGCACGACGGCTCGCGACGAGTCCATCCAGGCGAGCGCGAGCTCGAACCAGCTCGGCGTGCGCTCGCGATTTCCCACGACCTGCACGGTGGTGAGATCGAGCGAGCCGGCGGTCTCGAACGTCTCCGCTCCCTCGACCTGGATCAGGGGCACCTGCTCCCCCTCGGGGCCGGCCGCCGTCCCGAGCGTGTCGTAGACAGGACCCGGTCGCTGGATGACGTACGGCGTGGGGAGGAAGGTCAGCACGACCAGCGCGATCAGCGCCACGATCAGCGACCAGACTCCCAGTCCGAGCTTCACAGACCGGGTTCGGTCCACAGGTTTCCTCCGTCGTTCGCGGGCGGCGTACAGCGATCTGCCCGCGTCGGGGTCTCGGGGCCGCTCCTGTGACTAGCGTAGATGCCACGGCTTCAGACGTGCTGAGAGGCGAGCGACATGTCAGACAACGACCCCACCCCCGAGGACTTCCAGGAGTTCCTGCGACGAATGATGGCCGGCCAGGGCGCCGGTGACATCGACCCCGAGGCGCTGCAGAACGCCTTCTCGGGCATGGACGGGCTCGAGCTCGACCCGGCCATGATGCAGACCATCATGGCGCAGCTGCAGGGAGCGTTCGGCGGCGATCCGTGGGAGAACGCGCTGCGACAGGCTCTCCACATCGCGAACCGCGACGGCCTCGGCATCACCGACGGCTCTCGCACCTCGCTCGTCGATTCGTTCGCCCTCGCCGACCTCTGGCTGAGCGAGGCGACCACCATCTCCGAGCTCGCCGAAGCGCCCAGAGCCATGACGCGAGGGGAATGGGTCGAGGCGACGTTGCCGGTGTGGCAGGAGATCGCGGGACCCGTCTCGACGAGCATCGCCGATGCGCTCACGAGCGCCCTCGACACCCAGGTGCCCGAAGAGATGCGCGGCGTCGTGCAGGGCGCGGGAAAGCTCATGCGGGGCCTCGGCGGCTCCGTGTTCGCCGCGCAGTTCGGACAGGTGCTCGGCAACCTCTCGCTCGAGGTCGTGTCCGGCGGGGATGTCGGCATCCCCGTCCTGCCCGCGGGCACGGCGGCCGTGATCCCCCAGAACCTCACCGCCTTCGGCGAGGGACTCGAGATCCCCGAGGACCAGATCACCCTCTACCTCGCGACCCGCGAGCTGGCGTATGCGCGGCTGTACCGGCACGCCAAGTGGCTGCACCTGCACGTCATGGCGCAGATCACCGACTTCGCGCGCGGTGTGACGGTCGATGTCGACGCGCTCGAAGACGTCGCGAGCCGGCTCGATCCCTCCAACCCGGAGGAGCTGCGTGCGGCCATCGAAGGCGGCGCCCTCCTCCCGGCCCAGACGGACGCGCAGCGCGACGCCCTGGCGCGGCTGGAGAACCTCGTGGCGACGATCGACGGCTGGGTCGATGTGGTCACCGCACAGGCGACCTCCCGCCTCCCGGACGGGGCGCGGATCGCAGAGGCGGCTCGACGCCGTCGCGCCGTCGGCGGTCCGGCCGAGGATGCTCTCGGCGCGCTCGTCGGACTCAAGCTCCGACCACGCCGACTGCGTGAGGCCTCCGCGATGTGGCAGGCGATCACCGATGCGGTGGGCATCGCCGGACGCGATTCGCTGTGGGACTACCCCGACCTCATGCCCACGTCGGACGACATCGACGACCCGACAGCGCTCGTGGCCCGACTGCAGGCCTCCGCCCGGGGCGAGCAGCCCGTCGCAGACGAGTACGACGAAGCCCTCGCCCGGCTGCTCGACGGCGACGACTTCTCGGGTGCGCAGGGAGACCGCCCCGACGAGGCCCCCGAGGCCCCGCGCGACGGGGACGACGACGCAGGAGACAGCGGCACCGGGGGCGACCGCCCGGTGTGACCGTCCGGCGTGACCGGGCGCACTCTTCCTCCACAGGGGTGTGACCGGCCGCGACTTCTCCACGGATGACCGGAACGGCACCCTTCGATACCTGCGGATCCGCAGAATCGTGGGATGTCCCCGCTGACTCCTCCCACCACGACCCGCTTGGACCCTGCCGTCCCTCTGCTGTGGCGAGACGGCGAGACGCTGCAGATCGGCATCGAGGGGACCCTGCGGATCGCCGCATCCGAGCCGTGGGTCGAGAGACTCGTCGCTCGCATGGCCGCCGGGTTCCGCCGCGCCGCCTTCGACGTGATCGCACATGCGGCCGGCGCGCCGCGCGCGGAGGCTCGACTGCTGCTCGCTCGCCTCGAACCGCTGCTCGTCGACGCCCCGCAGATGCCGCGCGCGGCATGGGTGGAGAGCATCCATGTGCTCGACGGCCGCTGCGAGTACCGGATGCGCGACGCGCTGCTCGACGAAGGGGTCGAGGAAGGATCCCGCCGCGATCCCGCGCACATCGGCGTCGTGCTGGTCGAGGGCGCAGCCGCGGCGCTTCAGTTCGCCCGGTATCTGCGTGAGGACATCAGCCATCTGCCGGTCGTCTTCGAGCCGGGGCGGACGACCGTGGGGCCGCTGGTCGTCCCGGGCTCATCGCCCTGCCTGACCTGTCGCGACCTCGCCCAGGTCGATCGCGATCCCGCCTGGCCGCGCCTGCACGCCCAGCTGATCGGTCGCGCGGCCGGCCCGATCAGCGCGGCACGGATCGCCGATGCCGCAACCCTCGTCGCCCGGCTCCTCTCGGAGACCGGCTCCTCAGGATCGATCTTCGAGGTCAGCGCCGAGGGGCGCCGCGAGTGGCGGTCGGTGTCGTTTCACGAAGAATGCCGGTGCCGCGAGCAGTCGTTCCAATCTCTGCCAGGAAGCGAGACGGCGCCCGCTCCCCTCGTCCCGCCGAGCGAGACCAGGACAGCGACAGCGTACGCGCGGCGCGCGTGACCCCGACGTAGGCCAGACGGCGCTCCTCGTCGATCGCCTCGAAGCCGCTGGCGTAGGAGATGGGCAGCGCCCCCTCCGCCCAGCCGACCAGATACACATGCGGCCACTCGAGCCCCTTCGCGGCGTGCAGGGTCGACAGCGTGACCGTCCGCATCGTCGGCTCGTGCTGGTCCTTGGCGCGGGCCATGAGCGCGTCGCTGAAGCTGCGGAGATTCTCATCCGGCCCCGCCTCCTCGGCCAGTCGCAGGATGGCTCGCCGTGCCTCCCAGCCGTCGCGCTGCGCTCCCCCGGCCTCGGGCGGCTCCTCGGTCAGCCCGAGCTCGCGGAGCACCCGCTGGACCCCGGGGAGGAATCCCTGTTCGGTCGGCGCGACGGCCGCCGCACGCAGAGCGAGGATCGCCTGTCGAACCTCGGGCATCGCGAAGAACCGGGTGCCACCGAGGACCGAGGTGGCGATGCCCTCGGCGGCGAGCGCCTGCTGCAGCACGGCGGACTGCGCGTGGGCGCGGTACAGCACCGCGATCTCCGCGGGCGACGCCCCGCCCTCGATCCGCGCCGACACTGCCGCCGCGATGCCCTCCGCCTCCTCGCGTTCGCTGTCGAAGGCCGTGACGGTGGGCGCCTCGGCATTGAAGGTCTCGCGGGCGGGCACGAGCTCGAGAGCACCGGGGCGTCCGTGCATGAGCGCGTTGGCCACCTCGAGGATCGGCGCCTGCGAGCGGTAGTTGGTCTCCAGGCGCACCACCGTCGCATCCGGATGGCGGCGTCCGAACTCGAGGAGGAACCGCTGCTCTGCTCCCGCAAAGGAGTAGATCGTCTGGCTCGCGTCGCCGACCACGCAGATGTCCTTGCGATCTCCCAGCCACAGCTCCAGCAGGCGGTTCTGCAGCGGCGAGACGTCCTGGAACTCGTCCACGGTGAAGTGCCGGTACTGCTCGTGGACGGATGCCGCGACACGCGGCTCCGCCTCCAGCATCCCTGCGCACGCCAGCAGCACGTCTTCGAAGTCGAGCTGATGCCGCTCGTCCTTCAGCGCCTCGTACCGCTGCTGCAACTCGGCGAGCTGCGTCTGATCGATACCGCTCACCGTGCGGCCGAGGGCGGCGTGCTGCTCGACGGACAGCATCGACACCTTGCGCCACTCGATCTCCGAGGCGATGTCGCGCAGGGTGGCCGTGCTCGGACGCAGGCGCATCGCGTCGGCGGCCTGCCCGAGCATCCGCACCTTGTTGTCGATGATCGACGGCGCAGGCGATCCGGCGAGGGTGGGCCAGAAGAAGTTCAGCTGTGCGAGCGCCGCAGCGTGGAAGGTGCGGGCGGCGACGCCTTCGACCCCCAGTGCCCTGAGGCGTCCGCGAAGCTCGCCCGCGGCCTTCGCGGTGAAGGTCACGGCCATGACCCGGGACGGCGAATACGCGCCGGTGTCGACGCCGTGCGCGATGCGGTGCGTGATGACGCGGGTCTTGCCCGTGCCGGCACCGGCGAGCACCGCGACGGGTCCACGCAGCACGGATGCCGCCTCCCGCTGCCGATCGTCGAGTGCTTCGAGCGCGCTCACGCGCGCTCCTCGAACCACGACACGATCAGCGCCCTGGCGATCGAGGCGGGACCCGGCAGACCCACCGGTCCGTCGCCCGCGAGGGCGCTGCCGATCTCGTCGCGGGTGAACCAGCGCACGTCGATGATCTCCTCGCCGTCCGGTCGCACCTCGTCCTCGTCCAGCGCGACGGCGCGGAAGCCGAGCATGAGAGAGCGAGGGAAGGGCCAGGGCTGCGACGAGACGTAGCGCAGGGAGGAGAGACGGACCCCGGACTCCTCCTCGAGCTCGCGATGCACCGTCGATTCGAGGGATTCCCCTGCCTCGGTGAAACCGGCGAAGCAGGAGTACATCCGGCCGCCCCAGTTCGCGTTCGCCCCGAGCAGCAGGCGGTCGCCGTCCGGGCTCTCGACCGCCACGATCACGGCAGGGTCGGTCCGCGGGAAGTGCTCTCGTCCGCAGACGAGGCATCGGCGCGACCACCCGGCCTGACGGAGCTCCGTCCCCCCGCCGCAGGTCGGGCAGAAAGGCGCATCCCGCAGCCAGCCGGCCACCGCGAGCGCCTCGATCAGCAGCTCCGTCTCGTCGGCTCCGAGCCGCGCACCGAGGTCGCGAAGGCCGAGCCAGGTCTCGTCGGGGGCCGTATCGATGCTGCCGGTCTCGGGCGGCAGCACCGCGAGCAGCAGCGGCACCCCCTCGCCGTCGCGACCGAGCAGCGCCCACGTCGCCTCCACGATCTCCTCGGGCGCGACACGCAGCAGGGTCGCCGCATCGAGGTCGCCACCGGCGATCCGCACGCGACCGTCACGGACGGCGATCACCTGCGAGGTCGCATCGCCACGCAGCCGATCGATGACGCCGGGTTCGGCTCTGAGTTCTGCGGCACGATCGAGAGACGTGCTCATCACGGTCATCGACTCCCTCTCTCACGGGCGTGGCGGAAGCAGGACCACCCCTGCGCCCGCCTACCCTGGGGGTATGGGACGCTCTCCTTTCACTCTAGCCGCGGCGGTGACTGCCGCACTGCCCGGCGCGGAGGTGACCGGGGCCCGCGTTCTGACCGCTGACGGCGACGGTCGTTTCGACTCCGCGGTGGCCACGCTCGCCGACGGTCGCGAACTCGCGATCCGAGTGGCGGACGACGACGAAGCCGCCCGCGAGCTCGCCGCCGAAGCCCTCGCCCTGCGCGCGCTGACGGCCGGAGCCCGCGCCATGCTGCCGTTCTCGGCTCCGGAGTACATCGGGGAGACGCGTCTGTCCGAGGCGCGCGCTCTCGTGACCGAGCTGCTGCCCGGCTTCCAGATCGAGGCCTCCCTGGTGCCCGCAGGGCGGGGAGCCGCAGAGTCCATGGGCGCGGCGATCGCCGCGGTGCACGCTCTCCCTGTCTCCGTCGTGCGCGGCGCCGGTCTCATCACCCGCTCCGCCCAGGAGACGCGCGACGAACTGGAACGACTGATCGATTCCGCGGCGTCCACCGGGCGCGTTCCCGCACGGCTCACGGTCCGGTGGCGCGACGCCGTCGCGGACGACGAGCTCTGGCGTTTCGAATCCACCGTCGTGCTCGGGGGCGTCCAGGCGACCTCGTTCGTCTTCGACGACCATCCCGACCGCGGCCCGGAGGTCACCGGGATCATCGGCTGGCACTCGCTTGCGGTCGGAGATCCCGCCGTCGATCTGTCCTGGCTCTCCACGGCTCCCGAGGCGGCCGACGACGTCCACGCCGCCTACGCGCGAGCATCCGACCGGGTTCCGGATCCTGCCCTCGAGGTGCGCGCCCGCCTGCTCGCCGAGCTCGAGTTCGCGCGCTGGCTGGTACACGGCGATTCGCTGCGCCGGCCGGACATCGTCGACGACGCGGCCGCACTTCTGGAGTCCCTGGCGGAGGGTCTGCACAGCGACGATCTGGGTGTCATCGCCTCGCGCACGGCCGGAGTGGATTCCGCGCTGGATGCGCTGGACCGCGTACCCGCGAGCGCCGCGTCGACCGCCGACACCTCCATGCAGACCGACGCCTACAACCCGAACGAGCTGTGGCACGACGACGACGGCACGAGCGACCTCTCGGAGGCCGCCACCGACGCGGCGCGGCGCCTCGAGGTCGGCGGACTCGAGACGGAGGACCTCTCGGCCGTCCGTGGCGGGGATGTCCGCAGCGGATCGGCGGAGGAGAGCGACGAGGATCGTCCGAGCGCTCGCCCGGATCGGTCGGACACCACGACGAACGCCGAGACATCGGGCGAGGGCACGGACGAGGGTTCTCCGGAGGACGAGGCTCAGCGTGCTGCTCGGGCGGCGCTCCAGCGCTGGAAGAGCTCCGACTCGGTGTAGATCCGGTCGCCTCGGATGACGAGGTCGTCCGCGACGTAGTACAGGGCGACGTCGATCTCCTCGAGCGGCACACCGAACCTGCGGTGATACGCGAGGCGGTAGAGCGCGAGCTGCAGCATCCGCTCCTCCCGCTCCTCGGCCGTGCGCGGCGCCCGTCCGGTCTTCCAGTCGACGATCTCGATGCGACCTCCGCGGTCTTCCCGTCGGTAGACGGCGTCGAGCTTGCAGATCACGATGTGGCCGTCTTCGTTCGCGTCCGAGCTGCCACCGAGCGCGAAGTCGATCTCGATCTCGACCGCGATGGGTGCGAGCGCGCCCCACTCGCTGTGCTCGAAGATCTCCTGGAGGGTGGCGAGGTCCGCCGCATCCGCCGACGACACCTCGGCGCCGCCGAACTCCGCACCGTCCGCCGGAACATCGTCGTCGAGCTCCCACAGCGCCTCGTCGACGCGCTGCCCCACACCGACCAGCTCGCTGCGCCGCTCGACCCAGGCGTGGAACAGCGTGCCGAGCCGCGTCTGCCGGTACGGACGCTCGGGCATCGGCCGCACGATCGACGACAGCGTTCCACCGAAGTCCGTCACATAGTCCTTGAAGCGCGAGGCGGGCACGCGTGTCGGCGGCGGTGCATCGGTGCCGCGCATCCGGGCGGCCCGTTCGGCCAGCAGCCGGGTCAGCTCCGGCGAGGCGACCGGCTCGCGTGCAGCGGCGTCTCGGACCGCCTGTGCCGCCGATTCGACGACGCTCCGGCGGGCGCCGAGCGGGTCGAGCGGCCACGTCAGCGTCGCTCCAGGACCCTCGTAGGGGTTCTCATCGGGGTCGACGGGGTCGATCGGGTCGAAGCCGAGCACCTCCATGGCCTCGACGAGATACGGGCTCGGAACGCGCGGGGACTTCTGCCCCGCCCAGTGCGAGCCGCTGAGCAGCAGGTCGGTCTTCGCCCTGGTCACCGCCACGTACGCGAGGCGTCGCTCCTCCTGCTGCTGGTATTCGCGGTAGGCGTCCTTGAACCGCCGCAGAGCACCCCCCTGCGGATTCGCCTTCGAGACGCCGCCGGACAGGGAGGACTGTGCCAGCGCCTGCCTCTTCTTCGGGTCGGTCTCGGCGCCCATGGCGGACTCCGGGTCCCACTGGAAGCGTGGAAGGGCGTCTCGATCGCCACGCAGCGCGAACGGCACGACGCCGAAGCCGAACCACCCCGAGGTGTCGGAGACCCGGCTCGGGAGCTCGTCGGCGACCAGACGCACGACCGCCACCGCATCCCATTCGAGGCCTTTGGACCCGTGGATCGTGAGGAGCTGGACGACGCCGGGCTCGGGCGGTTCGGGACGAGGCATCAGCTCGTCGGTGCTCTCCGCCTTGTCGAGCCAGGCGAGAAGACTGCCGATCGTACCGCGCTCATCTGCCGTGAGGAACGCGCGCACCTCATCGGAGAAGGCGCGCAGCTGCGTCGCCGCCACACGCGCCGGCCCTCTGGTCTCGTTCGCCGCGAGCTCGATGTCGAGCCGCAGCTCGAGCTCGATGAGGCGGATCAGTTCGGGGATCGGCTGCGAGGACGCACGACGCAGCCTCTCGAGCATCTCCCCCGCCGCGCGGATGCGCGATCGTCCCTCCGGGGTGATGCCCTCGAGCAGCCGGTAGTCGTCACGCACAGCGCGCACCACGTCGACCGCATCGATGATCGAGACGGCCTCGTCGGCGCCCCGGGAGGAGCGCAGTCGCAGACGGACCTCCTCCGGAAGGGGCATCATCGCCGTATCGCGCTCGGAGAGGGTGCGCCCGAGGTCGTAGAGCGCCGCCATGTCGGCGACGCCCACGGCGAATCGCGGTCCGGTGAGGAGTCTGATCAGAGCCGAGCCCGCGGTCGGGTCGTGCACCACCCGCAGCGTCGACACCACGTCGACGACCTCGGGGGTCGAGAGAAGGCCTCCGAGCCCGAGGATGCGGTGCGGCACGCCCTCGGCGGCGAGCGCAGCCGCGAAGGTCTGCATATGCCGCTTCGAGCGGAACAGGATCGCGCCCGTGTGCGGCTTCTCCGAGGACGGTGCATGCGCCTCGCGACGCTCGGCGAACCAGGCCGCCACCTGCTGCGCCTCGTCGTCGACGGTGAACGGATACCGCACCTCGACCGCGCCTGCTCCCGCGCCGGGGCGCGGCTCGAGCGGGGGCACATCCAGACCGGGGCGCTGCAGCGGCACGAGCACCCGGTTGGCGACGTCGAGGATGCTGCTGTCGTTGCGCCAGCTCGTCATCAGGCTGTACGTCTCGGTGCTCTCCGGCCGGCTCGCGAACGTGCCAGCGAACGCGTAGAGGTTGTCGGCGCTCGCACCTCGCCAGCCGTAGATGGACTGATGCGGATCGCCGACGGCCATCACCGCCGAGTCCCGGAAGAGCTCAGCGAGGAACCTCGTCTGGATCACCGACGTGTCCTGGTACTCGTCGAGGAGCACGACCCTGTGCTGTTCGCGCAGTTCGGCACGCACATCCGGGGCGGACTCGACGATGTCGTAGGCGCCGCCGACCTGATCGGCGAAGTCCAGCACACCGCGCCTGCTCTTCTCCGCGATGTAGTCGCGCACGAGCTCGGCGAGAGTGCCGAGTCCGAGCAGATTGCCCGCCGCCTTGTCGACGTCGCCGTTGCCCCGGTACGGCTCGAAGGCTGTCGCCTGGTCACGCGCGATCCGCACGGCCCTGTCGAGATCGACACGGTGATCCAGCACGTCGCCCGCGAGACGCTGCACCGCATCGATCACGGTACCGAGGGCGAAGTCGATCTCCTCGAGCTCGGGGAGATCGGATCGGAGGACCACCTCGCGCGCCAGCATCCACGACGCCGCCTGGCTCAGCATCGCGACGTCGCTGTCCCGGCCGATCCTGGCCGCGTGCTCGCGCACGATGCCGTCCGCGAAGGCGTTGTAGGTCGACACCCGCGGCCGGATCAGGAGCTCGTCGGCGGGGCGCGGGGTGGCAGGCGTCCATCCGGTGCCGTATGCCTGCGTGAGCTCATCGAGCACGTGGAGCCGGACGAGCTCTCGCTGGCGCCCGGGCGCCGCGTCATCCACCCGTCGCAGCGCCCCGGATGCGACGATCTCGGGCAGGAAAGGCAGCAGCCCCCGGCGCCCGTACTCGTCGATCACCCCGAGTCGTGCCCCGATCCGCTCGGCCAGCTCGCCGGCGGCCTTGCGGGTGAAGGTGAGTCCGAGCACCTCGTCGCGGCGGACATGTCCGTTGGCGACGAGCCAGACCACACGCCCCGACATCGTCTCGGTCTTGCCACTGCCGGCACCGGCCACGACCAGCGCGGGCGTCGGCGGAGCCTCGATGACCCGCTGCTGCGCCGGCGTCGGCGGCGGCTGTCCGAGTGCCGCGGCGACATCGGTCGCGGAGATGCCGAGTGCGCCTGGCCACGTCGCAGTCGCGCCGGTGACGAGATCGATCGCTGTGCTCATGCGCTCACCGCCGGGACGGTGTGGATGCGACAGGGGTTGATGCGGCGCTGCGTGTCGGCGCAGTGCGACTCGACCTGGGCGGTGAAGCTCGATGCCGACATCCCTCGTGCAGCCTCCCCCACCCTGCGCAGGAACGCCGACCGGGCTTCGTCGTCGAGCGGATGCTGATGCGCGACGCGGTAGTCGCTCTTGGACAGCGTCTTCGAGACGATCACGAGACGCGCCCCGGCGAGCGCATCCGCAGCAGCCCCCGGCACGAGCCCCTGCTGTACGGCGATCTGGTAAGCGGCGAGCTGCGCATGCTCGACCACGCCCTGCTCCGACTCCGGGTCGCTCTTGCCGGTCTTGAGGTCGACCACGACCACCCGCTCTCCGCTCTCGGCACCGCCCGTGATGGGCTGCCATCTCTGTCCCCGGGCGTGCGGATGATCGCCCGATCCCGGCGGATACGCCTCGATGCGGTCGATGTAGCCGTGGATGATCGCCTGATTCGCCGTGTCTTCGCCGACGGGGCGGACGGTCGGTATCTGCTCGTCGTCGCGTGGCACATCGACCGCGAAGCGGAACTCGACCTCACTCGCCAGCTCGCGCCCGCCGTCGCGGCGCACGTCACCGAGATAGGTGTGCAGACGATCGATGAACGTGTCGGCCTTGCGGCGCTCCTTGCGGCCGATCCAGGCAGTCTCGAAGTCGAGCTCCGGCCAGTGCTCGGCGACGACGGCGCGCATGCGCTCGAGGTCGCCGTCGGGCACCCGCTCCATCGCCTCGTGCACGATCGTGCCGATGCCGGCCGTCGGCGGCATCACGGTGTCGCCGCCCAGAGCCGAGACCGCCCAGTTGAGCCCGCACTCCTCGTAGGACTCCATCTTGGACGGCGAGACCCTCGCCGCCTCGATCTCGAGGTCGCGCAGGGCGGCGTCCGTCGTCGGCGCGATCACGCCGTACCAGTCGGACGGAGCAGCTCCCGGCACCCCCTCCCGGGCCAGGACCGCGAGCTGCTCAGCGGCGTCGCGGCGAGCCGACGCGGACGGCGAGGCGGTGAGCACCCGGCGGTGACGTGCGACGAGGCCTCGGAGCGTCAGCGGATGCTCCGCCGACGCATGCAGCTCAGGAGGCTCGGGCGTCGGCAGGAAGGCGAAGAACGGACTCGGCGTGAGGTCGTCGTCGTCGACGGCGGTGATGAGCAGGCGTCGTCGTGCCCGGGAGATCGCGCGCACGAAGAGCCGCAGCTCGTCGTGCAGAGCCGCGCGACGTCGATCCAGGGCGTCCGGCGCGTCGCCTTGGATCCCGGTGCGTGCGGTGAGCAGTGCGTCGGCGAGGCGCCAGGTCTGCAGCATCCCCCCGCGGGGGCGCACGTTGGGCCAGACGCCGTCCTGCACGCCGGCCACCACCACGACGTCGAACTCGGTTCCCAGAGCCGTCGCGGGCGTGAGGAGCGTGACGCGCCCCGGCCGGTCGGGGCTGGAGAGAGAGTCCTCCGGCACCTCGCTGTCGAGGATGTCGCGCACGAACACCTCGGGCCGCTCGTTCGGCGTCCGCTCGACGAAGCGCTTGGCGGCGCCGAACAGCGACACGAGCGCGTCGAGGGCCCGCGCCGTCTCGGCACCGCTGGTCTGCAGGGACATCTCCCGCCAGGCGATCTGGAGCCGGCGCCCGTCGACGGCCCTCGCCTGATCCCAGACCCGCCACAGCAGGTCGTGGATCGTCTCGCCGGCCGCCGCCCCCTTGCTGATCTCGCCGACCGTCGCGGCGAAGCGTGCCGCCGTACGCGACTCCTGCGAGTCGATCAGGGTGAGATGGTCCGGCGACGTCAGTGCCTGGCGCAGCAGCTCGCGCGCCGGAGTGGAGCCGCCGTTCTCGAGTTCGATGTGGCGCAGTCTGGCGCGGAGTCGCCGGAGTCCGATCGCGTCCATGCCTCCGAAGGGGGTCCGCAGCGCTTCCTCCCATTCCTGAGGTGTGCGCTGCTCGGGCGAGGTGAGGGCCAGTCTGACGACGCCGACGATGTCGCGGACGATCGACTCGCTGCCGAGAGGCCGCTGCACTCCCGCCGCACGCGTGGGGATCTCGCGAGCGGCGAGTTCGGACTCGAGCTGCGACACCTGCCGGGTGTCGTGGGCGATCACGGCCATGCGATCCCAGGCGATGCCCTCGACGAGGTGCCATTCGCGCATGACGCCGGCGATGCGATCCAGCTCCTCATGGGGCGACGGGGCGACGAAGGTGGTGACGTCGGAGGCGGCGCTCTCGTCATCCGCATCGAGGGGGGTGGGCGCCCGTCGGTGGTCGACGCGCCCTGCAGCTCCGATCGCCTGGGTCACGGTCCGCGTCAGAGCGGTCAGCGCCGGAGTCTGACGATGCGGGGCGTCGAGGACGTGCACCTCTCCCAGTGCGGTGGCCAGCTGCGCGAAGAGCTCAGGACTGGCGCCGCGGAAGGCGCCCGAGGAGATGTCGGGATCGCCGAAGGCGAGCACCGCGACGCCCCTCGCACGGAGCGCCTTCACCACCGCGATGCCTCCCCTGGTCAGCTCCTGCGCATCGTCGATGAGCACGGCTTTCAGGTCGGCGAGCGGCCCCAATGCCGCGGGCTCTGCGAGCTGCAGGATCGCGCAGGCCTCGGCGAGGAGGTCGGCCGCATCCCGATGCGAGGCCCGCGCGAGGTCGAGCACCGCCCGATACTCGACGAGGAAGTCCGCCACGGCGGACCAGGCGTCGTCGCCGGCCGCGCGCAGCTCATCCGGTCGGGCGCCGAGCTCGACGCACTCGGCCACGAACGCTCGGAGTTCCGAGCGGAAGCCCTTCGACGCGCGGACGGACGGACTCAGCGCCTCGGGCCACCCGATGCGGCCGTCTTCGGCATCGCCGGCGAGGAGTTCCGCGATCAGGCGGTCCTGGTCGGCTCCGGTGAGAAGTGCGGGGGGCTCGGCGCCCGCTCGGACCATCGCCCCGCGCACCACCTGGAATGCGAACGACCCGAGCGATCTGGCCAGGGGCCCCGGGGTCGCCTGCCCGATGCGCACCCCGATGCGGTCGCGGAGGGCGGTCGCCGCCTGCCGGCTCGGAGTCAGGACGAGGAGCTCCTCCGGCCGCATGCCCTCACCGTCGAGCAGGTGCACCACCCGATCGGTGAGCGTGCGGGTCTTGCCCGTGCCCGGACCGCCGATGATGACTCCGGAGGCGGTCACCGCTGCGCCGACGACGGCCCTCTGCGCAGCATCCTCAGTCATGTCCTCCACGCTACTGCGGCACACCGACATCGGCGCGCGGCGAGCGGCGACCCCGCGCTGTGCGCTCACGGCGAAACGGCGCTCCCGGGCGGTCCCGGCCGTCGCGGCGCCCGGTAGAGTTGGGCGCAGTCGTCGGCCCCCGAGGTCGACTCGACCACAGCATCGTCGACTGGAAAACAGGAGTACGCGTGGAAATCCGCATCGGCATCATCAACACCGGCCGTGAACTCAGCTTCGAGACCGCATCGAGTGCGGACGAGGTCCGCAGCCAGGTGTCCTCGGCTCTCGAGCAGAACACCTCGCACCTGAGCTTCGCCGACGTGAAGGGCAACTCGTACCTGGTTCCGACCGCGAACCTCGCCTACATCGAGCTCGGCACCGAGGAGTCCCGTCGCGTCGGCTTCTTCGCCTGACACCGCGATGTACATCCTTCTCGCACTCATCGGGGCGTGCGTGCTCGGCATCGCCGCCCATTACGTGATCGGCGGCCGAGAGCTGCGCGGCGTGGCCGTGACGCCCGCGATCGCCACGGCCCTGGCCGCGGCGATCTACACGGGGATGCAGTGGCTGGGCGTCGGTGAGGACAGCATCTGGCTGTGGCTCGCGAGCGTGCTGGGTTCGGTGGTGATCGCCGCTGCGGCGACGGCAGCCCTCGTCGCCGTGCGGCGCCGGTCGGATGCCTCGGCCAGAGCCGCCCTCGGCATCTGAGCGTCGTGGACGAGCGCCGCACGCTGCGCGGGATCCGCTTCAGCCTCGTGGCGCTGATGCTCGGTCTCGTGATCAGCGGCATCACGGCGTTCCCGTTGCGCCTGGAGCTCGGCTTCGCGTCGAGCGTCCTGCACGACAGCCCGCTCGTCGCCTGGTTCCCCGACGCGGTCGCCTGGGTCGACCGCGTGGCCGACGCCCTCGTGGATGTCGACTCGCGGTACCCCTTCATCTCCTACGGCACCGACTGGCTCGCCTTCGCGCACCTCGTCATAGCCGTCGTGTTCATCGGCCCCCTGGTCGACCCGGTCCGCAACATCTGGGTCATCCAGTTCGGTGTGATCGCGTGCGTGGGCATCGTCCCGCTGGCGCTCATCGCCGGGAGCATCCGCGGGATCCCGCTCGGATGGCAGCTCATCGACATCTCGTTCGGCGTGCTCGGCGCGATACCGGCCGTCATCGCGTGGCGGCTGACCCGCCGACTCGAGCGGCTGCGGGCCGAGCCGGCCGTCGCCGCGACGATCGCGGCGTGACCTACGAGGCGAGCCCCATCGCGTCCATGCGACGCGCATGCGCGCCCATGAGCTCGGTGTAGACCAGCTCGACGCGGTCCTCGCTCATCGCCGCGAGCTCGGGCTGGCGCAGCGCGGACCGGCACACCAGGATCGTGTCGCCGACCAGACGACGCGCCCACATCGACAGGAGCGAACGCCACTCGCCGTCGCCGTCGATGGTCTCCTGGATGATCGCGACGATCTCGTGACGCGCGTCGTCCTCGCTGAGGATCGCGGCGACCCGCTCGCCGGTCTCTCCATAGCTCGAGGCCAGCGCGAAGTAGAAGTCGTCGAGCATGCCGGCGGTGATGTAGACCGCGAGCAGCGTCTCCCGCGGACGCGCGCCGATCGTCTTGCGGCGGAACGCGTCGAGGTTCTCCCGGAACGGCAGCATCAGCTGCGTGGGGTCGTCGCCCCGCTCGGCGATCACGTCGACGATCGCGCGATGCTTGGTGAGTGCGGCACCGGCGGCGCGAGACAGCGCCTCCTTCTCGGAGAGCTCCGGCGTCGCCCTGATCAGCCGCGTCAGGGTCTCGAAGTAGCCGAGCTGCAGATAGGCGGCCTGACCGAGGAACCGGTTGAGCTCCGGCGCGAGCTCGGCGAAGTCCACGCGCGTCGCCGTGCCCTGATCGCCTCGGGTGCGCAACGTCAGTGTGCGCCGGGGCGTCCTTCGCTTCCAGAACCAGTTCACCACGGGGTTCACAATACTCGGGCGACGCGTCTCTTCCGGGCCCCGCCACCCGCTCGGGTAGGCTGGTCCCGTCCCCGCCGTCGGAGCGGGGCCCGCGCCTGTGGCACAAGAGACGGCGTGGATCCGTGAAATTGGCGATCTTCGCAGGTCGCCGGACAGGCATCTGAACATTGACTACCTTCGCTGATCTCGGAGTGGATCAGGACATCGTCGACGCACTCGCCTCCAAGGGCATCGTCGACGCATTCCCGATCCAGGAGCAGACCATCCCCCTCGGCCTTCCCGGCCAGGACATCATCGGCCAGGCCAAGACCGGCACCGGAAAGACCTTCGGCTTCGGCATCCCCGTCGTGCAGCGCCTCGGTCAGAACCCGGAGCACGGCGTCAAGGCGCTCATCGTCGTCCCCACCCGCGAGCTCGCGGTGCAGGTCTACGAGGACATCGACCTGCTGACCAGCAACCGCTCGACCAGTGTGGTCGCGATCTACGGCGGCAAGGCGTACGAGGGCCAGATCGACCAGCTCAAGGCCGGAGCGCAGATCGTCGTCGGCACCCCGGGTCGTCTCATCGACCTGGCGGGCCAGCGTCTCCTCGACCTCTCGAACGCGACAGAGGTCGTGCTCGACGAGGCCGACAAGATGCTCGACCTCGGCTTCCTCGCCGACATCGAGAAGATCTTCCAGCGCGTTCCCGCAGTGCGCCACACCCAGCTGTTCTCGGCCACCATGCCCGGGCCCATCGTCGCCCTGGCTCGTCGGTTCATGTCGAACCCGATCCACATCCGGGCGAGCGACCCCGATGAGGGACTCACGCAGGCCAACATCAAGCACCTCGTGTACCGCGCCCACTCGCTCGACAAGGACGAGATCATCGCCCGCATCCTGCAGGCCGAGGGCCGCGGCAAGACCGTGATCTTCACCCGCACCAAGCGCGCGGCGCAGCGCCTGGTCGACGAACTTGGCGACCGGGGCTTCAACGTCGGCGGCGTGCACGGCGACATGGGCCAGGACCAGCGCGAGCGCTCGATGGCCGCCTTCAAGGCGGGCAAGAGGGACGTGCTCGTGGCCACCGACGTCGCGGCGCGCGGCATCGACGTCGACGACGTGACCCACGTCATCAACCACACCATTCCCGACGAGGACAAGACGTACCTGCACCGCGCCGGCCGCACCGGCCGCGCCGGCAAGACCGGCATCGCGGTGACCTTCGTCGACTGGGAGGACCTGCACAAGTGGGCCCTGATCAACCGCGCCCTCGAGTTCGGTCAGCCGGAGCCCGTCGAGATCTACTCGTCGAGCCCCCAGCTGTATGAAGACCTCGACATCCCGGCCGGCACCAAGGGCCGCCTGGTGTCCGCACCCAAGACGCAGTCGGTGAAGACCGAGCGTGCGCCTCGCCCCGAGCGTGCGGCGGATGCCGCCGCCGAAGGCACCGAGGAGGGCGGCACGCGTCGTCGTCGTCGTCGGCGCGGCGGTGCGAACCCGGTCGGATCGACGTTCGCCGAGGGGACCGCAGACACCTCAGGCAACGAGTCGCCGTCCGCCCCGACCGCTGATCGTGGCGCCGATGGCGGCGGAACCCACGACGGTGCGGGCAAGGAGCATCACGACGGCAAGCCGGCACCGGCTCGTCGCCGTCGCCGTCGTCGCGGCGGTTCCGGCGGGGCGGGTGCCGCTCCGGTCGCCGGAGCCTGATCGACCTCTGAGGGGGCGGATGCTGCAGCAGCGGCATCCGCCCCCTCTGTCGTCCGCCGGCCGGGCAGGGGTCGCCGAGGCGGATAGACCCAGGTGACCATCACGACCGAGATGATCATCAGCAGGAACCATGAGCTCAGCTTGCTCGCGGACACGGGCTGCCAGGCGATGACCTGGTCGGGGTAGGCCCAGGCACCGGCCCAGGTGCCGATGTTCTCCGCCAGGTAGATGAACACGGCGACTCCCGCGAACACGAGGAGGAGCGGGACCCGGAGCGTCCGCCTCCACACCCGCGCGTGCATGATCGTCGGCGACCAGAGCAGCACGACTGCTCCGAGCAGCACCCACCGGGCATCCCACCACCAGTGATGGGTGAAGAAGTTGAGGTAGATCGCCGCCGCGACGACCGTGGTCAGCCAGCGGGCCGGATAGCGCGTGAAGCCCAGGTCGAAGAGCCGGTGCACCCTGACCATGTACGACCCGACAGCGGCGTACATGAAGCCGCTGAAGAGCGGCACTCCCCCGATGCGCAGGATGCCGTCTGCGGCATACGCCCACGACCCGACATCCGTCTTGAAGAGCTCCATCGCCGTTCCGGTGATGTGGAACATCACGACCACCCAGACCTCGCGCCCCGTCTCCAGGCGAGCGGCCAGCATCCCGATCTGGATCAGGACGGCGGTGATGGTGAGCGCATCGTTGCGGGCGACGAGCGCGTCATCGGGGTACCAGAGCCGCGCGGCGACGATCGCGATCAGCAGCAGCGCTCCGAAGATGCAGGCCCATGCCTGCTTCAGCACGAACACTCCGAATTCGAGGATCCAGGCGCGGACTCCACTCGCGGACGCGTCCTGCAACAGGCGGTGGGCGATCGCATCGATGCGATGCTCCAACGGGGTGGCTCGCTGCATGCCTCGAACCGTATCCGAGCCGCTCGACAGCGAGCAGGGAGTAGCCCGACAGGACGCCCAGGATCAGGGGTAGCGGGGCGTGCTACCGGTCGCCCGCTCGATGAGTCGCTCCACCATCTCGTCCGACGTCGTGTTCTCGCCGGGGAGATTGGGTTTGCCCGCGCCGTGGTAGTCGCTCGAACCCGTCACGATCAGGTCGTGCGACGCGGCGATGGCATGCAGGGTCCGCTTGCCCGCCTCGGTGTTCTCGCGATGGTCGATCTCGAATCCGCCGAGCCCCGCATCGATCAGCCGCTCGATGAACGGCACAGGCATCATCCGGTCGCGTCCCGCCGTGACGGGATGCGCGATGATCGGCACTCCCCCGGCGCCCGTGATCAGCCGGACCGCGGTCAGCGGGTCCGGCGCATAGTGCGGCTCGTAGTACCCCTCGCGAGGATGCAGGATGCCGTCGAAGGCCTCCGTGCGATCGCGGACGATCCCGCGCGCGATGAGGGCATCGGCGATGTGGGGTCGTCCCACCGTGGCATCCAGGGTGGTCTGGGCCAGCACGTCCTCCCAGTCCAGGTCGTAGTCCCGGCCGATGCTGCGCACGATCCGCTCCGCGCGGCCGATGCGGTCGCCGCGGATGCGATCCGTCTCGGCGACCAGGTCGGCATCGAGCGGGTCGAACAGGTAGCCCAGGACGTGGACGCTGCGCCACTCGTGCTTCGCGGAGAGCTCCATCCCCGGGATGAAGGTCATGCCGAGCGCCACGCTCGCCTCGGCGGCCTCGTCCCAGCCGGTCGTGCGGTCGTGGTCGGTGAGCGCGAGGGTGCGCACCCCGTGCGCGTGCGCCTGCCGCACGACCTCGGCGGGCGATTGGGTGCCGTCCGAGTGGTTGGAGTGCATGTGCAGGTCCGCAGGACCAGCGAAGCGGGATGAGGGAGCGACGGCCATCCTCCGAGCGTACCGATGGCGGCGGCCGGCGGACGCGACCGTCGGACGCGCGGCCTCCGCGGCAGGGACTTCACAGAGAGGACTTCTAGGCTTGTGGGGATGTTTCGACTACTGGGGATCCTCTTCACCGTGCTGCTCGCGATCGCGACGGCCGTCGTGGTGTGGCCGCAGTTCTTCCATCTCGAGCAGACCTACCCGTTCGCGCAGATCGTGGCCGCACGCGGCGTGGTCCTTGCCGCTTTCCTGGTCGTCGCCGTCCTCTCCCTGCTGCTCCTGCTCGCGAAGCCCCTCCGCGGATTCGCGGCGTCCGTCCTGATCGTGGCACTGCTGGGCGCGGCGGCGACCGGAGCGATCGGCTTCCTGCGCGGTTTCGGCGCGGACACGCTCCCCGAGCCCACGGAGTCGAGCATCCGGGTGCTCACCTGGAACACCGCGGGCGACGAGGTCTCCGCCGACGAGATCGCCCAGCAGATCCTCGATCGCGGCGCCGATGTCGTCGCGCTTCCCGAGACCACCGAGGAGGTCGGCGAGCAGATCGCCGTGATGCTGCGCGAGCAGGGGCATCCCATGTGGGTGCACCACGTGCAGTTCAAGCCCGATGTGGTCGACGGCCCCAAGTCCTGGCACACGACAGTGCTCGTCTCGCCCGACCTCGGCGAGTACTCCGTCATCGAATCCTCGGAGGACGGCTCGAACAACACCGGCTCGGTGCCCTCCGCCGTGCTGATGCCGATCGACGGGAGCGGACCGGCCATCGTCGCCGTGCACGCCGTCGCTCCGCGCATGGAGGACATGGCCCAATGGCAGAGCGACCTGCGCTGGATCGCGGACCAGTGCCCCGCCGGCGACTTCCTGCTGGCCGGCGACTTCAACGCGACGATCGATCACATGGCTGGCCTCGGGGTCGACGGCGGCGACATGGGCTACTGCCGCGATGCGGCGTCGCGCACGGGCAACGGCTTCAGCGGCACCTGGCCGAGCTCGCTGCCTGCACTGCTCAGCACCCCGATCGACCACGTCATGGCCTCACCGAACTGGACGCCCACCGGCTCGGTGGTGATCGGCGGCGGAGGCGGCAGCGATCACCGCGGCCTCGTCGTGCAGCTCGAGCCCGTCGGCTGACATCCCGAGGTCCGTCCGCAGGTGACAGACTGGTGGGATGAGCACCGCAGAGCGCGACACGATCGCAGAGCCCACCACCGAGACCGCCGCCCCCGCGAGCACCACGACGAACCGCAAGCAGCCCTTCCCGCGCGGATTCCTCGACACGATCTCGACCGGATGGGCCGAGCGGCCGGAGTCCATCCCGGCACCGCGCGCCCAGGCGTCGTTCGCCGCCGCCCGTCGCGCCGCCGTCTCAGCGGCCTTCCCCGGCCAGCGCCTGGTGATCCCGGCCGGCTCCTTGAAGCAGCGCAGCAACGACACCGACTACCCGTACCGCGCCCACTCCGCGTTCGCGCATCTCACCGGGTGGGCGTCGGATGCCGAGCCCGATTCGATCCTGGTCTTCGACCCGACCGACTCCGGGCACGACGTCACCCTGTTCTTTCGCGAGCGCGCCGACCGGACGACGACGGAGTTCTACGCGGATGCCACGGTCGGCGAGTTCTGGATCGGCCCCCGCCCCTCGCTCGAGGGCGTGGCGGCGGACCTCGGCCTCGCCACCGCCCACCTGCATGACTTCGCGGCCGCCGACGGCGAGCTCGTGCTCGACGAGCACGACGACCTCACCCGCTTCGTCTCGGAGCTGCGTCTGATCAAGGACGAGTACGAGATCGGCGAGATGCGCCGTGCCGTCGACATCACGGCCCAGGGGTTCGAGGACGTCATCCGCTCCCTCCCCGATGCCGTCGCGCACGCGCGGGGCGAGCGCGTCGTCGAGGGCGTGTTCCACCGACGTGCGCGTGAGGACGGGAACGGCGAGGGGTACGACACGATCGCGGCCTCGGGTCCGCACGCCTGCTACCTGCACTGGACCCGCAACGACGGCACTGTCGTCCCCGGCGACCTGATCCTCGTCGACGCGGGTGTCGAGGCCGACAGCCTCTACACGGCCGACATCACCCGCACCCTGCCCGTCTCCGGCACCTTCACCGAGGTGCAGCGGCGGGTGTACGAGACGGTGCGTGAGGCCGCGGACGCCGCCTTCGAAGCAGCCAGGATCGGCGTGCGCTTCCGCGAGGTGCACGAGGCCGCGATGCGTGTGATCGCCGCCCGCGTGGCCGAGTGGGGCCTGCTCCCGGTGTCCGCCGAGGAGGCCCTCGACGCAGACGCCGGAGGACAGCACCGCCGCTACATGGTGCACGGCACCTCGCACCACCTCGGCATCGACGTGCACGACTGCGCGCAGGCGCGTCGCGAGATGTACTACGACGGCATCCTCGCTCCTGGCATGGTGTTCACGATCGAGCCGGGACTGTACTTCCAGATCGACGACCTCACCGTTCCGGCCGAGTACCGCGGGATCGGCGTGCGCATCGAGGACGACATCCTGATGACCGAGGACGGACCCGTCAACCTGTCCGCCGACATCCCGCGCACCGCCGACGAGGTCGAGGCCTGGATCGCGCGAGTGCAGGGCTGACGCACCGGCATGCACGAGGGTGAGCTCGGCCTCTCGGACCACGACGCCGAGCGACTGATCGCGCAGCGCTTCCCCGAGCTCACCTCCGCGCCGGTACGGCGGGTGCACACCGCCGGCACGGTCAACACGATCATCCGGATCGGCGACGACCTGGCAGCGCGGTTCCCGCTCCTGCCCGAATCGGAGGCCGTGGTGCGCGCCGAATCGGACGCCCTGGCGGAGCTGGCGGAGATCAGTGTCATCCCGTCACCGCGGCCGTACGGCGTGGGCCAGCCGACGCCGGACTACCCCTCCGCCTGGTCGGTGCAGACGTGGCTGCCCGGTGTACCGGCGAGCCCGATGGACCATGAGTCGTCGGATCTGCTCGCCCTCGACGTCGTCGCGATGGTCTCCGCACTGCGCGCGGCACCCGTCCGCGGACGCTCCTTCGACGGGCGCGGCAGAGGGGGCACGCTCACCGACCACGACGGGTGGGTCGCCGAGTGCATCGGGAAGAGCGCGCACCTGCTCGACGCCGATCGGGTGCGACGGCTGTGGGCCGGGCTGCGCGAGCTTCCCTCCGTCGGTCCCGACGTCATGAGTCATCGCGACCTCACGCCGTTCAATCTGCTCGTCTCGCAGGACCGCCTGTCCGGGGTGCTCGACGGCGGCGGCTTCGGTCCCGCCGATCGGGCGCTCGATCTCGTCGTGTGCTGGCATCTCTTCGATGAGCGTCGGCGCGAGCTGATCCGCGTCGACCTGGGCGTCGGGATCGCCGAATGGCGGCGCGGCGCCGCGTGGGCGCTCCAGCAGGCGATGGGCCTGGTCTGGTTCTACGAGCGCTCGAACCCGCCGATGAGCGCACTCGGCCTCTCGACCATGCGGCGGCTGCTCGACGATCCGGACCTGTCCGCGATCGGGTGACTAGGTGGCGAACTCCGCGACGATCGGTGCGAGCGACGCGCCGATCTCGGATGCCGGCCGCCGCTGTCCCTTGATCTCGAAGGTGTGGCCACCGCCGTCGATCCAGACCACCCGCGCGTCCTGACAGGTGGCGACGACGTCCTCGAACTGCGACAGCGGCTGGATGAACGGGTCGTTCGTGCCCTCCACGAACAGCTGCGGGATCGCGATCGCCGGCAGGTGCTCGGCACGGGGCTTCTCGGGCTTGCCCGGTGCGTGCAGCGGGTAGCCGAGGTAGGCGAGGCCGTCGACGACGAGTCCCTCCGCGACGGCCATCGAGGCCATCCGACCGCCGTACGACTTCCCCGCGGCCCAGATCGGCGCCTCGGGAGCCCGCTGTCGCGCGACATCGACGACTGCGCGCCACGTGGCGATCGCGTGTGCAGCCGGTCCGGGCATCCGCCGCCCCTGCTCGACGTACGGGAAGTTGAACCGGAGCGTCCGGAAGCCGTGTTCGACCAGCGCATCCGAGAATCCGAGGAGGAAGGGATGGTCCTTGCCGGTGCCCGCTCCATGGGCGATCACGACGATCGCGCCGTCGCCGTCGCCCGCCCAGTCGGCCGAGACTGTCGTCGTGCCGGTGGGCAGCTCGACGCGGATCTCGGTCATCAGGCGCGCAGGTACGGGATCGCGAAGGGCACGCGCATCACCTTGCCGCTCGAGGCGCGCACCATGCCGACGATCACGAGGACGAGGTGGAGCAGCGACAACGCGAAGTACACGGTGATCGGGATGCCGATCGGATAGAACCCGGTGGCGGGCGAGTCCTCGGTGAGCGTGAAGAGGATCACGAAGTGCGAGACGATGAGGACCGTCGACACCAGCAGGTAGGTGAGGCCCCAGTTCAGTGCAGCACGCGCGTTCTCGCGGGCGACACCGCCGAACCGGCGCGACGCTCCTCCGCTCACCGCCATGGCGATTCCCGACAGGAGTCCACCCAGGAAAGGAACCGGGAACAGGATCAGGAGCCCGAGCGCCCAGGGCAGCAGTCCCCGTGGCGGGACGGCCGCCGGGTAGGTGCCTGCGGGGTATCCGCCGGTCGGGTAGGCGCCGGGAGCCTGAGGCGGGGCGTACCCCTGCGGCTGAGGCTGGACGTACCCGGGAGCCTGAGGCGGTGCATACCCCGGCCCAGACACGTGAGGCTGGACGTGCCCGGGCGCCTGCGGCGGGGCGTAGCCCTGCGACGGAGGGTGGACGTACCCGGGAGCCTGAGGCGGCAGATCGCCGTACACCGGCGCGGAGACCTGTCCCGAGCCTCCCGGCGCGGCGGGCGGTGCCGGCGGCACGGGCGGGTGCGCGGGCACCGAGTACGGCTGCGGGCTCTGGCCCGCCTCGCGAGGCGCGTCGGCCATCAGGCCGTGCCCGCCGACGTCGGCGGCACACCGGGCGTGCCCGGCTGCTGCGGTTCATCGATCGGAGGAGCGGCGGGCTCGGCCGGGCGCGGCGGAACGGCGGGGTCCGACGGAGGAGCGTCCGGACCTCCCAGCGGCGGAGTGGGTTCCGCGGCAGGAACAGGCGAGGACCCGGCAGCGGGCTCCTCCGGTGCGGGAGGAGTCGGTGCGGGAGGAGTCGGTGCGGGCTGGGCGCCCGGCGTGATCCGCTCGCCGTAGCGCGGCGGCTCGTCGAGGTTGACCGGCGCGCGCACCGGAGCGGGCGTCGCCGCACCGAGAGCCAGACGCGCCTTCGCGAGCGAGGATGCCTGCACCCGGACCTCGTAGTGGTCGGCGGCGAACTGGGTGATGCTCGCGAAGTCGCGACGCCGGCGCACGATCGCGTAGGTCACGAGGCTCAGCAGCATGCCGAGGGCGACACCGATGAACACGAAGCCGACGAAGAGCTGGATGGGCACCTCGGGGTTCCCGATCACGAGGATGGCGGAGAGGAACAGGCCGATGAGGACGCCGTTGACGGCACCGGACCGTGCCGCTGCGGCGTAGCCGAGCCGGCCGGTGATCCGTTCGACCGTACGGACGCTCTGGCCGACGATCGCGATGTCGCGCGCGGGCACGTCCTCGGCGATCAGTTTCGACACCGTCTTCTGGGCACCTTCGTAATCGCGGGTGGAGGCGACGATCTCGCCTTCATCGCGGCTGTCAGCTGGACGGTTGAGCATGCTCATCCCGCCATTGTTCCATGCCTGTCGATGAGCCGGACGGCAGTGGGCGGTCCCGAGCCTCCCGCGTGACCCGTCGGCGGCACCTGCACAGGCCCTGCGCACTACGCTGGACGGGTGAGCACACAACGGGTATTCGCCGCGCGCCTTGCAGGGTGCGCCGTCTTCGACCCCGTGGGCGACCGGCTCGGCAAAGTCCGTGATGTCGTCATCGTGTACCGAAGTACCGCCGCCCCCCGCGTGATCGGCCTGGTCGTCGAGATTCCGGGGCGCCGACAGGTGTTCCTCTCCATCGGACGGGTGACCTCGATCCGAGCGGGGCAGGTCATCAGCACCGGGCTCATCAACGTGCGGCGGTTCTCACCCCGTGCCGGAGAGGTGCGCGTGCTCGCCGAGCTCCTCGGCCGGCGGGTGAGCCTCGTCGACGGCAGCGGCTCCGCGGTGATCGAGGACGTCGCGATCGAACCCAACCGTCTGGGCGAGTGGGCGATCAGCCAGCTGTTCCTGCGTCGACCGAAGACCAGTGCCTCCCCCTTCGCGAAGGGCCCGACGACGTTCGCCGCGTGGAACGAGGTCGCGGAGCAGCGGTCTCCCGGAGAGTCCCAGTCCGCAGAGCAGCTCGTCGCGTCGTACTCCGAGCTGCATGCGGCCGACCTCGCGAACACGCTGCTCGACCTGCCGCAGCAGCGGATGATCGAGGTCGCCGAGGAGCTCTCCGACGACCGGCTCGCCGACGCCCTCGAGGAGATGCCCGAAGACGAGCAGGTGCACATCCTCGACCGGCTCGGCGACGAGCGCGCCGCGGACATCCTCGATCAGATGGAGCCGGATGACGCCGCCGACCTCCTCGCGCAGCTGCCTCCGAGTCGTCTCGAGCAGCTCCTCGAGCTGATGGAGCCGGAGGAGGCCGAGGACGTCAGGATGCTGCTCCGCTACGGCCCCGACACCGCCGGCGGCCTGATGACCCCCGAGCCGATCATCCTCTCGGCCGATGCGACCGTGGCCGAGGCGCTCGCGCTGATCCGCCGACACGAGCTGCATCCCGCCCTGGCCGCGGCCGTGTTCGTCACGCTGCCTCCTTTCGAGACGCCGACCGGTCGCCTGCTCGGCATGGTGCACTTCCAGCGGATGCTGCGCTACCCGCCGCATGAGCGGCTCGGCGCGATCATGGACGACAGCCTCGAACCCGTGCGCGTCACGGCATCCGCCGCAGAGGTCGCCAGGATGCTCGCGAGCTACGACCTCGTCTCGCTGCCCGTCATCGACGCCGCGCACCGCCTCGTCGGCGCGATCAGCATCGACGACGTGCTCGACTACCTGCTGCCCGACGACTGGCGCACACATGACAGCGACGAGCCGACCGCCCCGAAGGAGGTGCGCTGATGGCACGCTCCCGGTCTCCACGCCTCGACGCGCCGCTCGGACGCGGCACTTCGCGACAGCGATCGACGTCGCGCGACCGGTTCGGTCGGTTCACCGAGTGGGTCGCCCGCGCCATGGGCACGCCGGCCTTCCTGCTGATCCTGACGCTGTTCTGCGTCCTGTGGATCTGCTGGAACACGCTCCTTCCCGACCACCTGCGCTTCGATGACGCGGCGCTCGGCTTCACCGCCCTCACGCTCATGCTCTCGCTGCAGGCGTCGTACGCGGCTCCCCTGATCCTGCTCGCGCAGAACCGTCAGGACGACCGCGACCGGGTCCAGATCGAGCAGGACCGACAGCGGGCCGAGCGCAACCTCGCCGACACCGAGTACCTGGCGCGCGAGATCGTGGCGCTGCGCATGTCGCTCGAGGAGCGCAACTCGCAGGTCGTCACGCGCGACGTCCTGCGCCACGAGCTCAAGGCGCTGCTGGCTGAACTCGGCGAGCAGGACGAGACTCCCGGCGACCGCCGATCCACCGGCCGACCGTCCTCATGACCGCTGCCGACGCCGTCCGCACCGCCGTCGCCGCCGTCACCGATCCGGAGCTGCGGCGTCCGATCGGGGACCTCGACATGGTGCGGGAGATCACCGTGACCGACGGACTCGCCCAGGTCGGCATCGTGCTGACGATCGTCGGATGCCCGGCTGCCGCACGGATCGAGTCCGATGTGCGGGCGGCAGCGGCCTCGGTCGAGGGCGTCCGCGACGTCGCGGTCGATGTGGGCGTGATGACACCCGCAGAGCGCAAGGCGCTGACCGAGAAGCTCCGAGACGGACGCCCTCCCCGCCAGATGCCGTTCGGCCCCGACTCGCTCACCCGCGTGATCCTGGTCTCCAGCGGCAAGGGCGGTGTGGGCAAGTCCACCGTCACGGCGAACCTCGCCGCAGCCCTCGCGGCTCAGGGGCTGTCGGTGGGTCTCGTCGACGCGGACGTGCACGGCTTCTCGATCCCCGGTCTGCTCGGGATTCCCGCCGGCACCCAGCCGACCCGCATCGACGACCTCATGCTGCCCCCGGTGGCGCACGGGGTGAAGACCATCTCGATCGGCATGTTCCTCCGCGACGGCGAGGCCGTCGTCGCGTGGCGCGGGCCGATGCTGCACCGCACCGTGCAGCAGTTCCTGACCGACGTGTTCTTCGGCGACCTCGACATCCTGCTGATCGACATGCCACCGGGCACCGGCGACATCGCGATCTCGATCGGGCAGCTGCTCCCCCACGCCGAGGTCCTCGTCGTCACCACACCGCAGGCGGCGGCCTCCGATGTCGCCATCCGCAGCGGCCTCGTCGCACGTCAGACCGGCCAGCGCGTGATCGGCGTCATCGAGAACATGGCCGCGTTCGCCCTGCCAGACGGCACCGTCATCGACCTGTTCGGCTCCGGGGGCGGCGCTGCCGTCGCCGCAGCGCTCTCGGAGACGGAGCAGGTGCCGCTGCTGGCCAGCATCCCCCTCAGCCCCGCGCTGCGGGCCGGCGGCGACGAGGGTGTGCCGATCGTCCTCGGCGACACCTCGGATGCGGCTGCCGCAGCGATCCGGGAGCTCGCCACGACACTCGCGACTCAGGGGCGCCGCCTCGCCGGACGCTCTCTCCCGATGACGCTGGGATAGGACGATCATGAGCCTCACCGTCGACGAACGGCTTCTGCGCGGGATGGCCCGCGACGCCGCGATCTACGCACTGACGCGCCCGGTGGCGATCGTGATGTGGGTGGCTCTCACCGCCGCGCTGGTGCTCAGCATCCTGAACCTCCGTGCGCCCGGGGTGAGGGAGGGCATCTCCGGCCTGCTGCCCGTCCTGAGCATCGGACTGATGCTCTACGCGGTCGTCATGACGATTGCGGGTGCCAGGAGGGCCGTGCGGGCGGCGACGCCTCCCGGCACGACGGTGTGGGTACGGCTCGGCGAGACCGCGCTGCAGATCGGTGCCGGAACGCGGACCTCGGACATCCCGTACACGACGTTCCAGGGCCTGCGTGCAGGGCGCGACGCAGTGATCTTCCGGATCAGCGGGAGCACAGCGGTCACAGCGGTCCCGCGTTCGCTTGTGTCGGACGAGGATATCGCCCGGCTGCGCTCGCTGATCGGCTGATCGCGCCCGATCTCAGTGGCGTCGAAGTCAGACGGCGTCGAGGTCAGGTGGCTTCGCGGTCGTACGGCGGCGGGGTCGACAGCGAGAACTCGGGACGCACCTTCGGGGTCCGCACCGGCTTGACCTCGGGCTCCGCCACCACCGTCTCGGCGCGAGCGGGCGACGGCGACCCGTCGTCCTCGAAGAGCGCGTCGCGGATGATGCGACGCGGGTCGTACTGGCGCGGGTCGAGCTTGCGCCAATCGACGTCGTCGATCTCCGGCCCCATCTCATCGCGCACGCGGGACTTGGTGTCCCGCAGGAACTCGCCGGCACGCCGAGCGAGCTTGGCGACGCTCTCCGCGTACCGTGGCAACCGCTCCGGTCCGATGAGCAGCGCAGCGATCAGACCGATCAGCAGCAGCTTCTCGAAGGTGATCCCGAACTGCATCTGTCCAGGCTACCGCCGCGCCTGCGGTTGTGCCGCGCACCGAGCGCATACCCTGAGAGAACACATATCCGAGTCGGGAGAAACAGGCAATGAGCGAGAACGATGCGAACGCACGTCTCATCCGCGAGACCATCGTGGAGCCGTCGCCGATCGCCCGCGCCCGCGCGCACGCCGTCGAGCTGGGCGCGAACCCGATCAGCGCTGCCGTCGGGTCGCAGATCGCCGTGCTCGCCGCAGCGACGGGCGCTCGTTCGATCGTCGAGATCGGCGCCGGAGCGGGCGTCTCCGGTCTCTGGCTGCTGCGGGGCGCACCCCAGGCCGTGCTGACGTCGATCGACAACGAGCCCGAGCATCTGGCCGCTGCCCGCCAGGCCTTCTCCGACGCGCGCATCCCGATGACCAAGGCCCGCTTCATCACCGGTCGCGCCGCCGACGTGCTGCCGCGCATGAACGAGGCCTCGTACGACATCGTGCTCGTCGATGCCGATCCCGAGAACGTCATCGACTACGTCGAGCACGGCCTGCGCCTGGTCCGCACCGGCGGCATGGTGCTGGTGCCCCGCATCCTCGCCGGCGGGCGCGTCGCCGATCCCGTGCAGCGCGACGAGGTCACCTCGGCCTACCGCTCCCTCATTCAGGAGACGCAGGAGTCATCCGCCGTGCTCGCCACCGTCTCGTCCTCGGGTGAGGGGCTGCTGCAGCTCATCAGCGTCGGCGACGCCTGAGCGGCACCCCGCTTCCTGGCATACGGAAGAGGGCGACGGATCGTTGATC
>NZ_JBEPZB010000005.1:0-181942 GCF_041641055.1 Microbacterium sp.
GCGCTTGACCGCTGCACCGAGACCGTTCGACGCGTCGAGGATCTCGTTCTGGAGACGCTCGGTCATCGTCTTCTCACGACGACCCTTGGCGTAGCTGACGAGCCAGCGCAGCGCGAGGGTGTTCGCACGGTGCGGCTTGACCTCGACCGGCACCTGGTAGGTCGAGCCACCGACGCGGCGGCTCTTGACCTCGAGAGTGGGGCGCACGTTGTCGAGCGCCTTCTTGAGAGTGGCGACGGCGTCCTGGCCGTTCTTCGCCTCGACGCCACGGAGGGCGTTGTAGACGATCGACTCGGCGAGCGACTTCTTGCCGTCGACCAGGATCTTGTTGACCAGCTGGCTGACGATCGGAGCGCCGTATACCGGGTCGTTGACGACAGGACGCTTGGGGGCGGGACCCTTACGAGGCATTGGACTCAGCCCTTCTTCGCGCCGTAGCGGCTGCGAGCCTGCTTACGGTTCTTGACGGCCTGGGTGTCCAGGGCGCCGCGGACGATCTTGTAACGGACACCGGGGAGGTCCTTGACACGGCCTCCACGCACGAGCACGAGCGAGTGCTCCTGCAGGTTGTGACCCTCACCGGGGATGTAGGCGGTGACCTCGGTCCCGTTGCGGAGCTTCACACGAGCGACCTTGCGCATCGCCGAGTTCGGCTTCTTCGGGGTGGTGGTGTAGACGCGGGTGCAGACCCCGGCCTGCTGCGGGTTCGACTTGAGTGCGGGCGCCTTGGTCTTCGAGACCTTGGGCGAGCGACCCTTGCGAACCAACTGCTGAATGGTTGGCACGTTCTCTCCTCATAATGCTGCACGGTGACAGCGTGATGGGTTTCACATCATGACCCACCGGCACGCCGGAATCGACGAGCTTTTGTGGTGGTGGGTATGCCGTGGGGGCGGACCGGCATGGTGCCGACGCCCAGCGCGCACGTCGAGACGTGCACACACCTGATCAAGTGTAATGCCGCGTAACGTGGCGGTCAAATGAGCGCCGCGCCTGCCGCCCGCTCAGCGCAGATCCCGCATGCGCGCCGCGACCCCTGCATCCTCCCCGGTCCGTCGCTCCGCGGTCACGGCGATGATCAGCAGCACCGCTCCCATCACCGCGAGGGTGATCCACCACGGCATGGACTCGATCCCCCGACCGATCTGCACCGAGAACACGAACACGTTCTCGATGGGCAGCACGATGAGGCCCAGCACGAAGGGCGCGGCGAGGCGGTCGCGCGAGCCGACGAGGATCGCGGCGAGCGCGAGCACCATCACCAGGATCGCGCGCCACGTGAGCGGGTCGGTGAAGGTCGACACGATCGATGCGCTCATCATCGTGACGATGCCGGGGGCGAGCAGCGCCCACGAACCCGACCAGCGCCCCGGCCAGCTGTCCGGTGTGGCGCGCCCCTCCGGGCGCACCTCCGGCGCGCGGCGGAGGGCGAGGACCCCCGCGATGAGGAGGAACGCGCCGAGCGGCAGCGAGAACCACTCGACCCTGAGGTCCCGGGGACTCCAGGCGACGATCCCGGTGACGAAGGCGATCGCGAACAGGAACCAGACCGGAGGCGCCGTGGTCGGCCCGCGCAGGACTCTCGCAGCCACCAGCACCATCGCGACGAGAGAGGCGATCATGAGCATCCACATCGGCCAGATCGAGGACCAGTCCCGTTCGATCGCGCACCATGTGCCCGCAGCGAGAGCGAGAGCCGCCGGCGCTTCGAGCCATCGCGTGGTGCGCAGCGTCGATCCCTCGGCCGCGGCCCTCCTGATCCCGCGAGCGGCGACATACAGCGCCGCGGCTCCGGCCGCGCTCGCACCCAGGCACGCGAGGAAGAGTCCGAGACCGTGCAGTCCGGTCGAGAGGCCGGAGTCGAGTCCGAGCCGGACGCCGAGGGCGGGCCCAGCGACGGCCGCGAGCGATGCCGCACCGAGGATCGGGACGCGAAGGGCCCGCAGACGCCGGCGCCTCGCACCGGCATCCGTGCGGCGCAGGCTGACGTCGAGACCCAGCAGCGCCCAGGCCGCGAGGAGGAGCCCGCCGGCCCGCAACGCGAGGCCGGGCTGGTCCACCTCGACGGGGGTGAGCGCCACCACGGCGACGATCGGGGCGATCGCGACGAGGAGTCCCGCGCTGACGAGAGCCGTCGCCCGGCGCCCACGGAGGGTGAGCAGCGTGCCGACGACGGCCGCACCCAGCGTCGGGGGCAGCAGATACGCCTCGAGGAGGTCCACCCGCGCGATGCCCCAGACGCACCACAGCGCACCGGTGAGGCAGACCGCAGCGACCACCCACGCGTATCGGCGGCCGGCGAACCGAGCGGCGGCGACGGCCCCGGCCGCCACGATCAGCAGGACCAGGAGCGTCGTCCCGAGTCCCGCGGCCTCCCGACCGACGGCCAGCCCGACGGCGATGACCGCGGTGAGCAGGGTGGACGTCTCGAAAGCGATCCGTGCGGCGCTCGATGCGACGCGATCGTGCCCGCGGGAGAGGAGAACATCGCGCAGGACCGACGACGACGCGAGCGCGAGCGCGACCAGCACCGCCACGACGGGCAGCACGACGGGAGAGCCGCTGGACGCGAGGATCTGCGCGCCGAGGCACACGACGACCACCGCGAGAGTCGGCACCAGCATCGCCGCAGCCGCCGCGCGCACGGTCAGGGTGAGTCCCGGTCGACGGGTGAGCAGCAGGCTCAACGCGAGGACGAACATCAGACCGGTCGAGAGCGCCGTCCAGCCGCTGCGTTCGACGACCACCTGCAGGACCCCGATCCCGAACGGCACGAGCGAGACGACGAGGATCGCCTGCCACGGTCGAGCACCGATCCGCGGCAGATAGGTCGCGCCGATCGCGACGAGGAGACCTGCGGATGCGGTGAGGCAGAGCTGCGCCATGCCTCCGACGCCCGCCTGGTCGAGCGCGGTGGAGATGAGGATCAGGGCGTAGGCGAACCCTCCTCCGACGTAGAGGAACCGCCAGCGCGTCGGGCGCGCTGCGGCGAGGCCTGCGAGCGCGAGGATGGTCGCCACTCCCGCGACGGGCACGACGGAGGCATCCCGCCAGGCGACCATCACCGCCGCCGCGAGCGAGAGATGCGCAGCCACGAGGAGGATCGGACGGATGCCCCTGCCGACGGCCGGCGCCGGCATCCCTCGCAGCACGGCGGCGACCAGCACGACCGAGCCGAGGAGGACGGCGATGGCGAACGGGGCGAGAAGGAGCCCCGCGCACCCGAGCACCAGCACGGCGAGGCAGGCGAAGGCCAGTGCGACCCGCGCGGCGGGAGCGGCGAGCGGCGCGAGGCCGCGGTGCTCGCGAGCAAGCGCTCCGAAGATCCCCACACCCGCGCCGATCGCGGCGAGTCCGAGCGGCGCGCCCCACTCGGCGAGCCCCTGGGCACCTGCCGGCGAGGTCTGGCGGACGAACGCGAGCACGGTACTCGCCCCGGTCAGCCCTGCGACCATGATCAGACCGAGCGACGGCACGGCGAGCACGGTCAACGCTCCCCCGGCCAGATAGACGCGCGGCACCCGAGCGGGCACCGGCACGAGCGCTCCGACCACGACGAGCGCGAGGGACGCCGCCGCCGGCACGATCGCGAAGTACCACGACACTTCGACCTCGCGGATGGCGGGCACCGCATAGACGGCGAGGACGATGGCGACCGCTCCTGCGACGCCTGCGCCGAACGACCACAGCGGGGCGATCATGATCCCGGCCGCGATCACGGCGTGCACCGCGATCAGCACGAGCAGCCCGCTCGCGGTGAACAGCGTCGTCGTGGTGTCGCCCGTGTCGAGACGCGTCAGCAGCAGCAGCGCGCTGAGCGACGCGATCAGCTGCACGACGGTCAGGCTGACCCGATCGACGGCAGATGGTTTCATCCACTCGACGACCGCCGCAGCGGCGAAGGCCGCTCCGATGGCCCCCGCTGCAGCCGCGAGCGGTGTCCCCCCGGCGATGCCGAGCATGGCCGGGGCCGCAGAGAGTGCGAGGACGGCAGCCCACTGCCAGACGCGGATGCCGCGGCGACGGCCCGCAGCGAGCACCACGGAGGAGACCGCCGCGGTGACGGCCGCCGCGGTGGCCCACGGGTCGACCTCGGGAGCTGCGAGCTGAGCCACCGCGTGCACGTCGAGACCGGCGAAGACGAGCCCGAGGCCGCCGACGGCCTCGGCGGAGAACCGCAGTCCCCGTCGCGACAGCAGCCAGGCGCCGCCCACGAACAGCAGGGTGATGAGTCCGACGATGACGCTGCGCAGCGCGCGGTCGGCGAGATCGGGGTTGAAGTACGTGAACACGATCGCCGCGACCGCGAACAGGCCCGCACCCGCAGTCGCGAGCACCGACTGCAGGGTCGCGCTGCCCTGAGGCGCCGACGACCCCGACGACCGCGCGCCGGTCGGCGGCAGGGACGGCGGCGACACCGATGGCGCCGCAGTGCTCCCCGCCTGCGGCGACACGCTCGTCGATCCCGCCGTGGAGACGTGGATCGCCGCCGAGCTCGTCACCGGCAGGGCCACCGACAGGTTGCTCGTCGGTCCTCCCACCGGGAGCACGGGCACGCGCCTCATCAGGTTCTCGCGAGCACGCACCGCTGCGGCGGCCTCGAGCGAGGCACCCCACACCTCGGCTCCGATCGGACCACGCAGGTCGGCACCGCATCGGCCGCAGCATCCGGTGTCCAACGGAGCGGCGCAGACCGGGCATCGAGACCCGTCGAGCAGCTGCCTGGCCACCGCCTCACCCCAGGTCGTCGTCTCCGCAGCGGCGGACGAGGCGCTCACCGAGGTCATGACGGCTCCTCGGCATCCGGGACCCAGCGCAGGATGTCTCCCGGCTGGCACTCCAGTACGCGGCAGATCGCCTCGAGGGTGGTGAAGCGGACGGCCTTCGCGCGACCGTTCTTCAGGACCGCCACGTTCGCCGGCGTGATGCCGATGGCGTCGGCGAAGTCCTGCACGCTCATCTTCTTCATGGCGAGCTGGACGTCGAGGTCGATGACGATCGGCATCAGACGACCTCCGAGAGGTCCTGTTCGAGTTCGAGAGCCTTGCGGAGCAAGCCGCGCAGCACGACGACGAGGAGCGCGAGCGCGGCACTGACCACGACCCCCAGCACCGCGAGCAGAGTCAGCGACAGCGAGACCGCGCGACTCGCGACGATGACCACGTACGAGGCGAGGATCACGATGCCGGCGGCGACGAGCGCGCCGAGGATGATGTCGACGTAGCGGAACGCCTCGACCCGGAAGATGCGGTCGGCCTGCACGAGCGAGAGCAGGAACCAGATGCACACCAGCGTCACCTGGATGAGCGCGATGAAGAGCACGGCGCCGATGATCCCCGGCACCTCCAGCCAGGCGACATCGGGGTTGCGCAGAGCCGTGATGCGCGCGACCTCCGGGATCACCAGCAGCTGACTTGCGAGCAGGAGTCCGACGAGGACGATGATCAGCGCCTGAAGGATGCGCGAGACACGAGGATGCATGGTTGCCTATCGATCGCCAATGGGTATCTATCGAAAAACGATACACAGGGGCGCAAACCGATCGCCACCGTGAGGGCGGTGCTCTCAGCGGATCCGCAGACTAGGACGCGTCGGGGTCGAACGGCGAGTCGAGCGAATCGGTCAGCTCGGCCAGCAGCGCCTCGATCTGCGGCTCGACGTGCTGCGAGATCGCCGACTGGATGTGGATGCGGTGCCGGAGCAGGATGCTGCAGATCTCCCGGCCGACCATGTTGGCGTACTCGTCGGCGAGAGCGACCTCTTGGCGGAGCGCCACCTTCGCCTCGTCGCTCAGCGGCGGCAGCGGCGGCAGGTCGGCGACCGCGTCGTCGGCCATGCCCGCGATGGTGAACAGGAACGGCGCGCCGGGCACCGGCTCAGGATCCAGCGGCAGCCCGTCGAACTCGGGGTCGAGACCGTCGCCGGGACGATAGCTGCGGGCGCGGTTGCGGGCGGCCTGCTGGTCGAGCTCCCGCTGCAGCATCGGCAGGTTCCGCGCCGTGTACTCGGCGACCGCGTGGTCGACGATCGTCTTGATCCGCGTCGAGAGACCGTGCTGCACGCCGTGCGGCGTGTTCGAGCCGATCCCCGCCGCCGACAGGATGGGCGACCCGAGGCAGCGGCGACATGGCGCGACCCGACCTCGGTGGGTGGCCGGCTCCCAGCGCGGCACCCAGCGCAACCAGGCCTCCACGGCCTGGCCCACCTGCGTCTCCAACGAGCGCTCCACCCTTAGAGCGTACGGTGCCGGTGCGCACCTCGCCTCAATTTCCGCGCTCGCGGCGGGGCGCTATTCGTCGTCGTCCCGCTCCCAGGGCCACTGCGGATGCTCGGCCTTCGTCCGCCGCAGGGCGATGCCGCCCCACGCGGCGATCGCAGCAGCCCCCAACATCACCGCGCTCGGGCCGCCGACCACCAGTCCCCCGGCGACCGCCGTGGCGACGATGAGGTCGCCGCTGGCGACCGCCACGCCGATCCAGAGGGCCGCCAGGTGAGCCAGCGCGGTCGCCAGGGCGATACCGGGGACCGAGAGGAAGGTTGTTGCGGGCGATCGCCGCAGCGCGACTCCGAGCCCGAGTGCGAACACCAGCACGGCCGCCAGCATCCCGACGGCTCCGGGAACGGGTCCGAGTCCCGGCACCGAGATGATGTCGCGGTCCGTCGCTACACTCACCGCGCCGAGGCCGAACACCGCCAGCGCGAAGAAGCCGATCGTGGCGAGCACCAACGCGAGGACGGCAGAAACCCCCGCGGACTCGGGCCCGCGGGGGTTCTGTGACGACATGACCGTGATTACCTCGAGAGAGTCGGGCCCGCTTCGAGCGTGCGCTCGTACTCGCGCTGCGCCTCGGCGTTGAGCTCGGTCTTGCGTGCTCCGCTGCGAGCCACCCAGGCACCGAACCAGATCGTGAGCTCGCGCCCGAACACGAAAGCGGCGATGGCGAGCGGGTGGAACAGCTGGGATCCGACGAGCTCGTTGCCCTCGCTGGCCGTGAGGAGCCAGAACGGAGCCTCGAACAGAGCGCCGAGGATATGCCCGCCGTAGGCGATCAGACCGACGATGATGCCGAAGACCACCCAGAGGCCCCAACGACCACGGTTGATGAACGCACCGAGCAGCCAGAAGCCCAGGAAGAACACGACGACGGGCACCCAGAAACCCCATGTGGTCAGCGGCGCGAGTGCGGCCTCGCCGATGTTCGTGCCGTCGACGTCACCGGCGATCGCGCCGAGACCGAGCGTCGCTCCGAGGTAGAGGATCGCGAACACGAGCGTGGCGAGCAGGCCGATGCCGCCTGCCGTGCCCCGGTTGCCCCGCTCACGGGGCGGCTCGGGGGCCTGGACGAAGATCGGCTGCTGCTGGACCGGGGCGACGATCGGCTCGGACGCCGCGGGCTCCGAGGGCACGATGCGCGTCTCGGTGTCGTCGGCCGACGAGTAGGCCGCCCCTGCCATGGCGGACTGCTCGTGTGCGGCCGGAGGCGTGTAGACCGCGGTCGCATCGGCATCCGACTTCCACGACGATGCCCGGGTGTCCGTGTCGTCGTCGAGGTACTTGGGGTCGTTCAGCTCCGGCGTCGCGAAGGTGCCGGGGTGCTCGTTCTCGGCAGCCTCGAATGCGGCGAGATCGGGGTCGACGGCGGGCTCGGTCGTGGTCGGTCGATCCGCGTCGGAGGATGTGGCGGCGGGCGTGCCGGGGACGCCGGCACCCGCGGCGGCGGCGGCGTCGAGTCCAGCGTTCGCGCTGTCGACGACGTCGTTGACGTCCTTCGGCCGCTCGGGCTGTGGAACCTCGGGGTCACTCATGGGGTGCGCCTCTCATCGGAAGTGTGCTCTGCGAGGTTACCGCCGCCTCGCCACCCCGGAAGGGAGGCGTGCCGACGTGTCGCAGAGCCCATGCGCGCCCTGCCCAGGCACGTCGTCTGCGCGCCCGGCGTCAGGGAAGGGCGGAGCGCAGTGCGTCGCCGACGAAGGACGCCATCACCGGGACGATCGGCATCGAGAACCAGACCAGCGCGAGCACGACGCCGGCGCACAGGACCCCGGCGATCCAGCTGATCGCCACGTTGCGTCCTGCGACCCGTGCCATGCTCCCAGGCTAGAGCCGGCGGCCATCGGCACCGAGACGCAACGCCGACGAACGGGTGGGACTCAGCGCCCCGCTCGACCGCGCAGACGCCAGAGGAGCCAGAGTCCGGACAGCGGGATGAGGACGACACCGAGGATCATCGCGCCGTACCAGATCAGGTCGTACCAGGCGGGGACGAGAGGGTTCACGCCCTCGAGCGCCCCGCCCGAGCCGGTGTCGCCCGACGAGGAGTCCCCGGTGCTCGTCCAGGACGAGAATCCCATCGCGGACACCAGGATGCCGGACAGCGCGCACAACACGAAGGGCACCACGATCGCGACGACCTTCTCCCCCGTCTTCCACAGGCTGCTCAGACTCACCAGCACCGCACCGACGAACCAGCCGACGATCGGCACGACGAAGCCGCCGAAGCTCAGCGTCAGGGCGGCGGCGATCGCGAACCCGCGCGTGCTCGTCGCCGCGATGCGGGGCACCGGTACGGCGGAGGCGGGCGTCACGCCGTCCGCCGACTGCGCCTGGTGCGCTTCCTTCGCGATGGCCTCCGGATCGCCCAACCGCACGATGCGCTCGGTCGTCGCCGCCGGATCCAGGCCCTCGAGCTCCTCGGCGATCCCGCCGCGGATGTCGGCGGCGACGCCGTGCGGAAGGCCTCGCATCGCCTCGTCGAGACGCGCCAGGTAGTCGTCGCGCATGCTGTTCGCGGTGGTCCGGGTCATGATCGTGCCTCTCCGACGATGCCCGTGACGACACGGGCGAACGGGGCCCACTGCGCGCGGAAGCGAGCCAGCTGCTCGATCCCCGCATCCGTGAGCCGGTAGTACCGGCGCACCGGACCGCTCTCCGACGGCCGGTCGAAGGTGGTCACCCAGCCGTTGTCCCGCAGCCGACCGAGCAGCGGATACAGCGTGCCGATGCTGGCGATGAGCCCCGCCTGCGTCAGCGCATCCGACAGCTGCCAGCCGTACATCGGCTCGCGCCCGAGCAGGCCGAGCACGCAGTACTCGACGACGCCCTTGCGCATCTGCGCACCGATGTCGCCTGTCATGCGTCACAAGCTAGCATGCGACGCACGCTACTGCTCGCTCAGCCCTTCGTGGCGCCTGCCGTCAGTCCGCCCACGATGTAGCGCTGCAGGAACAGGAACAGGATCATCACCGGGATGGCCGCCATGACGGCACCCGCCGAGAACGCGGACCAGTCCGCGTAGCGGGGGTTGGCGACGAGCTTCGTGAGGCCGACGACCAGAGTCTGCTGGTCGACGTCGACGAGCATGACACTCGCGATCACGTACTCGTTGACCGTCCCGATGAACGAGAGCAGCGCGACGACGGCGAGGATCGGCGCCACCAGGGGCAGGATCATCGTGAAGAAGATCCGGGCATGGCCCGCGCCGTCGATGCGGGCAGCCTCGTCCAGCTCCATCGGCAGGGTGTTGAAGAAGCCGTACATCAGGTACGTGTTCACGCCGAGGGCTCCGCCGAGGTAGACCAGGATGAGGCCCGTGTGCGTGTTCAGGCCGATGGCCGGGAACCAGTCCCCCAGGGTCGACATCAGCAGGAAGATCGCGACCACGGCGAGCAGCTGCGGGAACATCTGGACGACCACGATCGTCACGAGGCCGATCCGACGTCCGGCGAACCGCATGCGCGAGAAGGCATATGCGGCCAGTGCCCCGATGAACACGGTCACCGCGCCCGTCACGACGGCGATGATCAGGGTGTTCAGGAACCACTTCGCGTAGGGGTTCTGCGGATCGCTCAGGATCCGCACGTAGCTGTCGATGCCGAAGGCCGAGAAGAGCTGGTTCGAGCCGGTCAGCGTTCCCCGCGGGTTGAGGGAGGCCGAGAACACGTACAGCAGCGGGAAGAGCGCGAACGCGCTGACGACGATCGCGACGACGTGACGCCACCCGGTGTCGGCGAACCAGGCGCCGACACTTCGGCGACGAGGGGCGATGCGGCGTTCGGGCGTCGTCGTGGCTGCGGTCCTGATGTCCGTGGTGCTCATGTCAGTTCAGCTCCTCGAGGGCCTTGGTCTTGCGGAAGCTGACGATCGAGATCGTCGCGACCACGATGAAGATCAGGATCGTGAATGCGGAGGCGAGTCCGTAGTCGCGGGTCTGCCCGGTGAAGGCGACCTTGTAGACCATCGAGATCAGGATGTCGGTATGTCCTACCGGGATGCTCACGTCGTCGAAGCGGGGACCGCCCTTGGTGAGCATGTAGATCAGGTTGAAGTTGTTGAAGTTGAAGGCGAACGACGAGATCAGCAGCGGCGCGACGGTCACGAGCAGCAGCGGCAGCTTGATGCGGCGGAAGACCTGCCACGGATTGGCGCCGTCCATGACCGCGGCTTCGTTCACATCCTCGGGGATGCCCTGCAGCGCCCCCATGCAGACGAGGAACATGTACGGGAACCCGAGCCACAGGTTCACCAGCAGCACAGACACCTTCGCGAGGGTCGGATCGGTCAGCCACGGGATCTCGGCTCCGCCGAAGATCACCTGGTTGATGAACCCGAAGCTCTCGTTCATCATGCCCGCCCACACCAGGGCCGAGAGGAAGGCGGGGAACGCGTACGGGAGGATCAGGATGATCCGGTAGCCGTTGCGGAACCGCATCCGGGTGTTGTTGAACACCAGGGCGAGCAGCAGCCCGAGGAAGAACGTCGTGGCGACGGAGAGCAGGGCGAAGACGAACGTCCAGATCGTGACCGAGATGAGCGGCCCTCGGATGGACTCGTCGCTGACCGCGCGGACGAAGTTGTCGAACCCGACGGTCGTCTGCCAGCCCGGCAGGAGCTCCGTGCCGTCCTCGGCAGCGAACGCCCCCTCGCCGGTGTCGGAGTAGACGGTGCCGGAGGTCGTGTCGGTGATGGTGTCGGCATCCGCGTCGTACTCCAGGGTGGAGACGTAGAGGTAGCCCTTCTGACCGTCCGGTGCGCGCAGCGCCCCGTCATTGGGGTCCTCGCTGAACTGCACGGACAGCTTCTCGAGCTCCTCCGAGAGGGTGAAGACCTTCGCGAGCGGAAGCGTCGTCCACCCGTCGACCGAGACCGCCTGGCCACCGGCGAACTCGGCGTCCACCTCCTGCAGAGGCTGTTCGGCGGTGCCCAGCAGGGCATCCCCGGACTCAGGGTCCGTCACGAGGAGTCCGTACGTCCCGAACTGCTCGACCACCGTCACCGGATACGTCGCGGAGTCCTCGACACGCTCCTGTGCGGAGGCGAGCAGCGAGGAGATCGCCTGGTCCTTGGTGCCGTTGTGGCCGGTGCCGTAGTTCGTGAAGCCGATGTAGCCGGTGTAGAGCAGCGTGAACACCTGGAAGATGACCAGGAAGATGATGCCGGGGGTGAGGTACTTGGCCGGGACCCGCTTCCGCGAGAAGTAGATGTAGTTCACCAGCACGGTGACCGCGACCACGAGGCCGAGCACGAGCCATTCCTGCTGGCCGACGAGCACGAACACCGCGTACAGCGCGATGGCGTCGACGACGGCGAGGAGCAGGATCTTCAGCAGCATCCAGCCGATCGGCCCCGACGCCGCCTCGGCGATCCTGGTGGCCTGGCGCTGGCGCCTGGTGAGTGGAGCCGTGGGCTCAGCGGTCTCTGTCATCTCGTCCCCGTCGTCGAGCTGCCGGGGCGGACGAGGTCCGCCCCGGCAGGGCTGGTGCGTGAGTGTGTTACTTGATCGCCGCGGTCACGTCGTCGACGAGCTTCTGCCACGTCGTCGCCGGGTCGGAGCCGTTGATGATGGCTGCCTCTGCGACACCCCAGAACTCCCAGACGGAGCCCATCGCGGGGATCGCCGGCATCGGCACCGCGTCCGCACCGACGGCCTGGAAGCCGGCGATGATCGGGTCGGATGCCGCGGAGTCGGCCGCCGCGGTCAGCGCGGGAAGGACGTTCCCGGCCTTGAACAGCTCGAGCTGGACGTCTTCGGTGCCGATGTAGTTGACGAGGAAGTCGTTCGCCGCGACCTTGTTCTTCGACTCGGAGCTGACGAAGAAGCCCTTCACGCCGGCGAACGGCGATGCGGTCTCGCCGGTGGGGCTGGGCACGGGGTCGATCGCGACGTTGATGCCGGCGTCGGTCGCTGCCCCCACGTTCCACGGACCGGTCAGCCAGAAGGCGGCCGTGCCGTCGAGAAACTGCTGCTTGGCGATCTCGCCGTCGATGTCGGTGTTCAGCGTGCCGGCCGCGCCCTGTGCCGCCAGCCAGTCGGCGAACGCCGTGCCGCCCTCGCTGCCGAGCTGCAGGTCGGTCGAGTCGTAGCTGCCGCTGTCGTCGGTGCCGAAGACCGGCGCACCGAAGGCGGTCTGGAACGGGTAGAGGTGGTACGGGTTGCCCTCGGCACCCTGCTCGACGACGAACGTGCCCTGGGACACCATGTCGTCGAAGCTCGACGGAGCCTCGGGGACCATGTCGGCGTTGCGCAGCACCGCGATGTTCTCGACCGCGTACGGGAGCATGTAGACGGTGCCGTCGTAGGTGGCCGCCTGGAGCGCGACCGGGAGGTAGTCCTCTGACGAGTCGCCGAGCTCGAGCGGGGCGACGACGCCGTTGGTGGAGAGCTCGCCCAGCCAGTCGTGCGCGCCCATGACCACGTCAGGGCCCTTGCCGGTGGGGACCTGCTGGATGAAGTCGTCCTTCATGTCGTCGACCGACTTGCCGACGAGCTTGACCTTGACGCCGGTCTTGTCCTCGTAGGACTCGGCCGCGCTCTTCAGCGCATCGACGCGCTCGGCGTCGACCCAGACGGTCAGCGTGCCGCCGCTCTCGCCCTCGGACGAGTCGCCGCCGTCGGTCGCGGTCGAGCAGCCTGCCAGGGAAAGAGTCGAAACGATCGCGATGACGCCGGCGGCGACGATGCCCCTCTTGTTCACCTTCATTGGTGTGTGCCTCTCTGAGTACAGTGGGCCTGCATGGACTGCAAGCGCTTACAGTATGCAACGAGAACGTTGAGGTTCGCAATGCAAACGAGCTTCGATATCAAGCCGTGACCGCGAGCTCCCGGATGAAACAGTCTGGAAACGCTTCCACGCGAGCGTGGAAACGTCGGTGTCGATACACTTTGCGTATGGCTGACAGCTCATTTGACATCGTCTCGAAAGTGGATCACCAGGAGGCGGAGAACGCTCTCAACCAGGCCCGCAAGGAGATCGAGCAGCGCTACGACTTCAAGGGCACGGGAGCGTCGATCGCCTGGAGCGGCGAGCAGATCCTCATCATCGCCGCCACCGAGGAGCGCGCGAAGGCCGTTCTCGACGTCTTCCAGACCAAGCTCATCAAGCGCGGGATCTCGCTGAAGAGCCTCGAGTCCGGCGAGCCGTTCGCGAGCGGCAAGGAGTTCCGCATCGTCTCCTCCCTCAAGGACGGGATCTCGTCCGAGAACGCCAAGAAGATCAACAAGCTCATCCGCGACGAAGGCCCGAAGGGCGTCAAGAGTCAGATCCAGGGCGACGAGCTGCGCGTGCAGTCCAAGAGCCGCGACGACCTCCAGTCCGTGATCGCGCTGCTCAAAGGCGCCGACCTCGATCTCGACCTGCAGTTCATCAACTACCGCTGACACGCACGACGAGAGGGGGCGGATGCGCGGCATCCGCCCCCTTCGCTGTGTCCGGCGATCGCATTCCGATATATGGGTGGGCGTACCAGAGACTGGATGCTGTCGCGTCCCGATGCGACAGACCATCCGGCGATCCATGGCATTGCCGAACCGCTCTCGCGCGCCGCGCGGGTGCGACCGTCGCCATGTCAGCGTCGAGTCGAGGTAGGGCTCACTCGGCGCGCCGTCGCCACCGGTCGACGGGTGTGACGACTCGACGACCGGAGAGTCGTCCGAATCGAATCCCGCGATGACGCACCGCCGGGGGGTGTGCGGCACCCGCCGAAAGTGCATCTGTGGATTGTTGGCATCGCGATCTACTTCGTGATGTAGTGGCCGTCCGGGCACATCATGGGGGGCCTGGATCTGGAAAGCAACTGGGGGCAATCCATGAGCAACAACAGCTCATTGACGAGCATTCGAGAAAGCAAGCAGCTCTTAGCGGAGGAGGTCTTCCAGCACATCGGCGCGCAGATCGTCGAAGGTGTGCTGGAACCCGGACATCGCATCCGCGATGTCGACGTCGCCGAAGAGCTGCATGTGTCACGGACTCCGGTGCGAGAGGCGTTACAGCGCCTCGAGCGCCTCGGACTCGTGACGATGTATCCGAGCCGATACACGGAGGTCACCGCGGTGACACCGGAGATCGTCGAGCAGACGCTTGAGTTCGCCGGGTATCAGGCCGGGATGGCGGCCCGGATGGGGGTCGCCAGGATGTCACCGCACGAGCGGCGGAGTCTCGCGTCTCTGATCGAGCAGATGTACACCAGACTCGACGACGACGTGCACATCTCCCACACGCGGTGGGCGGTGTTCTCGTTCCTGAGCGAGCGCAGCCGCAACCTCCAGCATCAGGTGCTGATCAACGACGCGAGCATGGCGTTGTTCCGCAACCTGCGCGGATGGAGCGTTCCCGAAGACGACCGGGAGCGGATGCTCCAGGTCTACAGGGACTTCCACGACGCTGTGCTGCGAGGCGACGCCGACGAGGCCGAGCGATTCGCCCGCCTCATGCACTATGTCTGACGCTCGCGCACTGCCGACCACCCTCTGACCCACCGGTCGAGACGTCGATACGCTTCCTCTCTCGCCTCGTGGCGAGAGAGGAAGACATCGTGCAGCGCACCGTCAATGCGTTCGACGGTGACCGAGGGGCCGAGCTTCAGCGCGGCTCGGGCGATGTCGTCGACGACGAGGACCGAGTCGGCGCGCGTGAGGTCCTCGGACCACCTCGTCGGAGTCGCAGAACGCGCCGAGAGCAGCACGCATACCGGTGCGTCGACCGAGAGCCCGGCGGCGACCCTGGCGTGCCCGCTGAGGATCGCGTGGAACCACCCTGCGTGCACGGCCATGGTCTGAGCCGGGCGCCACAGCAGATTCACCTCGACAGGGTCGTCCGGATCGGAGACCTCCTGCTGCGCCCGAGTGTAGAACCCGAGGTCCACCTGCGGCGCGACCTCTCGCGGTGCCCAGCGCGCCTGCAGCTCCGCGACGGGCGCGATCAGCGGCCGCGCCGACGCGACCTGGAACTCCAGCCAGGGGCTGTTCAGGACCACGGCATCCGCTGCCCCCGGGTGTCTGGATGCCCACAGGCTGAGGGTGAGGCCACCCGTGGAATGTCCGAGGAGGATCAGCCGGCGGCCGGACTCCGCACCCTCATCCCCGCGTCCCATGGCCTGCAGTGCTGCGGCGATGTCCTCGTCGTAGGCGGCGAGGTCGGTGATGTAGCCGGGGGTCTGGCCGTCGCGGAGGCTGCGCCCGTACTTGCGGAGGTCGAGGGCGAAGAATCGGGCACCCCTCGATGTCCAGAACCTCGCGAGCCGCTTCTGGAAGAAGTAGTCCGACCACCCGTGGATGTAGAGGACGTCGACATCCTCCAGCGCGCCACGCTCCCGCGTGAGGCGTTCCCACCAGCGCGACCGGCCTGGGAGTGCGCGGACGAGAGTCGCGACGACCTGACCCTCGTCGTCATCGGCGAGCTCGAGCGTCAACTGCTCGAACTCGTCGCCGAGGACGTCCGGTATCCAGTCAGGCATGCCGCCAGGCTATCCGACGGTGTTCGGGCTACTCGGGAGCGGTGTGTCCGACGGTGAGGTTGCGCGCGACCGTCTCGGCGAGCGGAAGCGGATCGCTCGCTCCTGAGCCGTTGTCATAGGTCATGAGCCGGATCCAGTCGGGGCCGACGCGCATGTCGAGGATCTTCTCACCGTGCTCCCCTGCGCTGACCTTGGCGGCGTCTGCGCCCTCGACCTCGACGGGCTCGCCGCCGAGGCGCTCGAAGGCCCACGCCCCGGCCGGGAGCGTCGTGAGCATCAGATAGCTCCGCAGGGAGCCGAGGTCACCGTCTGCGGAGGTGTAGTAGCAGATGCGCGAGCCGTTGACGTAGCGGTACACCTCTGCCGGAATTCCCCATCCGCCGAAGTCACTGAAGACGACCACCTCCTCGCCTGCCCGTTCGGCCACCTGTTCGGGGGTGACGAAGTGCTCGCACGAAGCACCGACGACGTCGCTGTCGACGTACTCCACCTCGCGCACGGTCGCCGCAGCCCGTGCGACCAGCCGCCGGAGGCTCTCCTCGACGAGGCCCGTATCGTCGGCACCGAGCGCGGGATCGTAGACGGCTGCTGAGAGCAGGACGTCGGAATCCACCAGCTCGAACTGACAGCCCCCCTCGCTGCATTCGGCCCGCTCGCCCGACCACCCCTGACGTTCTTCGGCACCGGCGATCACGGTCGGCGCATCCGGGACGATCGTCACTTCCCAGTGCCTCCCGTCATCACCCGCAGAACACGCGATGCCCCCTGCTCGCTGGAACATGTACTGCCCGGGGCCCGGCAGCCAGCCCGGCGTCGAGATCGCCGACATCACCGGCTCCACGGGGGTCGAGGGCTCGCCGACGAGGGCTGCCATCTCGACCGCGACGTCGTCGCACGTCACATCGAACGCGGCATCCGGCTCGACGATCGGATCGGGCGTCGGGGTCGGAGTCGGAGTCGGAGACGTCGACTCGGACGGCGATGCCGTCGGTATCGGAGTCGGCTCCGGGGCGCAGCCGGACATGAGGAGAAGAGCGGCCGTGCCGAGCACGAGCAGAGAGCGCAGTCGCATGCGCTCAGCCTAGGGTCGAGCGCTCCCTGCGACCCGCACCCGGATCACAACGATCCGGTGACGGTCACTCTCCTCGGGAGACGCGCACCATCTCGTCGCGGGGAACGACCTTGACGCGAGCGCGCTCCTGCGGGGCACCGAGGGACACCTCGTGCTCGTCGAGGCGATGCCAGCCCTCGAGATCGGTCCAGCGCACCCCCCGCTCGCGCAGCAGTGCGGGGATCGCCTCTTCGGACGGGTCCTCCGGGTGCCACCACGACCCCTGGTCGTTGATGATGTGGCGCACCGTCTCCATCGCGTCGGACTTCGTGTGCCCGATGAGACCCACGGGGCCGCGCTTGATCCAGCCGGTCGCGTAGATGCCGGTCATCTGCTGGTTGGAATCCTTCGCCAGCACCTGGCCCTCGCGGTTCGGGATGACGCCGTGCTTCTTGTCGAACGGCACACCCGGAAGCGGCGAACCGAAGTAGCCGATCGCGCGGTAGAGCGCCTGCAGCGGCACCTCGCGCATCTCACCGGTTCCCACGGCTCCGCCCTGGCCGTCCGGCTTCGTGCGCTCGTAGACGAGACCGGCCACCCGACCGGCCTCATCCTTGCGGACCTCCACCGGACGCGCCCAGAAGTGCAGGTGCAGGCGACGGGATGCCGTGCCTCCCGCGTTGTTGACGGACGGGCGCTTGCGCCACGACTGCAGGATGCGGTCGATGACCATGACCTGCTTGTTGCTGGCGACGGCATCCTTCGATGCCTCGTCGTAGTCGAAGTCCTCGTCGTACACGACCATGTCGACGTCGCGGAGCTCGCCGAGCTCTCGCAGTTCGAGCGGCGTGAACTTCACCTGCGCCGGACCGCGACGGCCGAACACGTGGACATCGGTGACCGCGCTGGCCTTGAGACCCTCGTAGACGTTCTCGGGGACCTCGGTGACGAGCAGGTCCTCGGCGTGCTTCGCCAGCATCCGAGCCACGTCGAGCGCGACGTTGCCGTTGCCGAGCACGCCGACCGACGCCGCATCCAGCGGCCACTCGCGCGGCACGTCGGGGTGGCCGTCGAACCAGCTGACGTAGTCCGCCGCGCCGTACGAGGCGACGGCGTCGATGCCGGGGATGTCGAGCGAGGTGTCGCGGATCGCTCCGGTGGCGAAGATCACCGCGTTGTAGTGCTTCTTGAGGTCGTCGAGCGTGATGTCCTCGCCGAAGCGCACGTTGCCGAAGAGGCGGATGTCGCCGCGGTCGAGCACGTCGCGCAGCGCGTTGATGATGCCCTTGATGCGGGGGTGGTCGGGCGCCACGCCGTAGCGCACGAGGCCGTACGGCGCCGGGAGCTGCTCGAAGAGATCGATGGAGACATCGAACTTCCGCTCCGCCTTCAGCAGGATGTCGGCGGCGTAGATGCCGGCGGGGCCCGCTCCGACGATGGCCAGTCTGAGCTTGGTCATAAGGGGTCCTTTCGTATGCCGTCACGTCCGGCGGCGCGGCGTGTCAGCCGCGGCACCTCAGCTGGAGCGTTCGACGAGGGTCTCTGCGAAGCGGGTGAGCGCCTCGCGCACGGTGCCGCGCGGAAGCGGGGCGAGCGCGTCGATCGCATCCTGGGTCCAGGAGTGCGCGAGCGCGAGAGTCTTCTGGGTGCTGGCATGGTCGCGCAGCTCGGTGAGCGGGCCGTCGAGGATCGCCGGGTCCTCACCGTCGGCGATGCGGGCGACACCCTCGTCGATGCGCACGGCCAGGTCGGTCGACGCGTCGTCGCGCTCCGCTTTGAGCAGCAGGTACGGCATGGTCGGCACACCGGCGCGCAGATCGGTGCCGGGGACCTTGCCCGTGTCCTCCGGCTTCGCCGACAGGTCGATCACGTCGTCGAGCAGCTGGAACGCCACGCCGATCTTCTCGCCGTAGACGCGCAGCGGCTCTTCGTACTCTGTCGGCGCGTTGGAGAAGATGACGCCGCCCTGCGTCGCCGCGGCGATCAGCGAGCCGGTCTTGTCGGCGAGCACCTGGATGTAGAACTCGATGGGGTCATCGTCCGGCTGAGCGCCGATCGTCTCGTGCATCTGTCCGAGGACCAGACGCTCGAACGTGTCGGCCTGCAGGCGGATCGCCCGCTCGCCGAGACGGGACATCAGCTGGCTCGCACGCGAGAACAGGATGTCTCCGGTGAGGATCGCGATGTTGTTGCCCCACACCGTCTGCGCCGCCGGGACGCCCCGACGCCGGTCGGCGCCGTCCATGACGTCGTCGTGGTAGAGCGAGCCGAGGTGGGTGATCTCGAGCGCCTTCGCGACGTCGATGACCTGCTCGGTGTTGCCGTCGCCGAGCTGAGCGGCGAGAAGCGTCAGCACGGGCCGGATGCGCTTGCCCCCGGCCTCGTACAGGTAGCGACTCGCGGCGTCGGCCAGCGGATCGGCGACGCGCACGTCGTCGGCGAGGCCGGTCTCGACACGCTCGAGTCCGTCTTCGATCGCCTGCGCGATGCGCCGACCTGCGGTGCCGATGAAGACACGGTCGCTGAAACCGAGACGGCTCGCCAGTCGCGAACCCGGGGCAACGCGGCTCGAAGTCACAGTCTCAGCCTACCGTCGTCGGGGGCACCGGTTCGCCGCGCCGCTCACGCGGCCTTGAAGGCCCGGTGCAGCGCCACGATGCCGAACGAGAGGTTGCGGTACTCGACCTCGGTCCAGCCAGCCTCGCGGATCCAGGCCGCGAGCTTCTTCTGATCCGGCCACTCACGGATGGACTCGTTCAGGTAGTCGTAGGCGTCGCCGTTGGTGCCGGCGACGCGGGCGACGCGCGGCAGCACCTGCGAGTTGTAGAACCGGTAGGCGGTGCGGAACAGTGCACCGGGCGGCGTGGAGAACTCGTTGATGACGAGACGACCGCCCGGCTTGGTGACACGGAGCAGCTCACGCAGCGCCTTCTTCGGGTCGTTCACATTGCGCAGCGCATACGACATGGTGACCGCGTCGAACTCGCCGTCCGCGAAGGGCAGATCGGTCGCGTCCGCCTGCACGAAGGAGAGGTTGCGCATGCTGCCGTGGCGGCGCTTGCCTTCGGCGAGCATGCCGGGCGAGAAGTCGGCGGCGACGACCTCGGCGCCACTGCGGGCGAGGGATGCCGACGACGACGCCGTCCCAGCGCCGAGATCGAGGATCCTCTCCCCGGGCTTCGGCGCGACGGCGCGAGTCGTGGCGGCGCGCCACAGCGCGTCGTTTCCGACGGTCATCGCGGTGTTCGTACGGTCGTAGCCCTTGGCGACCTGGTCGAACATGCCGCTGACGCGGGCGGGGTCCTTGCCGAGGTCGGCGCGGTTTGCTTCGTTCGGGGTCACGAGTCCAGTCTAGGCGCGAGGTGCAGCGCCTCGAGGCGGTCGAGCCACGGATCTGCGGTGGCGTCGTCGAACGGGGCGATCTGAGCGCGCACGCGCTGCTCGAGGTCGAGGGCGAGGTCTTCGAGCCTGCTCATGACGTCTGCGGGATAGGCGTGCTGCGCGCTGTGCTCCGCCCACTCGTCGCGGTCGTCCACCCAGGTGCCGCGCTCGCCCTCGACCCGCACGACGTCGAGGTCCATGTCGATGCCGACCGCGAGCAGCGGATCGTCCGACCAGCGCACGTCCCATCCGAGGTCGATGTAGATCCGCATGCCCTTCGGGTGGTCGCGGTTCACGGTCAGCGCGAAGTCCGTCTGCCTCGGCACGAGGGTCACGTTCGGCCCCGCCGCCACGAAGGACGCTCCGGGGCGGGCGCTGCGCCAGCCCACGGGCTGGCCGATCCAGTCGCCCCACTCATCGGATCCGAGATAGACGCACTCGTGCCGCCAGTGCTCCGAACCGTCCCACTTGCGCCATTGGAAGACCATCTCGGTGCCGGGGGCCGGCCGCGCCTCGTTCATGGACACAGCCTAGGCACCACCTGGGACGTGCCGGATCGCCGACGAACTAGGCTGAAGACGTGAGCAGCAGGCTGGTCGTCGAGACCCGTGAGATCGATCCGATCGAGGATCTCCTGGCCTTCGCCGATCCGGCACGGCCCCTCGCGTGGCTGCGACGGGGAGACGGGATCGTCGCGGTGGGCGACGACGTCGTCGAGACGATCCGTGTGTCAGCGGGTGCCGAGTCGCTCCGTTCGGCGACGATCGCCGCCGCATGGCGCGACCTCACCGACGGCGCCGAGATCGATGACCCACTCGCCCTCCCCGGCACCGGCCTGGTCGCCTTCGGCGCCCTGACGTTCGACGAGTCCTCCGCGTCCGACAGCATCCTGGTCCTGCCCGCGACCGTGATCGGCCGACACCGCGGACGCAGCTGGATCACCCGCATCCGCCGCACGCCCGCAGCCGCAGATGCCGCCACCGTGCCCGAGGTCCGACCCTACGGACCGCACTGGGCAGGCACCGTCGGGCCCGGCGCGCAGAGCCCCCAGGGCTACCAGGATTCGGTCCGCCGCGCGCTCGGACGCATCTCGGACGGCGAGCTGAGCAAGGTCGTGCTCGCCCGCGACCTCACCGGGAGCATTCCGGCCGGCTCCGATCTGCGCCGCCTGGTGCGCGCGCTGTCGACCGGCTACCCCGACACGTGGGCGTTCGCGGTCGACGGACTGATCGGCGCGAGCCCCGAGACGCTCGTGACCGTGCAGCAGCGCACCGTCACGGCCCGCGTCCTCGCCGGCACCATCGGTCGTGGCGCTGATGCGGACGCCGACACCGCGGCATCCGCTCATCTGGCCTCCAGCACCAAGGATCTCGACGAGCACGAGTACGCCGTGCAGAGCGTGCTCGCCTCGCTCCGTCCGCATACGAGGGCGCTCGCGGCGAGCGAGCAGCCGTTCCTGCTGAAGCTGCCGAACCTCTTCCATCTCGCCACCGACGTCGAGGGCGAGTTGGCCGACGGCGGCTCCGCACTCGACCTGATCGGCGCGCTGCATCCGACCGCTGCCGTGGCCGGCACTCCGACCGCAGCGGCCATCGCCGCCATCCGGGAGCTCGAGCCGTTCGACCGAGGACGCTATGCAGGACCGGTCGGCTGGGTCGACGCGGCCGGCAACGGCGAATGGGCGATCGCCCTGCGCTGCGCGCAGTTCTCCCCCGCCGAACACGACGTCGCCGTCACGGCCTACGCGGGCGCGGGGATCGTGGCGGGCTCGGATCCGGAGTCGGAGCTCCTCGAGACACGCGTGAAGTTCCGCCCGCTGGTCGACGCGCTCGCCTGAGTCCCGGCCCCGTCGCGTTCCACTGTCTCGGCGCGACGCGCTCCACTATCGCGGCCCGACGCGCTCCACAACTCCGGAGAACGGTGGAGCAGAGCCGCACGGAGGGGCGTGCAGTCCGGTTCGTGACCGAATCTCCGGAGTTGTGGAGAGCCGACCAACGGGTCAGCTCGCGGCGAGGCGCTTCTTCTCGGCCTCGACGTCGAAGTCGGCGGCCGGCCACTGCGGATCGATCTGCTGCAGCGCGTCGAGCAGCAGCTCCTGCACCGCGAGGCGGGCGTACCACTTGTGATCGGCCGGCACGACGTGCCAGGGCGCCTGAGCAGTCGAGGTCCGCTCGAACGCCGTCTGGTACGCCGCCATGTACTGGTCCCACAGCATCCGCTCGTCGACGTCGCCGGGGTTGAACTTCCAGTGCTTGTCCGGCCGCTCGAGCCGCTCCATCAATCTCGCCTTCTGCTCCTCCGGCGAGATGTGCAGCATCACCTTCACGATCCTCGTCCCCGCGGCTGCGACCTCGGCCTCGAAGGCGTTGATCGCGTCATAACGGCGCTCGATCTCCTCGGCCGACGCCAGCGATCGCACCCGCCCGATCAGCACGTCCTCGTAGTGCGAGCGGTCGAAGACACCGATGAACCCCGGCTCGGGAAGTCGCCGCTCGATCCGCCACAGGAAGTCGTGCCGGCGCTCCCCGTCGGTGGGTGCCTTGAACGCGGTGAGCGCCACGCCCTGCGGGTCGACCCCTCCGACGACGTGACGCACGATGCCGCCCTTGCCTGCGGAGTCCATCGCCTGCAGGATCAGCAGCACCGAGTCCTGGGTGGCCCCGACCCGACTCTCGGCGAAAAGCCGCTCCTGCAGCTCGTTCAGCTCGTCGAGCCCCGTCGCCAGGTCGCGCTTCCCGTCGGCCTTCGCCCCGGAGTACCCGGGGGTGCTCCGCGGGTCCACCTCCGAGAGCTGGAATCCCTCGCCGACCCGGAGAATCTTGGCCCACTCATGCGCTGTCATGCGTTCATCCTGCCACCGCGCACCCCGACGGCGGCAGTGGCGGGATCAGCGGTCGAGCGGAACCTCGATCAGCTGACGGCCGGCGGCGGGCGTCGTCAGCACCTGATCGAGCGCGGTGCGCGTGGTGACGCGGTGGTACTCCCACCCGTAGGCGAGGGCCAGCTGCTCGAGGCGCACGGTGTGCGGCGTGTAGAAGGCGCGGTCGAGGTCGGCCCTCGCCGCGGTCTCCCCGACCTCGAGACCGTCGAAGATCGTGCCGCCGCCGTCGTTGCCGACGACGACCTGGAGCCGCGGCTCCGCCTCGTCCGGCGGCAGCAACAGGGCGCCGATGTCGTGCAGGAAGGCGAGATCGCCGAGCAGCACGCGCGTGACCCCCGGCGCTCCGCCCGCCTGGCTCGCGAGCGCGATGCCCGTCGCCGTGGCGATCGTGCCGTCGATCCCGGCGAGGCCGCGGTTGGCGTGCACCGGCACCTTCTTGCCACCGAGCAGAGCGTCCGCCACACGGACGAGGCGCGAGGAGCCGAACACGAGGCGATCGTGCGGCCAGGTCGCCCGCCATACGGCGTCGACGAGGAGCGCGCGATCCAACGGGCGGCGCACCGCTTCCAGCTCCGCCTTGACGGCGTGGCGACGCGCGGTGACGTCGGTGGAGGAGAGGCCGTCGGTGTCGGGGGCACGCTCGCTGAGATCGACAACCTGCGCGGCCGAGGCCGCCATCCACGCACTCAGCCACTCGCGGTCCGCCGGCCCGGGAGCCACGGAGACGGATGCCGTCGCCGTGGTGCGGCCGTTGAGATTCAGGTCCTCGCCGCCGCGCCGCAGCGCGATCACGTCGACGTCGGTGCGGGCGAGCAGACGGGCCACCTCACGACTCAGTGTCGGGTGGCCGAGCACGACCGCGCGCTCGATCCGACCGCCCAGCTCGTCGTCGGCGAGCAGGGCGCGGTACCCGTGCACGATCCGACGCCCGAACCGCGCACCGCTGACGATCTCGGCGATGAGCGGCCAGGACCCGGCGTGGGCGATCTCCTCGGCATCCGCTCCGGCATCCGCCCCGGCGATGACGACCGTCCGCGGTCCGCGGGAGAGCACGAGCGGCTCGGCGAGGCTCCGGCTGGGGGGCTCGCCGGGAACGAGCGGGAGCACCGGGAGGTCACCGGACAGCGGCTCGCGGGACGGCAGGTTCAGATGCACCGGGCCCTGCACACCGGCGAGGCCGTGAGGCGCGTCCGCTCCCCGCGCGACGGACACCACACGAGCGGCGAGACCGGACCAGTCGCCCTCGCCCGGCACGGGGGCGTCGATCTGCTCCCGCACCCAGAGGGCGAACATCCCTGGCTGAGACGTCGCCTGGTTCGCCCCGACCCCGCGGAGCTCGGGCGGACGATCGGCGGTGAGCAGCAGCAGGGGGACGCCGGAGTGGAAGGCCTCCATGGCGGCGGGGAGGAGGTTCGCCGCAGCCGTGCCCGACGTGCAGAGCACCGCCGCGGGGACTCCCGTCTCCCGCGAGAGCCCGAGGGCGGTGAATCCGGCGACGCGCTCGTCGATGCGCACGTGCAGACGCAGCGCCCCCTCATTCGCCGCGTGCACGGCGGCGAGCGCGAGAGCCTGCGATCGCGACCCCGGTGAGAGCACGAGGTCGCGCACCCCGTGGCCGATGAGGTCTGCGATCAGGGATGCCGCGGCATCCGTCGCCGGGGATGCCGTCACGGACGCGGATCCGGCGTGGTGCCGTCGTGCGTGGTTCCGTCGTCGGTCTCGTCCTCGAGGCGGGCGAGCTCCTCCTCGAGCCGGCGGATGCGGGCATCCTGCTCGCTCTTGCTGATGCTGCGGAGGAACTGGGGGTCGTCGTCGGGAGCGATGAGCCGGATCTCGCCGCTGGAGTCGTTGGCGCGGCGGCGGCCGATCGTGAACCAGAGGATGCCGCCGATGACGGGGATGATGACGACGATGGCGATCCAGGCGGCCTTGGGCACGCCGCGGTGCCGCGTCGCCGGCTGCACCGCGCAGTCGACGATGCTGTACACCCAGAAGATGGCGGCCAGGAAGCCGCCCACGATCAACAGTCTCGCCACCCCTCCAGTGTAGGCGGGCCGGGGAGCTGCGGCTCTGCCGCAGCTTCGTCCTCCCCTCAGACGGAGCGGATTGTTAGACTGCGCGGATCATGCCTGCCCGTCGATTCCTCCGCACGAGCGCGGCGGTGAGCGGATGCTGATCCTCCGGGTCGCCCTCGCTCTCGGTGTCGCGGTGCTGCTCGTGATCGGCGCGTGGTCCACGTCCCACGGCAAGGCCGATGCGCATGCGGCCCTGTGCATCGCTTCGGGATCCTCCGCGACGTCGACCTCCGGCCACCACGACGGCCAGACCTCGGTGGTCGATGCACCCTCGTCCGACACCGGGCTCGCCGTCGTCGCCGCCTTCTGCGGCTTCCTGCTCGCGCTGCTTCTCGTGCGCCTGGGCGGCGGCGCGGCGCTCCTCCGTCTCGAGTCGCCGCAGCGGACCTCCGCTCCACCCCGCGCAGGACCCCGCCGGAGCGTGCCGGCGTTGACGCTCACGCAGCTCTCCCTCTCCCGCACCTGAGTCAGGCACGCCGATCATCGGCGACTCCCGCCGTGCCGCGGCATTCCCCTTCCTGCCTGAACCTCACCGTCGGAGAACTCCATGAAGACCCCTGTCAAGGCGACCCTCGTCGCCATCGCCGTCGCGATCGTGCTCGCGATCGTCGGAATCGTCATCGCCATCACCCAGCAGTCCGCCGACCCGGCCCCTCCTGGGGGAGAACGGCTGCAGACCGTCCGCACCGACTCGCACGTCCTCGACGACGGAGGGACGGATGCGGTCACCGTCGTCGAGTTCCTCGATTTCGAGTGCGAGGCATGCGGCGCCTTCTACCCCCTCGTCGAAGACCTGCGGAGCCGATACGCCGGTGACATCACGTACGTGGTGCGCTACTTCCCGCTTCCTGGACACGTGAACTCGACCCAGGCCGCTCTTGCGGCGGAAGCCGCAGCCCAGCAGGACAGGTTCGAGGACATGTACCACCTGCTGTTCGAGACGCAGGGCGAGTGGGGCGAGCAGTCGGAGGAGACGCCGGAGGTGTTCCGCGACCTCGCCGCGTCGCTCGGGCTCGACCTCGCCGCCTACGACGCGGCCGTCGCCGACCCCGCGACGCTCGAGCGCATCCAGGCCGACAAGAGCGACGGCGAGACGCTGGGCGTCCGCAGCACCCCGAGCTTCTTCATCGACGGCGAGCCGGTGGTTCTCGAGGCCTGGGGCGATCTCGAGATCGCGATCGAGAAGGCCGTGAGCGAGCGCGGCGTGAACGACTGAGAGTCAGCCGGCGGCGGCCACCACGCCGTCCACACCCTCATCTACGGCCGAACCCGCCGCAGCGAACGGGTCGATCCCCCGAGCGACCAGCGCCTCCTGATATGCCAGGCTCTTGCCGCGGATCACCTCACGACAGGCGATCAGCGTCTCGATCTGCGCGTCGAGCGAGCGCTCGTGGGCACGCAGCAGAGCGAGCCTGTCCGCCTCGTTCCCGCTGCCGGCACGGACGAGCGCGGCATAGTCGCGCAGCACCGCGATCGGCGCCCCGGACTCGCGCAGCCGCCCGAGCAGCGCGAGCCAGGCGAGCGAGTCGTGGGCGTACTCCCGGCGTCCACCGGGCGTGCGCGGCACGTCGCGAGGGAAGAGTCCCTCGGACTCGTACCACCGCAGCGTGTGGACCGAGACGCCGGCCAGCCGGGCGAGTTCGCCGATGCTGTAGGTGCGTGCGGTGTCGATCGGTTCGTCCATCCGTGGCCTCCTTGACTTCGAGTGCACTCTAGATCGTACGGTCGAATCATGACAGCTCCTCTCGACATGACCGCCCGTCAGCAGCCGCTCGCGTCACCGTTCGGCTACCGCTCCACCGCCGCCGAGGTGATCGCGAATACGGACCTCGCAGGCAGGACCGCGATCGTCACCGGCGGATACTCCGGTCTCGGCCTCGAGACGGTGCGAGCGCTGGCGGATGCCGGCGTGCACGTCATCGTCCCGGCCCGTCGTCAGGAGGTGGCGCAGCAGGCTCTGGCGGGGATCGCCGACGTCGAGGTCAGGGCCGCCGACCTCGGCGACCTCGACTCCGTCGCGGCGTTCACGCGATCCGTGCGGGACGACGGTCGGCCGATCGACCTGGTCCTCAACGTCGCCGGGATCATGGCCACTCCGTTCGCGCACACCGCTCAGGGGTTCGAGTCCCAGTTCGGCACCAACCATCTCGGCCACTTCGCGCTCGTCGGCGGGATCGCCGACCTGCTGTCCGACGGCGCGCGGGTGATCTCCTACTCCTCAGGCGGTCACTTCCGCTCGCCGGTGCTCTTCGACGACATCGGCTTCGCCACGACGCCGTACGACCCCTGGGTCGCGTACGGGCAGTCGAAGACCGCCAACGCCCTGTTCGCGGTCGGGCTTGCGCGGCGGGGAGCGGAACGCGGCATCCTCGCGTTCTCCGTGCATCCCGGGGGGATCATGACCGAGCTGCAGCGGCATGTCCCCCGGGAGGAGCTGCTCTCGCGCGGCTGGATCGACGAGGACGGCACCCCGAACCCGCGCTTCAAGACACCGGCCGAGGGTGCGTCGACCGGTCTCTGGGCGGCGACGGCCGCCGAGCTCGTGCCCCGCAGCGGTGCGTACTGCGAGGACTGCTCGATCAAGGGGATCGTCCCGCCCGAGCACAGCGACATGACCACCGGAGGGGTGAAGGAGTGGGCGATCGATCCCGAGGCCGCGGAGCGGCTCTGGGCGCTGTCGGTCACGGCCACCGGAGTCGACGGGTTCTGAGGCGTCCGCTGGGCGCAGCGCCGCTCAGTCCCGGCCGAGACGGAGGATGCGGTCGTCCCCCTCGGCGGGACTGCCCCGCCCGTCGGTGTTGTTCGTGAGGATCCAGAACGTGCCACCGGCACCGACGACGACGTCTCGGAGTCGTCCGAACTCCCCCGTGAACTGCTCCGTGCTCGCGGTGAGGTCGTCGAGCGGCACGATGCGCAGGCGCTCGCCGCGCAGGTTCGCGATCACGATGTCGGACCCGGTCACCGCCATGCCACTCGGACTCGCTGCGTCCGGCCGCCACTGCTGCACGGGATCGATGAACGCGCTGTCCTCGGCGATGCCCTCCACTGCGGGCCAGCCGTAGTCGCCACCGGGTTCGATGACGTTGAGCTCGTCCCAGGTGTCCTGTCCGAACTCCGTCGCGAACATCCTGCCCTCCGCATCCCAGGCGATGCCCTGCGGATTGCGATGCCCGTAGCTGTAGACGGGTGACCCCTCGAACGGGTTGTCGTCGGGGATCCCGCCCGTGGGAGTGAGCCGGAGGATCTTCCCGCCGAGTGAATCGAGGTCCTGCGCGCTCTCCCGGTCTCCGGCATCGCCGGTGGTGATGAACAGCATCCCGTCGGGCCCGAAGGCGATCCGACCCCCGTTGTGGTTCCCGGCGGCGGGGATGCCGTCGATCACGGTGGTGGCGGAGCCGAGCGACAGTCCCCCGGCGGCTCCGAGCAGCGGTCTGCGCTCCACCCGGTTCTCGCTTCCGGCGGTGGAGTACGAGTACACTTCCCCGTCGTGCACGGCGAGTCCGAGGAGACCGCCCTCGCCTCCCGGCGTGACGCCGTCGATGATCCCCACCTCCCGCGTCTCGCCATCCTCGGCGACCTCGAGCACGCGGGCGCTGTCGCGCTCGCTGACGAGAGCCACACCGTCGTGGAAAGCGATCGACCACGGCACGTCGAGGCCCTCGACGAACGACTCAGGCGCCGGCACTGATGTGGCGGTCGGCTCGGTGGAGCACGAGGCCAGAGCCATCAGGGCGAGGACGGATGCCGCGGCGAGGACCGCGCGACGAGGCGGACGAGCGGCGGCGAACGAGCGAGCGAGCGGCATACGTCCATCCAACGCCGGATCGCCGTCGAGCGACAGCGCTGCTGCGGCGAGCGCGGAGGATCGCCGTCGAGACAGGCCGTATCGGCGCGGCGCCGCGAGGTGGACAATACCGATATGAGCGACGGCTCTTCGCTGGAGCACCCCACCCCCGGACGTGGGCAGCCCCCGGCATCCGATGACGAGAGCACACCGCCACCGAGCGAATCGGATGCGGCGCTCGGGCGGCGCGCCCAGCTGCTCGCGACCGAGCACTGGGGCCTGCTCGCCGCCCGCAGCACGGCGCAGAGCGAAGTGCTGTCGCGGATCACGATCTTCCTCACCCTGGTCTCCGCAGGTCTCGTGACGATCGGGCTCCTGGGGCAGGCGTCCGACTTCCGCGGATGGTTCGGCGGCGCCTCACTCGCGATCCTCGCCTTTCTCTCCCTCATCGGCTTCATGACCCAGGTGCGGGTGATGAACGTCTCGGAGGAGGACATGATGTACGTCGTCGCGATGAACCGCATCCGCGGCGCGTACGTCGACCTGGATCCGGTCGTGGAGGAGGTGTTCCTCGCGTCGCCGTTCGACGACGAACCGGGCATGAAGCGGACGTACTCCTTCCTGCGACCGCGCGGCGTGAGCATCCTGCTCGGCAGCTCGGTGATGCTGCTGATCGTCGTGAACGCGTGCGTCGTGGGTCTGCTCGTCGGGTCGGCGATCATCGCCGGTGGGGGAGATTTCGCGGCCGCGGTCACCTTCGGCTCGATCGCGGGCGTGCTGCTCGCGGCCGGCTTCATGACCTTCGGGGGTGTGGGCTTCCGCTGGGCGTGGAATCATCACGTGCCCCGGCGCAGCACGCCGGAAGGCGCCCGCCGGTCACTACGCTGAGCGCATGACCGAGGCGCGAACCCCCGCATCGCCCGCCGCTCTCACCGTCCTGCGACGGATTCCGGCGACCCTGACCATGATGGCGCTGATCATCGCGGTCGGCGTGATCTGGCAGGGCCTGTGGCGGCCGTTCGAGGAGAGCGAGCTGTTCGGCGCGGTGGCGTACGGTCTGCCCAACCTCGCCGAGGGCAAGTGGTGGACTCCGTTCACCGGCACCTTCTTCGTCAATGCACCGTGGGTGTACGTGTTCACGATCTCGGGATTCTGGGGCATGGCGTTCCTGGAGTTCCGCCGGGGCACCAGGGTGGCGCTCGCCTACTACTGGGTCGGTCAGCTCTTCGCGATCCTGGCCACGGCGCTGGTGCTCTTCTTCGCATCCCAGCTGCCGTGGGCCTGGGCGCAGGAGCAGGCTCAGGCTCTCGACGTCGGCGCCTCCGGCGGCACGATGGCATGCATCGCTGCAGCGATCGGTCTCTTCAGAGCGCCGTGGCGAGTGCGCGGCTGGCTCGTGCTGCTCGGGTTCGTCTTCGTCGCGATGCTGTTCTGGGGCGCACTCGCCGATCTCGAGCATCTGCTCGCCGTGCTGCTGATCCTCGTCGTCGACCGCACGCTGCGCGTGCAGCGCACCACGGTGCGGGAGCAGCGCCTGATCGCCACGATCTCGCTCCTCGTGCTCGGCGCGATCGAGATCATCACGACACTCGTCGCGACGGACGGCCCCTTCGGGCCGACGGAGTCCGCGTCAGGAGGCTTCATCGATCTGGCGATCGACCTCGTCGTCATCGGCGTGCTCGTGAACGGACTGCGCCGCGGCCGCCGCTGGTCGTGGGTCCTCGTGATCCTGCTCGGCCTCTTCAACATCCTGGTCGCGGCACTCGTGGTCACACTCATCACCGTCTTCTCGCAGGCGCAGGTCGACCTCCGATGGGACGGTGACACGGAGCTCGCGGTCGCGAACGGCTTCCTCTGGGCGGTGCTGCTCGTGTACCTGGTCGCGGTGCGGCGGGCGTTCCGGGCCAGGCGGAAGTCGCTGCTCGGCGCACCGCCGGCTCCGACGGTGGACGAGGTGAAGAGCGCCCTGCGCACGCACGGCGGTGGCACCCTCTCCTGGATGTCGACCTGGGACGGCAACAGCTACGCCCGCTCGGCGCACGGCATCGTCGCATTCCAGCGTCGCAGTGGAGTGGCGCTCGCGCTCGCGGATCCCATCGGCAGGCCGGACGGTCGCGCCGACGCCGTCACGGAGTTCATCCGCTCGGCCGAGAACGCGGGGCTCGTACCGTGCTTCTTCAGTGCGGACGAGGCCACACGTCAGGCCGTGCCGTCGACCTGGCGCAGCATCGTGGTCGCCGACGACACCATCGTCGATCTGCCGGGGCTCGAATTCACCGGCAAGCGCTGGAACTCGGTGCGGACCTCGTTGAACAGGGCAGGGCGTGATGAGATGACGTTCCGGATGACGCAGCTGAAGGCGGAGTCGTGGGGCGTGCAGCAGCAGCTCAGGGCGATCTCGGAGGCGTGGGTGGGAGACAAGGACCTCCCCGAGATGCGGTTCACGCTCGGCACGCTGGAGGAGGCGGAGGATCCGGAGGTCCGGCTCGCGCTGGCGATCGCCCCCAACGGCGATGTCGACGGCTTCCTCTCCTGGCTGCCCGTCTACGCCGAGGGTGGCGCGGTGCGCGGGTGGACCCTCGATCTCATGCGGCGTCGCGACGGCGGCTTCGCGCCGGTCATGGAGTTCCTGATCGGCTCATCCGCGAAGACGTTCTCGGAGGAGGCCGCCGAGATCATGTCCCTCTCCGGCGCTCCGCTCGCGCACGACTATCCGCCGGATGCCGGCATGATCGCCGCCCTGAGCGAGCGCCTGGCCGAAGCGCTCGAGCCCGTCTACGGGTTCGGCTCGCTGCACCGTTTCAAGCAGAAGTTCCACCCTCGCTACGAGACCATGTACCTGCTGTTCCGCGACGAGAGCGATCTCGCGGCGATCGGCACAGCACTCACCCGGGCGTTCCTGCCGGATGCCACGCTGCGGCAGTTCGCGGGTGCCGGACTGGAGCTGGTGCGCGGCGGGAAGGAATGAGTCTCAGCCGTCGCGTGGAGGCTTGCGGAGCCGCTTGACGTCGGTGCGTCGCTGCTTCGCCTTCAACCGCCGCTCCGTCGAGCCACGGCTCGGCTTCGTCGGTCGGCGCGTCGGCGACGGCGGCCGGAGCGCCTCGGCGACCAGGGAGGCGAGCCGCTCCCGCGCCGCATCCCGGTTGCGCAGCTGCGCGCGGTGCTCGGACGCGGCGATCGTCAGCACGCCGTTCACCAGTCGGCCGCCGAGGCGATCGAGGATGCGCTCGCGCTGGTGCGGGGTGAGCACGGTGCTCCCCGCCGCATCCCAGAGCAGCTCGACCCGCGAGTCGGCCGTGTTGACGCCCTGCCCGCCCGGGCCGGACGACCGCGAGAACCGCCACGACAGCTCGGCCTCGGGGATCGTCAGGCCTGACGAGATCCGCAGTCCGGGGCGATGAGGGGCGGCCATGGATCCATCATCCCCGATACGGCGGACGTGTCCGAGCGGGTCTTCACGGTTCAGCTATCTACGGAATTAGGAGTCGATCGATCGGCGGGGACAATCCCGCGGAGGTCTCACTTCGCGACGACGCGGTGACGATCTTGGGACTCCCGATCAACTCAGCTCCCCACAAGTTCTGCACCGAGGTCGCTGCCGGGGCAGCTCGCCGTCTCCTGGAAGAGCGTGCGGATGACCGAAAGCTCTTGAACCGCGCAATTTGTGATCGTTAGCTCAACATCTGGCACGGCATAGCAACGTCAAGACTCGGACGGGCACGCGATGAAGTTGCGACAAGATACGGCGAGGAATTTTCGGATCCGACGATCGAGACGCGCCGCGGGCGGCACGGATGGACCTCGGCCGCCGCGCGGCGAGTCGCGGCGCCAGGTGCGAGGGGGCCACCCGCGCAACCATCAGCAGTCGGTAGCGCAGGCGGGATCTTGGCGTCCTTCGCGGATGTGTGCAACTAGAGCACGATCTCCGGACTGTGTTCGCGTATTGCAGCATTTCCGCAACCGCGTGAGAGCATCGATTTCCCGAACGCGGCAACTAAAGTTTGACAATGAGGCGGCCGCACGCCTGCAACGACTGGAACCACTCTGGCCCTTCATCAACGCAAAGCGTTGCGCGAGGAGCCATGTTCGGAAAAATATGAGCCTCCGCCGCGTTATGAGGTAGTCTTTTTTCCGAACGAGGGAATGATCATGGCCGCCACCCCAACTCCGATGCCTGAAGCAGAGGTAGTGCGTGAAGCTACGCGACGCCTGCTTGAGGTGCTGCCGCCGAGCTGGTCGGGCGAACTTGTCGCGCCGCCCGCCGTCGGGCCGCTCCGGCGCAACGACGCCGAGTTGACAGTGCGCGCACCAAGCGGCGCGGCCGCAATCGTCCCCATCGAGGCGAAACGAATCATTGAAGGCCGGGACGTTGCAACGATCGCCGAAGGCGCGGGCTCGCACATCGGGTCATCAGGCTCGAACCTCATTGTGATGGCACGCTATCTCCCAGCGACCGTTCGAGACAGGTTGACTGATGCCGGGCTCTCCTGGGCTGATGCAACTGGCAACATGCGAGTAAGTCTGACTTGGCCAGGCCTGTTCGTATTCAGTCGAGGCGCGGATAGCGACCCATGGCGGGGGCCGGGTCGACCAAAGGGGACACTCAAGGGGGCGCCGGCGGCCAAAGTGGTGCGTGCGCTCATCGACTTCGATCGCGAATGGTCGATGCGTGACCTCGCTGAGGTATCGCGAGCATCCACAGGCGCAACCTACCGCGTCGTCGAGTTCTTGGAGGAGGAAGGCTTGGTCGAGCGGGCCAACAGTCGTGTTGTCGCGCGCGACTGGCAGTCAATTCTGCGGCGATGGAGTGCCGATTACAGCTTCACGCGCACTAATCAGACCAGCAAATGGATCGCGCCACGCGGCATCGACGACGTGTTGGCGCGCGCACGCGAGACCAGCGACCTTCGCTACGCGATTACGAGCACCGTCGCGGCTTCCCGACGGGCACCCTATGCCCCGCCTCGCTCGCTGATGGTCTATGCAGAATCCTCCGACGAGATTGCTGATGCCTGGGATCTGCGCCCCGCCGAAAGCGGCACAAATGTCGTGCTTGCACAGCCGACCTATGAGGTGGTCTTCGAGCGGGCGGACGCGTGGGATGGAATGACGATGGCGGCCCTATCTCAGGTCGCGGTCGACCTCTTGACAGGCCCGGGCCGGAGCCCCTCAGAGGCCGAGGAACTTATCAATTGGATGTCGCGCAATGAACCAGTCTGGCGCCGATAGCCCGCTAGGTCGCAAAGACCTGCTGGTCGCGGCACGATCCGCGCTCCTCGATGCACTTGGGGCGCTTGAGGCTCAGCGTGATGCCGTCATTGTCATCGGTGCACAGGCGATCTACCTGCGGACGAAGGCCTCACCCGTTGCACTTGCCGAGGCTACCAAGGACAGCGATCTCGCGCTTGACCCGCGGGAGCTCGCCGAAGACCCGAAGGTCGAGGAGGCGATGACGAGTGCGCGCTTCTACCCCAACCCGTTCTCCGGGAATCCGGGTGAGTGGATGAACCCAGTCGGCATCCCGGTAGACCTGATGGTCCCCGAGGCGCTATCCGGCCCGGGAGCGGCGGGTACCCGCGGAGCCCGCATTCCGCCGCACAGCCGTCGTGCGACCAGGCGCGCCGTCGGCCTTGAGGCGGCACTCGTCGACAATTCTGTGCTCGACGTTGCGGCACTCGATCCTTTGGATTCCCGCGTCTACCGTGTACGTGTGGCGGGACTGGCGGCCCTTCTTGTCGCGAAGCTACACAAGCTGGGCGAGCGGGCCCTCCGGAGTCCCGACCGGCTCGTCGATAAGGATGCTCACGACATTTATCGAATCCTTGTCGACGCACCCACGGACGAGCTCGCCAGGACCGTGATTCGGCTCACTTCGGACGAACTCGCTGGTCGCGTGACTATCAAGGCGCTCGAGTATCTTCGCGAACTGTTCGTGGTAGGCCCAGAAGCGACAGGGTCAACGATGGCTGGCCGCGCTGAAGAAGGAATCGGCGATCCCGCATTCGTCTCGCAGTCCGTGTCGTTTCTCGCCGCAGACCTCGTCAAGGCAATCGAGGAACTACAGTGCGTGGCGGAATAGTCGAGGATTCTCTGTAGAGCGGTCTTCCACAGCAACTAGCGTTCCGTGCGTGCGGTGGTGTCACTCATGGGGTCCTCATGATCGGTGCGATCGTCGCTGTGTGCACTTTGCTCTTCCCGAAGGGTGTCGGCGAGGTACGGGCAGACGCCCAGGAAGTGGACGCGACGGCGGGAGTCGAACCCGCAACGCCATCAGGTATGAACTGTGGCCCGGGACCGCCCGGATCGCCGCGATGAGACCGACGCTACCGGTCCGCCGACCGGAAGGCCAGGAACGTTGCGGGGGTTGACACAGTGAGTCGCGAGATGACGGATGCCGTCACGCGGCGTCATCCGCCCGGCCGTCGGTACGGCATCCGCCCCTGTCGTCCGTGCGGTGTACGGTCGCCTCATGGCCGTCGCTGAGGACCTCGCCCCCACCAGCCTGAAGACCCACCGCTACCTGCGCCTGTCGCTGGTCCTGATCGTGTTCACGCTTCTTCTCAGCGTCGCCCTGCAGAGCATCGTCGTGTCCTGGGAGCCGCTGCTGTTCGGCTGGCGCCCGCTCTCCTCGATCAGCCACGCGTTCTACACTCCGGCGCGCGACGTCTTCGTCGGGACGCTGATGGCGGCATCCATCGCGCTGCTCGCGCTCTCCGGCCGCAGTCGCTCGACGACCCTGCTCGACGTCTGCGCGATCTTCGCACCGCTCATCGCGATCGTCCCCACGGGCATCGCCGACACCCGCGCGGTCGGCGAGATCCCGTGCCCGACGGCATCGGAGTGCATCCCGACCGAGTACGTGGGCGGCGCCAAGGCCGGGATCGCCGTCTACGCCGTGGTGGTCGTCGTCGTGGTCGTCACGATGGCCGTGATCCGTCGCCACCCCCGCACGCGCGACGCCCCGGGAGTCGCCGCACGCGGCAGTGCCCGGTCGGCGACGCTGGTGTCGATCATCGCGCTCGTCACCGCGGCCACCATGACCGTGCTCGCCTTCTCCCCCGCCCTGAACGACGGTTTCCCGTTCAACCTCTGGCCCGTGGGCAGCATCCATTTCGCCGCGACCCTGCTGTTCTTCGGCGTCTTCGCCGCCGTTCCGATCCTGCACGCCGGCGGTCCGGTGGAGCCGGGCGAGACACCGCCCTCGCCCCGCCAGCGCGCGATCTACCGCTGGATCGCCGGCCTGCTCATCGTCGACCTCGTGGTGCTCGTGGCCGCTCTGCTGTTCCGGCAGGTGTTCGGCGAGACTCCCGTCGTGCTGATCGGCGAGGCCGTTGCGCTCGTGCTGTTCGCGGTCTTCTGGTGGGTGCAGACCTTCCAGCGCTGGGACGATCCGAACGCGCCGTCGCTCATCGGCCGGGCGGCCTCACGGACGTGACGACGGCGGTGCGTCGAGCGCCCTCTGCAACCGACCCAGCGCTTCCCTGAGCGCGGTGCGCTCGGGTTCCGGGAACGTCGTCGTGTACTCGACCCCCTCGGGGATCCACAGCAGCGCGTACATCGCCTCCCGCCAGTCCGACCCGCCGAAGGGCCAGCGCGTGCGGGTCTCGCCGTCCGGCGTCGCACCGTCGGACCAGGGCCCGAAGATCTCCTGCATGGCGGGGAAGGGAAGCTCCATCACGGCATCCGCTTCGATCTTCTGCGGCGACCATGAGGCGGCGATGAGCACGCGCTCGTCGATCTCCTCCGGTGTGAGGGGGCGGCGGTCGAACAGCACCCTGGTGTGCTCGACGGCCTCGATGCGGTCGACGCGGAACGTCCGCCAATCGGCGCGGTCGAGGTCCCAGCACAGCAGGAACCACTTGCGCCCAGACGGGGCCAGCGCATGCGGCTCCACCCGGCGGGTGCTCTCGGAGCCCTCACGGTCGACGTAGCGCAGACGCAGGCGCTCCTGGTCGCGCGTGGCGAGCGCGATCTCTCCCAGCACGACGGGCGACACGACCGGCCCGTCGCCCATACGAGGGGACTGCACGGACGCCGCGAGCGCGTTGACACGGCGGCGCAACGGCGACGGGAGCACCTGCTCGAGCTTCGCGAGGGCGGTGAGGGTCACCTCTGGCCCGCCGACCAGCTGCTGCGTCGCCGCGACACGCAACCCGATCGCCATGGTCACCGCCTCGTCATCGGTGAGCAGCAGCGGGGGCACGGCGCTGCCCGCCTCCAGCCGATATCCACCCGCGGCACCCGGGATCGACTCGACCCGGTAGCCGAGCTCACGGAGTCGGTCGACGTCGCGCCGCACAGTCCGCTCGGTGACGCCGAGACGTGTCGCGAGCTCGGCGCCCGGCCAGTGCCGATGCGTCTGCAGCAGGTTGAGCAGTGCGAGAGCGCGAGTGGTGGTGTCGGACATGCCTCCAGATTGGCAGACATCGCGGACAGGATCTGTCCTGGTTCCTTCCTACGCTCGCCTCATGTCCCACGAAAACATCATCGAATCGGAGGGCCTGACCAAGGTCTTCACCGTCAAGAAGAAGTCGGTCGACGCGGTCACCGATCTCTCCTTCACCGCGGTCCGCGGCGAGCTCGTCGCCTTCCTCGGCCCGAACGGCGCCGGCAAGTCCACGAGCCTGCGGATGCTGACCACACTGATCCCGCCGACCTCCGGCACCGCACGCGTGGTCGGCCAGGACATCCGCACGGACTCCGCCGGCGTCCGCGCACGCATCGGATATGTCGGCCAGCTCACCAGCGGCAGCTTCTCGCAGCGGGTGCGGGATGAGCTGCTCAGTCAGGGCGCCTTCTACGGCATGACGCGACGCGACAGCATCCGTCGTGCCGACGAGCTGATCGAATCGCTCGACCTCGCGTCGTTCGCGACGCGGTCGGTCCAGCAGCTGAGCGGAGGCCAGAAGCGGCGACTCGACATCGCGCTCGGACTCATGCACGCCCCGCCGCTGATCTTCCTCGACGAACCCTCGACAGGACTCGATCCGCAGAGCAGGGCGAACCTGTGGGAGCACATCCTCGACCTGCGCACCCAGCACGGGACGACGGTCTTCCTCACGACCCACTACCTCGAGGAGGCCGATCGGTACGCCGAGCGCGTCATGGTCATGGACAAGGGCCGGATCATCGCCGACGACGATGCCACCTCCCTCAAGGCCACCCTCGCCGGCGACGTGCTCACGTTCGGCTTCGCGAGCGACGCGGATGCCGCGAGCGCCCGCCCTGTCGTCGCCGGCCTCAGCACGGCCGAGGTGTCGCTGGACGGCGACTCGCTCTCCCTCGCCGTGCCGGACGGCGATCGCCTGCTGCCCGTGATCGTCCGGGAGCTGGATGCCGCCGGCATCCTCGTCCGTCGCGCGACCGGAGTCCCGCCCACCCTCGATGACGTCTTCCTCGCCCTGACCGGTCGCACGCTGCGCGAAGCGGGCGAGGGCGGTGCGGACGCATCCGACACCGACGCCAACACCGACGCCGACACCGACGCCGACGCGACCGACAAGACCGCCGACAAGACAGGAGCCCTCTCATGACCGACACGCTCGTGCGCCCGAATCTCGTGCGCGACACCAGGAACGTCCTCACCCGCGAGCTCCGGCCGGTGCTGCGCGACCCCTTCACCCTGATCTTCAGCCTGCTGCAGCCGCTGGTCTTCCTCGGCCTGTTCGCACCGCTGCTGATCGGCGGATCCGGTCAGCCCGCGGGCGAGACCCTCGCCTGGTTCGTGCCCGGAGTGCTGGTGATGATCGTGCTGTTCGGGACCGGCGCCACCGGCTCGAACCTCCAGTACGAGATGATGACGGGCTCACATGAGCGGACCCTGGTCGCCCCGCTCGCCCGCTCGTCCCTGCTCGTCGGCCGGGCGCTCAAGGAGATCGCGCCCATCGTGGTGCAGGCCCTCGTCATCGTGCTGATCGCCTGGCCGTTCGGTTTCGCGATCGACCTGCCCGGACTTCTCATCGGACTCGCTCTGCTGGCCGTCTTCGGAGTCGGACTCGGCTCGCTGTCGTACTCGCTCGCGCTCGCCACCAAGGATCGCGAATGGCTGTTCTGGGGAGTGCAGCAGTCGCTGATCTTCCCGCTGCTGATCCTCTCCGGCATGCTCCTGCCCCTCGACGACGGCCCGGCCTGGATGCGGGCGGTCGCCTCGGTGAACCCCGTCAACTGGGTCGTCCAGGCCGAGCGCGCGCTGTTCGCCGGGGACCTCGGCGACATCACCGTGCTGTGGGGATGGCTGTCGGCGCTGGCCGTGGCCGTCGTCGGGCTCGCGGTCGGTGTGCGGGCGATCCGTCGCAGCAGCTGATCGCCCGGCGAACCCGGACGAAGCGGCGCGGGACCGGTCCGTCGTCTCCCGCTCTGGCGGCGGATGGCGCGGGAGCGGCGCGGGAGCGGCGCGGGACCGGAGGGTGATCAGCGCCGGATCGAGTCGTGGAACGGGTTCGGCTCGAGGGTGAAGTCGGTGCTCGCATCCGCCCAGGTGCCGCCATCCACCGGCTGACGGCCGCGACGCAGCGCACCGAGCGCGCGCGTGGCCGGCACGCCGACGGCGAGCGCGGCAGTCCCGCTCAGCGTCTGATCTTCGGAGCCGAGCACGCTGGCCCGGTGCCACGCCTCGTGCAGCGCTCCGCCCCTGGCCTCCGGCACCCGTCGGTGCGGCAGTGCGCCTGCCCGGCGCAGGGCGACGAGCTGCTCCACATGCTGCCACCACGTCGACTCCGCGGACGGGTGGAAGTAGTTGTCACGCAGCCAGGCGGGATGCGGATGCCGGAAGCGCCCTGCCACGACCTCGCTGCGCCCGCCGAGCAGACCGCTGCCGACGAACACGGTGTTCAGCAGGCTCTTGCTCACCCCGAACGAGTCGAGGGCGATCACCGGCACACCGGATGCCACGGCTTCGACGGCCGCGGTCGAGCTCACGGTCACGAGCCCTGCCGCCGTCGACAGCGCCTGCGCCATCGAGCCGTACGAGACGACGAGGTTGTCGGGCCGTCGCGCGGGGAGAAGGTCGAGGTACGGGTCGCGTTCGAGGTGGGTCTCGGTCTCTCCCGGACGCGAGCGCAGCTTCACCACCACGCGGCGGCGGGGGTCGGCCTCGGCGGCGCGCACCAGGGTCGCCGCGATCTCGGCGCGCTCGGCCCGCGCGACCGGCACCAGCGCCTGGGCGGCGAACACGAGGTCGGTCGCCGGCATCCGCACGGACCTCGGCTGCTCCGGTCGCTCGGCGACGAGGGTCGCCGTCGGCCGGGCGGCGTCGGCGGCGAGCACCTGCATCCGGTCTCCGACGAGCATCCGGGAACGGGTCCGCGCGAACGGCAGCGTCGCGAGCGCGGTCGGCACCTGCACGCCGATGCGCTCGCCCAGTTCGGTGAACGCCCGCTGCTCCCGGTGCGAGTGCACCACGAGCAGGTCGGCGTGCCGGCGGTAATCGAGCGCGCCGCGCTGAGCGGGAATGGCCATGCCCGGGAGCCCGGCGACGACGACCGGACGGTGCGTGAGGCCGTCGATCACCCGGCCCATCAGGCGCACGAACGGCCCGCGACCGGCCAGCAGCACCACGTCGGGACGCTGCCCTTCGAGCCATCCGGCCGCTCGAGCGAAGGCCACGCGGGTGACGTCCTCGGCGAGCATCCCGGTGCCGGACAGCGCGGTGCGCTGCTGCTCGACGCTCGCCGTCAGCGGCGTCTGCACCAGCAGCAGATGGCGACGGATGCCGGGGACGCTGCCGAGCAGCGACGCCGACCACTTCACGAACGAGTCGGCGTCGGCGATCGCGACCACCATGAGCGCCCCCGAGCCGGTCATGCCGGAACGCGACGCAGCTTCGCCATGGGCGCGCGCTCGCTGTCGAAGACGCGCTTCACCCCGTCGCCGAGTGCGGTCTCGATCACGCGGATGTCGCGGACGAGGTGCTCGAGGCCGGTGGGCTCGAGCGATGCGGCGTGATCCGAGCCCCACATGGTGCGGTCGAGGGTGATGTGCCGCTCGACCGCGACTGCGCCGATCGCGACGGCGGCGAGGGAGATCTGCAGACCGCGCTCGTGACCGGAGTACCCGACAGGGACACCGGGGTAGCGGTCGCGCAGCGTGGCGATCGCGCGCAGGTTGGCCTCTTCCGGCTCGAGCGGATAGGTCGAGGTGGCGTGCATCAGGACGACGCGATCGGTGCCGAGCGTCGCGAGCGCCCGGTCGATCTGCTCGATCGTCGACATTCCGGTCGAGAGGATGATCGGCTTGCCCGTCTCGCGCAGCGCGAGCAGCAGCTCGGTGTCGGTCAGGCTGGCCGAGGCGACCTTGTGCGCGACGACGCCGAGGTCCTCGAGGAAGTCGACGCTCGGCACGTCCCACGGGGACGCGAACCAGTCGAGACCGAGCATCGTGGCGTGGTCGCCGATCGCGATGTACTCGTCGCGGCCGAACTCGACCCTGCGGCGGTAGTCGAGGTAGCTCATGGTGCCCCAGGGCGTCTCGCGCGGGACGTCGCGCATGTGCTCCGGCGTCGAGATCTCCGGCGTCCGCTTCTGGAACTTCACGGCGTCAGCGCCGGCCTTGGCCGCGACATCGATCAGGCGCTTGGCGATGTCGACGTCGCCGTTGTGGTTGAGGCCGATCTCCGCGATGAGATAGGCGGGATGACCGCCTCCGATCACACGTGATCCGATGCTGACAGTCATGATTCCTCCGGTCGTCGAAATGGCCTTCTCCCCTGAGTACGCGCCGGGGGTGAACGGCGCGCGACAGGAGGGTTACCGGAGTCGGTCACCCAGGCAACACCCGGTCGATCAGCTCCCGCACCGCACCGTGACCGCCGCTGCGGCGCAGCACGACCCTGGCTGCCTCCTGCACGAGCGGATGCGCATTCGCGACCGCCACCGGCCAGCCGACGATGCGCAGCGCCGGCAGGTCGTTGACGTCGTTGCCGAGGTAGGCGATGTCGGCGAGCGGGATGCCGGACTCCGTGGCCCACGCGCGCAGCGCCGCCTCCTTGTCGTCGATGCCGTGCAGCACCGGCACGCGGAGCTTCTCCGCCCTGGCCCGCACGACGGCGTTCACCTCGGTGGAGAGGATGAGCATCGGGATGCCTGCTCGCCGCAGCAGCGAGACGCCCATCCCGTCCTCCCGGCTCACCCGCACGCGCTCGACGCCGTCGGCATCCACGCTCGCGGTGTCGTCGGTGTGGACGCCGTCGAAGTCCGTCACGATCGCGCGCACCGGGATGCGCTCCTCGCTCTCGTGCAGGGCGGCGAGCGCGCGGGCGATCCTCAGCTGCTGCTCGTCGTCGATCTCGATCGCCGTCCACTCCGGCACCTCGGCGATGCGGATGCGACCGAAGAAGCGATGCTCAGCCGCCCGGAAGCCGTCGGCGCGGAACACGTAGAACGCCCCCGTCTCGAGGAAGTGCGGGTCCCTGTCCTGTCGACGGGGTCGGTGGGCGGCGTCGTGGTTGAGTGCCACGGCGGCGCCGGCGGCATCCCTCCCCCACAGGAATCCGTAGGTCTCGTGGGCCGCGAAGACGCTGTCCGCGTGACCGTCCTGCACCTGCTGCACGGCATCCGTCAGCACGTCCCCGGGGATGAAGGGCGAGGTCGCCTGCAGGAACGCGACGATCCGGATGCGGTCGCCACCTGCCTCGAGCTCGTCGAGCGCGTGCAGGATCGCGCTCTCCGACGAGGCGGTGTCGCCCGAGAGCGCGGCGGGGCGGCGCACCACGCGGGCACCGGCCGCCGAGGCGACCGCGGCGATCTCGTCGTCGTCGGTGGAGACGACCACCAGGTCGATGCCGTCGGCGGCGAGCGCGGTGCGCACGGCCCGTTCGATCAGAGGCACGCCGCCGACCCTGCGCAGGTTCTTGCGCGGTACGCCCTTCGACCCACCGCGAGCCGGGATGATCGCCACCGTCATCCCGTGGTCCTCGACCCGCCGTGCATCCGCTCTCCGCTGTTCCGTCGCCATGATCCTCATCGTCCTCTGAGGGCGCGCCATGCGCGCCCGATCCTGCGGCGGCCGCCCGCCGCCGTGAGCCGCAGCTGCTCGATCCTGCCGATGCCGCCGACCGGGCGCAGCGCGCGGCGCACGACGGTCTCGCGCGGAGCCCCGGGGAGCCGCAGCTCGGCGAGGCGGTCCGGTGCGAAGTAGCGGGCGCGGTCGGAGGCGCTGATGCGGGCCAGCAGCTCCTCGGCCCGCGGACGCAGGTGTGCGGCCACCACCGGCTGCATGGCGTAGCCGACGGCATCGACCAGCAGCTGCATGCGCTCGGGATCGGCGAACGGCGAATCGGGACGGGTCAGAGCGTCGACGATCGTGGCGGGTATCCGGTTGCTGTTCTCGTAGGGGGTGAGTCGCGCGAGCACGGTGTCGGCGCCGACCGCGTCGATCGTCCTGCCGAACAGCGTGTGCACGGTCGGGAGCGCCGTGGAGAATCCCGCGATGACGGCCTGCGCGTCGATCCGCTCCGCCAGCAGCTCGGCGGCGAGCGCCCCCCGGTACTCGTGGAACGCGACCCCGTGCGCGTCGGCGCGGGCACGCAGCGCGTCGGCGAGGCGGGGCGGGGCCCCCGGGTGCGGCTTGAACACGACGTGCTGCGCTCCGTACCCGACCGCCCTGTCGATCATCCGCTGCTGCAGCGCGACCTCGTCGCGGTCGCTCACGAGACCGAGGGCCGACAGGTACTGTCCGAGCGCGAGCGAGCTCGGCTCACCCTGGATCCGGCTCTCGAGGTCGGCGGTGTCGTCGATGCCGGCGGCGGTCTCGGCCAGCGCCGCCGCGAACAGCGCGGGTGGCACCGGCACCGGTGTCGCCGTCGGCGCGGCCACCAGCGGCCTCACCCCCGGCACGACATCCGCATGCACGACCCTGCCGATCCGGGCGGTCACCGTGTGCGGCAGGATCACGCGCATCGGCGAGTACGTCATCAGCCCATCGCCGATGATCGTGATGCGCGCGTGCGGGAAGAGCGACAGAAGAGTGCGGGCCGGTGCCACCTGCGGACTCTGGACGAGGATCTCCAGGTCGTCCTCCAGCGCCCAGGCACGGGTCAGCAGCCGGCGCAGCACCGGCAGCTCGGGGGCCTCGGGCTGCCACGAGCTCGGGTGCAGCGGTCCGAGCACCGCGTCCAGGCCCTCGATGCGGTCGAACCGCGCCCGCAGGCTCGCGAGCGCCGGGTCGTGCGCGATGCCGACCGAGAGCTCGGGCACCGTCGACGAGACGAACGGCATGAGGATCCGCTCCCCGCGCGCGCCGAGGAGGTCGCCGTCGAGCGCGGCGGCCGCCGTCGCGAGGCCGTAGGCGCTGTGCAGGGCGAAGAGCTGAGTCATGCCGCGTGCCCGACCGTGCGCAGGAGCGGAGCGAGCACGCGCCGCCGGGGGCCGTCGAGCCGTGCCAGCACGGCCGACGCCTCCGCCGCGGGCAGCCGGCCGAGCAGCGTGCGGATGCCCGAGCGCATCTCGGCGCGCAGGCCCGGCGTCATCCGGCGGGCTCGCACGAGGTGCCGCGAGCTGAGCGCCAGCACGGTCCACACCGCCTTCGGCAGGAACCGGTCGGCCTCGACATCCGCCTCGACCAGGTCGAGCACCTCCCCCATCGCCCGCACGAAGTCCAGCTGTCGTCGGTCGCGCACCTGCGTCAGCGACGTCGCCACCCCTCTGCGATAGAGCAGGGCGGGGGCGTCGACCACGGCGAACGAGCGGGCTCGCAGGTGCAGCCGCCAGATCCAGGGCCGATCCTCGGCGGTGAAGAGTCCGGGGGTGAAGTCGGCGATGCCCTCGTCGATCAGCCGTCGGTGCAGCAGACCCGCCCACGCGAACGGATAGTCGACCATGGTCGGCTCGTTCTCGGGCAGGATCGCCGACCGCGGAGAGGCGACGGCGCCGCGCCAGGGGTACGGCGCCGACACGACCGCGCGCGCACCGCCTCTGACGGTGACGTGGTCGGTACGGAGGAAATCGCAGTCGAGCTCCTGCAGGCGACGAGCGAGGACGGCGAGCCGCTGCGGCTGCATCCAGTCGTCGCCGTCGAGGAAGCAGAACGCGTCGCCCTCGACGTGTGCGAGTCCTTGGTTGCGCGCCGTCGCGAGGCCGCGCGGTCGTGGATTGACGATGACCTCGGCGTGCGGGAAGCGCTCGGCGTACCGGCGCATCAGGGTCCCGGTGTCATCCCGCGAGCCGTCGTCGACCGCCACCAGCTTGAGCGCCGTCGGATCGTCGAACTGCCTGGTCAGCGTCTCCAGCGTCGTCGCGATGTACGCCCCCGCGTCCTTGGCGGGCAGGATGACGGTGACGAGCGGTGTGCGCACGGATCTCCCCGGGGTCGACGGTCCCGGCATGCTCTCAGGGGTTCCTTGCCGGTCGGGGAAGGGCGGGTGAACGCTCGGTGACCGGCGATGCCGCCCACCGAGCGACGGCATCCGCTGATTCGCGCCGCCGTTCCCGATCGGCGACGATGGGAGCATGCTCTGGCCGTTCGGAACCACCTGGCGCCCGGTGCGGCAGAAGCGCCGCAGCACCGTGGACCTGCGATGGCTCAGCGCGCGGTCGTGGACGCGCCGCTGGTATCCGCAGGGCATCGATCTCGGGCTCTGGCATGGTCGGCGCACCCTCGCCGTGAGCTGGTTCCGTCAGCAGCTCGACGGCCGCCATCTGGCCTCCCGCATCGCCTTCGTCGACCTCGAGAGGTCACGCCACCTCGACGTGCTGCTCGCCGTCGAGGAGGACGGCGAGCTCCAGCCGGCGCAGATCCACGCGGGCGGCCTCGCCTGGTTCGACGACCGCCTGTTCGTCGCCGCCACCGGACGCGGCATCTGGGAGTTCGACCTCGGTGGCATCCGACGGGTGCGGGGCGCGGAGGCACGGCGTCTGGCCGGCGCACGCGGGCGCGGTCTGCGCGCCACGGCTCTCGTGGCCGTGCGGCGTCGCGTGCATCCGATCGACATCCGCTGCTCGTACCTCGGGCGCGTGTTCGACGACGACGGCACGCCGCTGCGTCGCGTGCTCATCGGGGAGTACACCCGCGATGAGAAGGGACGGGTCGCCGAGTTCACGGTGCCGACCTCCGACGACGAGGACTTCAGCGAAGAGGCCCGCTTCACGCCCGGCATCGCGCAGATGCAGGGCGCGGTGCGGTGGGGCGCGCGTCACTTCGTCTCGCAGTCCGACCGCATGCGCCCTGGCGTGCTCTGGACCGGAGCACGTGACGCCCTCGTGCGCGACCGGGTCCCGTTGCCGGTCGGCTGCGAGGACCTCGCCCTCGACCTCGACGCGAAGCTGCTGTGGTCCCTCGGGGAGCATCCTTGGAAACGCGTCGTGCGCGGCATCCCGTTCTCGAGCCTCGGCGTCGAGGGCTGACAGCAGACCCCTCAGCTCGCGAACGTAGACTGTGGGAGTGAAGAACCGCGCGCCTTTCCTCGTCTACACCGTGCTGCGCCTGCTGGCATTCCTCGTGCCGCTGGCCATCATGTGGTTCTTCTTCCCGATCTTCCGGGAGTTCTGGTGGCTCGCCGCGATCTTCGCCGCCCTCATCGGCGTCAGCATCTCGATGCTGTTCCTGCGCGAGCCCCTGACCGGCGCGTCGGCGCGGTTGGTCGAGCGCCGCGAGGGCCGCAGCTCGGCCGGACAGGACGATGCGGATGCCGAGGACGAGGCGATCGACGACGCCGACAGGCGCTGAGCACCGACCTCAGGTCTTGACCTCGGCCCTCACCAGCGGGGCCCCGGGAAGTGAGTGCTCGGGTCAGCCGACGAACGCCCAGAACAGCGCGCCGGCGTACAGCAGGGCGGTCAGCGACGTCAGCGCCAGAGCGACGACCAGCTCCTTCGCCTGGCGGTACGTCCAGACGATCAGCACGGCGGGAAGGCCGGCGAGCAGCGCAAGCAGGCCGATCCACGCGATCGGATAGAGCAGCGCGATGAAGGCCAGGATCCCGAAGGGCACCAGCACGAACAGGGTGAAGAGCACCTGGGTCGCACGGCGACCGATCAGCACGGTCAGGGTGCGCTTGCCCACCACTCGATCCTGATCGATGTCGCGCAGGTTGTTGGCGAGCAGCACGGCGCAGGCGAACAGGCCCGCCGCGATCGCTCCGAGCCAGGCCTGCTGCGGCAGCGCGAACGCCTGCACCCAAGTGGTGCCGAGGGTCGCCACGAGCCCGAAGAACACGAAGACGAAGACCTCGCCGAGGCCGAAATAGCCGTACGGACGCTTGCCGCCGGTGTAGAACCAGGCGGCGATGATGCACGCGGCGCCGATCGCCAGCATCCACCACTGCTCCGTGCGCACGACGATGGCGACGCCGACCGCTGCGGCGAGCGCGAAGAACACCAGCGCGGTGACGAGCACGGTGCGCGGCTTCACCCTGCCCGAGGCGGTGAGACGGGCGGGGCCGACGCGTACGGCATCCGTGCCGCGGATGCCGTCGCTGTAGTCGTTCGCGAAGTTGACGCCGATCTGCAGCAGCACGGCGACGGCGAGGCAGGCGAGGGCGATGACCCAGTGGAACTCGGGCCCCGTGCTGCGCGCGGCGCCGGTGCCGATCACCACGGGGGCGACGGCGAGCGGCAGGGTGCGCAGCCGTGCGGCGCCGATCCAGTCTCCGACGGTCACCGGTCCCGCCTCGATGACGGGACGTCTGGCCGGATTGCCGCTCGCCCGCTTGGCGGGGTTGCCGCTCACGCGGGGCTGGTTCTTCTTGCGCTTCGAGGATGCTGCCACGCAGGAATCCTACTGGGAGCGCCGATGGGCCCCGTCGAACGATGCGTTCAGTCGCGGCGGAAGGTCACGTGCGTGACGCCGCTCTCAGCGACCTCCGCATGGAATCCGTAGTCCTTCTCGATTCCGCGCAGGTCGTCCCAGATCCTCTCGCCGCTGCCGATCACGAGCGGATTCACCGCGAGGTGCAGCCGGTCGACCAGGCCGGCGTGCAGGAACTGCCGCACCGTCTCGACGCCGCCGCCGATGCGCACATCCGCCTCACCCGCAGCAGCCAGCGCCCGCTCCAGCACCTCTTCCGGCGTCGCGGACAGGAAGTGGAACACCGTGCCGTTCGCGAACTCGATCGAGTCGCGGGGCGAGTGGGTGAGGACGAACACCGGGACCTCGAACGGCGGCTCGTCGCCCCACCAGCCGCGCCACTCCGCGTCGTCGGGGTGCTGGTGCAGACCGAACATGCCCGCCCCCATGATCTCGGCGCCGATGTTCTCGAAGTACTCCTGGGCGTACCGGTCGTCGAGACCGGTCGTGCCGGCTCCAGAGTCGTCGCCGAGCACCCGGCTTCGGAAGGTGCGCGTGGCGGTGTACGCGGCGACCAGGCGCGACCAGTCCTCCCCGAACGGGTTCTCCGCGGTCTGGTCGGTGGTGGTCGCGAATCCGTCGAGGGACACGTTGAGATCGACGCGGACTGCCATGTGGTTCTCCTTGCTCGGAAGCGGAAGCGGATGCGGCGTGGATGCGGAAGCGGGTGGGGCGGTCAGGCGTTCGGGTTGGTGTCCTTGCCGTCCAGCCACAGCGTGTCGGACTTGTCGCCGTGCGCGCCGGGCTTGCCGACGTGCTTGTCGCTGATCTTCGGCCCCTTGAGGATGACGTGCACCATCGCCTGCGCGTGGCCGTGCCCGAGTGCGTACTCCTCCTTCAGCCAGTTGAGGACGACCGTGGACTTCGTGGTCTGATCGAACCCCTGCGCCGTCGCGAGTTCGATGAACTGCCGAGGGGTGAGGCCGGTCTGGGTCTCGACCTTGTCGAGGTATGCCTGGAAGGACATGGGTGCTCCTGAATGTGTGCGTCGGTGTGATGAGTCGGTGGGTCAGTCTTCGGAGAGGAACGTCTGGATGATCGTCGCAGATGCATGGATACCCATGAGGCGGAGCATCCCTGTCCCCGCGTTGACGAAGCAGTGCGGGATGTACGCCGGGCCGGTCGCGGTGTCCCCCGCGTGGGCGGTGAACGTCTCCCCGCCGACGGTGATGCGCGCCGTGCCCTCCAGCACGACCCAGGTCTCGGAGTACGGATGCCAGTGCAGTCCCGGACCTTCGCCCGGCTGATTCTCGACGAAGAAATAGGAGATGTCCGCCTCGTGCGCGGCGCCCTCGAACCGACGACTGCGGCCGCTCCCGATTCGGAGGTCGGAGCCTGAGACGATGCTCGTGCCTGCTGCTCTGCTGTTCATGAGCCCAGTCTCGACAGCGACATCCGGTCCTCCTAGAGTTTCGATGTGGATCGAAACATGACGCACTCGGACGTCGGCGGGCCGATCGAAGGGATGGAGCACCCGGACCACCGGGTCGAGTTCCATCTCAGCCCGGGAGACATCCAGGCCGTGCGGTTCGGGGTCTCCCCCGGGCACGAGCTCGCGCACGCCGTGCGAGTGCTGCTGCGGCCGGCGCAGCACCCGCTGCAGTGGGGATGGCTGCGGGCGGTGCGTGACAGACTCCCCAGGGAGAGTTTCGGACTGCTGGCCACCGTGATCGGGGACGACGGCTACCTCCCCGATTTCCTCACCGCGACGCCGAGGTGGGACATGACGCCCGAGGCCGAGCTCGAGGCGCTGCGCCACAGCGACCTCGACCCCATGCGCGTCGACTTCGGCAAGATGGTGCTCCGCTCGTCCGGTGCTCGCCAGCGGATCCTGCGTGAGATGCAGGAGCGCCCGGAACGGGCACGCGAGATGATCGCCGACGCGTGGTCCGAGGTGTGGGATGCCGTGCTCGCCCCGGTGTGGCCCCAGCTGGAAAGACTGCTGCGCGCCGACATCTCGGTGCGCTCCCGCACCATCGCGACCGCAGGGATCGCCGGGATGTCCGCAGGGCTGCACCCGAAGGTGAGCTGGGGCGACGGCGCGGTGCGTGTATCCCTTCGCCGCCACAGTGAAAGGGTCGACTGCCGCGGGGGCGGTCTCGTGCTGGTGCCGTCGGTGATGTCGTCGTGGGGATGCATGGTGCTCACCGAGCCCCCGGCCCAGCCGACTCTGTTCTACCCCGCACGCGGCGTGACCGCCGGCTGGGCGCGCGATGCGCAGGACGTGGCCGACGCACTCGGAGCGCTCCTCGGTCCCGCCCGCGCGACGATCCTGCTCGCCGCAGGGTCTGCCCGGACCACCTCCCAGGTCGCCCGGGACACGGGGATCGCGGCATCGACCGCCTCCCATCACCTCGCGGTGCTGCGCGACGCGGGTCTCGTCTCGAGCGAGCGCGCCGGCGCCCGGATGCTGCACCTGCGCACCCCGCTCGGCGAGGCGATGGTCGGGGCGGTGCTGTGACGTCCGCGGATCGCTAGTCGGACGCCTCCGAGCCCTCGGGGTCGTCCGGCGTGACCGTGACGATGGGGCGGTGCTCGTAGTAGGTCTGCAGCACGACCGTCGTGCGGGTGCTCACGTTCGCCGCACCTCTGATGTCGCGCACCAGCTCCTCCAGCGCGCGCGGGGAGGCGACCCGCACGAACAGCATGTAGCTCGCGTCGCCGGCGATCGAGTGACAGGCCTCGATGGCGGTCAGGTGCTCGAGGAGCTCAGGAGCGTTGTCGGGCTGAGCGGGATCCAGCGGCGTGATCTCGATGAAGGCCGAGAGCGGAGCTCCGACCAGTTCCGGATCCAGGATCGCGCGGTACCCGGCGATCACCCCGCGCGTCTCCAGTCGCCGCAGGCGCGACTGGACCGCAGACACCGACAGGCCGACCGTCTCGGACAGCTGCGAGAGCGTCGCGCGGCCGTCTCGGGAGATCTCGGACAGGATCATGCGGTCGACAGAGTCATCCATGGTGTAATAATATCGTGTGGATTCCGTTTTCACAGGAATCTTTCCGTCAGAAGTCTCCGATCGGAGGTCCCGATGTCCATCATTTCCGCCAACAGCTCCGCTGCACAGGCCATCGTCGGCGAACCCGAGGTCGTCGAGGACGCCTCTGTCGCCGAGCAGAGCGCCGCCTGGGCCCAGCTCAAGGATGCCGCCATCGCGATCCGCGAGCTGCAGATCAAGGACGGCTCGATCCCGGATACCGCGCACCACGCCGCCGCTCGTGATCTGGTCGCGGCGATCACCGCGGGCATCCGGGCACTCGCCCCCGCCTTCCCGCACGACGCCGAGTACCTCGCCGCGTCGATCGTGGACTTCGACCGCTGGGTCGCCGAGGGCTTCGGCGTGCCCGACTTCCTCGACTCGCTCGTGGCCTTCCAGCCGCAGCAGCACCGCGTCGACGGCATCCGTCACCTGGTCGTGTTCCCGATGTACACGCAGAACGGCTCCAGCGACCGCCTCGTCGAGGCGCTGATCGTCGAGACCATCTGGCCGGAGTTCATCGCCGCACTCGAGGCGGGCGACTACGGCAACAAGCTGTTCGTCTCGCTGCGGCTGGTGGACTTCACCCCCGGATACGACACGAACTCGGCCGTGCTGTTCCCCGAGACGGTCGCGATGCGCGAGATCCCGAGCTTCACATGGGGCGCGATCTTCCAGGACCGCGAGGCCGCGCGGTACCGCCGCGTCACGCGGGCAGCATCCGAGATCACCAAGCTCGACCTGCCCGAGCGGGCGGCGGCGATGCTCGACGACCAGGCGCTCACCGAGCGTGCCTTCGTGATGTGGGACATCATCCACGACCGCACGCACATGCGAGGCGACCTGCCGTTCGACCCGTTCATGATCAAGCAGCGCATGCCGTTCTTCCTCTACTCGCTCGAGGAGCTGCGGTGCGATCTGACCGCGTTCCGCGAGTCGGTGAAGATCGAGCGCTCGCTCGACGCCCGCCGCGCTGCGGGTGAGGAGCTGACCTCGTCGGAGCAGGAGATGCTCGACCACGCGGGGCTCGTGCAGTACGCGGTGATCTTCGACCGCATCTTCCGGTTCGCCATCACCGGCTCCCGGGTGCGCAACTACGACGGGCTCGGCGGTCAGCTGCTGTTCGCGTGGCTCCACCAGCGGGGCGTGCTGCACTGGACCGACACTGCGCTCGCATTCGACTGGACGGCCGTGCCCGACGCGGTCGTCGCCCTCGGCGATGCGATCGACGAACTGTACTGGCGCTCGATCGACCGCCCGAAGACGGCGCACTGGCTGGCCGCGTACGACCTCGTCCGCTCCGTCCTCACCCCGAACCCCGCCTCGCGCTGGGCACGCGGTCTGCCGGACGACATCCTCGCCGGCGCCCCCAAGGGGTTCACCGACGCGGTGCTGGATGACGAGTTCCCCCTGTCCATGTTCTTCGAAGCCCTCGACAAGAAGATGAAGCCGGTCATCGAGTCGACCGTCGGCATCCGGGGCACCGACGACTGACTCGAATCGCGCATTTCTGGGGTTCGGCCGTCTGCATCGGTCGGACGCAGCGTCTGCGGCCATCCCCCGGGGTGGCCGCAGAACTGTATCTACACGAGAGTTGAGCACATGAGCGTCACCGACCGGACCGTCCTTCTCGCCGGGGCCACCAGCGCCTCGGGTCTGGCCCTCACCCGCGCGCTGGTCGAGGCCGGGGCGCGCGTGGTCGCGACCGGGCGATCGGCGGAGCGCCTCGAGCCGCTGCGCTCGATCGGCGCGCGGGTCGAAGTCGCCGACGCCACGTCGCTCGCGGCGATGACGGAGCTGTCCGCGCGTCTCGGAGCGGTCGATGCGGTGCTCCCGCTCATCGGCGGTTGGCGCGGTGGCGGTGGTCTGGCCGGGCAGACGGATGAGGACTTCCACGCCCTCCTGCCGGCCTTCGACGCCGTGCGCGCCACCAGTCGTGCGTTCGACACCGCGCTGCGCGCCTCGGAGTCCGGCCGCTTCGCGATCGTCTCCTCGACAGCGGTCGGCCGTCCCCTGGCGGGCGGCGCGACCTATGCCGCGGTCAAGGCGGCGAGCGAGGCCTGGACGAGGGCCGTCGCGCAGGGCTTCGCGAAGGCGGCGCGGGATGCCGGGGAACCGCTGCGTGCGGCCTCGGTCGTCTTCCGCGCGAAGGCGCTGGATCCGGACTCGCTCGTCCCGCAGGTGCTCGCTCTCTGGGACGTCGACGCCGCAGCCCTCAACGACCAGGTCATCACGCTCGACTGATCGTCGGGTTGCGATTTCCGCGGCGCACGTCAGCGGCGCGCGTCGGGGACTTCCGGCGGCAGCCCGCGCAGGGGTGGAGGCGCCTCCACCTCGGAACCGCGCTCGCCGCGCTCGTTCCTCGTCCCGCTCGCGCTCACGTCTCCGCTCGCGGCCGCGCCTCCGATTCCGTTCTCGCCTCCGGTCTCGCCTCCGTTCTCGCCGAGATCCTGTTCCGGGGCGTTCGCGTAGAGCTCGGTGAGCTGGCGGTACGACTTCGTGAAGAACGCCAGGGTCGCGGCGATGACCATGATGATGCCCGCGAACAGGCAGATCAGGGCGATGCCTCGCGCCTCTCCTTCACCGAGGAGCCACTCCCACCTCCGCTGCCCGGCATCCGTCTTCATGTACGGGATGATCAGGAACTCCGCGATCGGCGCGATCAGGAACGCCGTCACCGGGGCGGCGGCGGCCTCCATCGCGGCGGCGACTCCGAACACGCGGCCCTGGCGGTCGTAGCGCACGACCTTCTGGATGATCGTCTGCTCGGCGGCTTCGACCGGCGGCACGAGCGCCATGTACACCCACATGCCGATGACGTAGAGCGGCCACCACTCGCGCAGCATGAACACCGATCCCAGGATCCCCATCGCGATCACCACGAGCAGCAGCGTGCGCATGGGCTTCGGACCGAGCCCGAACCTGGCGACGAGCCCGCCGCCGATCAGGAATCCGGTCGACGCGAACGCCAGCGCGAAGCCCCACATCTGGGCATCGAAGAGGGTGAGGCCGTACGGGTCCATCAGGGCCATGTACACGCCGCCGATGAGGTTGTTGAACGTCGAGAAGATGATGAGCGCGAACAGCCCGGGCGCGAGGCGGATGGCCGTGACGCTGCCGCGGAAGTCGAGCGCGCTCTTCGCGTCGGGGTCGGGCTTCGGCGCACCCTCCGGGATGCGGATGAAGAGCAGGTGCACGAAGGTGAGCACCATCGCGCCGATCGCGATCGCGAGGGTCCACCCCATGCCGAGGAAGCCGATCGAGAGCCCGGAGAAGACGCTGGTCACCAGGAACGCCAACCCCTGGACGGTGCCGACCAGCCCGTTGGCATTCGCCCTGCGCTCCTCGGGCACGAGCAGGGTGACCGTGGTCGAGAGCGCGATGTTGCGCAGCTGCTCGATGACGCCGCCGAAGAGGATGATCGCCGAGAAGAGCCAGAACCACGGGCCGCCGAGATCGAGCAGCGCGGCCTCCTGCTGCCACACATACAGCGCACCGGCGATGAGGAACGCCATGGCCGAGATCACGCTCGAGAGCAGCATGACGGTGTGCTTGCGGTTGCGGTCGACGATCGTGCCGAAGATCATCGCGAAGAAGGCGATGAGCAGCATGTAGGCGCCGCCGATGATGCCCGTGGCCAGCACCGACTGGGTCTCGATGTAGACCCAGAACGTCAGCGCGAACCACAGGAAGCTCGTCGTCACGTTCGCGATGAGCGTGTTGACGAGGACGTTGGCGAAGGCGGTCTTCGCAGCGCTGCGATCCATGGGTCCGAGGGTAGGCCGGGCCGCGGACATTCGGAAGTGCTGTATGCCGCTCCCGAGCATCGCGACTCCGCTTCCGGGCCTAGGCTTGTGCGGTGACTATTCAGCATGACCCCGCGGTCCGGGGCTTCGCCAGCGACAACTATTCCGGCGTCCACCCCGAGGTCCTCGCGGCCATCGCCACGGCCAACGGCGGGCACCAGGTGGCCTACGGCGAGGACGCCTACACCGAACGTCTGCAGGAGGTGTTCCGCTCGCACTTCGGCGAGGGGATCGAGGCCTTCCCGGTGTTCAACGGCACCGGCGCGAACGTCACCGGCCTGCAGTCGATGCTGCCCCGCTGGGGCGCTGTGATCGCGGCATCCACCGCGCACATCAACGTCGACGAAGGCGGCGCCCCTGAGAAGATCGGCGGCTTCAAGCTGCTCACCGTCCCGACCGACGACGGCAAGCTGACCCCCGAGCTCGTCGACCGTGAGGCCTGGGGCTGGGGCGACGAGCACCGTGCGCAGCCGCTCGTGGTCTCGATCACCCAGTCGACGGAGCTCGGCACGCTGTACTCCGTCGACGAGATCCGTGCGCTCGCGGACCATGCGCACGAGCGCGGGATGACGCTGCACCTCGACGGTGCGCGCATCTCGAACGCGGCCGCCGCCCTCGACGTGCCGCTGCGCACCTTCACGCGCGACGCCGGCGTCGACGTGCTGAGCTTCGGAGGCACCAAGAACGGCGCCATGCTCGGCGAGGCGATCGTGGTGCTGAACCCCGAGGCGTCGACCGGCCTGCGCTACCTGCGCAAGTTCAACATGCAGCTCTCGTCGAAGATGCGCTTCGTCTCCGCGCAGCTCATCGCGCTGCTCGAGGGCGACCTGTGGCTGCGCAACGCGCAGCACGCGAACGCCATGGCACAGCGCCTGCGCTCGGCCATCGAGGCCGGCATCGCCGCCGGCGAGATCACCGGAGTGACCTTCACCCAGCCGACGCAGTCGAACGGCGTGTTCGCCGCGCTGCCGGACGGCATCGCCGATCAGCTCCGCGCCTCCTTCCGGTTCTACGACTGGGACGCCGCGCGCAACGAGGTGCGGTGGATGTGCGGTTTCGACACCGAGGAGTCGGATGTCGACGCGTTCGTCGCAGAGCTCGCGAGGCTCACCTCACGCTGAGCGTCCCCCGTGCGAACGAGGCCCCCGCCGCCGGTTCCGGTGGCGGGGGCCTCGTCGCGTGCAGACAGTCCGCAGGCGTCAGCGCTTGGACTTGCGATACCCGGCGTTGACCGCCGCCTTCTCGCTCGAGAAGCACGCCTCCGGCTTGGTGCGCGTATAGAACGCACCGGACTTCACGTGGTAGATCATCGAGCTCTTGTTGCCCTTGATGGGCGCCCATGCCGGGCAGTTCCAGGTCGACACCGGCTTCGCCTGCGCCGGATATGCGACCGCCGCGGTCGCGCCCGACACCTTCGCCGCCGAGATGTAGCCGCTCTTGGTGCCGGTCACCTTCACCGTGATCCGCGAGCGCACCATCGCTGCCGTGAGCACGAGCGACGAGCCGGTCGCACCCCTGATCGCCTTTCCGTTCATGTACCACTGGTAGGTGAGCCTCGTGCCGCTGGTCCAGGAGCCGGCGGAGGCGGTGAGGCGTGAACCGAACAGCGCCGATCCGGTGATGCGGGGCACCGGGGCGGAGAGCAGCCCCTTGACCGCCGCCGTCGCCTTCGACCGCTTCGATGCGGAGGCGTACCCCGCCTTCGCGCCGGTGACCACGACGGTGATCGTCTTGACCGCGGCAGCCGCAGGGATCTTGAACGACGCCGCGTTCGCCCGCGAGACTGCGGCACCGTTGATGTACCACTGGTACGTGAGCCTCGTCCCTGCGGTCCACGTGCCGGGCTTTGCGGTGAGCGTCTTCCCCACCGTGGCCGTGCCGGTGATGGTCGGCACGGGAGCAGCCAGCGGGCGCAGCACTGCGGCCGTCGAAGCGGACACCTGCCACGCGGAGGCGTACCCGCTCTTGGTCCCGGTCACCTTGACGGAGATCCGCTTGCCGGCGAGCGCGACCGGAAGAACCAGGGTGGATGCGGACGCCTTCGCGATCGCCGCCCCGTTGGCGTACCACTGGTAGGTGAAGGTCGCCCCTGTGGTCCACGCGCCTGGCGCGACGCGCAGGGTCTGTCCGACGGTCGTCGTGCCGGACACCGTGGGGACGGAGGTGTCGAGGATGCGGAGGGCCGCGAGCGTCGCGGAGACCTGACCGCGCGACTGCACGGTTTCCAAGACGACCGGAGTGGCCTTGGTGAAGGTGGGCGCGTCGTTCCACCATTCCGAGACGGCACCCGGCGCCGCCGAGAGGAACGCGACCCGGTAGTCGCCGGCCGGGATTCCACCGACGACGTACGACCCGTCGCCGGCGACGTAGTTCGCTGCGGCGACCACGCCGCCCGCACCGTCGGCGGGATACACCGCGACGGCGACGCGATCATCGGCGAGACCGACGCCGGCCGGCATGGTGACGATCCCCGAGAGCGCCGCGGAGGGCTCGAGGATCGCGTCCTGGGCCGACAGCCCGTCCGGCGTGAGCGAGAGCAGGGCAGGATCCTCCCCGAGTCCGGTGCGGACCTCCGTGTCGAACACCGCGCGCCCCTCGGAGAGCACCGAAAGCACGAGGTCGCCGACGGGCACGCGCAGCAGATAGGTGCCGTCGTCGGCGACAGGAGCGGCGGCCAGCGGTGTCGAGCGCTCGGTTCCCGGCGCGTAGGCGGCGACGTACGTGCGCCCTGCCGCGAGATCGACCCCATCGGGGAAGTCGACGGTGCCCGAGATCTCGCCCACGGCGTCGGGCTCTCCCACCGGCGGCTGCGTCGCCACGCTCGCGGCCTCCGCCAGTGCGAGCGGGAGCTGATCGGCGATGGCCGCGTGCTCGGGGGCGACGACGGCCGCCGTCTCAGCACTGACGGCCGGGACGGCCGCGGATGCGGGCGCGCCGACCGCGACCAGCATCGAAGCCAGGAGTGCGGTGGTCACCGTCGCGGCGGCGGAGCGCGCAGATCGGGTGAGTGCGGGGAACACCATGAGGCATCCTCTCGGGCAGGAGAGGCGGCCAGGCGACCGCCGTCAGATACGGCGCTCTGGACAGATCACCTGAGATATGGATACACCGGAATACAGTTCGGCGCCACAATCGGTGGAGAAAAAGGTGCCGAACGCGATCAGACTGTCAGCGCAGCAGGCCGAGATTCGCGAGCGCGAGTCGGATGAGCGTGCCGCGCCCACCCTCCATCTCGGCGGCGACCGCATCCGATCCGGCAGCCTCGGGCGAGAACCAGGTCACCTCGAGCGCATCCTGGCGGGGTTCGCAGGTTCCCGTCACCGGCACGACGAAGGCGAGCGACACCGCATGCTGCCGATCGTCGTGATAGGCGCTGACCCCGGGAATCGGGAAGTACTCGGCGACCGTGAACGGCAGCGGCTGCGGCGGCAGGAGCGGGAAGGCCATCGGGCCGAGATCGTTCTCGACATGGCGGAACAGCGCGTCACGGATCGTCTCGCCGAAGCGCACGCGCCCCGACACGATCGTGCGCGTCATCTCTCCCATGGGGGTGGACCGCAGCAGGATGCCGATCTCCGTGACCTGCCCCGACCCGTCGGTACGCACCGGGATCGCCTCGACGTAGAGCATCGGCAGGTGCCGACGGGCCTCAGCGAGCTCGAACTCGCTCAACCATCCCGGATTCGCATCGCGCGACGGCGGCTGAGCGTCGCCGAAGCCCTCGATCCCGTCGTCGGGCTCAGGGTCGGGATCAGGTGTGCGGACGGCCATGTGTCCTTTCTACCAGCCGTGCCCGCGAGCCGACACCGGCTTGACGCCGGCGACCGGCATACGATCGCGCCGCCCGCCGACGGTCTGTCGTCGGCCGCTGGCAGGATGGAGGCGTGAGCGAACAACTGGTGATCGACGGCCTCCTCACCCGCTGGTCGACGACGGAACGCGCAGGGATGCCGCTGCTCGTGCTCCTGCACGGCTACGGCTCGGACGAGCACGATGTCTTCGGCCTGCTCCCCTACCTGCCGGACGGCATCGCCGTGGCATCCGTCGCCGCCCCCCTCACTCCCCCGTGGCCGATGCCAGGGCGCTCCTGGTACGCCATCGAGGACCTCACCGAACCCGACCCCGCCACGGTCACCGCCGCAGCCGAGGCGCTCCTGCGCTGGCTCGACGACGCGGCCGCCGACGCACCGTCCGTGGCGCTCCTCGGCTTCTCGCAGGGAGCGGCCGTCGCGCTCCAGACGCTGCGCCTCGCGCCCGAGCGCGTCGCCGCAGTCGTCGCGCTGAGCGGATACGTCGCGTCCGGCGCTCTCGAGGGCGACGACGTGCTCGCCGAGACCCGGCCACCGGTGTTCTGGGGTCGAGGGACGAACGACGAGGTCATCCCTGCGGCGCGCATCGCCCATACCGCCGACTGGCTGCCGTCGCATTCGGAGCTGTCCGGCCGCGTGTACACGGGACTCACCCACAGCATCTCGGAGGCAGAGCTGGGCGACGTGCACACGTTCCTCGCGAAGTGGTCGGAGCGCTCGGCCGCATCTTGACGCCCCTGCGATCGGAGCGACACGCCCGGGGTTGCGGAACTCCGACACGCCCGGGTATCGTCGTGGAGTCCTGTCCGCCGTGTCTGGAAGTCCTTTGATCTGATCCGTCGCCTCCGCGCTCTTTCTCTCGCGCGCTGACCCGACGATCGCCGACTCCACGGCAGACCACGCCCGCTGTCCTTCTCGACGGCACCCCCGCTCAGACGGGATCCCGGGCGACCGGTGTCAGTGCACCCCGCACTCGACAGGAGACACCATGTCAGTCCCCACTCTTCACTCCTCGGTCACTCTCGACCGTCTCACGTTCACCTGGCCCGACGGCACGACGGCGCTCGATGCCGTCTCGGGCTCGTTCGGCTCCGGGCGCACCGGGCTCGTCGGCCGAAACGGCGCCGGCAAGTCGACTCTGCTGCGCCTCATGGCGGGCGAGCTGGCCCCGACCTCGGGGTTCCTCACGACGACCGGCGACGTCGCCTACCTGCCACAGCGGCTCACTCTCGACGTCGACCGCCGGGTGTCCGAGCTGCTCGGGGTGGCCGATGCCCTGGACGCCGTCCGGGCGATCAGCGTCGGCGACGTCGACCAAGCGCACTTCGACGCGGTCGGCGACGACTGGGACATCGAGGCGCGCGCCGAGATGTCGCTCGCGGAGGCCGGGCTCGCCCCCGGCTTCCTCGACCGGCGCATCGGCGAGTTGTCGGGCGGTGAGGCCGTGCTCGTCGCCATCGCCGGCATCCGCCTCCGCAAGGCCCCGATCACGCTGCTCGACGAGCCGACGAACAACCTCGACCGCGAGGCACGCGCCGCACTGGCCGCGATGGTCAGGTCGTGGAAGGGCACGCTGATCGTGGTCAGTCACGACCTGTCGCTCCTCGAGCTGATGGACGACACGGCCGAGCTCTACGCCCAGACGCTGAGCGTGTTCGGCGGCCCGTACTCCGAATGGAGGGCCTGGCTGGACGCCGAGCAGGAGGCGGCGCGACAGGCGGAGGTCACCGCGAAGCAGGAGTTCCGCAAGGAGAAGCGTCAGCGGATCGAGGCCGAGGTCAAGCTGGCACATCGTGCCCGCACGGCCAAGAAGGCCGAGATCGAGAAGCGCGTGCCGAAGATCGTCGCGCACGGTCGCAAGATGGCTGCCGAGGTGTCGGCGGGGCGGCTGCGCACCGAGGTCGGGGCCAAGGAGGATGCCGCCAGAGCCGCGCTCGACGACGCAGGTCGTCGGCTCCGGTCGGACGCCTCGATGAAGATCGAGCTGCCGGACCCGCAGGTGTCGCGCAGCCGTCGAATCGCGGCGATCGACGACGGGGAGCGGTCCTGGATCATCCAGGGCCCCGAGCGCGTCGCACTGATCGGTCGGAACGGCGTCGGCAAGACGACTCTGCTCGAGCGGCTGGTGGCGTCTGCTCGCCACAACTCCGGAGATGCGGCACCCGACGCCCGGGATCAAGCCGATGTGGCTGGGCGCGACGCGGATCTCCGGAGTTATGGAGACGTGCTGACCGCGACAGCTCTCACCGATCGGGTCGGCTACCTGCCGCAGCGCGTCGACGGCCTGGACGAGCACCGGTCCGTGTTCGAGAACATCGCGGATGCGGCGCCCCAGGTGCCGGAGAAGGAGCTGCGCAACCGGCTCGCCCGCTTCCTGATCCGCGGGGCCACCGCCGAACGCCCGGTCGCGGCGCTCTCCGGCGGGGAGCGGTTCCGGGTGGCGTTGGCGAAGCTGCTGCTCGCGGATCCGGCCCCGCACCTGGTGGTGCTCGACGAGCCGACCAACAACCTCGACATCGACACGGTCGACCAGCTCGTCGAGGCGCTGCGCGCCTATCGCGGCGCCGTGCTCGTCGTCAGCCACGACGACGCGTTCCTCGCGAGACTCGATCTCGGACTCCTGCTAGAGATCGAGCCGGACGGCTCCCTGATCGAGCGCTGAGCTCAGGCCCGCCGGCTCCGCATCGCCCTGGTATGGGCGATCGCGGGGTCGGCGGCGAGCAGCGCGTACTCCTCCGAGTCTCGGGGCACCAGGGCCACCCGCCCGTCGGCGTCATGGGCGATGCCCCAGCCGTAGCGCTTGCCGAGCGGCGACGAGCGCAGGCACGGCTGTCCCTTCGCGAAGAAGGCCTCGCGGGCGGCGACGTCGTCGGGGTCGATCCCGTTCCGCAGCGCGTGCGTGGCGAAGATCACGTCATCCGACGTGCGCGCATACGGCTCTTCGGCGATCAGGCGATGGTGCAGAGCCGCGATCGTCGGCTTCTCGCCGGTCGGCGGCTCTTCGGCGTGGTCGACGGGGCAGTCCTCTGCGACCTCGATGAAGGTGCTCACGTAGTTCGTGGTGTGCGTCGCCATGCATACAGGATGCCCGTGGCCACCGACAATGGCGACCCCGATGTCGGTGGCACCGACGATGATGGAGGGATGAGCGACGTGCTCGATCGGTTCACCCCTGCCACGCAAGACTGGTTCCGGGGTGCCTTTCCCGCACCCACCCCCGCTCAGGCCGGCGCCTGGAACGCGATCTCGGCGGGCAAGCACGCGCTGGTCGTGGCGCCGACCGGCTCCGGCAAGACGCTCTCCGCCTTCCTGTGGGCGATCGACAGCGTGTTCCGCGAGCGCACCGAGCAGCCCACCCCGGCTGCGAAGCGCACGAAGGACGCCGACGTTTCGCGCACGCGCATCCTCTATATCTCGCCACTGAAGGCGCTCGGCGTCGACGTCGAGCGCAACCTGCGCTCCCCTCTCATCGGGATCGGCCAGTCGGCCCGTCGGCTCGGCGTCGAGGCACCGGCGGTGACCGTCGGAGTGCGCTCGGGCGACACGACCTCGAGCGATCGACGCAAGCTGGTCGCCGACCCGCCCGACATCCTCATCACGACCCCCGAGTCGCTCTACCTCATGCTCACGAGCCGCGCCGGCGAGACGCTGCGCGACGTGCACACCGTCATCATCGACGAGGTGCACGCGGTCGCGGCCACCAAGCGCGGCGCCCATCTGGCGGTGAGCCTCGAGCGGCTCGACGCCCTGCGCCGCATCCACGGGCACGAGTCCCCCGCCCAGCGGATCGGCCTGTCGGCGACCGTCCGCCCGATCGACGAGGTCGCCCGCTTCCTCGGCGGTGCCGCGCCGGTCGAGATCGTCGCGCCGCCGGCATCCAAGACCTTCGAGCTCGGAGTCGTCGTCCCGATGGACGACATGACGAATCCGCCGCCGCCTCCCGGTGCACCGAGCGACGCGGGAGAAGGCCCGGATGCGGAGTACACCGAGGTCACGGGCTCGGTGTGGCCGCATGTCGAGGAGGCGATCGTCGACCGCATCCTGCAGAACAAGTCGACCATCGTGTTCTCCAATTCCCGTCGGCTCGCCGAGCGACTGACCGGACGTCTGAACGAGATCTACTCCGAGCGCATCGGGGTCGCGCTGCCCGACTCGACGGTCCCGGCGGCGATGATGGCGCAGGCCGGCGCCACGGCCGGAGCGGACCCGGTGCTCGCCAAGGCGCACCACGGCTCGGTGTCGAAGGAGCAGCGCGCGCAGGTCGAGGAGGAGCTGAAGTCCGGGGTGCTGCGCTGCGTGGTCGCGACGAGCAGTCTGGAGCTCGGCATCGACATGGGAGCGGTCGATCTGGTCATCCAGGTCGAGGCTCCGCCGTCGGCGGCGTCCGGTCTGCAGCGCGTCGGCCGCGCGGGCCACCAGGTCGGCGAGATCAGCCGTGCTGCGCTGTTCCCCAAGCACCGCGGCGACGTGCTGCACACCGCGATCGTGACCGAGCGGATGCTCGCGGGCAAGATCGAGGCGATCCAGGTGCCGCGCAATCCGCTCGACATCCTGGCGCAGCAGACCGTGGCCGCCAGCGCCCTGGGCGAGATCAGCGTCGAGGAGTGGTTCGAGACGGTGCGACGCTCCGCGCCTTTCCAGTCGCTCCCCCGCTCCGCATACGAGGCGACGCTCGACCTGCTCGCCGGGCGCTTCCCCTCGGACGAGTTCGCGGAGCTGCGGCCCCGACTGGTGTGGGATCGGGATGCCGGCACTCTCACCGGCAGGCCCGGGGCGCAGCGGATCGCGGTCACCAGCGGCGGGACGATCCCCGACCGCGGCCTCTTCGGCGTGTTTGTCGCCGGCGAGACGACCGGCGCCCGCGTCGGCGAGCTCGACGAGGAGATGGTCTACGAGTCGAGGGTCGGCGACGTCTTCACGCTCGGCACGACGAGCTGGCGCATCGCCGAGATCACGCACGATCGCGTGAATGTGATCCCCGCGTACGGCCAGCCGGGAAAGGTGCCGTTCTGGCACGGCGACGGCATCGGCCGGCCCTTCGAACTCGGCGAGGCTCTCGGCCGTTTCTCCCGCGAGGTGTCGTCCGCGACTCCCGAGAAGGCGGCGCAGCGGCTGATCGACGCCGGACTCGACGAGCAGGCGCGATCGAACCTCATGGCGCATCTCACCGAGCAGCGCGAGGCCACGGGCACTCTGCCGACCGACCGCACGCTGACCGTCGAGCGCGGTCACGACGAGGTGGGCGACTGGCGGGTGATCCTGCATTCCCCGTACGGCATGAAGGTGCACGCCCCGTGGGCGCTCGCGATCAACGCCCGCATCCGCGAGCGGCTCGGCGTCGAGGGGTCGGCGGTCGCGAGCGACGACGGAATCATCGTCCGCATCCCGGATGCCGAGACGGAGCCTCCTGGTGCCGAGCTGTTCGTGTTCGATCCCGACGAGCTCGAGCAGCTGGTCACCCAGGAGGTGGGCGGATCCGCACTGTTCGCCTCGCGCTTCCGCGAGTGCGCCGCCCGCGCCTTGCTCATGCCGCGGACGAATCCGAACCGCCGCACCCCGCTGTGGCAGCAGCGCCAGCGGTCGGCGCAGCTGCTCGAGGTCGCCCGGCGGCATCCGACCTTCCCGGTGATCCTCGAGACCCTGCGCGAAGTGCTGCAGGACGTGTACGACCTCCCGTCGCTGCGGCGGCTGGCGGTGTCGATCGCCGACCGACGCATCCGTCTCGTCGAGACCCAGCCCTCGCAGCCCTCGCCCTACGCGCGCGATCTGCTGTTCGGCTACGTCGGCGCGTTCATGTACGAGGGCGACTCGCCTCTCGCCGAGCGTCGCGCCGCCGCGCTGTCGGTCGATCCCGCACTGCTGGGCGAGCTCCTCGGCACGGTCGAGCTCCGCGAGCTCCTCGACCCCGAGGTCATCGCACAGTTCGAACGGGAGGCGCAGCGCCTGGATCCGGAGCGCCGCGCGCGCGGACTCGAGGGCGTGGCCGACCTGCTGCGGATGCTCGGTCCGATGGACGCCTCCGAGATCGACGCGCGCCTCGACCCCGAGACCGGTGCCGCGTCCGCGCACCTCGACGCCCTGATCACCGCGAGACGCGCCATACCTGTCACGGTGGCCGGCACGACCCGCGTCGCGGCCATCGAAGACGCGGGCCGCCTCCGCGATGCCCTCGGTGCAGCCCTGCCGACCGGCATCCCCGTCGCGTTCCTCGAACCTCTGGCGGATCCGCTCGGAGACCTCGTCGCCCGGTACGCCCGCACCCACGGTCCGTTCACGACGGATGCGATCGCCGCCCGCTTCGGCCTCGGTGCGGCCGTGGCCCGCCACACCCTGCAGCGCCTGGAGCACTCGGGGCGGCTCACGAGCGGATACTTCCTGCCCGAGGCGTCGGGCACCGGGAACGAGACGGAATGGTGCGACACCGAGGTGCTGCGCCGACTCCGGATGCGGTCGCTCGCCGCGATCCGCGGCAGCGTCGAACCGGTCTCTCCGGAGGCCTATGCGCGGTTCCTCCCCGACTGGCAGCACCTCGGCCGACCTCTCGAGGGCCTCGACGGCGTGCTCGCCGTCATCGAGCAGTTCGCCGGTGTCCCCATCCCCGCGAGTGCCTGGGAATCGCTCGTTCTTCCCTCACGGGTGCGCGACTACTCCCCTGCCCTGCTCGACGAGCTCACGGCGGCAGGCGAGGTGATCTGGTCCGGCCACGGCACCTTGCCCGGTCGGGACGGGTGGGTCTCGCTGCACCCGGCCGACCTCGCCCCTTTCACGCTGCCCGAGCCCGACGACGAGATCGCCGCCGACTCGCTGGAGGCGCGGGTGCTCGCAGCGCTCGAGGCGGGTGGTGCGTACTTCGCCGGGCAGCTGAAGGAGATGGCCGGTGCCGAGAACGAACAGTCGGTGCTCGAGGCGCTCTGGTCGCTGACCTGGGCGGGACGCGTGACGAACGACACCTTCGCGCCCATCCGCTCTCTGCTCGCCGGCGGTTCGCAGGCTCACCGCGTCACCCGGCGGTCGCCGCGCACACGCACCTATCGGGGGATGTCCCTGGCCCGCACCGCACCGCGGCCGACCTCGATCGGCGGACGCTGGTCACTGCTCCCCTCGGTCGAGACGGATGCCGCTCGTCGCGCCACCGTCACCGCCGGGCTGCTGCTGGATCGCTACGGGGTGGTGACGCGCGGCGCCGTGCAGGCCGAGGGCGTCCCCGGCGGATTCGCCCAGACGTACCGGGTGCTCGCCGGCTTCGAAGAGGCTGGCCACTGCCGCCGGGGCTATGTGATCGAGAGGCTCGGCGCCGCCCAGTTCGCCGCCTCCGCGACCGTCGACCGGCTGCGCACCTTCGCCGGCCTCGCCGATCCGCCGCCGCGGGCCGCCGTCACGCTCGCAGCGACCGACCCTGCCAACCCCTACGGCGCAGCCCTCGGATGGCCCAAGCGCGATGACGTGTCGCACCGTCCCGGTCGCAAGGCCGGGGGTCTGGTCGTGCTCGTCGACGGATCGCTCGTGCTGTACCTCGAACGCGGCGGCCGCACGGTGCTGTGCTTCACCGACGACGCGGACGTGCTGCGGGCCGCGGCAGCCGACCTCGCGACCACCGCCCGCGCGCGCCGACTCGACACCCTCACGGTCGAGAAGGTCAACGGAGACGGCGTCTACGGCACCGAGCTCGCGCTCGCACTGCAGGAGGCCGGGTTCGTCGCGACACCGCGCGGCTACACCCTGCGCAAGGCGATCTGACCGACCCGATGATCGCTGCTTCTAGGCTGGACGCATGATCGGGGAGTTCGTCGACGGCATCCGCACCCTCCTGCGTGGCTTCGGCACATGGCGGCGGCGACCGGGACTCATGGCCCTCGGCCTCGTGCCGGGGGTGATCGCCGCCCTGATCCTGCTCGCCGGTCTCGTGCCCCTGGCACTGTCGCTCGGCCCTCTCTCCGACGCGCTCACCCCGTTCGCCGACGGCTGGATCCCGGCGTGGCGCTCGGCCCTTCGCGCTGCCGTCGGGATCGTCGTCTTCGTCGCCGCGCTCGCGCTCGCGAGCGCCGTGTTCAGCGCGCTCGCGCTCGCGATCGGCGACCCCTTCTACCAGCGCATCTGGCGGGCGGTCGAGACCGATCTCGGCGACGCTCCTCCGTCTGACGGCGGCGGATTCTGGATGGCGGTGGGCGAGAGCCTTCGTCTCGTACTGCTCGGCATCCTCATCGCGATCCTCGTGCTGCTGCTCGGCCTGATCCCCCTCGTCGGTGGCTTCCTCGGCGCGGTCGGCGGCGTCATGCTGTCAGGACGGATGCTGGCCCGCGAGCTCACGGGCCGCGCCTTCGACGCCCGTGGACTCAGCCCGGCCGACCGCGCCGTGCTCTTCCGCGGCAGTCGCGCGCGCGTGCTCGGCTTCGGAGTCGCGACCCAGCTCTGCTTCCTCATCCCGGGTGGCGCGGTGGCTGTCATGCCGGCCGCTGTGGCCGGGGCCACGACGCTCGCGCGCAGCATGATGCAGCGGACGCCGCTGCCGCAGCTCGCGCCTCCCGCCGCACCCCCGGCACCCGCCGCACCCCCGGCACCGAGAGCACCCGCCGCACCCGCGCCCCCCACGGCACCCCCCGCACCCCCCGGGCCAGGACCTGTCTGATGCCCGAGGGCGACACCGTCTTCCGCACAGCCAGACGCCTCGACGAGGCGCTGGTCGGCGGTGAGGTCGCGCGCTTCGACCTGCGCGTGCCGCGCTTCGCGACCCTCGATCTCACCGGGCAGCCGATCCGCTCGTCGATCGCTCGGGGCAAGCACCTGCTCCTGCGCATCGGCGACAGCACTCTCCATTCCCATCTGCGCATGGACGGCGCCTGGCTCGTCTACCGTGCGGGCGAGAAGTGGCGGCATCCGGCCTTCAAGGTGCGCGCGATCGTCGGCACCGCCCAGCGCGAGGCCGTCGGCATCGATCTCGCCGAGATCGAGGTCGTGCCCACCCGCGACGAGGATGAGCTGGTCGGCTATCTCGGCCCCGACCCACTCGGACCTGACTGGGACCCCGTCGAGGCCGCCCGGCGGGTCGGCGCCGACTCCCGCAGCATCCACGTCGCTCTCCTCGACCAGCGCAACGTCGCGGGCTTCGGCAACGAGTACGCGGCAGAACTCCTGTTCCTCCGCGGAATCCTGCCGACCACCCCTGCGCAGGAGGTCGACGTGCCCGCCCTCCTCGAGCTCGGGGTGCGCACGATCCGCATGAACCGGGATCGCCGCAACCGCACCTTCACCGGCGTCGATCGCCCCGGCCAGGGGACGTGGGTCTACGGCCGAGCGGGGCGGCCGTGTCGGCGGTGCGGGACGCTCATCCGACGCGGCGAGCAGGGCGCGGATCCGACTCGCGAGCGCATCACCTTCTGGTGTCCGACCTGCCAGAGATGACCCGCATCCATGCTCGGGAATGAATCCGGGACACCCGTGGTTATTGATATATCCGGGGCACTCCGGAACACGGGAGGAATCGTGGGAAAGAACTACGTCGACATCGAGAACGACCAGGGCGCCACGCTGCGATACCGCAAGCACGCCAACGGTCGCGGTCTCGTCGCGCATGGCGCGAAGGTCCATCCGAAGGCGCACATCGAAGCGGGCGCCTACATCGAACCCGGCGCGCGTATCGGCGCCGGGGCGACCATCGCCCGCGGCGCATGGATCGAACCGGATGCCGTGATCGGCGAGGGTGCGCACGTCGAGGCGCACGCACACATCGGGCAGGGTGCTGCCGTCGGAGACGGAGCGACCATCGGCGTCCGCACGGAGGTCGGAGCAGGGGCGCGCATCGTGCGCGGTGCCCGCATCGGCGACGACGAGACCGTGGCCGCCGGGCTGACCGTCGCGACCGACCCCAAGGGTCTCTGGCTCGCGGCCTGACCGCGGGCGGTCCCGCCGAGTGTCGGCGGGTACCCTGGAGCACATGGCGACTCAGGGACGACGACCGGCGGGGCGCGCCGGCAAGGGTTCTCCGGTGCGCCGGAACAAGGCGGCCCCCGCGCAGCGGTTCCCGGCACCCAGGCCCCCCAAGAAGACGTCCGGCGTCGTGTTCGATGCGCCGACGGAAGCCGAGGAGCCGCGCACCTTCCGCCTCGGAGTCGTGCCGGGCGCGACCCCGGGCAAGTGGATCGACGCCTGGAAGCAGCGAATGCCGCACGTCCCCGTCGAGCTCGTCCCGATCGCGGTCGCCGAGCAGCGCGAGGCCGTCCACGAGCTCGACGCCGCCCTGGTGCGCCTGCCTCTGACCGACGACTCCCTGCACGTGATCACCCTCTACGACGAGGTGCCGGTGGTGGTGGCCTCGGTCGAGTCGCACCTGCTGGCCGCCGACGAGCTCACGATCGCGGACCTCGCCGGCGAACTGGTGATGGTCCCGAGCGACGACCCGCTCGGTCCGCTCGACATCCCCGGAGCCGTCGCGCCCCGGTTCGCTCCTCTTCCGGTCGCGGAGGCCATCGCGACCGCCGCTACGGGCACGGGGATCGTCATCGTCCCGATGTCCCTGGCGCGCCTGCACCACCGCAAGGATGTCGAGCACCGCCCTCTCGCGGACGGCCCGACGTCGACCGTCGCCCTCGCGTGGCGACGGGAGCGCACCACGCCCGACGTCGAGACGTTCATCGGCATCGTGCGGGGGCGCACCTCCAACTCGTCCCGCTGACGTCCCGCCGACGTCCCGCCGACGCCCCGCGTCATCGGGCTCGCCGCCTCGTCGTTAGACTCTCGTGGTGGTCTCGCTTCTCTACGTCTGTGTGCGCCCCGAACTCGGGGCGGCGGATGCCGAGCACGCCTCGTTCCGCCGGGCGCTCGGCGTCGACGTCGTCGACCGCCTCGACCTGCTCACCGAGCGCCTGGATCCGGCACGGCTCGCCCGCTACCAGGGCGTGGTGGTCGGCGGCTCGCCCTTCAACGTCAGCGACGTCGAGAAGTCGTCCGTGCAGCTGCGCGTCGAAGCCGACCTCGAGCACATCGCGCGCACGGCGATGGATGCCGAGATCGCGGCGTTCTTCACCTGCTTCAGCATCGGGGTCGTGACACGGATGCTGGGGGGCGAGGTCACCCTGTCGACCCCGGAGTCGGCCAGTGCCACCGTGATCGAGACGACCGCGGCGGGTGCATCCGATCCGGTGTTCGGTCCGAGCGCGCCCGCCCTCACCGTGTTCACGGCGCACAAGGAGAGTGCGGCCGCCCTGCCGGACGGGGCGGTGCTGCTCGCGACGAACGACGCCTGTCCGGTGCAGGCGTACCGGGTGGGAACGCACCTGTACACCGCGCAGTTCCACCCCGAGCCCACACCGCGTGACTTCGCCGACCGCATGACGTTCTACCGGACGACCGGCTACTTCGACCCCGAGGAGTTCGATCTCGTCCAGGGGCAGGTCCTCTCGGCCTCGGTCACCGAGGGTGCGGCGCTGCTGCGGCGCTTCGCCGAGACCTTCGCGGCCGTCTGAGGCCGACGGCCCGCCGCCCGCTCGCCAGCCCGCTAGCCCGCCGAGGCCCGCAGAAGCTCCACCCGCTCCCGCAGATATGCCACCAACGGCATCCACCCTCCGGCCTGACTCCACCGCACCGAGACGGCCCCGTCCCTCGTCGCGAGCGGCCCGGACTCTCCCCCGGCGTCCACCGCGTCCACGTCGATGACCGTCCAGCCGACGTGCACCACGTCGCCCTCGCCGAAACCGCCGCGCAGTGCGAGCGCCCGTCGCTCCGCACGCTCGCGCGCAGACTCCGCCGTGTACCCTCTCCGTCCGGGGTCGGCGGCGCGCAGCACCTCCGCGGTCGCCAACGCGTGCGTGTCCGTGAGGAGCAGGACACCCAGGTGCCAGGCGTCGCCGATCCGCACGATGCGTCGACCACGCCACCGCGAGTCCTTGTCCTCACCCAGGCCCTCCTTCGGGACACCGGCGAGCGCGGTCCGCGCCTCTGCGAGGAGCTGTGCGGCGGACTCACCTGACTGCTGCATCCCTCCAGGGTAGGCGCGATTCGCCCGCTGAACCCATCCACGGCAGAATCGATGCACACCCTCGAGGAGCCCCCATGTCTCAGCCTGACACCGCCCGCCTGCTGATCGCCTGCGACGACCAGCCCGGCATCGTCGCCGCCGTCGCCGGCGTGCTCTCCGCGCACGGCGCGAACATCATCTCGCTCGACCAGCACTCGACCGACTCCGAGGGCGGCCGATTCTTCCAGCGCACCGTGATCCACCTGCCCGGGCTCTCCGCCGCCCGCACGGCTCTCGAGGCCGACCTCGCGCCCGTCGCCGAGCGCTTCGGCATGGAATGGTCGCTGCACGACACCGCCCGCCGCAAGCGCGTCGCGATCTTCGTGTCGAAGTACGACCACTGCCTGATGGAGCTGCTGTGGCGCACGCAGCGGGGGCAGCTCGACATCGACGTCACGATGGTCGTCTCCAACCACCCCGACCTCGCCGAGTCGGTCCGCTCGTTCGGCGTGCCGTTCGTGCACATCCCCTCGGGTGACAAGGAGTCGATGGAGCAGCGTCAGCTCGAGCTGCTCCGCGGCAACGTCGACCTCGTCGTCCTCGCCCGGTACATGCAGATCCTCACGGACGACTTCATCGAGGGGCTCGGCGCCCCCGTCATCAACATCCACCACTCCTTCCTCCCCGCCTTCATCGGGGCGAACCCCTACGCCAGGGCCAAGGACCGGGGTGTGAAGCTGATCGGCGCGACGGCGCACTACGCCACGGCGGACCTCGACGAGGGGCCGATCATCGAGCAGGACGTCACCCGCGTCACGCACTCCGAGTCGGCGGCCGAGCTGCAGCGCCGAGGAGCCGACGTCGAGCGCCTGGTGCTCGCACGCGCGGTGCAGTGGCACGCGGAGGACCGCGTGATCGTGCACGGCCGCTCGACCGTCATCCTCTGACGCCCGGGATCAGCGCTCGTCCGGCACACCCGCGAGCAGCTCGCCGAACGCCTCCGCAGCGGTCGGGTAGCGGGCCAGCGGGGCGCTCTGCCCCATCCACAGCGACTGGAGTCCGCCGAGGTTCTGCTCACCTGCAGCGGCGCGGAACCGACCGGTGAGCCAGTTCTGCATCGGGAACGGCGCGATCGTGCCGCTCGCCTCGATCGCGCGCACGGCGCGGTTGCGGGCGCCTCGAGCGAGCCGTCCGCTCATCGCGCGGGTGAGCACCGTGGCATCTGCCGGAGTGGAGCGGATGGCGTCTCGGTGCGCCGCGGTCGCCGCGGACTCCGCGGTCGCGAGGAACGCCGTTCCCACCTGCACGGCGGAGGCGCCGAGAGCGAAGGCCGCAGCCACTCCTCGTCGGTCGGCGATCCCTCCGGCCGCGATCACCGGCACATCCACCGCATCCACCACCTGAGGGACGAGCGAGAACGTCCCGATCAGCGACTCCTCGGCGGGGCGCAGGAATGACACGCGGTGCCCACCGGCCTCGAGTCCGGTCGCGACGACCGCATCGACTCCCGCTTCGCCCAGCGCCACCGCCTCCGCAGCGGTCGTGGCGGTGCCCACGACGCGGATGTCCCGTCGGTGTGCCTCGTCGATGACGTCGGCGGACGGCACGCCGAACACGACGCTGAGCACCGGCGGCGCCGCCTCCCAGACGGCGTCGAGCTGCTCGTCCAGCGGAGGCAGGTAGCGCTCGGGCCGCGCGGGGACGTCGATGCCGACGGCGTCGTAGAAGGGCTGCAGCGTCTGGGCGAACACGGTGTGCTTCGCATCCGGCTCGACCTCGTCGCCGGTGGGAAGCCAGATGTTGACGGCGAACGGCCGGCTCGTCGCCTCCCGCAGCTCAGCGATCGTCGAGCGGATGCGGTCGCCGTCGTAGCCGTAGAGCCCGTATCCACCCAGTCCGCCCGCCTCGCTGACGGCGGCGGTCAGGGCGAGGGAGGAGAGACCGCCGAACGGGCCGAGGACGATCGGATGCTCGATGCCGAGCAGTGCACGCAGATCAGCCATGCATCGAGGCTATCCCCGTCGCGACCGGAGCGGGCGGGCATGACGGGTGGTACCGTCGAAGCAACGATCAGGAGATGCGCATGGGCGAGTGGTTCGGGCAGATGCTCGGCTTCGTCGCGTCCGCGCTCGGCCTCGTCGCGCTGCCGGATGCGGCAGCCGTCGGCCTCGCCATCGCCCTCGTCGCCCTGACCACGCTCGCCCTCGTCGTCGCGCTGAGCCTCGTGCCGCCGACGGCGGACAGCTCTCCGCATCCGCAGCGTGCGATCGACGTGTCGACGCTGCTCGCGCAGAGCGATCCTGATGCCGCCGGTCACCCGCGCCCTCGTGCGCCGGGAGTCGCCGTCGCCGCGTAGTCCGTCCTCGTGAGGGACCGCGCGGCTTTCGCCGACCCTTCCCGACCCACGAACGGACACCCATGGACATCTTCGCCTTCCCTCCCCTCGCCGCCCTTCTCGACGGCGCGTACGGCGCTCTCGCCGGACTCTCGACCCTCGTCGCACCCTTCGCGGGTGCATCCGCCGCGGCCCTCGCCGTGGTGCTCGTCACCCTCCTCGTGCGTGCGCTGCTGATCCCCGTCGGGATCTCCCAGGCGCGGGCCGAGCAGACCAGGGCGCGCCTCGCGCCGCGGCTGCGTGAGCTCCAGCGTCGCCACAAGAAGAACCCCGAGCGACTGCAGAAGGAGATGCTCGAGCTGTACCGCTCCGAGAACACGTCTCCGTTCGCCGGCATGCTGCCGGTGCTCGCTCAGGCGCCCGTCGTCGGCATCCTGTACACGCTCTTCATCCGCACCGAGATCGCCGGCCATCCCAACGACCTGCTCAGCCATGACCTGTTCGGCGCTCCGCTGGGCACCAGTCTCGTGTCAGCGGTGTTCGGGGGCGACGCGTCAGCGGCCACCCTCATCGTGTTCGGCGCCCTCATCGTCGTGATGATCGCCGTGGCGGAGATCAGCAGGCGGGTGTTCCGCCCGGCCCCGGCCGAGGACGACTCACCGCTGAACTCCCCGACGATGGTGCGGATCGCCGGAGCGCTGCACTATCTCACTGCGGTGTTCGCCGCCTTCGTGCCGCTCGCCGCCGCGCTGTATCTCACGGTCACGGTCGTCTGGACGCTGGTCCAGCGGATGCTGCTGCGCCGCCGCTATCCGCTGCCGACGTCAGCACCGAGCACGGCGACATCGGGCAAGAGGGCCGGAAAGGGGGCGGTCGCAGCCTGAGGTCTCGCTCACCTCGTCGGGGAGACGGATCGGAGCCGTGGACGGCCGCCGCCCAGCCTACGGCGCGATCAGAGGTGCTTGCCTCCGGTCACCGCGATCACCGATCCGGACGTGTACGACGACTCGGCGGAGGCGAGGTACACGTAGGCACCGGCGAGCTCGGCGGGCTGGCCGGCCCTTCCGAGCGGTGTGTCCTTGCCGAAGCTGTTCAGTCGCTCCTCGTCCCAGCCGGTGGCCGGGATCAGCGGCGTCCAGATCGGGCCGGGGGCGACCGCGTTCACACGGATGCCGCGCTCCCCCGCCTCCTCGGCGAGGGCCTTGACGAACGCGACCTGTGCGGCCTTCGTCATGGCGTAGTCGATCAGGCCGGGCGACGGCTGGAACGCCTGCACGGATGCGGTCACGATGATGCTCGCTCCGGATTCGAGGTGCGGGTAGGCCGCCCTCGCGGAGTACAGGAGTCCGAACAGGTTGGTCTCGAACACGCGCCGCATCTGCTCCGTCTCGAGGTTCTCGAAGCCGTCGATGTCGTGCTGATATGCGGCGTTGAGCACGACCACGTCGAGCCCGCCGAGCTCCTCGCGGGTGCGTGCGACCAGCTCGGTGGCGAAGCCCTCGTCCCGCACGTCGCCGGCGAGGCTCACGCCCGTCCGGCCCTCGGCACGGACCAGTTCGAGCGTCTCGTCGGCATCCTCCTGCTCCTCCGGCATGTGGACGATCGCGACGTCGGCGCCTTCCCTGGCGTAGGCGATCGCCACCGCGCGGCCGATTCCCGAATCGCCGCCCGTGATGAGAGCGCGGCGCCCCTGCAGACGCCCGTGCCCTTCGTACGACGTCTCGCCGTGATCGGGATCCGGGTGCGTCTCGTCCGTCAGTCCCGGCTGATCCTGCTGCTGTCCGGGGAAGCCCTCTTCGCGATGCTGGCTCCGGGGGTCGGGCGTGCTGTCAGCCATGATGTCTCCTCGTCCTCGCGGTCGGTGATGGGTGTCCATCGAGACTCGCGGCGGGCAGTAGCGGGCGGCAGGGGGTTGACAAGCACGCCGATCATCGACGAACGCGGGACGGGCGCAGCGAACGTCTCTGTCGGCTCAGGGCAGGAGTCGGCTCAGGACAGGAGTCGACTCAGGGCCCTGGGGCAGCGGGAACCTCGCCGGCACCCGGTGCGCCGGCGGTGTCCTGCGGTTCGGGCACCAGGTAGAGGCCGCTCGGTGCGTTGGCGGTGAACGCGAGGGCATCGACCCAGGCGCGGTTCACCGACGGCTGCCGGCTTCCGAAGTACTTGAAGACCAGGGAGCTCCCCGGCTGGATCCAGACCGTGGTGCGTCCGCCGCCGACGCTCGCATCCTCGCGCCAGCTGAACGGGAAGGGCTCGGCCCTGCGCAGCTTCGCGGTGATGACGAGCTGCAGGTGGGTGAGAGCGCGATCCTCGATCTCGGTCTTGACGCTGCCCTCGTAGATGAACTTGCCCACGTGAGGCCCTCCTCTGCACATTCTCTCTATCGAGCATATGGGAACTTTCCGAGCTCGCTCCAGCCGCACGGTCTCGACCGCCGGGGCGATCGCCGACCTCCCGAGACTGAGGATCGGGGACGCCGAAGTCAACCCCCTCCGACCAGTTCGCGCGCACCCGTAAGCTGACTCCGAATGCGAGGAGGCGTGACCATGAACGCACGACACATCGACGAACGCTCGGATGAGGGCTACACCCCCGAGACGACCCACGCGGAGTTCGGCGCGGGAAACCCCCGCCTGCGCATCACGCGCGACGGCGAGCGCGCCGAGTTCGCCCTGGAGGCGGATGTCGTGCGTATCGGCTCGGCTGCCGACAACGAACTCCGCCTCGACGGCGCCGATCCCGTGCATGCGACGATCACGCACGACGATCGCGACGAGTACGTGCTCGACATGCATGGCGCGGGCGAGATGAACGCCAATCCGGATGCGGACGCCACCCACCCGGGCGAGCGGATGCAGACCCTCCGCACCGGGGCGCGCTTCACCGTCGGCGAATGGACCCTCGTGTACGCCCGCGAGGAGTTCGCCGACCACGGTCGCCCGTATGGCGGACGCCTGGGCGGCGAGTACTCCGATCAGCCGCTGCAGCCCGAACGCCCCGACTACTCCGATGAGGCGGGCGTCGAGACCGACGCTCCGACCCACGCGGACTCCGCAGAAGAGAAGTGACCGACGATCAGTCGGCTCTGGAGCGCCTGAGCGAGGTCGCCGAAGAGCGTGGTCTGCGCATCTGCGTCGTGGAGTCCCTGACCTCGGGACGCCTGGCCAGCACGGTCGGTGCGGGCGAGGGTGCCGGGAACTGGTTCGCCGGTGGAGTCGTGGCCTACCTCACGGATGTCAAGGAGCGTCTCCTGGGTCTCACCCCGGGCACCGATCCGTGCTCTCCGGAGTGCGCAGAGCAGCTGGCCGAGAACGGGCGCCGGCTCTTCGACGCCGACGTCTGCGTCTCGACGACCGGCGTCGGGGGCCCCGGTCCTGAGGGCGGACATGAGCCGGGGACGGTCTACCTCGGCTGGGCCACGGCCGAGGGGGTGGGCCACCGGATGCTCGCGCTCACCGGCGAGCCCGTCGAAGTGCTCGACGATACGGTCGATGCCGCGACGCGGCTGCTCGAGTTCCACGCGGAGGCGATCCGTCCCGCCGGTCCACGCCGCGGCGGCGCAGCCGCAGGCTGACCGTCCTGCCGCTCAGCGTCCCGGAACCAGTCCGATCCTCAGCGGCGCGCCGGGCGCTGAGGCTGCCGTGATCGCCTCGTCGATCTCAGCGAGCGGACGCACGTCTCCCACCGCTTCCGCGAACGGATACGCGCGGCCGCGGCCGGCGAGGTATCCGACGGCCTCGGCGAGGTCCGCACCGGTGTAGTTGTGCACACCGGTGACCGTCACGAGGCGCCGGACGATCCCCTCGGCGTCGAGGGCGACGCTGTCAGCGGCGAACACGCTCCCCACCAGCACCACCGTGCCGCCGATGCCGACACCGGCGAGCGCTTCGGCGACCGCGTGCCCCGACGCCTCGATGACGACATCGGGCTCCTCCTCGAGCCGCACGGCTCCGAACCGCGCGGCGAGGGCCAGGCGCACCGGATCGGGATCCACCACCTCCACACGGGCGCCGCGCTCCACGGCGATGGCCGCTGCAGACAGGCCGACCAGACCCGCTCCGTGGATCCGCACGGACGCACCCTCGAGGTCTCGGTCACGCGCCGCGCGAGCGACAGCCGCCCATGCGGTCGCCGTGGCACACGACGCCGGGGCGAGGACGGAGGCGGGCAGCGACTCCGGCACTCTGACGATCGCCGTCCCCGCACGCACCTGCACGTGACTGCCGAATGCTCCGGTGAGGTCGCCGTGGACGCCGACCCGGTCATGCCCGTACTTGCCGAGCGTGCGGCACTTCTGCGTCATTCCCCGCACGCAACGGTCGCACGCACCGCACGAGACCGTGACCGACCAGACGACCCGGTCGCCGATGCGCAGCACTCCCCCGTCGACCGCCGATGCGCCCGCGTCGCCGAGCGCGATGATGCGCCCGACGCTCTCATGTCCGAGCACGAGTGGCACCGGAGCCGACCGCCGCCCCTGCACGGTGTGCACGTCCGACCCGCAGATCGTGGACATCTCGACCGCGACGAGGACGTCGTGCTCGGCGAGCGCGACGCCGGGGACGGCGATCATCTCGTGCGGATGCCCGAGGCCGGTCCAGACCATCGCGGTCGCGGCAGGTCGCAGCGCCACATCGCGGCGGCGGCCGGGAGGGCGGATCAACAGCGTTCCCATGGCCGATCCTCAGAAGGCGCGAACGGTGCGCGACGCGAGCGGGAGCATCCCCCGCTCGGCCAGCACGCGGGAGAGGCCGGTCACGTCGCCGAGGACCGCGTCCGCTCCGGCTGCCGTGAGCACGTCAGCGTCGTGCGCACCGGTGAGCACACCGGCCACGAACCCGGCGCCCGCGCGACGCCCGCTCTCGACATCGCTGACGGTGTCACCCACGACCGCGACGGACCGCACCGATGCGGCGCCGGTGCGCAGGAGCGCGGTCAGGACCAGGTCGGGGGCCGGACGACCGCGCCCGGCATCCACCGGCGACAGGGCCAGATCGACGAGACCGTGCCATCCGAGGCCGTCGATGAGCGCATCCCGGGTCGTGGGAGCGAAGCCGGTCGTCAGCACGACCGCGAGTCCGGCATCCTTCAGATCCTGGATCGCCGCCGCCGCACCCGGCACCTCGGTGACTCCGATCTCGGCGATGAGCTCGGCGTACGCACCCTCGAACGCGGTCGTCGCCCGCTCGGCAAGAGCGAGGTCGCCGCCCGCCAGGTGGGTGAACACGTCGAACTTCGACTGACCCATCGTGTCGCGCACGTAGGTGAGGGCCTGATCCCACGGCATCCGATCCGCCACCCCGGTGCGCTCGGCGGCGCGCTGGAACGCCTGCTCGACCACCCCGTCGTCGAGCACGGTGGTCCCTGCCATGTCGAGGACGACGAGTTCCAGTCCTCGGTCGACGTCGACGGCGGTCTGCGCGGGGAATGCAGCGGTCATGGTGTTCCTTCCATTGCGGGTGCCCACCCGAAGGCGGCGGTGAGATTCTCTTCAGCGAGCCCCAGACCCGTGGTCATGCCGATGCCGGTGGTCGCGGCGAGCACCAGCACCCCCTCCTCGACGCTGTCGATGAGGAACTCCTCCGATGCCTTCGCGTAGACGCCCTGCCACCGTTCCAGCACCCGCGGGGCGGGCATCTCGAACAGAGCCTCCGCTTCGGCGAGGAACGCGGCGAACGCGGCCTCGGGCTGGAAGGGCTCCGGCGCGGTCGATGTGGCGTGCGAGTCGCCGATGATGAGCGTGCCGTCGGGAAGCTGCGTGTACATCTGATTGAGATCGAGTGCGGCGAGGTGGGGACGCTCGGAATGCAGCCGTTCGCGCAGTGCCGCGGTGGCCGTCCCCTCGGCGAAGCGTCCGTAGCGGACGAGCGACCACCCGGTCAGCAGCGGGGCGGAGAGCGGATGCGTGAGGCTCACCGCCGCGCGCATCATGTCCAGTGCACAGCGCACGACGCCCGCCCGCTCGGCCACGTCGGGCAGCAGCTGGTCGATGTCGTGGTTCGCCGCGACGACGACGGCCCCGGCGGCGATCGTGCCTCTCGTCGTCTCGACGCGTCGTCCGGCGACGGAGGTCACCGCGGTGCGGAAGCGGAAGTCGACGCCCGAAGCCGCGAGGTGCCGCACGATCGCCGCGGCGGCGGTGCGCGGATCGGTCTGCAGGTCGGTCTCGATGTGCGCCCCGGCGAGGAGCCCTTCGCGACGCAGCGGCGCGAGGCGCAGCAGCTCGTCCGTCTCGAGCAACCGGATGCCGCCGTCGGTCGCCGCGTGCTCGAGGACGGCGATCTCGTCGGCGTGACGGGCGGCGACCAGCGTGCCGGACTCGCGGATCCAGAACCCCGCATCCTGGGCGAGGCGCAGCCACAGGTCGCGGGACAGGTCCGCGTATCGCCGTGCCTCCCCCGCCTGCGCGCCGATGCACAGATGGCCGAAGTTGCGGATCGTCGCCCCGACCGGAGCATCCGCTCTGTCGACGACGATGACGCTCAGACCCCGTCGCACCGCCGCGTAGGCGGCGCCGAGGCCGATGATGCCGGAGCCGACCACCACGAGGTCGGCGGAGCCTGCCGAGGCGGCGATGCCGTTCATCGGAACACCTTCCGCATCCACATCGCGAGACCCTCGACGACGAGCACGGTGACGAGGATCATCAGCACGATCGCCGTCACGGTCTCATAGCGCGAGCCCTGGCTGGCGTTGAGCAGGTAGTAGCCGACACCGCCTCCGCCGACGATGCCGAGGATGGTCGCCGCGCGGATGTTCGTGTCGAGCATGTAGAAGCTGTGCCCGATGAGCGCCTGCATGCCCTGCGGCACGGTCGCCGAGGCGTAGGTCTGCAGTCGGGTGGCGCCGACGGCCCGCAGGGCGCGCTCGGGTCCGCGATCGACCTCCTCGAGCGAGTCGGCGATCAGCTTGCCCAGCAGGCCGATGCCGCCGACGGCCAGCGCGATGACTCCCGCCTGGGCGCCGAGACCGGTGATGACGACGAGCACGATCGCGAGGATCAGCTCGGGGATGCCGCGGATGCCGACGAGCAGGAAGCGCGCGATGCCTCGCGCTCCCGCACCGGGTGCGACGTTGCTCGCGGCGAGGGAACCGAGGATCAGAGAAGGCAGCAGGGTGAGCACGGTCGCGGCGAGCGCGATCGCGACCGTGTCCCGCATGGCCGCGATCATCGCCGACGCCTCGTAGCTGCCGAAGGACGGCGGCCAGAACTTCGCCGCGACCTCGGGGAGCTTGGCCCAGAAGGTGAAGAAGTCCATCCAGTTGATCTGGCTGACGACGACGCTGCCGATCACGACGAGCACCGCGGTGACGATGCCGATCGTGTTGCGCACACGCTCCGCGGTCCACGGTCGACGCACGGCGGTCCGTGGGCTGGCCGCCCACGCCGGGCGCTCCGTCGTCGCCGCGCCCGTCGTCCCGCGCAGTCTCGGGTGGATGAGGCGGTCGATCCACGACCGCGTCTGCCGCTGCTGGCCGAGCATCGCCCCGCGCACCAGGCTCGAGACGATCTCCATCACGACGCACAGGATGAAGATCACCAGGGCGATGCCGAGGCCCTTGCCGTAGTTCAGCGACTTGAAGGCGTAGGACATCTCGAGTCCGAGCCCGGCGACGCCGACGTAGCCGAGCACGACGCTGCCGCGCAGGTTGATGTCGTTGCGGTGCAGCACCGTCGCGACCCAGCTCGGCAGCACCTGCGGCAGGATTCCCGAGGCGAACTCCTGCATCTTCGATCCACCGGCGGCCCGGATCGCGAGCCTGGGGCCCTCGTCGATCTGCTCGATCGCGTCGGCGAACATCTTCGAGATCATCCCGATCGAATGGATGCCGATGGCGAGGATGCCGGGCAGTGTGCCGAGCGAGAACATGAGCACGAACGCCATCGCGAGCACGACGTCCGGCAGCGCCCGCGTGAACACTCCGACGAATCGGGCGGCGGCCCGCCATCCGTTGCCCGGGGTGGTGTTCGAGGCTGCGAGGTAGGCGATCGGCACCGACAGCGCGGCAGCGAGCAGCGTGCCGACGAGCACGAGCCCCACGGTGAGCGCGATCAGCCACGCGAGGTCGGCCGGTTCGGGGAACGAGAGGCCGCCCACCCTGGCCATGAAGTTCTCGGCGTTGCCCCAGCTCTGCACCATCGCCGGGATCGAGATGCCGACCTCGTCCACCGCGAGGATGCCGAGCACCAGGAGCGCCAGCAGCGTCAGGCCGGCGGCGATGCGCTCGGCGGAGATCGGGCGTCGAGGCGCGCGGTCGGCGACCCCCGCCGCGGGCTTCGCGTGCGCCGGAAGCGCGTCCGAGACGACGGTCATGAGGCTCGCGCCTTGTCGAGCTGAGCGACGTCGACCGTGATCTCGGTGAGTTCGTCCTGCACCGCCCGGATCTCTGCAGTGGTCGTGGCGACGCGGCCGTAGATCTCCATGACCTCTGCCTTGGTGAGGTCGCCGGTCGGGGTGTCGAGCACGACCTCCCCGTGGCGCAGACCCACGATGCGGTCGGCCCACGAGATCGCGAGATCGACCTGGTGCAGGCTGCAGACGACCGTGAGCCCCTCGTCGGCGGCGATCTCACGGATCAGGGCCATCACCTGGTCGCTGGACTCGGGGTCGAGCGACGCCACGGGCTCGTCGGCGAGCAGGATGTCGGGCTTCTGCATCAGAGCGCGCGCGATCGCCACGCGCTGCTGCTGTCCGCCGGAGAGTGTGTCGCTGCGCTGATAGGCCCGGTCGAGCAGCCCGACGCGATCGAGGTGCTCGAGCGCTCGCAGCTTCGCCGCCTTCGAGTAGCCCAAGAGGCCGAGCCGCGGGCCGCGGACCTCCGACAGAGATCCGGTGAGCACGTTCTCGAGCACCGTCAACGACGGCACGAGCTCGAACTGCTGGAAGATGAATCCCACCCGACTGCGAAGCCTGCGCAGCGCCTTGCCCGTGAGCGTCGGGACCTTCGAGCCGAGCACCTCGACGTCGCCGGAGGTCGGGACCTCGAGACCGTCGAGGTGTCGCAGCAGCGTCGACTTCCCCGAGCCGGACAGCCCGAGCAGCACGACGATCTCGCCACGCGAGACCTGCAGCGATGCGTTCTTCAGCGCGGTGGTCGAGCCGAAGGTCTTCGTCACACCGTCCAGGCGGATCAGGGCGTCGGATGCCGTGTTCATGTCACTTCTCCAGGGTCATGGCGTCGAGCGTGGTTCGTGCGGGTGAGCGCCCTGCGCTCCGCTGCCCCGGGCGGGAGCACGACTGCGGAACGAAGGGCGCTCGGCTGACCGGCGCGGTCAGCGATCGGGCGTCAGCCCTGGCACTGCTCCGCTTCGGTCTCCTTGCAGATGTCGCGGATCAGGTCGTAGTACGCGTCGTCCACGGGCTTGGTGGCGAAGAACACGCTGCGGAATGCGTCGGTGTCCGCGCCCTCGATGCCGGCGGCGATGATGTCGTCGATCGTGATCTCCGACAGCCCGTCGATGAGCTCCTGCGCGACGTCGTCCGGGAGGGTCGACGAGTAGACGAGCGGGGCGCCCGGCACCATGGTCTCGTCGATGACCTTGACGGCATCCGACTTCTCGACCTCGGAGTCCTCGGCGAATCCGACCTCGCACTCGACGCCCTCGCCGACCTTCTGCACGCTCACGTCGTGCTTGCCCGCGAAGACCGGGGTGATGTCGGTCTTGGGGTCGATGCCCGCCTCGAGCAGGTTGTAGGACGGGAAGAGGTATCCCGACGTCGACGACGGGTCGACGAAGCAGACCTTCTTGCCGGCGAAGTCCTCGATGCTCGAGATGTCGCTGCCGGCGGGCACGATCGCCTGGGAGTAATACCCCGGCTCCTGGCCCTCTTCGGTCACGATCGACGAGATCGGGGTGAGCTTCGCACCGTTGTTGGTGGCCGTCACATAGGTGAAGCCCGAGAACGACGCGACGTCGACCTTGCCGGCGACAGCCGCCTCGATGAGCGCCGCGTAGTCGGTCGACTCGTGGTACTCGACCGTCTTACCGGTGATCTCGGCGATGTAGTCCATGAGCGGCTGGTAGTTCGTCTCGGTGTCGACGGAGTCGGGCACGACGCCGAAGACGAGCGTGTTCTCGTCGACGGCGAATCCGCCGGCGGCGGACGACTCGTCGGCACCGGTGCCGCTGGTGGCGCCGGCCGTGCCGGAGCAGGCGGCCAGGCCGAGAGCGAGAATCGCTGCACCGGCGAGTGCAGGGAGGACGCGGAGCTTCATGAGGACCTTTCGGAGGTGGGAGGGCTGATCCGACAGCAACTCTGACAGCACCGATCGTCAGATATATACCTAACTGGCAACTGTTCAGAGGTCGTTAACCCCGGATTTGCCCACCATTCCCCGCTCCTCCTGTGTCGACGTTCAGGTCCGTCGCCAAGTAGTATGCCTATGTGGCTGAAGCTGTATACACCCAGATCGCCGACGACCTGAGGTCGCAGATCGCCGAGGGCGCTCTCCGCCCCGGTGATGACGTACCGACGGAGTCCGACCTCGCCGATCGCTGGCACACATCTCGAGGTCCCATTCGCAACGCCCTCGCCGTGCTTCGGAGCGAGGGCCTGATCGAGACGGGACGGGGGCGCCCTGCTCGCGTCGTGGCGAGGAAGGCCAATCAGGCGGTCGACGTCTCCGTGCCCTTCACCCGCTGGGCCCGCGATCTCGGCGTCACGCCCGGCGCACGGACGCAGGAACTCAGTCTGCGGCGCGCGGGCGACCGCGCCGAGCTGATGGGCGTCTCCCCCGACGACATCATCGTGGCCGTCGTGCGGCTCCGACTGCTGGACGGTCGACCCACCATGCTCGAGCGGCTCTTCTACACCGAGGCGGTCGGACGACGCCTGTTCGACGTCGACACAGACGAGATCTCGATCACGGAGTACCTGAGCTCCCTCGGACACCCGATCGTCGGCCTGCAGCATCAGATCGACGCGGTCGCCGCGGACGAGCAGGATGCCACGCTGTTGCGGATCCCGCAGGGATCACCGATCCTCCGACTGAGTCGGATCTCGCGCGATGCCGATGGACGCATCTTCGAGGCTTCCGAGGACCGCTACCTCAGCGAGGTCGTGCGCTTCACGGTCGCGGCGTCGGGCATCTCCACGGACGGCCACTACATGCGGGCAGTCGGAGGCTAAGCTCAGGGCGATCGGCACGTTCTCCGCGAGGAGAGAAGCCGATCGCGAGCGCGATGGGGATCAGATTCCAAGACCGCGCTCGCGATCACAGCGCTGGGGATGCGCTATTTCTGGGGTATACCCAATGTAAGCGGCCGACTACACCATGGAACACGGTCTATAGTCGAGACCTTGCATAGACTTTCGTCTAGTATTTCGGCCCACTCCCGCGGAATCCTGCGGAAGTTCGGGGCAGCGAAACCAGTATTCCGGTATCTAGTTCACTTCTTCCGAGACTGCTCAGCACGCGCTTCGGGGGCCCTGACCAGCGGCAGCCGAGCGGACACGACCCAGCGGCCGTCCACTTCGCCGGCGTCGAACTCGCCACTCGCACCGAGGACGCGTTCCGCCATCCGCCCGATGCCGGTGCGGCTGGAGGACAGCTCGCGACGCGGGGTGACGGACAGCGGGCTGCTGATCGTCATCCCCACCACGTCGTCGTCCACGTCGAGCCTGATCTCGACCTCTCCGCGGCCCGCGTACTTGAGCACGTTGGTGGCGGACTCGCGCATGATGCGCGCGAGGATGATCTCCGCCGCGCGCGGGATGCGCTCGTCGGTGGGGTCACCGCTGAGCGCGACGGAGTGTCCTGCGGACTCGAACTCCTCCTTGGCCTCGTCGATGGACGCGGCCAGGTCGCCCGACGGCATCCCCTCGGAGCGGGGGCCGTCGTCGGCGAGGTCGATCACGAAGCGGAGGTCGGTCATCGCCTTGCGGGCGGCGATCCGAATCGCTTCCTGAGAGTCACTGCTCGTGCGATCGTCGTCGAGCATCTGCACGTGCAACGACACCACCGTGAGGTGGTGCGCGATGCTGTCGTGCAGTTCGCCGGCGATCCAGCGTCGCTCGGCGAGCACCGCCTGCCGTTCCTGCTCGGCTTTCTCGGCCAGTTGCTGCTCCAGCCGACTCCCTCGGGCGAAGGCCGCGCGGAGAGCGAAGCCGACAGCCCCGGAGACCGCTGCGGTGACGAGGTAGATCGCGATGTTGATGGGGTCGTCCGTGTCCACCATCGCGACCAGTGAGGTCGCGAGGAGGAACAGCCCGGCGTACGAGAGGATCAGGGAATTCCACCCCAGACGCATGATCAGCCCGGCCGCGAAAGCGGCGGCTGTCAAGACGTAAGCCTCAGTGCCGGTGAGGAACGAGAGTGCGAACACGAGCGCGAGCGCACATGTCGCATAGAGAGGCGACCAGAGATAGAGGGCGAGGACCGCCGTGGAGGCGATACCGATCGCAGTGTCGAGAAGACCGGCCTCCGAAGGGAGGAAAAGTCCGACGACATCGACCACCAGGATCGTTCCGATGATCGCGAGAACGAAGATCCGCTCGATCGCGACCAGTCGTTCACCCTTGCCGAGACGCATCACGCGGGACTCGCGTTCGCTTCTCAGACCTAAAGCCATGCTTCAGTATCTCCTATTCGCCAGGTAGATTAGCGAGTAAAGCCAAAGAACTTGCTGACACCCTGCCAAAAAGTCATATCCATTCACCTCCTGAGTTGGTCTTTTGTTTAGGTCTGACTACATCTTCTCGGTGATCTGCCCGCGTCACATCTGTCTCAAGTCCAGACCTCACTAGCCAAAGGTCTAGGGATGCTCACCGCACGTCGACCCCAGTTAGGCTTCTCCACATGCCGGAAATCCGCGTTCTCATCGTCGATGACGACCCCCTGGTGCGTTCTGCCCTCTCCCACTTCGTCTCTCGTGACCCGGAGATCAACGTCATCGGCGAGGCGGAGTCAGGGCTCGAGGGAATCGAAGCGGTGGAGCGCGAGCGTCCGGACGTCGTGATGATGGACGTGCAGATGCCGGAGATGAACGGCATCGAAGCGACGGCGGTCATCAGCGAACGGTGGCCCGAGGTGAAGATCCTCGCGGTGACGACGCTCGACGGCAGCGACACGGTGCTGCCGATGCTGAGTGCGGGCGCATCCGGGTACCTGCTGAAGGACTCCAGCGCCGCAAGCATCCTCGAGGGGGTCCGCGAGGTGTACAGCGGTGCGAGCTCCCTCTCACCACGGATCGCCTCGCTGCTGATCAAGCACGTGCGCGATACGGAGCCGGTCGGCGGGGACGACACGCTCGAGCCGCTTACGGAGCGTGAGCAGGAGGTTCTGCAGCGGCTGGCCCAGGGCATGTCGAATGCCGAGATCGCTCGTACCCTCATCGTCTCGGAGGGCACCGTGAAGGCCCACCTCGGGCGCATCATGTCGAAGTGGCATGTGCGGGACCGCGTGCAGATCCTCGTGACGGCCGCACACGCCGGCCTCGTCGAATTCCGCTGAGCGACCGCGCGTCTGCGCCACTGATCGTCTGATGCGCGCAGCGGTTCAGCCGGTGTGGGCAGGGTCGTTCAGCGACCCGCGGGTATTCCCGGGCTGGTGAGTCGTGGGCTGCTGAGTCGTGGGGTGCTGAGTCGTGGGCTGCTGAGTCGTGGGACACGCCATCGTTGCTCGGGATCCCACCATCTCGGTCCCCGTACCTGCGGGAGGCCGGCGTCCATCCGGATCTCCCATCCCGAGGTACCGAGGGACCGGTGATGCCACCAGCACAACGGCACACCGTTGTCCGTGTGCGTCGGCCCGCCCTTGGCATGCTCTGTCACGTGGTGGATCTCACACCACGATGCCGGAACGTGGCATCCGGGGATCAGACATTCCTTGTCCCGGGCGATGATCGCCCGCCGCTGGTGCACGGTGAACACCCGATCGGTGGTCGTGATCCCGATGATCCGGCCCTCGTCCAGGAGCACCCGCTGAATCGCTCCCGCGCAGGCGACCTGCGCGGCGACCGAGACGGGCACGTGGGCGCCGGATCCGGGAATCGTCGCCCATCCGCCATTGCCGTGCTCACCGAGCGTTCCGTGTGCCGCACGTCCGAACGCGGCACCTGTGGAGTGGGCGGAGAGGTCTTCCGCATCGACCGTGACGACGAGCACCGGCGACGATCCGCCGAGGGTGGGCATGTCTCGGTGTCGGGCGGCGATAGCGAAAGCCATCATCAGAGCGTCGTGACGCTTCTGCGCCGCGGTGCGGTCGTCGAGCACGCACCGAGGATCCGAGTTGAACGGATCCACCCGCTCCGCGCCCGAATCGACATCGACTTCCGCATCCGCATCCGCATCCGCATCGGCATCCGCTTCGGTGCCGTCGCTCGGAGTGAAGTGCACGCCGGGCTCAGGCGGGCCGTCGCCCTTGGGGTTCAGGATCGCGTCCATGATCAGCTGCAGCTGCGCCGCGGCCTCCGGGGTCAGGTACCCGCGGATCGCATGCACGCCGTCCTTCAGACGACCGATCGTGATCCCCCGACGCCGACGTGCATCCTCGTCCTTCGGCTCCTCACCGTCCGGATCGAACATCGACGCGAGGTCCTCCGCGAGAGACTTCAGGTCCTGAGCCGTCGGGGCGGGTCCAGGCTCCTCCGATCCTGGGTTCTCCTCATCGGGATCCGCATCGGCATCAGCATCGGCATCAGCATCGGCATCAGGACACGCGTCGTCTTCGACGTCGGCGTCGATGCCGTACCCGCGCGCGCAGCCCGCCAGTGCGACATCGGCAGCCAGCCGCTGATCGACGGTGAGCCGATCCCACACCTTCTCGATCGGCCCGGTCGCAGCGAGGAAGCCCGCGATACCGACCACCCCGTCCAGCAGGGCCAGTCGCATCTCGGACCACCGCGCCGGCATCCGCTCCCCCGCCAGGCTCACCGGTCGCCGCACCAGATCGACGACCTTGTCGACCCGCGTCGCACCCCGCACATCCACCTGAACCGTCCGCTGCAACAGCTCGTTCAGGCCCCGACATCCGGCGGAGTGCGGCAGGTCACCCATGTCACCCGTCGCGACGGTCTCGACGATCACCGCCTCCACCCGTCGGAACGCCGCCCCGGCGCCCTGCAGAACCGTGATCCGCTGCGCGTCGGTCAGTGCCGCGAGCGCGTCGGCGGACATCACCGTGTCGAGGTCTGCGATGACCCGATCCAGAAGCTCCGCGGTGCTGTGCATACCCCCACTCAACACGAGACCACCGACATTCGAAGGTCGAATCGGCTCCGAATTAGCCCAGATCAGAACCGTATTCCGATCTTTCGGAATGGTGCGGCGGAGGAGGTTCGGGCGGGGTCAGCGGAGAGGTGCGAGGGCGCTTTCTACAGCGCGAGCAGCACGATCCCGGCGGCCACGACGGCGGATGCGGCGATCCGCCATCCCGGCCTGCTCTCCTTCAGCGCGAAGACGCCGAACAGCGAGACCAGCACGACGCTGACCTCGCGCAACGGGGCGACGAGCGCGACGGGCGCGATCTGGATGGCGGTGAGCACCAGGATGTACGACAGCGGCGACAGGATGCTGAACGCCACGATGCGCTTCCACTGCGTACGGCCGAGCGCTCCGACGGCCGCCCACCGCCCGCGGACGCCGAGGGAGTAGAACGGGATCTCGAGCAGCATCGTGCCGACCATGAATGCGACGGGCGAGAGGCTCCAGGTGCGCACCGCATTCGCATCCCAGATCGTGTACACCGCGATCGCGACTCCGGTGAGGAGGCCGAACAGGAGCCCCTGGTCGATCGCTCGCCGCGGCCCGGTCGAGCGTCCGCGGTCGACGAGACCGATCGCGACCACTCCGAGGATGATCGCAGCGACGCCGACGAGCGCGAGGGCGGACGGGCGCTCACCCAGCAGCAGGACGGCGACGATGACCGACAGGAACGGCCCCGTCCCCCGCGCAGTGGCGTACACGGTCGAGAGGTTGCCCTCCCGGTAGCCGCGCTGCAGGACCGCCATGTAGATCACGTGCAACACGGCGGACACCGCGACACCCAGCAGGAATCCGCGCAGGTCATCGGTGCCGAGACCGCCGGTGAACGGGATGACTCCGATCCACACGACCGTACCGCCGACAGCGCCCCACCACAGGAACGGCATGCCCGCCTTGCTCACCCCGTGGGCGATGACGTTCCAGGCGGCGTGGGTGATCGCTGCGGCGAACACGAGGACGAAGGCGAGAGCGGACATGCGAGACCCTTCCATCCGTCGCGGGCGCGACGAACAGGGTCCTCCGGGCTTTTGTCCTGTCAGATGACGGTGCCCCTGCGGAGGGACGCCGTGGCGCCGCTCGGACCAGACGGGACGGACCCCGGAACCCTAGGCGCTATCGGGAGTCACGATACCCGGCGATGGTGACCGGCAGGTGAACGGCATCCGCGCTCCGTCCGTCGGCGGCGGGCATAGCCCAGGCGATTACGATCGAAGGACCGCCCCAGCAGGAAGGCCACTCATGCCCGTCACCCCGGACGCTCTCGCCCACGCCGAGGATCTCGCCGACTTCGTCGCCGCCTCTCCCTCGAGCTATCACGCCGCAGCCGAGGTCTCGCGGCGGCTCGAGAACACGGGCTTCACGCGTCTCGACGAGGAGGCCGCCTGGGAGGTCACGCCGGGAGGCCGCTACGTCGTCGTGCGCGACGGTGCCGCGATCGCGTGGACCGTGCCCACGGATGCGACGGCGCTGACCCCGACGCACATCTTCGGCGCCCACACCGATTCCCCCGGACTCAAGCTCAAGCCGCAGCCCACGACCGGATCGAAGGGATGGCTCCAGGCTGCCGTCGAGGTCTACGGCGGGCCGCTGCTGAGCTCGTGGCTCGACCGCGAGCTACGCCTCGCCGGACGGCTGGCCCTCGCCGACGGACGTGTGGTGCTCGCCGACACGGGAGCGCTGCTGCGCCTTCCTCAGCTCGCGATCCACCTCGACCGGGAGGCGAACACGGGCCTCGCGCTCGACAAGCAGTTCCAGACGCAGCCCGTGTGGGGTCTCGGCGATCCGACCCAGGAGGACATCCTGGCCGAGCTGGCCGGGTCGGCCGGAGTCTCGGCATCCGACATCCGCGGTTACGACGTCGTGATCGCCGACACGGCGCGCGGCGCGGTCTTCGGCAAGGACCGCGCGTTCTTCGCTTCCGGTCGCCTCGACGACCTCGCCTCGGTCCACGCCGGCATCGTCGCGCTCGAGAAGATCGACACCGCCGCCGGCGGACCGATCGCGATCCTCGCCGCCTTCGACCACGAGGAGCTCGGGTCGAACTCCCGCTCCGGTGCAGGCGGCCCGTTCCTCGAAGACATCCTGGGTCGCGTGTACGACGCCCTGGGTGCCGACGCGTCCGAGCGCCGACGCGCCCTCGCCGCGTCGTGGTGCCTGTCGAGCGACGTCGGGCACTCCGTGCACCCGAACTACGTGCACAAGCACGACCCCGTGGTGCAGCCGGTGCTCGGCTCGGGACCGATCCTCAAGCTCAACGCCAACCAGCGCTACGCGACGGATGCCGTCGGCTCCGCCGCCTGGCGCGGCTGGTGCGAAAGCGCCGACGTGGTGACCCAGGAGTTCGTGTCGAACAACAACGTGCCGTGCGGGTCGACGATCGGCCCGATCACGGCCACGCGTCTCGGCATCCGCACGGTCGACGTCGGCATCCCGATCCTGTCCATGCACTCCGCACGGGAGCTCGCCGGGGTCTCCGACCTGCACGACCTCACCCGCGTGGCCGGAGCCTTCTTCGCCGGCTGAGCCCTGGGATCGCCCTCACCGAGCCCGGGCAGTGCCAGGATGATGGCATGACGGACATCAAGCCTGCTCTCATCGAGCGCGCGGGCATCGAGATCATCCCCGAATCCGAGCGCACGGCGAAGCCGAGCGACCTCTTCTGGCCGTGGTTCGCGGCCAACGTGTCGGTGTTCGGCATGTCGTACGGGTCGTTCGTGCTCGGCTTCGGCATCTCGTTCTGGCAGGCGACGATCGTGTCGGTCATCGGCATCGTCGTGTCGTTCCTGCTCTGCGGACTCATCGCGATCGCCGGCAAGCGCGGATCCGCACCGACCATGGTGCTGTCTCGCGCCGCGTTCGGGGTGCAGGGGCAGAAGGTCCCAGGCATCGTCTCGTGGCTGACATCGATCGGCTGGGAGACGTTCCTCGCGATCATGGCCGTTCTCGCCACGGCCACCGTCATCACGCAGCTCGGCGGCGACGGCGACAGCATCGCGCTGAAGATCACCGCCACCGTGATCGTCGCCGCGCTCATCGTCGCGGCATCCGTGCTCGGCTACCACACGATCATGAAGCTGCAGTCGGTGCTCACCTGGGTCACCGGCATCGTGACCGTGCTCTACATCATCCTCGCCGCGCCCAGCATCGACCTGGCGGCCGTGATGGCCCGCCCGGACGGCGGGATCGGGCAGGTCACGGGCGCGCTCGTCATGGTCATGACCGGTTTCGGGCTCGGCTGGATCAACATCGCCGCCGACTGGTCGCGGTACCAGAAGCGCACCGCATCCGACGGTGCGATCGTCCTGTGGAACACGATCGGCGGCTCGGTCGCCCCGGTGATCCTCGTCGTCTTCGGTCTGCTGCTCGCCGGATCGAACGATGACCTCTTCGCCGCGGTGCAAGCCGATCCGATCGGGGCTCTCGCCGCCATCCTCCCGCTCTGGGTACTCATCCCCTTCCTCCTCACCGCCGTGCTCGCGCTCGTCTCCGGCGCGGTGCTGGGTATCTACTCCTCGGGCCTCACACTGCTAAGCCTCGGCATCCGCATCCCCCGCCCGTCCGCTGCGGCGATCGACGGCGTGATCCTCACGATCGGCACGATCTACGTGGTGTTCTTCGCGACCGACTTCCTCGGTCCGTTCCAGAGCTTCCTCATCACGCTCGGCGTGCCGCTGGCCTCGTGGGCCGGCATCCTGATCGCCGACATCCTGCGTCGCAAGAAGGACTACGACGACGAGGCGCTGTTCGACAGCCGCGGCCGCTACGGCGCGTGGGACTGGATCTCGATCGGCACCATGGTGGTCGCGAGCGTCATCGGCTGGGGCTTCGTGCTCAACGGGTTCGCGGATGCTGCGCCCTGGAACAACTGGCAGGGCTACCTGCTCGGGCTCGTCGGCGGCGTCGACGGAGACTGGGCCTACGCGAACCTCGGCGTCTTCTTCGCCCTGGTGCTGTCGTTCGTCGTGACGTGGTTCGCCAGAGCCCGCCGGATCCACGCGCAGGAAGCAGCGGCGTGAGCGAGAGCCCCTGGCTGGTCGTGATCGACCCGCAGACCATCTTCGCCTCCCCCGATTCCGCGTGGGGCTCGCCCTTCTTCGGCTCGGCGATTCATCGCATCCGCGAGCTCGCCGACGCGTTCGGCGACCGCGTGCTCGTCACGCGATGGATGCCGACCGCCGATCGCTCGACCTCGTGGGGCGCCTACTTCGCCGCGTGGCCCTTCGCGGACCAGCCGCCGACCGATCCGCTGTTCGACCTGGTGCCGGAGGCTGTCGGCCTGTCGCCGCACCCCACCCTCGACCTGCCGACGTTCGGCAAGTGGGGCCCGGAGATCGAGGCGATCGTGGGGCCTGGTGCGACGGTCGTGCTCGCCGGAGTCTCGACCGACTGCTGTGTGATCTCGACCGCCCTCGCGGCCGCGGACGCCGGGGCGCACGTGACGATCGCGGCCGACGCCTGCGCTGGATCGACAGCCGAGAATCACGCGGCGGCGATGCAGGTGATGGGTCTGTACCCGCCGCAGATCACGATCAGCGACACGTCCTCAGTGCTCGCGGCGGGCTGGCTCGCGGCGCGCTAGCCCGCTGCGGGATAGCTGGCGGCGCGCTGGCCCGCTGCCCGCACGGCCGCGGCGATGTCGGAGGGCGAACCCTGCCACGGAGCTCCGTGCCCGGGGAGCACCCAGGACGCGGACAGCGCCGCCAGGCGGTCGAGAGACGCGTCGGCCGCCTTCGGCTCATCCGTGAACGGCGCGGGCTGCGGACCTCGGCGGCCCGTCAGCACGTGCCGCGTGGTCAGGGCATCGCCGACGAAGACCGCATCCACCGCCGGGATGTGCACGGCGATGCTGCCGGGCGAGTGACCTGGCATCCCGATGACCACCGGCGATCCGGGGAGGTCGAGCACCTGGCCGTCGACGACGGTCACGACCTCGGACACGTGCCGCGTGCGCAGCGCGTTCTTGCGCAAGCCGTACGCGAAGAAACCGAGCGTCGGTCCGATGCGCGCCGGACCCATCGCCGTCTTCGGCTTCTCCCCCGTACGCACCCTGTGCGCATCGTCGCCGTGCACGAAGACCGGCACGCCCGCCTCGCTGCGAAGACGTTCGGCGAAGCCGATATGGTCACCGTCACCGTGGGTGAGCACGAGACCGCGGATGTCGGAGAGCGGGCGACCGAGTTCGGTCAGCGTCCGCAGCAGGTCGTTCCAGTGGCCGGGAAGGCCGGCGTCGACGAGCGTGATCCCGTCGGGGAGGTCGATCAGCTACGACGCGACGACGTCGTTGCCGAGTCGATGCAGGTGCGGTGCGAGTCTCATGGTCGTCCCTTTCGCGGGTGGTCTATGATGGCTACATTACGTAGCTATCATAGCTATTGTCAATAGCCATGAAGGAGTACCAGATGCCGACCCCTGAACGAACCTCGCTGGCGGCCATCGTCGACGCCGGCCGCGACATCCTCGAATCCACCGGGCCCGCAGGTCTCACCATGCAGGCCGTCGCCGAACGCGTCGGCGTGCGGGCACCCTCTCTGTACAAGCGGATCCGCGACCGCGACGCCCTGTTGTCCGCAGTCGCAGCGGCGTCCGCCGATGCGCTGACGAGTCGCCTCGACGCCACGGGCGACGACCTCTCCCTCCTCGCCGTCGCCTACCGGTCGTTCGCGCACGAGCGCCCCGAGGCGTTCCGGCTGCTGTTCTCCGCATCCGCGCCCGAGGATTCCCTCCGCCGCGCCTCCGCTACGGTCCTGCGCGCCTGCGCCGACCTCGTCGGGCCCGAGCACGCGCTCGACGCCGCCCGTTTCTTCACCGCCTGGGCGACCGGATTCCTGCAGATGGAGCTCGCCGGCGCCTTCCGGCTGGGCGGCGACGTCGATGCGGCGTTCGACTACGCGACGGGCCGCATCATCGCCGGGCTGACCGCAGACTGACCTCGCGCCCGGCCCGCTGCGTGCGTGCCGGATCGGCGCTCACTCCGCGAGCGACGAGGATGCCGACTCGGCGTTGACTCGGCGAGACGAACCGGAATCCCCGGCTCGAGCACCGCCTCGGATGCGGCCACGGATGCCGAACCCGGAGGCCGGCTCGGCGAGATCAACCGGAATACTGCCAAGATGTTGCGCGGAGAGGGGTTTCCATGACCACGAGCGCGCACGAAGACGAATCCGACCGTCCAAAGAGAGCTCGCCGACCGTGGCACCGCACGAAGGTGGCGGTCGGAACAGTCCTCCTCGTCGCCGGGGTCGTGGCGGTCATCGGAGCACTCACTCCGTGGCCCTCGGCGATGCTGATCCGAGCTGTGTTCACCAAGGGCGGTGATGAGACCGCGGCCGAGATGGAGAAGCACGTCCCCGACACGAAGCTCACCGAGCAGCTCGACGTCGCATACTCCGACGGGGGAGCCGACACGACCATGGACGTGTTCGCACCCGCATCCGCCACAGGCCCGCTTCCGACCGTCATCTGGATCCACGGTGGCGCGTGGATCTCGGGTGCGAAGGAGAACGTCGACCCGTACCTCCGCATCCTCGCAGCCGAGGGATATACGACCATCGGCTTGAACTACACGATCGGTCCGGAGGGCGTGTATCCACTGGCTGTGCATCAGCTCAACGACGCGCTCGCGTACATCGACGAGCACGCCGCGGAGCTGGGCGTGGATCCGGACCAGATCGTGCTGGCGGGCGATTCGGCCGGCGGGCAGCTCGCGAGTCAGATGGCCACCCTGATCACGAACCCCGAGTACGCCGAGATCATGGACGTCACGCCGGCGCTGAAGGCCGAGCAGGTCGCGGCGACCGTACTCAATTGCGGTGTGTACGATCTCGCCGCCCTCGCCGCCCTCGACGGGGTCGTCGGCTGGGGACTCAAGACCTCGATGTGGGCGTACGCAGGCACGAAGACCTGGGCCGAGGGCTCGACCGGCGCCACCATGTCGACGATCGACTGGGTGACGGAGGACTTCCCGACCACCTACATCTCGGGCGGCAACGGCGACGGCCTGACCTGGCTGCAGTCGATCCCGATGGCGAAGCGTCTGGAAGCTCTCGGGGTCGACGTCACGACCCTGTTCTGGCCGGCGTCACACGAACCCGAGCTTCCGCACGAGTACCAGTTCCATCTCGACATGCCGGACGCGCGGACGGCGCTGAAGCAGACGATCGACTTCCTGGACGCCCACACGACCCGGTGAGGAGTGGCCCGGCCGGGTTGTGCGACCGTCCCGGGTCTGCCCGTCCGGAGTCTGCCCGTCAGCCCGTCAGCCCGTCCCGATGTCTGCCCGTCAGCCCGTCAGCCCGTCCCGATCTGCACACTTTGTCCCGTTCGGCAACGGACGTCGCGCGAGAAGTGTGCGAAACGGGGCGACGTGTGCAGATCGGGCGCGGGACGACCCAACCGGTCTACTTCATGGTGTCGAGGATGCCGGTGAGGTCTTCGAAGGTCGTGAGCGGATTGAGGATCGCGAAGCGGGTGTTCGGCCGTCCGCCATGCGAGCTCGGCACCACGAACGCCCGCTGCGAGTCGAGGAGCTCGTCCGACCAGCGGTCGTAGTCGGCTCTCTCCCATCCCTCACGTTCGAACACGACGACCGACAGCTGCGGGTCGCGCACCAGACGCAGCTCGGGACGGGCGGCGATCTCGGCCGCGATCCGCTTCGTCAGTGCGATCGTCGAGCTCACGGCCTCGCGGTACGCGGTCACGCCGTAGGTCGCGAGGGAGAACCACAGCGGCAGCCCGCGCGGGCGCCGCGTCAGCTGGATCGAGTAGTCCGACGGGCTGAAGTCGTCGCCGTCGGTGAGGGTGTCGAGGTACTCCGCGTGCTGCGTGTGCGCACGTCGTCCGGCATCGGGATCGCGGTAGATCAGCGCGCAGCAGTCGAACGGCGCGAAGAGCCACTTGTGCGGATCGACGATCACCGAGTCCGCACGCTCGACACCTGCGAAGATCCCCCGCGCCTCCGGGGCGAGCATCGCGGTGAGGCCGTACGCGCCGTCGATGTGCAGCCAGAAGTCGAACTCGTCCTTGAGCGCGGCGATGCCCGCGATGTCGTCGACGATGCCGAAGTTGGTCGAGCCGCCGGTCGCGACGACCGCGCAGATCTCGTCGCCATGTTCGGCGAGGGCCTCACGCACGGCATCCGCTCGCAGCACTCCGTCGGTTCCGGCCGGCACCAGCAGCACGTCCGCATCCATGACCTTGGCGGCGGACTTGTTCGACGAGTGCGCCTCGACGCTGCAGACGATCTTCCAGCGACGCGGGAGCTCCTTGCCGGCGTCGAGCAGCTTCGCCTTGGCGGCCTCGCGAGCCGCGACCAGCGCGGAGAGGTTGCCGATCGTGCCGCCCTGCACGAACACCCCGCCGGCAGTGTCCGGCAGCCCGAACTCCGCGGCGAGGAACGACAGCACCTCGTTCTCGGCGTGCACGGCGCCGGCACCTTCGAGCCAGCTGCCTCCGTACAGTCCGGATGCCGAGACGACCAGGTCGAAGGCGATCGCAGCCATCGTCGGCGCGGTCGGGATGAACGACAGGTACAGCGGATGACTGGTGGTCAGGCATGCAGGCGCGAGGATGTGCTCGAACACGCTCAGAGCACGCTGTGATCCGAGACCCGCATCGGTGATCGTGGCGCCGACCAGCCGGTTGAGCTCGGCCGGAGTCTGCGGCTTGTCGAGCGGCACGTCGGCCGCGAGCATGCGACGTCGTGAGTAGTCGAGCACCGCGTCGACGATCGCCGTCGATTCGGCCGAGGCGGCGTGCATGCGTTCTGCTCCCATGAGCTGTCCTTACCTGTGAGATTCTGCGATCGATGTCGGTGTGCGGGCGGCCGGTGCGTCGAGCACGGCGGCGAGGGTGCGTCTGGCGAGATCGGCGCGGTCGCGCGGCGCCCAGTGCACGAGGGAGTGCGCGCTCATCCCGTCGACCATGGCCAGCAGCATCCAGGCCGACGACCCGGGGTCGACCCGAACCATCGGATCCTCCGCGATCGCGCGGGCGATCAGGTCTTCGAGTGCGCTGTGCCAGAGGTCCATCTCGACTCGGACCCGCTCGCCGAGAGCCTCGTTGCGCGCGCCGAGCGCCCAGGACTGCACCCACACCATGGCGACGTCGTCACGGGAGTCGTCGAGCAGCGTCTCGATCAGCCGCAGCAGGTTGGTGCGCAGGTCGACGTCGGGGTCGTACGAGGCGATGACCTCGTCGCGCTCGGCGGCGACGATCTCGGTGAAGACCTCGGCGACGAAGGACTCCATGACCGGCCGGTAGTGCGCGACGAGGGCCGGGGTGACACCGACCTTCGCGGCGACCGCACGCACGGTCAGCGCCTCGAGCCCGCTCTCGCCGGCGAGGTCGACGGCGCCCCGCAGGATCGAGCGCTCTCGCTCTTCGGGCGGCAGCCGGCGCGGTGCGGCTGCTCTTGACGTGGTCTCCATCACGGGTTACCGTATCACTCGTTGATCACCTGTTCAATAGCGAACACGGTTCCTCATCCTCGAGGTCGCGATCAGCAGCGAGGAGACAATCATGGCCTGGCAGATGCCCGCCGAGACCGCACCGCACGACCGCACCTGGATGGCGTTCCCCGCCGAGGGCCCGACGCTGGGCGCGTCGGCCGCCGAGCGCGAGGAGGGCTACGACACCTGGACGTCCGTCGCGCACGCGGTCGCCGAGTTCGAGCCGGTCACGATGATCGTCGATCCCGCAGAGATCTCCCGCGCGCGGCGCATGCTGAGTCGCAGCATCGACATCGTCGAGGCCCCCGTCGACGAGTTCTGGATGCGGGACTCAGGCCCCACGTTCGTGGTCGACGCCGAGCGACCGGGCGTCCTGGGCGCGGTCGACTGGATCTTCAACGGCTGGGGCGCGCCCGCCTGGGCGCAGTGGCAGAAGGCCGCGCAGCACGCGCGGATCATCGCCGCGGCCGTCGGCGCCGAACTGGTGAGCTCGACGCTCGTCAACGAGGGCGGCGGCATCCACGTCGACGGCGAGGGCACCGTGCTCCTCACCGAGACGGTGCAGCTCGATCCCCGCCGCAACCCCTACGCCGACAGGGCGCGGGTCGAGGCCGAGATGGCCAGGACGCTCGGGGCCACCACCGCCGTGTGGCTGCCCCGCGGACTCACGCGCGACTACGACGACTTCGGCACGAACGGACACGTCGACATCGTCGCCACGATCGCCGCGCCGGGACGCCTGCTGCTGCACGACCAGCAGAACCCCGATCACCCCGATCACGCCGTGTCGCAGGAGCTCCGGGAGCACCTCGGACAGCAGACGGATGCAGCGGGCCGCCGCTTCGAGATCCTCGACCTGCCTGCGCCGCCGACCCTGCGCGACGACGAGGGGTTCGTCGACTGGAGCTACGTCAACCACCTCGTGACGAACGACGGCGTCGTCGCCTGCGGGTTCGGCGACGAGCAGGCGGATGCCACGGCGCGGGCGATCCTCTCCGACGCCTATCCGGGGCGCCGGGTCGTCACCGTCGACGCGCGTCCCCTCTTCGATCGCGGCGGCGGAATCCACTGCATCACCCAGCAGCAGCCGAGCGTGGGAGCCTCCGCATGATCGATGTGGTCGAAGCCTCCATCGCCGATCTGCGACAGGCACTCGAGGACGGCACTACGACCGCCGTCGAGCTAATCGACGCCTACCTCGCCCGCATCGCCGCGTACGACGGGTCGGAGACCGAGACGGCTCTGAACGCCGTGGTCGTCCTCAACCCCGATGCGCGCGCAGAAGCCCACGCATCGGATGCCCGCCGCGCACGCGGCGAGACCAGCGGTCCGCTCGACGGCATCCCGTACACAGCGAAGGACAGCTACCTCGTGCGCGGCCTCACTGCGGCGGCCGGGAGCCCGGCATTCGCCGAACTGGTCGCGCAGCGTGATGCGTTCACGGTCGAGCGCCTGCGGGCGGGCGGAGCGATCTGCCTCGGCCTGACGAACATGCCCCCGATGGCCAACGGCGGCATGCAGCGCGGTGTCTACGGACGAGCCGAGAGCCCGTACAACGCGGACTTCCTCACCGCGCCGTTCGCCTCCGGCTCGTCGAACGGCTCGGGCACGGCGACGGCCGCGAGCTTCGGCGCCTTCGGCCTGGGAGAGGAGACCTGGTCGAGCGGACGCGGGCCCGCCACGAACAACGCCCTCTGCGCGTACACCCCCTCGCGCGGCGTGATCTCGACCCGCGGCAACTGGCCCCTCGTGCCCACCATGGATGTCGTGGTGCCGCACACGCGCACGATGGCGGACCTGCTCGAGGTGCTCGACGTGATCGTCACGGACGACGCCGAGGCGCGCGGCGACTTCTGGCGCGCGCAGCCGTGGGTCGCCCTTCCCGTGGCCTCCGCGGTGCGACCGGAGTCCTACCCGGCACTCTCGAGCGATGCGGCGAGCACCCTCCGCGGCGCCCGCATCGGCATCCCGCGCATGTACATCAACGCCGACCCGGATGCCGGCACGGCCGACGCACCGGGCATCGGCGGACCGACCGGTCAGCGCATCGAGACGCGGCCCTCCGTGATCGAGCGCTGGAGCGCCGCCCGTCGAGACCTCGAGGCCGCCGGCGCCACAGTGGTCGAGGTGGACTTCCCTGTGGTGTCGCGCTATGAGGGCGACCGACCCGGCGCACCGACGATCGCGACCCGCGGCCTGGTGTCGGCAGAGTATCTGCACCGGGAGATCATCGATCTGTCTGCCTGGGCGTGGGAGGACTTCCTGCAGGCGAACGGCGACCCGCGCCTCCACAGCCTCGCCGACGTCGATGGAGCCGCGATCTTCCCGCATCCGGAGGGCGCGCTCCCCGACCGCTACACCGGGTTCGACGACGACATCGCCGAATACCCGGACTGGGTGCGCGAGAATCCCGGCGCCCGCATCGAGGACATGCCCGAGCTCCCCGACGGCCTGCGCGGGCTCGAGGAGACACGTCGCATCGACCTCGAGGGCTGGATGGACGACCTCGAGCTCGACGCGGTCGTGTTCCCCGCGGTCGCCGACGTCGGTCCGGCGGATATGGATGTGAACGAGGCGTCCGCCGACCTCGGCTGGCGCAACGGCACCTGGATCGCGAACGGCAACCTGACCGTGCGCCATCTCGGCATCCCGACCGTGACCGTGCCGATGGGACTCATGTCCGACATCGGCATGCCGATCGGACTGACGTTCGCGGGTCGCGCCTACGACGACTCAGCATTGCTGCGTCTCGCTGCCGGCTTCGAGGCGATCGGAGCGCCCGGGGAGCGTCGGACAGCTCCCCCGCGTACGCCGAGGCTCTGACCTCGGCGGATCCGGGTCTACCCTGAGGGCATGGACAACGGGGCGTTCCTGCTCTTCCTTCTCCTGCCCTTCGGGCTGGGGTTGTTCCTCGCTGCGGTGGCCCTGCTCCATGGGGCCTCGGCGGGCATCGCCCTGCTGCTCGCCGCCGCAAGAGATCGTCTCCTCGCCAGTCGCCGTCGCCGCAGCGAGCGCGCCTACGTGAAGAAGCACCAGCACGCCGAGAACCAGCGTTCCGAGAACCAGCGGGATATGTCACTATTGTGACGGTCGCCACGATTGTTATATGTTTCTCCTGTCCGTCACGACAGGAAGCGACCCATGACCACCGAGAAGAACGAGCGCGAGCTCGAGGCCGGCATCGTCACCGATCTGTCCGGGCGCATGACGTACGGCTCGTACCTGTCGCTGGACCAGCTGCTCACGGCGCAGCATCCGGTCAGTGTGCCCGAGCATCACGATGAGCTGCTGTTCATCATCCAGCACCAGACCACCGAGCTCTGGCTGAAGCAGCTGCTGCACGAGCTGTCGTCCGCCCGCGAGCTGCTCGCGAGCGACGACCTGCGTGAAGCGCTCAAGCGAGTCGCGCGCGTCAAGCGCATCCAGGACGTCATGACCCAGCAGTGGGCGATCCTCGCGACCCTCACCCCGACCGAGTACGCACAGTTCCGCGGCGCGCTCGGCAACTCCTCCGGCTTCCAGTCGGTGCAGTACCGGGCGGTCGAGTTCGCGCTCGGCAACAAGAACGAGAAGATGCTCAGCGTCTTCGGCGACCACCCCGCCAACCTCGCCCTGCTCACCGCCGAATGGCACAAGCCGACGCTCTACGACGAGTTCCTGCGCTACGCCTCACGTCGTGGACTGCCGATCCCGACCGAGATCCTCGACCGCGACGTGCGCCTCCCGTATCGCGAGACGCCGGAACTCGTACCCGCGATCCGAGAGATCTACCAGAACCACCAGCAGCACTGGGACCTCTACGAAGCCTGCGAAGACCTCGTCGATCTCGAGGACAACTTCCAGTTCTGGCGCTTCCGTCATCTCAAGACCGTGGCGCGGACGATCGGCATGAAGGTCGGGACCGGCGGCTCGAGCGGCGTCGGGTTCCTGCAGCGGGCCCTCGACCTGACGTTCTTCCCGGAGCTCTACACGGTGCGCACCGAGATCGGCAGCTGATGCACGCGGCGACCTTCTTCGACGGCGAAGGATGGCGCGACGGCCTCCTCGTGCAGGAGGGTCAGCGGATGCTCCTCCTGAACGAACGTCCCGCGCCCGGAACGCCGCGCCTCGACGGTGTGATCGTCGGCGGGTTCACCGACCACCACGTGCACCTGCAGCTGGTCGACCACGCGCTCCTGCACAGTTCGACGCTCGGCCGCGTCATCGATCTGGGCGCGAATCCGACCGTCATCGCCGGGCTCGCGGCCGACGCTGAGTCGGCGCCGCTCCACAACTCCGGAGATCGGGGTGGCCAGCCACCGGAATCGACCGAATCCGGGGCCGACGACGGCGGATCTCCGGAGTTGTGGAGCCCCGGCAGCTCCGGCAGGGCCGGCAGGGCCGGCAGCCCCGGCAGGGCCGGCGACTCGCATGCGGTCGTGGTCGAGTTCGCCGGCGCGTTCCTCACCCCGGTCGGGGGCTACCCCTCCGATCGCGATTGGGCACCGGCGGGCTCCTTCCGGGAGATCGCGAACGCCGAGATGGCGCACGCCGCCGTCACCGAGATGGCGGATGCCGGAGCATCCTGCATCAAGGCCGCGAGCAACGCGACCGCCGGCCCGGTCTTCGACGACGCCCTGTTCCGCGCGATCGTCAGCGCTGCAGCCGCACGCAGTCTCGCGGTCGTGGCCCACGCCGAAGGCGCGGGCGAGGCACAGCGCGCCGCACGCCTCGGGGCCGCCCGGCTCGCTCACGCGCCCTTCACCGAGCGCCTCGACGACGACGCGATCGCGCAGCAGGCCGCATCCGTCGCCTGGGTCTCGACTCTCGCGATCCACGAAGCCGACAGCGAGGAGCGCACCGTCGCCGTCGGCAACGTCCGCCGCTTCCATCAGGCCGGTGGAACCGTGCTCTACGGCACGGACATGGGCAACGGCCCGACGCCGGTCGGCCTGAACCCCGCCGAGCTCGCCGTCCTCCGGGAAGCAGGAGTCACCGGCACGGACCTGCTCCGCGCTCTCGCCCCGCAGAACCCTCTCGACCCCGCCGCACTGCTGCTGAGACTCCCCGGCACCGACGCCGACCCGACACTCGCCCGACCGCTGACCAGCGCCGATCCGAAGGCTTGACATGACCGACTCCCCCGAGACCGCCACGTCCCCCGAGACCGCCACGTCCGCCGCCACGCCCGCCGCCACCGCCACCGCCACCGCCACCGCCACCGCCACCGCCACCGCCACCGATCGCAGGCTCGTCGATCTCGCCCAGGCGCTCGACGCGGCCGACCCGCTGCGCACTCACCTCGATGCCTTCGCCGACGCGCCGGGCGTCCGCGCCTACCTCGACGGCAACTCGCTCGGCCGGCCCCTGAAGGACACTCCCGAGAAGCTCGCCGCTTTCGTCCGTGACGACTGGGGCACCCGACTGATCCGGTCGTGGGACGAGCAGTGGATGGCGCTGCCGATGGAGCTCGGCGACCGCATCGGGCGCCTCACGCTCGGCGCCGCAGCCGGTCAGACCGTGGTCGCGGACTCCACCAGCGTCCTGATCTACAAGCTCATGCGCGCCGCGGCGACGGCCGACCCGTCTCGCACCGAGCTGGTGATCGAGGCGGGCAACTTCCCCACCGACCGCTTCCTGGCCGACGGCGTCGCCGCCGAGACCGGGATGACCGTGCGCTGGATCGAGCCCGACCCGGTGCTCGGCGTGCAGCTCGCCGATGTCGAGGCCGTGGTGTCGGAGAAGACGGCCCTCGTCTCGCTCAGCCACGTCGACTACCGCTCCGGCGCCCTCGCGGACATGCCCGCGATCACGGCCGCCGCGCACGACGCCGGCGCTCTGATGATGTGGGACCTCTGCCACTCGGCGGGGATCATCCCGATGCAGCTCGATGCCTGGGGCGTCGACATGGCGGTCGGATGCACCTACAAGTACCTCAACGGCGGTCCAGGCTCCCCCGCGTTCGCGTACCTTCGCCGCGAGCATCAGGGGCTGCTGCGACAGCCGATCCACGGGTGGTGGAGCGCCGCCGACATCTTCGCGATGGGTCCGGAGTACGTGCCTGCCGGAGACATCCGCCAGCTGCTCAGCGGCACGCCGCCCGTGACCTCGATGCTCGCCATGCAGGGGATGCTCGACCTGATCGAGCAGGCCACCGTCGAGCAGATCCATGAGAAGTCCCTCTCGCTCACCGACTTCGCGGTGCGGGCGTACGACGAGGTGCTCGCCCCTCTCGGGGTCCGGATGCTGAGCCCGCGCGACGCCGTGCAGCGCGGCGGTCACGTCACCATCGGCCACCCGGACTTCCGCGCGGTGACGCAGCGCCTCTGGGGCGAGGGGATCATCCCCGACTTCCGCTTCCCCGACGGCATCCGGCTCGGGCTCTCGCCCCTCAGCACATCGCACCTCGAGACCCTCACCGGGGTGCTCGCCGTGCGGGACGCCCTGCTCTCGCATGACGGGTGACAGCGCGGCGCCGGTCGGCACCAGCACAGCGCCGGAGCGCACGGAGGTGACCGAGTCCGGCACCGCGCTCGAGGCCGGCACCGCGCTCGAATCCGGCACCGCACTCGAGTCCGGCACCGTGCTCGACGACATCGACGCGCGCCCCGGCAGCACGGCCTCCCTGCTGCGCACGCTGGTCGGGCTCTACCTGCGCCCGCTCGGCGGATGGGTCTCCGCGGCGGACCTGGTGACGCTGGCCGGCGACCTCGGCATCCCCGCAGGTCCCGCGCGCACCGGGATCGCACGCCTCAAGCAGAAGGGCCTGCTGCTGGCCGAGCGCGGAACCGCCCCCGGCTACCGACTGAATCCGAAGGCCGTCGCCATGCTGGAGCGCGGCGATCGCCGCATCTTCCGGATGCGGGAGATGTCGGATGCCGACGGCTGGTGCCTCATCTCGTTCTCGATCCCCGAGAGCGCGCGCAGCGTCCGCCACCAGCTGCGCCGTCGTCTGCAGTGGATCGGCGCCGGGGTCGTCTCCCCCGCCCTGTGGATCTGCCCCTGGCACCTGCACGGCGAGGTCGAGGAGATCGTCGCCGACCTCGACGCACGACCCTGGGTGACGCTGTTCCCCGCGTCCACGCCGTCGACCCCCGTGCCCTTGCCCGAAGCCGCGGCCGCCTGGTGGGACCTGGAGGCGCTGCGTGCCGAGCATCTGAGGTTCCAGGCGTCCATCGCGACGCTCCCCTCCTCGCCGTTCGCCGCCTACGTGCAGCTGATCGACGGCTGGCGGGTGCTGCCGTACGTCGATCCCGGACTCCCGCCGTCGATGCTCCCGGTGGACTGGCCCGGCGGACGCAGCTTCGCGGAGTTCGCGCGGTTGTCGGAGGAGCTGTCGGATGCCGCCTGGCGGCACGTCCGCACGGTCACCGCGGCGGCGCGGCGGTCGTAGCCCGCACCACGAGCCTGGTCGGCAGGATGACGTTCATCTCGTCGATCTCGCCGCCGGCGAGCAGCGTGAAGACCATCTCCGCCGCGACCGCTCCGAGCCGGCGCATCGGCTGCTGGATCGTCGTCAGCGGCAGCGCCCGCCTGGTGGCCTCGGGGACGTCGTCGAACCCGATCACCGACAGGTCGTCCGGCACCCGCAGCCCCAGCTCGTGCGCGACGTCGATCACGGCGATCGCCGACAGATCGTTCGCCGCGAAGATCGCTGTCGGCCGGGACCCGGCGCTCAGCATCGCATGGGCTGAGGCGCGCGTCGCCTCCAGCTCGTATCGGCCGATCCCGACGAGCGCGGGGTCGAGCGGGATTCCCGCGTCGGAGAGCGCGCGTCGGTAACCTGCATCGCGCAGGCCCGCCGATCGCAGGTCGGGCCGCCCGGCGAGGAAACCGATCCGCCGGTGCCCCAGTTCGATCAGGTGCCTGGTCGCGACGAGCGCGCCTCCGAAGCTGTCGGACTCGACCGTGGGGAGGTCGGCCCGCCCGGTGTGCGGATCGATCGCGACGACCGGGATCTCGGTGCCGGCGCTGACGACCGTGGGGGTCACCATGATGGCCGCGTCGATCAGCGTGCCGGAGAGCCTGCTCAGCGACCGGCGCTCCCAACCGTCCCCCGCGCCGAGGTGCGAGCCGCTGTAGGCGAGGAGGTCGAAGGCCGTGTCGTGCACCGCCGTGCCGACCCCTTTCAGGATCTCGGCGCTGAAGGGCTCGAAGTCCGCCAGCAGCACCCCGATCACCCCGGTGCGCCTGGCGCGCATGCTGCTCGCCACGAGGCTCGATTCGTAGCCGAGCAGCTTGACGGCATCCAGCACGCGCTGGACGGTCGCGTCGGCGATCCCGTACCGGCCGTTGACCGCCTTGGAGACCGTCGACACCGACACTCCCGCCGCTCTCGCGACGTCGTGGATCGTGGTGCGTGCCCCCATGGGACGCCAGCGTAGCCGCGCGCAACCCCGCGTGGAAACTGTTTTCGAAAACGTTTGACGATCGCCGCGGCCGGAAGAAGACTGCATCCCACTGCGGTCTCACCCCCGAGTGTCCGCAGGCGCCCCGCAGTGACGCGGCGCGCAACTCGATGAGGAGAACGATCACATGAACAGCAGAAGGCTCCCCCTCGCTTCCGCGGTCACGGTGCTGGCCGTCGGAGCGCTCGCGCTCTCGGGCTGCACCGCGGACTCGTCAGGCGGCAGCGGCGACGGCGGCGACACCTCGATGACCCTCTGGCACAACTCCACGACCGGTCCCGGCGTCGAGTTCTGGGAGAAGACGGTCGCGGACTTCGAGGCCGACAACCCCGGCGTCACGATCGAGGTCCAGTCGATCCAGAACGAGGACCTCGACGGCAAGCTGCAGACCGCCCTGAACTCCGGCGACGCCCCCGACATCTTCCTGCAGCGCGGCGGCGGCAAGATGGCGGCGATGGTCAAGGCCGGTCAGCTCAAGGACCTCACCGAGGCGATCGACGGGCCGGCGGCCGACGAGATCCCGGATGCCGCGTACTCGGCGAGCAGCCTGGACGACAAGGTCTACGCGATGCCCGTCGCCGTGCTCCCCGGCGGACTCTTCTACAGCCAGGACCTCTTCGACCAGGCGGGCATCACCGAGAACCCGACCACCCTCGACGAGCTCGAGGAGGCGACCGAGGCCCTGAAGGCGGCCGGCATCGACCCGATCGCACTCGGCGCGAAGGATGCCTGGCCGGCCGCCCACTGGTACTACTGGTTCGCATTGCGCGAGTGCAGCTCGGACACGCTCGCCACGGCCGCCGACGAGATGGACTTCAGCGACGAGTGCTGGATCCGCGCGGGCGAGGACCTCGAGTCGTTCGCGGCCACGGAGCCGTTCAACGCCGGCTTCCTGACGACCACCGCCCAGCAGGGCGCCGGCAGCTCGGCGGGCCTGATCGCCAACCACAAGGCCGGGATGGAGCTCATGGGCGCATGGAACCCCGGCGTGATCGGCTCGCTCACGCCCGACCAGAAGCCGCTGCCCGACCTCAGCTGGTTCCCGTTCCCCGAGGTCGAGGGCGGTGACGGCGAACCCGGTTCGATGATGGGCGGCGTCGACGGGTACTCGTGCTCGGTGGATGCACCCGACGCCTGCGTCGACTTCCTCAACTACCTCGGCACCTCCGACGTGCAGACCGAGTACTACAAGGCGTTCAACGCGCCGCCGGTCAACACGGTCGCCCAGGAGGCGGTCACCGAGCCGTACCTGCAGGACATCCTCGAGGCCTACAACGCGGCGCCGTACGCGACCCAGTGGCTGGACACCGTCTACGGCCAGAACGTCGGCAATGCGCTGAACGTCGCCGTGGTGACCATGCTCTCGGGTCAGGGCACGCCGGAGGACATCGTCAAGGCCGTTCAGGATGCCGCGGCGAAGGCGTGAGGCGGTCGCCCGGCTGGAAGTGATCCTTCTGGCCGGGCCCGCCCTGGTCGTCTTCCTCGCGTTCGTGATCTTCCCCGTGCTGATGGCCGCGTACTACGGCTTCTTCAGCTGGCAGGGGTACGGTCCGCCGACCGAGTTCGTCGGCCTGAAGAACTACCTGACGATCCTCCAGGACCCGCTGTTCCATGACGCCCTCGCGCACAACGGCATCATCCTGGTGCTCTCGCTCGTGCTCCAGGGCCCGGCAGCGATCCTCCTCGCTCTGCTGCTGAACCGGCGGATGCGGGGGCAGTCGCTGATCCGCGTGCTGATCTTCATCCCGTATGTGATCTCCGAGGTCGTGGTGGGCACGGGGTGGAGCCTGATGCTCCAGACCAACGGCGCCTTCAACGCGCTGCTGGAGAAGATCGGGCTCGGTGCGCTCGCGACCGACTGGTTGTCCGACCCCGGCATCGCGATCTGGACCCTGATGGCGATCATCACGTGGAAGTACGTCGGCTTCGCCGTCATCCTCTTCCTCGCAGGCCTTCAGGGCATCCCCGAGGAGCTGCACGAGGCCGCGGCGATCGACGGGGCGTCGTACTGGCAGATCCAATGGCAGATCACCCTGCCCCTGCTCGCGCCGACGCTGCGCATCTGGGCGTTCCTGTCGATCATCGGCTCGCTGCAGCTGTTCGACCTCGTCTACATCATCTGGGGGCAGTACATCGCCTCGACCGCCGGCACCTCGACGATGGCCACCTACATGGTCTCGGAGGGCCGGAACGCCGGGAACTTCGGCTACGGCAACGCAGTCGCGGTCGTGCTGTTCGTCATCTCGCTCGTCGTCGCGCTGATCTACCAGCGCGCCGTGCTGCGCCGTGACACCGACGGCGCGCTGACAGGCTCGTCCGGACGTCGGCGCTCGCGCACGGCCCCCGACCCGCAGGTCGCCCCCGAACTCGAGAAGGAGTCCGTCCGATGACCGCCACCTCGGTGCTCGTCACCCAGCGCCCAGGGCGCGCCCCGAAGCCCCGACTGCCGTGGGCGAACCCTGCGGTGTACTTCGTCGCGCTGATCGCGGTCGGCTTGATGCTGGCGCCCATCGCGTACATCATCGTCGGCGGCTTCCGCACGAACGCCCAGATCACCACCGACCCCGCAGGTCTCCCCGACCCCTGGGCGATCGGGAACTACCTCGACGTCCTCACGGGCGGAGTGTTCTGGCGCCAGGTGCTCAACTCCACGATCGTCGCCCTCGCGACGACCGTCGGCGTCGTCGCCCTGGGTCTCATGGCGGCCTACGTGCTGGCGAGATACCGGTTCGCGGGACGAGGAGTGCTCTACGCGTTCTTCGCCGCGGGCCTCATGTTCCCGCTGACCGTCGCGATCACCCCGCTCTACATCGTGGTGCGCAGCCTCGGGCTGATGAACTCGCTCGGCGGAGTGATCCTGCCGCAGATCGCGTTCGCCCTGCCGACCACGATCATCATCCTCGTCCCGTTCCTCCGGGCCATCCCGGACGAGATCCAGGAGGCGGCGTTCATCGACGGATGCAGCCGGCTCGGCTTCTTCTGGCGGATGGTGCTGCCCCTCTCCCTCCCCGGGGTCATCACGACCGGCATCCTGGCGTTCATCGGCAGCTGGAACGGCTATCTGCTGCCGCTGTTCATCCTCAACGACGCGTCGGCGTTCACGCTGCCGCTCGGTGTGCAGTCGTTCGCGTCCCAGTACTCCGTCGACACGGCCAAGGTGCTCGCGTTCACCTCGCTGTCGATGATCCCCGCGCTGATCTTCTTCAGCCTGTTCGAGCGGCGCATCGTCGGAGGGCTCACCGGTGCTGTCAAGGGCTGACACCGGTGCGCTCGAGCAGACGACACCCGAGATCGAGAAAGAGAACATGATGTCGCAGTCCCCCGGCGCCGCCGGCCACTCCCCCCGCGTCGAGGCGCTCCTGGCGCGGATGACCCTCGACGAGAAGCAGGCACAGCTCGTCGGCTTCTGGGTCGACCAGGGCGACGAGGTCGTCGCCCCGATGGCCGGCGAGAAGAAGAGCTCCACCCGGTACGAAGACGCCGCGGCGCATGGGATCGGCCACCTCACCCGCGTCTACGGCACCCGGCCGGTGGATCCGATCGAGCGAGCCGACTGGCTGTGGGCCGAGCAGCGTCGGCTGCAGCAGGAGACCAGACTCGGCATCCCGGCGATCGTGCACGAGGAGTGCCTGACGGGTCTGGCCGCGTGGAAGGCCGCGACCTTCCCCACCCCGCTCGCCTGGGGAGCCTCGTTCGATCCGGACCTCGTGGAGGAGGTCGGGCGCGCGGTGGGCGCCTCGATGCGCGCGCTCGGCATCCATCAGGGACTGGCTCCGGTGCTCGACGTCATCCGGGACCCCCGCTGGGGGCGGGTCGACGAGTGCATCGCAGAGGATCCGCTGGTCGTGGGCACCGTCGGCACTGCGTACATCCGGGGCCTGCAGAGCGAGGGCGTGCACGCCACGCTGAAGCACTTCGTCGGGTACTCGGCGTCGAAGGCGGGGCGCAATCACGCTCCCGTGAGCGCCGGACAGCGGGAGATCGAGGACGTGCTGCTGCCGCCGTTCGAGATGGCGATCCGGGAAGGCGGCGCCCGCAGCGTCATGAACTCCTATGTCGACATCGACGGCGTCCCCGTCACCGCAGACCCCCGGTACCTCACGGGCGTCCTCCGGGAGCGCTGGGGATTCGACGGCGTCGTCGTCTCGGACTACTTCGCGGTCGACTTCCTGCGCAGCATGCACAAGGTCGCGGCCGATTCCGCCGACGCCGCGCGGCTCGCACTGACCGCCGGCATCGATGTCGAACTCCCCTCCCCCGACGCCTACGTCACCCTGGCGGAGCAGGTCCGCGACGGACGGCTGTCACCCGACATCCTCGACCGCGCGGTGGGCCGCGTGCTCTCCCAGAAGGAGGACCTCGGACTGCTGGATGCCGACTTCAGCACGCCTCCGACGGCGATCGACCTCGACCCTGCCGAGCACCGCGCCCTCGCACGGCGTCTCGCCGAGGAGTCCGTCGTGCTGCTCAGCAACGACGGCGCCCTCCCGCTCGACCCGTCGACGTCGTCGCGGATCGCGGTCATCGGTCCCAACGCCGACAGCACCGAGGCGCTGATGGGCTGCTACTCGTTCGTGAACCACGTCCTCGCGCATCATCCCGGCACTCCGGCGGGCATCGCCCTGCCGACCGTGGTCGAAGCACTTCGCGCGGAGTTCCCCCGGGCGGAGATCACCTCGGCCGTCGGCTGCGACGTCGAGGGCGATGATCGATCCGGGATTCCCGCGGCCGTCGAGGCCGCCGCCGCCGCGGACCTCGCGATCGTCGTCGTCGGCGACCGCGCCGGGCTGTTCGGGCGCGGCACGGTCGGCGAGGGCAACGACGTCGACGACCTGGAGCTCCCCGGCATCCAGCGCGAGCTCGTCGAGGCGATCCTCGGGACGGGCACCCCCGTCGTCCTGATCGCGATGACCGGGCGGCCGTACGTGCTCGACTGGGCGCTCCCCGCTCGCGCCGGCGCGGCCGGCACCCTCGTCGGTCTCGGGGCGGTCGAAGCCGAGGTCTCGACGACCGCCGCGATTGGCCCGCTGCCGTCCGCAGTGCTGCAGACGTTCTTCCCCGGCGAGGAGGGCGCGCCCGCGCTGGCCGGGCTCCTGAGCGGACGCGTCGGCCCGTCGGGTCGCCTGCCGGTCTCGCTGCCCCGATCGGGCGGGGCGCAGCCGTACTCGTACCTGCATCCGGTGCTCGGCGGGCGCACGGACGTGACCAGCGCCGACCCGACGCCGGTGCGACCCTTCGGCTTCGGCCTGAGCTACACGACGTTCGCCCACGACGACCTGACCGCCCCCGCGACCGTCAGCGCCGGGGAGATCATGCGGGCCACCGTGCGGGTGCGCAACACCGGCGACATCGAGGCGACCGACGTCGTGCAGCTCTACGCGCACGACGAGGTCGCGAGCGTGACCCGTCCGCTCGCCCAGCTGGTGGGCTACCGACGGGTCGCGCTCGCGCCCGGCGCCGAAGAGATCGTGTCCTTCGACGTGCCGATCGACCGCCTCGCCTTCACCGGAGTCGACGGCGTGCGGCGGGTCGAGCCCGGCGGCATCCGCCTGTGGGTGGGCGGCGCGTGCGACGACGAGGAGACGGTCGCGAGGATCGACGTCGTGTGAGGCGTCAGCCCCGCACCGCGGCGATGAACGCCGCGACGTGCTCCTGCAGCTTCAGGATGCGGAGCTCCCGAGCCAGCTCCCTGTCGTAGCCGTCGTACGCCAGGGGCGGCAGCACCCGCACGTTCTGCGAGCATCCGAACTCGGTGCAGACGAGGGTGCCGATGGTGTCGCCCTTGCGACCGGCCGGCCCTGCCTTGCGGGCGACGTACAGCTGCACGTCGTTGCGCAGCGTGACGTCCTCGCACCAGGAGCACTGCGCGCGGGCGACGACCCGCTGCTCGGCGCGCTGCAGGAAGACGCCCGTCGCGACGTCGTCGACCCAGGTGACGACATAGGCGCGGCGAGGCAGCTTGGGGTCCACCCAGCCGAGGTAGTCGAGCTTCTCGAAATCGAGATCGGCGAAGCCGGGCGGCAGGGTCAGATCGGACACCTCTTTGCGGGAGGCGTTGAGGAAGGAGGCGCGCAGGGTGCGCTCGTCGATGGGACGCATGGAATCGGTGCTTTCGTACGGGTCGCGGACACCGCGACAGAGGAAGAGGGAAGAGGCGGCATCGGAGGGATGCCGGGTACGACTCGGCTCCGGGGGCGGGTGTTCCGCCTCCGGCCGATCGTCAGCCTCTGTCCGCGGCGCTGAATGCGCCCACGGCTCCGTTCCGCGCTCGCTCCGTCACCCGGGGAGCACTCTTCGACAACAGCACCCGGCGAGTCTACGCCGATTTGTTTCACCCCGTGTCGGCCGGAATTCCCTCTCCCGCGACCCCGACCTACTCTTGCCGGAACGTCCGCTCACGAAGGAGACCACCGTGTCCACGCCGCTGAACCACCTTTCGCCCCTCTCGGTGCGTGAGCGTTCCGCGTGCATGTGCCGACACGGTTTCGCGTGCTCCTCGTTCGCGCCGGGACACGCCCTGCACCTGATCCAGGCGCGCATCGCCTCGGCCACTCCGGCCGGGTGGGTCGATGCGATCGTCGAGCAGGCGGATGCTTCGACGGGCGAACTCGTCGTGCGCGCACTCGACGGCTCGGCGCACGCCGCCTGGAACGGAGCCGGTGCAGCCCTCGAGGCGCCTGCGGGCACTCCGGTCGCGCTGCACGCCCGTTACGGCGTGCTCGCCGTCGGTCGCACGCAGTTCAACGTCGCACTGGTCTGATCCCGTCGCCCTGGTCAGATCGGGGCGACGCAGGTCTGATCGCTGCGACGCAGGTGCCGCCCTCAGGCGGACGCCATCATCATGTCCTTGACCGCCGTGCAGGCATCCATGCAGTCCTTGCAGGTCTGCGCGCACATCCGGCAGATCTCGCTGTGGTCGGCGTGGTTCATGCAGTCATCCATGCATTTCTGACACATCGCGATGCAGGCGTCGAGCATCGCCATCATCGACGCCGGAGTCATCCCCTGCATCCGCATCATCGACCGCATCATGGTGTTGCACATGTCGGCGCAGTTCATGCACGCCGGGGCGCAGTCCATGAGTTGCGTCGAGCACACCGTGCACGCCTGCTCGCAGGCCGCGCACGCATCCATGCACGCCTGGAGGACGCTCATGTCCATCGCCGCCATGTCCGGCATCGACGTCATGTTCGAGCGCATGGCGCCCATCATCATCGAGTCCATGTTCCACCGCTTCCTTCGTCGACCGCAGCCGAGGTGAGAGCGGGCAGGACCACCCGCCTGGGGCCAGGCTAGCCGCCGCCGGCGCCCACGTCGACGGTCGGTGCGGTGCTGTCACGCGCAGTCGCCGTTGTCAATCCCGTGTGCAGGATCGAGAGGGCGTGCGACGGTGGTGGTCCATTGATCGACTGATGAAAGGAATCGCGCCATGAGTGGAGCAGACGACATCAAGAACGCAGCCGAGAAGGCCGGCGGAAAGATCAAGGAGGGCGTCGGAAAGGCCACCGACAACGAGAGCCTCGAGGCCGAGGGTCGCGCGGATCAGACCAAGGCGTCGGCCAAGCAGGCCGGAGAGAACGTAAAGGATGCCGCCCACAACGTGGGCGAGAACATCAAGGACGGGTTCAAGGAGTAGATCCGCCTGAAGGAGTGAGGCCCGCCTGAGCGGGCCTCACTCCTCGGATCAGCGGGTGCGGCTGCCGGAGATCGCTCGGATCAACCAAGCGATGACCGCGATGGCGAGCAGCACCAGGCCGACCCACAGGAGGAACTGCAGGGACTGCACGAGCCCGCCGGTGATGGCCAGGATGATGGCGACCACGATGATGATGATCAGCAGGATGTTCATCGGTCTTCCCTTCTCTGGGGCGCGGAGCGCCCGTCTACGGTGACTCAACCTAGACCCGTTCGCTCGCCACACCAGAGGGCCTTGACTCGGAGCTTCCCGCCGTGCGAAAGGAGCAATCGACATGCCAGGACGCAGGAACAATTCGCTGAAGGATCCGGAGCTGTACGAAGAGCTTCGTGACGACGGCGCCTCGAAGGAGAAGGCCGCTCGCATCTCGAATGCGGCCGCACGAGACGGCCGCAGCACGGTCGGTCGCCGCGGCGGAAAGCATGGCGACTACGAGGACTGGACCGTCGCCGAGCTGCGCGAGCGGGCGAAGGAGATCGGCCTGACCGGCTACAGCCGCAAGCGCAAGGGCGAGCTCATCTCCGCGCTGCGCGATCACTAGGGCCGCCGTGGCCCGGTTCGGCGTCGAAGAGGAATTCGTCCTGCTCGATGAGCAGACTCTCGTTCCGGCCGCCATGAGCGCCGAGACGAGGCAGCGCATCCTCGACGAGCGCGGATCCGGCGTCACACCCGAGTACCTCACCTGCCAGCTCGAGTCGGCGACGCAGCCGTGCCGCACGCTGGCGGAGTCCGGCGAGCAGCTGGAGCGGACGAGACGGATGCTCGGCGCGATCGCCGCTGAACAGGGCGCACTCGTCGCCGCGACCGGCACCCCGTTCGTCTCCCCGAACCGGCTGAGGGTCTCCCCTTCGCCGCACTACGACGCCGTCTCCGCCCAGCTCGTGGAGATCACCCGCGAGCACGAGGTCAACGGCCTCCACATCCACGTCGAGGTCCCCGACGACGAGGAGCGGGTGCGCGTCGTCAACCGGGTGCGCGCCTGGCTCCCCACCCTGCTGGCGCTCACCGGCAACGGCCCGTTCGCGCACGGCAGGGACTCGGGTTTCGACAGCTGGCGCAGCATCCTGATCCGGCGCCTGCCCTCCTCGTGGACACCGCCGCGATTCCACGACCTCACCGACTACCGCGCGCGCGTCGACCAGCTCGTCTCGATGGGCGCGATCGCGGAGGCCAGTTCGCTGTCGTGGACCGTACGGCTGTCCGAGCGCTTCCCCACCGTGGAGGTGCGCGTGTTCGACGCCCAGCTCACGACCGAGGACACCCTGCTCGCGGTCGCGCTGACCCGCGCGCTGCTGTGCAGCGACGAGATCGACGACCTGGCCGGCACGGGCACGGACGGCATCGACGCCTCACTGTGGACCGCCGCCCGGTACGGCCCGGATGCTCGGCTCGTGGACCCGGTGGACGGCGGCATCCGCCCCGCCTGGACGATCGCGGAGGGCCTGCTGACCCGCTTGCAGCCGGCACTCGAGGAGCTCGGCGACGCGGAACGGGTGCGCGACGGGATCGCGAGGCTGCGCGTGGACGGCTCCGGGGCACGGCGCCAGCGCGAGGCCTACGCCGCGAACGGCACTGCGGGTCTGCGGGAGCTCTACCGCTCGGGCACGAGTACGCGCTGACGACCCGAGGCCCCTCGGACGGCAGTAGTGTCGGCGTGTGGCATCCTCTCGCTTCGCGCCGCTGCAGCGGCTCGTCATCTCCGTGGCCGTCCTCGCCTCGTTCGTGACCTTCCTCGACGGCACCGTCGTGACCGTCGCCCTGCCCGCGATCAGCGAGGAGCTCGGTGGAGGCATCACGACGCAGCAGTGGGTGGTGGATGCGTACCTCATCACTCTCAGCGCGCTGATCCTGCTCGCCGGATCACTGTCGGATGCCTACGGCCGGGTGCTCGTGATGCGCATCGGGCTCATCGCCTTCGGTGTCGCCTCGGTCGCCGTCGCCGCCGCACCCGACCCGCTCATCCTGATCATCGCGCGCGCCGCGCAGGGAGCTGCCGGCGCCCTGCTCGTGCCGAGCTCGCTCGCCCTGATCACGGCGACGATGCGCGCCGACGTGCAGTCCAGGGCGATCGGCGTCTGGACGGCGTTCACCACCGCCGCCCAGCTCGTCGGCCCGCTGCTGGGCGGGCTGTTCGTCGACTTCCTCTCGTGGCGCTTCGTGTTCCTCATCAACGTCGTCCCGATCGCGGTCACGCTCGTCCTGCTCTCCCGCCTGAAGCTCAGCGAGCGCCCGAGCGGCGTGCGCGTCGACTGGATGAGCGGAGCACTGTGTGCGCTCGGACTCGGCGCCGTCGTGTTCGCCTTGATCGAGCAGCCGAACCTGGGGTGGGGATCGCCGGCGATCTGGCTGCCCGGCATCGTGGGTGCGGGGATGTTCGCCTGGTTCCTGGTGCGGCAGCAGCGGTCGGCCTCGCCCCTCATGCCGCTCTCGCTCTTCCGCGTGCGCGACTTCGCCTGGGGCAACCTCGCGACCCTCTTCGTCTACGCCGCGCTGTCGCTGAGCGGCTTCGTCGTGGGCGTCTACCTCCAGCAGGGAGCGGGACTCACCGCCACCGCCGCCGGACTCGCGAGCCTGCCGATGACGATCCTGATGATCCTGCTCAGCTCCCGCGCCGGCTCCTGGGCCGGCCGGTTCGGCCCGCGCATCTTCATGACCGTCGGCCCGCTGATCATGGCGGTCGGCGCCCTGATGCTGCTGTTCGTCAGCGAGGCGTTCGACTACTGGTGGCAGGTTCTCCCGGCCATGATCGTGATGGGCCTCGGCCTCTCGCTCACGGTCGCGCCCCTCACCTCCGCGATCCTCGGGGCCATCGACGAGTCGCGCTCCGGCATCGCCTCCGCCGTGAACAACGCGGTCTCGCGCGTCGCGGGTCTGCTCGTCGTCGCGATGCTCTCGACCATCATCGGCGGCACCCTCGACCTCGGCGGATTCCACAACGCGGCCTGGGTCACGGCCGCCCTGCTCATCCTCGGCGGAGTGGTGTCGTGGATCGGCATCCGCCGCAATCCGGCTGAAGAGGTCGAGGCTCCGGCCGTCGACGGAGCGCCCTCGCCGATCGGGTGACGGGTGTCGGCGGGCGTTGACGATGTCGGCGGCCGGGCGCACACTGGGGGCATCGTCTCCCGAGCATCCGGAGGTCCATCGTGAGCACGACCCAGACGCCCCTTCCGCCCGTCGTCGACGTCGACACGTGGCGTCGAGAGCTCGAGGCGCTGCGCGTGCGCGAGAAGGCGGCGACGCGAGAGCTCGACGCGATCGCGGCGCAGCGCCGACGGCTGCCGATGGTCGAGCTGCCGGAGTACACGCTCGTCGGCACGGACGGCCCGGTGCGGCTCGCCGAGATCTTCGGTGACCGCTCGCAGCTCATCGTCTACAACCACATGTGGACGGACGGCAATGAATGGCAGTGCCCGGGATGCACCGGCTTCACAGCGCAGTTCACGCGCCTCGACTTCCTCGAGCGGTACTACGACGCGCGCTTCGTGATCGTGACGAACGGACCGATCGACGAGGCGCTCGCCTATCGCGATCGGGTGGGCAACCGGATGGCGTGGTACTCGAGTTCCGACAGCATGTTCGGCGCCGACATGGATGCCGGACCGAACGAGGGCTTCGGGGTCAACGTGTTCCTCCGCGACGGAGACCGCGTGTATCGCACCTGGCACACGAACGGACGCGGGACGGAGCGGATGAGCCAGCTGCAGGGGCTCGTCGACCTGCTTCCGTACGGGCGCCAGGAGGAGTGGGAGGACTCGCCGGCGGGCTGGCCGCAGCACGAGACCTATGCTCGAGGGATGGGTTCGAAAGAGATCGCCGCACTGTACGGGGCGGGCAGCTGAGGCGCGGGAGCGCCGCATCCGTCTCGGCACTGCTGCTGGCGTGTGCGCTGACCGGATGCGGCGCGACGGAGACCGGTGCCACGTCGACCTTCGTCCTGCCGCCGGCCGGGGCGACGCCCGATTACCAGCTCGGCGGCGGATACGACCCGGCCGACGGCGTCGGCATCGTGGGCCGGGACCGCTCGGACGACCCCGCCGAGGGTCTCTACTCGGTCTGCTACGTGAACGGGTTCCAGACGCAGCCGGGCGAGCTCGACACCTGGCCCGATGACCTTCTGCTGCACCGCGACGGCGGGCCGCTGTTCGACCCGGACTGGCCGGACGAGGCACTGCTCGACACGTCGACGCCGGAGCGTCGCGAGCGCATCGCCGAGATCGTGGGCCCGTGGATCGAGGGGTGCGCGAACTCAGGGTTCGACGCCGTCGAGTTCGACAACCTCGACTCGTACACGCGCTCGGATGGCGCGTTGGACGTCGAGGACAATCTCGCGCTCGCGGCGTCGTTCGTCGACATCGCCCACGACGCGGGCCTCGCCGCAGGCCAGAAGAACGCCGCCGAGGAGGCATCCGCCCTGCACGAGCGCGCCGGATTCGACTTCGCCGTCGTCGAGGAGTGCTCCGTCTATCGGGAGTGCGCGGCATTCACCGATGTGTACGGAGACGCCGTGATCGACATCGAGTACGCAGACGAGCTGCCGCGTCCGTTCGCCGAGATGTGCGCCGACGACGAGGCGCCGGCGTCGATGGTGCTGCGGGACCGCGACCTGGTCACCCCGGCCGACGACGGGTACGTCTTCGAGACCTGCTGAAGCCGGCGCGCTGCCCGTCGCGTCCCGTCTCGTCCCGTGCCGCGCCGTGCCACCCGCCCGGCATCCGCTTCTCTCCTACCGTGGTCAAAAACGCATCCGAAGCGGCCCTTTCGGGTGCGAAACTGACCACCCACCGCACCGGCGACGGAACGACGGATGCGGACCCCGCCCCACCCCCGCCCCGCTCCTGCCGTGGCCAAAAACGCACCCCAAGATGCCCTTTCGGATGCGAAACTGACCACCCACCGCGGCTCGGGTGCGAAACTGACCCCGCACCGCCGTTCGGCGATGGATGGATGGATGGACGGGCGGATGCCGCGTGGTGGGGCCCGCGAGTGCCTCGCTAGGCTGACCCCGTGAGCATGACGGGGGATCACGAGGGCGCGACGCACCAGGGCGCCGCGCGCGGCACCGTCGTGCGCGCGGCCGCCCTCCGCGCGAGACAGGCGCTCGCCGACATCCCCCGAGCCGTGTGGTTCGTCGCCGCCGGACTCATCGTCCTCGTCGTCGTGGTGGCAGCGATGGGCGGCCTCGCGCAGGCGCAGGCGAGTCCGACAGAACTCGGCCCCGGAGACGAGGCGCGCACCTCGGTCTACGCCGTCACCGTGCAGGCGGCCGAGTTCACCGACGCGGTCGAATCGGAGTACCTCGAAGCGGAGGCCGGCGAGAAGCTGCTCGTCATGACCCTCGAGATGCTGAACCTCTCCGATGCCCCCGTCGGCGTCGGTACGACCGCCGACCGCACCAAGGCCGGATTCGTCAACACCGAGAACCCGCTCCTGGACCTGGTCGGCACGACGGCCGTCGACAGTGCAGCCGTCTGGCGCGCCGACGGATCGGCGGGCCAGGTCATCCTGCAGCCGGGCGTGCCGAGCGAGGTCACGATCGCATGGACCGTGCCGGAGGATGCCTTCCCCGACGGCGTCGTGACGCTCGATGTGCACGAGGTCGAGGTGCGTCGCGGCGCGGTGATCCTCTCGTCCGGTGTCGTCACCTGGCGCGCCGCCGAGACCTCCGCCCGCATCCTGATCCCCACCGAGGAGACGCCGTGAGGCGCGCCCTGCCCTGGGTCCTCGGCGGCGCACTGGTGCTCGTCGCGGGTGCCGTCACAGCGATCACCCCGGACGACGATGCCGTCGTGAGCCCGATGCTGAAGTCCGCGGCCGTCGGCGCCTCCGTCGAATCCCGCACCCTGATCGCCTCCGTCGACGACGCGACCTTCGCCGACGAGGTCGTGGTCCCCGACGCCGAGTGGAGCGCGGAGGGCAACTGGCTCGTCGTGACGGTCGTCGCCTCCGCGCCGCACACGGAGGTGGACGCGTCGATCCGGCTCGCGACCCTGGTGGTCGGCGATCGCGTGTTCCAGGCGAGCGAGCGCCCCCAGGCCACCCTGGTGTCCGCCCCGCTGCGCCTCGGTCTCGACACGACAGGAACCCTCGCCTTCGAGCTCCCCCCGGAGGTGTCCGCGGGGTCGGCGGAGCTGCGTCTGACGACGTCGTACTTCACCGCCGAGCTCGACGACATCGTCGCCGTCCCGCTCGATCTGGGCTCGCTGCCCCGCACCTCGAGCGTCGAGCTCGCCGACCCCGAGTTGAGGACGCCATGACGTGGTGGCGGCGGCAGCGCGCGCCCCTGTTCGCCCTCGTCCTCGCGGGGATCGCGATGGTCGGCGCGACGCTGTGGCTCGACGTGCTGCCGAGCATCCGTCCGACCGACCGCGTCATCGAGGCCGAGTCGAGCGTCGACATCGCCGGGCAGACCCTCACCCTCGGACCCGTCGAATGGGACGAGTTCGACGCCCCGGACGACTCGCGCACGCTCAGCGTGCGGCTGAGCTCCACCGGAGGCTTCGATGCGAAGACCTGCGGACAGGCGAGCCTCACCGAGACGAGCACCGAGCGGACCTGGCTCAGCGCCCGCGCGCCACTCGACGTGCCCTACGACGAGGGCGAGAGCTCATGCATCGTCGAGTCGTCGTCGTACCGCATCCTGCTGGTCTTCCTGGTTCCCGACGACGCCGAGGGACCCTTCGTCCTCGACATCGAGGGGAGCGACCAGGACCTCGCTCGCTTCCGCATCGAGCCCTGAGGGTCGGGTGTCGAGCCCCGCGTGCGGCCGACCGATGACGCCGTCGTATGCGGTCGCCACGATCGCGACCCTGAGCGGTTCGGCGACGGCCGCCACCGCCACGGTGATGAGGGGGAAGAACCCCGCCCAGAAGGACGACTCGTGCGCCCCCACGAGCAGCAACGCTCCCCTGGTGCCGGTCTGCTCCGCGAGACCCCACGCCGCATACGCCAGGGCGTAGGCGCCGAACAGCAGCGGGCCGCCGCGCCAGATGACGGTGACGGCGGCGACGAGTCCCTCGAGGCGCATGACCAGTGTGCGGGCGACGCTCATCGCCGTGCCGCGGGTGACCCCTCCGGTCCAGCGGGCGAACGACGGGGTCGAGTCGAAGGTCGTGCCGAAGATCACACCGGCGACCGTGAGCCAGGCCGCCGGCACGATGAGAGCGGCGACGAGGATGCCGAACACCCACGTCGCTCCTTCCCAGATGACGGCGATCGGGGCGAGGTTCGCGGCGAACCAGTCGCCGATCCCCTGCAGCCACCCCACGGCCTGGCTCTCGGCGAACCAGTCCAGCACGCCGTTCCACCAGCGGGCGACGAGGGTGAAGAGCATGAAGGTCCAGAGAACCTCGGTGTACGCGGCGAGCACGACGCTCCACCGCGGCAGGCGAGCCGCGAAGCGGGTGAACAGCAGCCGTGCGATCAGCGCGATCACCAGCACCGTGACCGGCAGCGCCCCGACCGAGATCAGGCCGCCACGGTCGCCGACCTGGTCGAGCTCGAAGCCGGAATCCGCCAGCGCGATGGCTGACGCGATCTGGTAGAACTCGATCTGATCGGCGTCGAGCAGCCCCCATGCCGTGTAGAAGGCGAAGAAGGGCAGGATCGCCGCCAGAGTCGCGGATCCGAACTCGCGCACGCCTCCGGCATCCGTCCTGCGGCTGTGCGGCAGCGACGGCCGCACCGTCAGATACATCGCGACGTACGAGACGAGACGCGCGGCGACCGCGAGCGGCAGCAGCAGGAGCCCGCCCAGGGTGGTGAGTCCGCCGACGAATCCGGCGAGCTCGATGAGCACGCGATGCAGCGCCTCGCCGCCGATGTACCAGGCCATGAGCGCCGGCCAGTGCCGGGCGAGGATGCGCCCGAACGTCCGGAGGGCCTCAGTCATGTGCCCTACCGTAGCCGGTCGTCCGACAGGCGGTGCTCCGCTGCGTTCCCCCAGGACGAACCCGCCGCCTACTCCGGGTCACGTCGAGGGTCAACCAGCTTCCGATCCACGCCCGACCGCGCCACGATGGGAGTCGTGAACGCCTCGAAGATCCTGATCCGCCGCGTCGCTGCCGTCGCCGTTGCGGCGGTCACCCTGATCGGCCTGACCGGCTGCGGAGGGCTGACGATCCCCGCGGATCCCGACGGCACACTGCAGACCGTCTCCGGCGGTGAGCTGCGCGTCGGCGTCTCGCCCGACCCAGGACTCGTCACCGACCGCGGCCCTGACGGCGGCACTCCGACCGGCAGCCTCCCCGACCTCGTCGAAGGATTCGCCGACAGCATCGATGCCGAGATCGAATGGACCGAAGGATCGGAGGAGACCCTCGTCGGGATGCTCGAGCGCGGCGATCTCGACGTCGTCGCGGGCGGGTTCACCTCCGACACCCCCTGGATCGACAAGGCCGGAGTCACTCGCGGGTATCCGCAGATCGAGGGCGCCGACGGACGCGAGATCGTCCTGCTCGTGCCACTCGGTGAGAACGCGTTCCTCAGCGCGGTGGAGCGCTACCTCGACGAGGAGGTGGGTTCGCGATGACCTCCCTGAAGCGCATCGGTCGCACAGAGCTGCCGGACGAGCAGCGGAAGGCACTCCGCCGGGCGATCAAGTGGGAGTGGTTCACGATCGGGTACACCTCGGTCACCATCGCGGTGATCGCATTGGTGGTCGGCAACTCGCAGGCCATGCGCACCGCCTGGATCGAGGACATGCTCTCGCTGATCCCCCAGATCGCGTTCCTCGTCGCACTGATCTTCATCCGGCGAGCGCCCTCCGTGAAGCATCCGTACGGACTCCACCGCGTCATGGGCATCGGACACCTGGTCGCCGGTGTCGCGCTGCTCGCCGTCGGACTCAACCTGGCGGTGGAGGCCGTGACGGGACTCCTCGCGCGCGAGCATCCGACGATCGGCACCGTGCAGCTGTTCGGCCAGACGATCTGGCTGGGGTGGCTGATGGTCGCCGTGATGGCCGTCGTGATCGTCGGTCCGGTGTTCTTCTACGGTCCTGCGAAGGCCAAGCTCGCCCCGGTGCTGCACAACAAGCTGCTCTACGCGGATGCCGACATGGCCAAGGCGGACTGGCAGACCACCGTCGCCTCCATCGTCGGAGTGCTGGGAGTGGGCGCAGGCGTGTGGTGGCTCGACGGCGCAGCTGCCCTCGTGATCTCCCTCGGCATCGTCTGGGACGGCTGGCGCAACACCAAGACCGCCGTGATCGACCTGATGGACCAGCGCGCCAGGACCTACGACAGCGCGCACCCGCATCCGCTGGCCGGCGACGTCATCTCGACCATGCGCTCGCGTCCCTGGGTCAAGGAGGCGGGCGTCCGGATGCGGGATCAGGGGCAGGTGTTCCACATCGAGGCGTTCGTCGTGCCGCACCGGGGGAAGGTGTCGCTCACGGACACGACCGACCTCGCCGCACGCATCACCGACCTCGACTGGAAGGTGCAGGATGTCGTGATCATCCCGACCGAGGAGATCCTGGCCGGGGTCGACACCTCGGGCCGAGGCTGACACAGACCCGCTCGCCCCGGTGCCGTCGCCGGCCGCGCCGGGACGCCCGCCGCACCAGGAAGGGGGAGTCGTGCGACGGGCGCCGTGGCCGGCCGTCTCGGACGACCGACCGCTGGCGGGCCGGGTCAGACGTCCCGGTCCTGGTCCTGGTACTCCGTGCCAGCGTCGCCCGAGCCCGCGAGGTCGGGATCGTTGGGGACAGGGTCCTCCGACTGCTGCCGCGGGGCGAGCTCGTCGGGGATCATCGGGGTCTCGTCCGACTCTGCTCGACCGTCGTCCGGGGTGGATTCGCGATCTGACATGATGCTCCCTTCGTCGGTGCTTCAGTCCGGCCAGCATGCCTGGCCGCTCGATCCGCGTGCGCACCCCTTGACAGAACGCGCAGGAGCACTCGATCAGTGGAACGGGCAGCGACCGGATGCCGTGGCGGAGCGCACCGTGCCGCCCGAGCGGGGACGGGTGGGGAGTCTGCGCCGGTTCACATCGAGGCCGTCGCCGAGGATGCGCAGACCGGGGTCGCTGAGCACGGCGATGGCACCGGCGAGACCGGCGATGGCGAGCTTCTCCCCCGGGCACCGGTGGCCGGTCGCCACGTCGGCGCCGCCATGCGGGACGAACGCCGCGAGCGCCTCATAGTCGTCGACGTCCCGGAAGCGCTCCGGGTCGAACCGCTCGGGCCTCGGCCAGAACCGGTCATCCGTGTTGGTCCCCTGGAGGTCGAGCACCACCCGCCCGCCGGCATCCACGTGCTGGCCGTCGATGTCGATGTCGGCGGTCGCCCACCCCGGCAGCATGGGCACGAACGGCGAGGTGCGACGGATCTCCTGCGCGAACATCGTCGCGAGCGGGCCTCCGATCAGAGCGCCGCGGTCCGCCGTCTCGGCGGCGATCCGCTCGCGCCAGTCCGGCCGCTCGTGCAGCTCCTTCGCCGCGAAGGCGACGAACCGCGCGACCGCGATCATCGGGCGGATGCTGTTCTGCAGCTCCACCCCCGCGACCCGCGGCGGGAGCAGTTCGCCGTCGCGATCACGGTGGTGCGCCCACACCTCGAGTGCCGTACCCGGTTCGGCACGCAGCGTTCCCTCACGCACCGCCTCGATCAGGCGGGCGGAGTGACGGTCGGACCACCACCGATTCGCGAGCGCCGCGACGTAGACCGGGGAGTGCGGGGAGCCGAAGCCGTCGACGATCTGCGCGAGCCGAGCCGACCAGCGGGTCTTCGCCGCGGGTGTGCCCGGCACTCCCGCCCACCCCATGACGGCGCGTCCCAACGCGCCGACGGCCGCGTCGTACGCACTGCGGGTGCCGCCGTCGAGCCAGGCCTGACGCTCGTGCTCCCACTCGCGCTCCAGCCACGGCGTGAGTCTCGCGACCTGCTCGTCTTCGTAGGCGACGTCGAGGAAGGAGGCCTTGCGGTGCCGGTGCTCGTCGCCGTCGAGGCTGTGCACCGATCCGTGTCCGAACAGGCTCTCCTGCACGATGGGCGGCATCGCCCCCGAGCGGGCGATGCGGCTGCCGTCGTAGAACAGCTCCACGCCCTCGATGCCGCGCACGAACACGGCATCGCTGCCGAGCAGCCGCATCGGCGCCGATCGCGCCCCGGGGCGAGCCCTGCGCCAGATCCTCGAGCCGAAGTCGTAGCCCCGGGTCAGGAGCATCGGGGCGTCGTCGCGGGTGAGGGCGGCGAGTCGGTGCGCCGCCCTGACGGGAAGGTCGATGAGTGCCATGCTCCGACGTTCGCAGAGGCGGCGGCACAGTTCCAGGGGGAGGCGCGATCGCGGGTGCGTGTGCTAGTGGCCGGAGCGGATGGGCGGTGTCCGTCAACCCCCTGTACGCGGATCGCCGCCCACCGCCACGATCACCACAGACGAGAGAGGAGCGCCGACATGGCGAAGAACGTGCGGACCATGGACTGCCGGCCTGACGATGTGTTCCGGGTGCTGAGCAACGCCTGGCTGTACCCGGCCTGGGTCGTGGGGGCCTCGCGCATGCGCGATGTCGACGCGACCTGGCCGCAGCCGGGCGCCGAGCTGCATCATTCGGTCGGCGTGTGGCCGTTCCTGCTCGACGACACCACCGTCGTCGAGGAATGGTCACCGCCGGACCGCATGGTGATGCGCGCCCGCGGGTGGCCCATCGGCGAGGCGAGGGTCACGCTGCGAGTGCGCTCTTACGGCGGCGGCACGATGGTCCGCATCGACGAGGAGCCGGTCTCGGGACCCGCGACGCTGGTGCCGAGCCTCCTCACCACGCCCATGCTGCGCTGGCGCAATTCGGAGACCCTGCACCGTCTCGCCTACCTCGCCGAGGGCGGAGCCGTCTGACGCCCGACGACGGCATCAGCCATATATTGGTGGGAGCCGCGACCCTCGCGGAGCGAGGGGAAGACTGATGACCGATACAGCGCCGTCCGCATGGAGACGCTTCTGGGAGCGGGGCGGATGGTGGCGGGCCATCGTGCTCGTCGTCGCATACTTCGTCCTCTACAACGGGCTGTCGCTGTTGCTCGCTCCGCTTGCCGCGCAGGTGGAGGATCCGCAGAGCGCTTCAGGGATCCTGGTGTTCTACGTCATCCCGATCCTCGTCGGCTGCCTGCTGCTCGTGGGCTTCGCCGGCTCGGTCGGCTGGCTGCGCGCACTCTTCGGACCGCAGCCGATCCGCGGCCGGGGGTGGATGTGGATCGCGGTCGCCGTCGTGCTCGTCTTCAACGTGCTGCACCTGCTCTCCGTGGATTACGGCACGGCCGGCGCTCCTGTCGTGGGAACCTGGCTGCTCGCCGGTCTGTTCATCGGCTTCGCGGAGGAGGTCCTCACGCGCGGCCTCGTCGTAACCCTGCTCCGCAAGGCGGGACAGCGCGAAGTCGTCGTGGCGCTGATCTCGTCAGCTCTGTTCGCGCTCCTGCATGCCGGGAACCTGCTCACCGGGCAGTCTGTGATCGCCACTCTCGTCCAGCTGGCGTACACGTTCGCGTTCGGCATCTGCATGTACCTGGCGATGCGGGTGACGGGCACCATCGTCGCGCCGATCCTGCTGCATGCGAGCACCGATCCGAGCATCTTCCTGCACACTGCCTACCCGGCCGCGACCCCGTTCGGCTCGATCGCCGGACTCGGCAACATCGTCGTGATCGTGGTCGGCGTGATCTGCCTGTTCTTCATCCGCGGGCGGGTGGAGCGGACGGAGGTGGCTCCGACGGGCGGAGCCACCTGACCGTCACGCCGCCGAAGGACGCAGCACGACCTTGATGCAGCCGTCCTCCTTGCGCTGGAACGTGCGGTAGAGCTCGGGGGCGTCCTCGAGCGGCGCGTCGTGCGTCATGAGGTCCATCACGCCGAGCGGGTCGGAGAGGTCCTCGACCAGGGGCATCAGGTCGTCGATCCAGCGTTTCACGTTGCACTGGCCCATGCGGATGCCGACCTGCTTGTCGAACAGCGTCTTCATCGGCAGGATGTCGGCGTCTCCCGCGTACACGCCGCTCAGCGACACCATGCCGCCGCGGCGGACCACGTCGATCGAGGCGTACAGGGCGGCGAGCCGGTCGATCCCCGCCTTGTCCATGAGGGCGCGCGCTGCGGCATCCGGCAGCAGACCGACGGCCTTCTGGGCGAACGCCGCACCGCCGTTGCCGTGCGCCTCCATGCCCACGGCGTCGACGACGGCATCCGCTCCCCGCCCACCGGTGAGGTCGCGGAGCTCGGTCACGACGTCGTCCGTGAGGTCGAAGACCTCCGCTCCGTGGCGCGCCGCCATCTCACGACGCTCCGCGACCGGGTCGACAGCGAGCACGCGGTAGCCGCGATGCGCGCCGATGCGCGCGACGAACTGTCCGACCGGGCCGAGGCCCATCACGGCCAGTGTGCCGCCGTCCGGCACATTCGCGTACTCGACGCCCTGCCAGGCCGTCGGCAGGATGTCGCTCAGGTAGAGGTACCGCTCGTCCGGCAGGTCGGACGCGACCTTGATGTGGTTGTAGTCGGCGAGGGGCACCCGCAGGTACTCCGCCTGACCGCCCGGCACCTGTCCGTAGAGCTTGGTGTACCCGAAGAGGGACGCGCCGCTGCCGTACTCCTTCACCTGGGTGGTCTCGCACTGCGACTGCAGTCCGCGCAGACAGAAGAAGCAGTGACCGCACGAGATGTTGAAGGGCACGACGACCCGGTCGCCGACCGCGAGATCCTTGACGGCGCTGCCGACCTCGACCACGACGCCCATCGGCTCGTGACCGAGCACATCGCCCTTGTCGAGGAACGGGCCGAGCAGTTCGTACAGGTGCAGGTCGGAGCCGCAGATCGCCGACGACGTGATGCGGACGATCGCGTCGGTCGGGTGCTCGATCTGAGGATCCGGCACCTCCTCGACCGCCACGTCGCGGGTGCCCTGCCAGGTGAGTGCCTTCATCGTCATCCTCCTCGTGAACCGTGTGGAGTGGCCACCCTCCCCCGGCGCGGACCGACACGACAGAGGGTTGACAGGCGGATGCCGAGGATCGAGCATTCCGCTCTCACACCGGAATATAGGAAGATGGAGACACCACCCGTCGATCACCCGGATCACGCCGCTTGCACGGGTCCCGTGGCGAAACAGAGGAGACCCTTGTGGGCAAGCTGATCTATGAAGGAACGACCAAGGCCGAGATCGAGGATCGCGCGCTCACGCACCTCCAGCTCGTGATCACGGCGAAGCTGCGCCGCGGCGAGCCCTTCGGCTTCACCTGGCGTGAGGACATGAGCGTGGGCGGCGGTCGGACCACCGTCTGGGTGCACGCGGGCAGTTCGCTCGTCTTCAAGTACAGCGGCAGCCGCCAGCCCTCGATCAACCGCGAATGGATCGAGGCACTGGCGTTCACCGCGAGCGCGCCGAGCGGCCTGTACCTCGTGCCGGAACCCGCCGAGGGCGCCTCCTCCGGTCACGTCGACGCACCGCCCAGCGCATAGTCTCGGCGGCATGTCCCCGAACCCCCCGCGGCGGCTGCTCGCCTCGGTGCGCAGGATCCTGCACACCGACCCCTCCTCCGTCGCCCACACCGAGGCGATGCCCGTCATCGACGAGCGCACCGTGCCGCGGGTCCTCGACCTCGCGACGCGCATCGGCGAGTCGATGTTCGCGGTCGGCGCCTCCGCGCACGAGGTCACTCTGGCGATCACCCGGGTGTGCGCGGCCTACGGGATGCGGGACGTACAGGTCGATGTCACGTACAACTCGATCACCGTCTCGTTCCACCTGAGCGGCGAGGTCTGGCCGGAGACCCTGGTGCGGGTGGTGCGCGTCGCGGCGCCCGATCACGCCAAGCTGCAGCGGGTGCAGGCGCTGGTCGCCGACATCGACGACGGACTCGATCTCGAATCGGCCCGCACCGCGTTCCGGGTGCTGCGAAAGGTGCCCTTCCGGTACCAGCAGCCGGTCGTCATCGTCGCGCGCGCCCTCCTCGCGGTCGGCGTCAGCATCATGCTGGGTGCCTCGCCGATCATCGTCGCCCTCACCTTCGTCGCAGCGCTCTGCGCAGCGCTCACCCAGGCCGCCCTCGCGCGAGCCCGGGTGCCGCTGTTCTTCAGCCAGATCGCGGGAGGGTTCGTGACCACGGTGGTCGCCGTCGCGGTCACGGCACTCGGCGCGGCCGGTTTCGAGCCGTTCGACGGCATCCGCCCCTCGATCATCGTCGCCTCGGGCATCGTCCTCATGCTCGCAGGCCTCACCGTGGTCGGTGCGGCGCAGGACGCGATCGACGGCTTCGCACTGACGGCCGGTGGGCGCATCCTCGACCTGACGATGCAGACTCTGGGCGTCGTGATCGGCATCCTCGTGGGTCTCGAGCTCGGCAGCGTCCTCGGATTCACGATGGGCCTCCCCGACGACCCCGCACCGTTCGGGCCGCTGCTCAACCAGTTCGTCGGCGCGATCATCATCGCGATCGCCGTCGCGGTCTTCAACGGCGCGGGCATCCGGATCATCCTGGTGAGCGCGCTGCTGAGCGCAGTCACGATCGCCGGGTACTCAGCGATGGTGGGGCTGCAGCTGCATCCGGCCGCCGCGAGCGCGATCGGGGCGCTGCTGGCCAGCTTCATCGGGATGCTGATCGCCCACAACCTGCACGTGCCCTCGGTGGCGGTCACCACGGCCGCGATCGTGCCGCTCGTCCCCGGCGTCGCGGTCTTCCAGGGACTGCTCGAGATGATCCACGCCGCGGGCTCGGCCAGCGGTGTGGTCGGAGTCGGCGGCTCGCTCGTCGACGCCGTGGTGATCGGGATCGGCCTGGCCTCAGGGGCATCCCTCGGCCTGTACCTCGGTACGCCCGTGCGGGCCACCCTCAGCAGCGTCGCGAAGACCAGGGCGCGCGTGCGGCGCTGACGCGTCGCATCCGCCCTCGGTCACACGCGTGGGCCCAGGACTGCGGAGTCCTGCTCGCCGGCCGCGTCGCCCTTCAGTTCGATGAGGATGCTGTGCGTCGGCGTCGTGCCGGTGTTCTGACCCGAGTGCCGCTGAGCCGGGAGCCACACCGCCTGTCCGGACGTCAGCGCCGTGTCGAACACCCGATCGCCCGCGCTGAGCCGACGCGAGAAGTCGCTCAACGTGACCATGACGCTGTTGGGGTGATCGTGCGGCGTCGTCTGGTCGCCGGGTTCGTCGGTGTACTCCAGCACGCGGACGAAGTCGTTCTCCCACAGCGTCCGGTAGTGGTCGGGGTTCGTCAGGGTGGGATCGTCGGTGATCATGCGGTCACTGTACGCCCCGATATACCGCCCCGACAGGGGCACCTGAGGGCGCACCGGCCGGGGCGGTGGCCGGTTCGCAGCGGGCCGGTGGATCAGGCTCCCGCGCGCACCGACTCCAGCGACGGGTAGTCGGTGTACCCCTCGGGGGTGCGACCGTAGAACAGCGCGGGGCGCGGGTCGTTGAGTTCGGCGTCCTGACGCCAGCGCTCGACGAGGTCGGGGTTCGCGATGACCGGGCGCCCTGCGGCGACGGCATCCGCCCATCCCTCGGCCACGAGCGTCTCGGCCTCGTCACGGGTGGTCGGCGTGCCGAAGCCGGAGTTGATGATGAGCGGGGCGCCGAGTGCGCGGCGGATGCGCTGCACGAGCTCGCTCGTCGGCGCGGCGCTGAGGATGTCGACGAAGGCCAATCCGAGCGGGGCGAGCCCCTCGGCGACGGCGAGGTAGGTCGCGAGCGCATCGTCGTCATCCTCCTCGAGGACGCCCTGGATGTTGTGCTGGGGCGACAGACGGATGCCGGTGCGGTCGCCACCCACGGCCTCGGCCACGGCACGGGTCACCTCGATCGCGAAACGCGCGCGGTTCTCCGGCGATCCGCCGTAGCGGTCGTCGCGGATGTTCGACGCGGGCGACAGGAACTCCTGCACGAGGTAGCCGTTCGCGCCGTGCACCTCGACGCCGTCGAACCCCGCGGCGATCGCATTGCGGGCCGCCTGGGCGAACTGCTCGACGACGGTGGGGATCTCGTCGAGAGTCAGCGCGTGCGCGACCGGCATGTCGAGCTTGCCCACGGGCGTGTGGGTGGAACCGGGGGCGGCGAGAGCGCTCGGTCCCACGACGCGCGGCTCGCCGGAGATCTCCGGATGCGAGACGCGCCCGCCGTGCATGAGCTGCATGACGATCGTTCCACCCGCCTCGTGCACGGCGTCCGCGATGCGCCGCCAGCCCTCGATCTGGGCCGGGGTCACGATGCCCGGCTGACCGGAGTACGACTTGCCCTCGGCCGCAGGCCACGTCCCCTCCGAGATGATGAGCCCCTGGCCCGCGCGCTGGCGGTAGTACTCCGCCATCGTCGCCGTGGGGACTCCGGCATCATCCGCACGCGTGCGGGTGAGGGGTGCCATGACGACGCGGTTGGACAGGTGCAGGGCGCCGAAGACGGCCGGTTCGAAAAGACTCACCCTGAGGACAAGACCCACGGCACTCGAGCTATTCCCCGGCGCGGGAACACTCCGATCCGACCGCGGACTCCGCTCAGCCCTCGTACATCTCCCCGACCGGCACCGCCACGGGCAGCACGTTCCCCGGCTGGGCGAGAGGGCAGGCCCACGCCGGGTCGTATGCGCAGGACGGGTTGTAGGCGAAGTTGAAGTCGAGGACGATCGTGCCGCGTGCGGCATCCGACCCGAGATCGGCACCCTTGACGGTGTCGATCAGGTACCGGCCGCCACCGTAGGTGCCGCCAGGCCGCCCGGCCAGCGCATCGCGGACCGGGATGAAGAGACCGCCGCCGTAGGTCGTCAGCCGCCATACGTCGAGCGAGCCGGTGTCGGGGACCTCCACCCGGCCGATCCGCTCGAACGGCACGACCCCGTCGGTGCCGGTGGCGAAGTCGAAACCGCCGGGCTCGGCCTCCAGGATCGGGAGCTCGAAGCGCCACTGCGGGTCGTACGACGGGATCGACAGCCCCTCGAACAGCGGCCGGTCCTCGGACAGCAGCGGGGTCGCCGGGTGATGCAGCATCAGGTCGTCGCGCTCGATGCGCCAGAGTTCGTGCGCCTCCTGCGGGGACTCCCCAGTGCGCACGGCGTCGTACAGGGCGAACACACGACGACGCCAATCGACGACCTCGGCGGCGGTGCGGGCTTTCGTGAGCGTCATGCCGTTCAGGCTACGCTCACCCGTCGGTGTCGCGCGGCAGCACGGTGAGCACGCGTTCGATGTGATCACGGAACTCGACCAGGTAGTCGCGGAGGAACGTCGCGGTGCCCTCGTTCGTCACCGTGCCGTCGGCGGCGAACGTGTCGGGCGAGAATTGGATGTACGCCTCCGGCGCGGTCATCTGCCGCGCGTTGCAGAAGCTCAGCACCCCGCGGAGGCTCTGCTGGGCCACGGCCGTGCCGATCGCTCCGACCGAGGCGCCGATGACGGCGGCGGGGATGTGGTCGAAGGAGTTCTGCCCCCAGGGTCGTGATGCCCAGTCGATCGCGTTCTTGAGCCCGCCGGGAATGGAGCGGTTGTACTCCGGGGTGACGAAGAGCACTGCATCCGCCGAGGCGATGGCCTCTTTGAGTGCCGTGGCGACCGGTGGGTAGTCGTCGTCGTGGTCCTGGCTGTAGAGCGGCAGATCCCTGATCGGGATCTCGAAGAACTCCAGATCATCCGGAGCGAGCCCGATCAGCGCGGTCGCGAGGACGCGGTTGATCGAGGTGGACGAGAGACTGCCGACGAAGTATCCGACCCGGTATGCCATGACTGCTCCTCATTCCTGTAGGCGTGAGGAAAGTCTCGTCCTGCTTCGTGCTCGCGTCCACCCTCCGAGGCGGGATCGCCGACCGGATGCCCTCAGTCGCCGAACGCGGCGAGCAGTTCCGCGAAGTGGTCGAGGTCCTCGGCCGACCAGCGGCGCAGCCGCTCCCCCAAACGCTCCTCGTACCGCGAGCGGGCCAGCGCGACACGCTCCTGGGCCAGTTCCGTGGCGACGAGCACCCGGGCACGGCGATCGTCGGGGTCGCGGACGCTCTCCACGAGGCCCAGCTGTTCGAGCTGACGCACATGGCGACTGACCGCCGACTTGTCGGTCTGCAGGCGCTCGATGATCGCTCCGGCCGAGGTGGCCTTGCCCGTCGCGATCGAGGTGAGCACCTGATAGCCGAGCGGCTGGAGGTCGGGGTGCACGGTCGTCGCGGCTTCGCGCCAGCTCACCCGGATGCGGGCGAAGAGGCGTCCGAGCTCGTGCTCGACCCGCGAGATCGCCTGGTCGAGATCGGGAGACTCCGGGTTCGCAGGCTCGGCGGCGGGTTCGTCGGGCGAGGCACTCATGCCCGCCAGCTTACGGCGAAGCCCCGCCGGCGGTCGGCCGGCGGGGCTTCGGGCCTCGCCCTCGGCGAGGTCGAGATGACGGATGCATGCCGGATGCCCGGCTGCATGCCCGGATCTGCGGATCTGGGCATGCATCCGTGATCTGGGCATGCATCCGTGCGCGGGTTCCCGAAGGTCAGACCTCGGCGAGGAGCCGGAAGACCTTGGATGCCGCGTGGATCTCGTCCGGCGTGAGCTCGGCGACGACCGTGCGGAGCCGCGAGGCGTGGTCGCTGCGCAGCTCCGCGAGGGCGGCGCAGGCAGCCGGCGTCGCCGTCAGCACCCGCAGCCGCCCATCGCGTTCATCGGCCCTGGATTCGATCAGGCCCAGCTCCTCGAGCATCCGCACCTGGCGGCTGATGACCGACTTGTCCATCTCGAACCGCTCGGCGAGTTCATGCGCGCTCGCCGTCCCCGCCCTGTCGATGAAGGTCAGCAGCTTGTAGCCGCCCACCTGCAGCTCGGGAGCGATCCGCGCCGCCGATTCCCTCCAGAGCGTCCTGGTCCTCGCGAAGATGAGGTTCAGGTGCGTCTGGAGGTCGCCGAGGGCGGTGTCGATCTCGGCGGGCGTCGCGGTGACGTCGGGGGTGATCATGTCAGCGCCTCGGCTCCCGGCCGTCCTCGCCGCGGTTCTCGCCGCGGTTCTCGCGCTCGAGCACCGTGACGGATCCCGTGGTGGGCGATGCTGCCTCGGCCCCGGCGATGCGGATCGCTCCGGTCGACATGGTGGCGCCGACCTCGGCCTCCGACACCTCGAGCACCGACTCCTCGGCCTGCTCACGCAGCTGCTCCGCGGCGTTCTTGGTCGACAGCGGCTTGTTCCTGATGAACGCGATCGCGACGATGGCGATCACCGCGAGCGGGATGGCGATGATGAACGAGTCGGCGATGCCGTGTCCATATGCTCCCTCGACGATCGTGCGGATCGTGTCGGGCAGCTGGCCGACCTTCGGCACATCACCCGAGGCGAGGTGCTTTAGCGCGTCGACCTCCTCCGGAGTGGTGGGCGTGAAGCCCTCCAGGGCATCCGTGATGTAGTTCCCGACGCTCGTCGAGAGCATCGCGCCCATGACCGTGACGCCGATGGTTCCGGCGATCGTGCGGAAGAAGTTGACGTTCGACGAGGCGGCACCCAGCTGCTGCGGGGCCGTGTCGTTCTGCACGATGAGGGTGAGGTTCTGCATGACCATGCCGAGGCCGGCGCCGAGGACGAACATGTACACCGCGACGAGCGGGAACGGGGTGTCGTAGCGCAGCGTCGCCATGAGGCTCACGCCGACCGTGGTGAGGACCGAGCCCGTGAGCATCCAGCCCTTCCACTTGCCGAAGCGGCTCACGAGCTGGCCGATGATGATCGACGCGCCCATCTGGCCGATGATCATCGGGATCGTCATGAGGCCGGACTCCGTCGGCGTGGCGCCTCGGGCCAGCTGGAAGTACTGCGCGAGGAACACGGAGGTCGCGAACATCGAGACGCCGATGGCGATCGAGGCGATGACCGAGAGCGTGAAGGTGCGGTTGCGGAACAGCGACATCGGCACGATCGGCTCCTTGACGAAGAACTCGACCGTGATGAAGGCGGCGATCGCGACACCGGCGATCACGGCGAGCATGATGCTCGTCGAGGAGTCCCAGTCGAACTGGCTGCCGCCCATCGACACCCAGATGAGGAGCGTCGAGACGCCGACCGCGAGCAGGACGATGCCGAAGTAGTCGATCGACACCTTCGTGTCGCGCTGGGGCTTCGGCAGGTGCAGCGTGAACTGCAGCAGCACGAGGGCGAGGATCGCGAAGGGCACGCCGACGAAGAAGTTGGAGCGCCAGCCCCAGACGTCGGTGAGGAGGCCGCCGAGCAGCGGGCCGCCGATGGTGCCGAGGGCCATGATGCCGCCGACGACGCCCATGTACTTGCCGCGCTCGCGCGGGGAGATGATGAGGGCGACCGCGATCATGACGAGCGACATCAGGCCGCCGACGCCGATGCCCTGGATCACGCGGACCGCGATGAGCATGTTGGTGTCGGTCGAGAATCCGGCGATCACCGTGCCGGCGGTGAAGAGGATGAGCGAGAGCTGCACGAGGATCTTGCGATCGACGAGGTCGGCGAGCTTGCCCCAGATCGGGGTCGAGACGGCCGTGGCCAGCAGGCTGGCGGTGATCACCCACGTGTACTGCGACTGGGTGCCGCCGAGGTCGGCGATGATGACGGGCATCGAGGTCGACACGACGGTGCCGGAGAGCACGGCGACGAACATGCCGACGACGAGCCCGGAGATCGCGGTGAAGACCTCGCGCGGCGAGCGGACGGGCTCGGGTGCGGAGGAAGGGGAGACGTGAGTCACAGTGGAAAGCTCCTGTGTAGAAAGTTGATAAGAATCAACTATACGCCTACTGGTTGCGTAAATGCAACTATCGACTCGGGGCAACCATCGAGCCGTCTCGTCACTCCAGCGCCACCCCGGTCTGCGCGGCGAGGAGTGCGATCAGGTCGCGTTGGAACGTCGGGTCCGTCGCGGCCGGATGCGGCTCCTGGATGCGGCGGTGGAACCAGTACCCGCCGGTACGGGGGCTGATCTCCTCGGCGGGCGCCGTCGCCAGCCACTGCTGCGTGCGACTCCCCTCCCGCAGATCGTCCGGCGCGTGCGATCCCCCCATCCGGGTCGGCACCCACCCCGGGTCGACGGCATGTGCGAGCCCGTCGGATCGCGTACGGGCCAGATGCAGAGCGAGCGCCGTCACGAACAGCTTCGAATCGTCGTACGGGCGGGCCCTGCGATCCGGATGCGCGAGGTCGAGCCCCGACAGGTCGGCAGATCCGGATCTGTGCATCGAGCTGCTGATCACGATGGTGCGCTCCGGCGGCGTCATCGCGGCCGCGAGCAGGTACGGTGCCGCGACGTTCACCGCGAAGACGTCGGGGCCGTCGATCACACCGGCGTTGTGAATGACGGCATCGAACCGCCCGAAACGCTGCGCGCCCGCGGCCACGTCGGCGACGGCATCCGCGTCCGCCAGGTCGCCGAGCAGCTCTCCGGCCCGCGCGAGGTCGGCCGGCAGCCGGTCGGCGGTACGCGCATGCACCACGACGTCATGCCCGGCGGCGGCCAGCCCCCGCGCGGCGAGCAGACCGATCCCCGAGGAGGCGCCGGTGACGAGCACGAGTGCCATCAGCCGGCCGTCCCCTCGTCACTCGGCTCTGCGCCTGCACCTGCACCTGCACCTGCACCCACGTGCTCCAGCGACCATGAGGCGAGCAGGGCCAGCCGCTCGGCCGACGGCGACCCCGGCTCCGCCGTGTAGATCATCAGGACGTTGCCCGGCTCGGCCGTGATCGCCAGCTCCTCGTAGGCGAGGACGATCTCCCCCACCAGCGGATGCCGGAACCGCTTGGTCCCGGCTCCGTGGGTCCGCACGTCGTGCGCGGCCCAGAGCGCTCGGAAGGTCTCGCTGCGCGTGGACAGCTCGCCCACGAGGTCCTGCAGTCCCTTGTCGTGCGGGTCGCGCCCCGCCTCGGCCCGCATGATGGCGACGCACATCGCCGCGAACACGTCCCAATCGGGGTAGAAGTCCCGCGAGGCCGGGTCGAGGAACTGGAAGCGGGCGAGGTTCGGGGTGCGCCCGCCATCGCCGATCAGCGGCGAGTAGAAGGCGCGGCCGAGGTCGTTCACCGCGAGCAGGTTCTGCCGCGGATCGCGGACGAAGGCGACGGCATCCGTGACGGACGCCAGCGCCCACTGCAGGCTCGGCCTCGACGCTGTCGGCTTCGACGCCCGGCGTCGCGGACGGCCGCTGGAGGGGATGCCGTCGGCGGCGCGCGCGAGATCGAGCAGGTGCGCCCGCTCGGCCTCGTCGAGCAGCAGAGCGCCGGCCAGCGAGTCGAGCACGGCCGCCGACGCCCCGGCGATGGCCCCGCGCTCGAGCTTGGCGTAGTACTCCACGCTCACGCCCGCGAGTGACGCGACCTCACTGCGACGCAGCCCCTGCACCCTGCGGTTCCCTCCGGCGACGAGTCCGACCGCCTCGGGGGTGACGCGGGCACGTCTGGTCATGAGGAACTCGCGGACCTCGGATCTGTTGTCCATGCTGAGGACGCTACCCTCCGATCGGCGCCCCGAGGGAGTCTCTCGCGGTACACCCCTCACCAGGAACTCCCCCGTACGCGCACGACCGAAGAGGCTGGTGAGCATGACCACGACAGCCGACCGCACCTCCCCGAGCCGCATTCTCCCCGCACTGCTGCTCCTGCTCACCGTGTTCGGGCCGATCTCGATGGACCTCTACCTGCCGGCGCTCCCCGCTCTGACCGCGGAGCTGGATGCCGCGACCTCCGTCGCGCAGCTCACGATCACCGCCTGCCTGATCGGTCTCGCCGCCGGTCAGCTGGTCGCCGGACCCGTCTCGGACCGGTACGGCCGGCGCGGCATCCTGCTCGCCGGCATCGCCGCCTACATCGTGACGTCCGTGCTGTGCGCGATCAGCCCCACGGTCGAGCTGCTCATCGCGGCACGGTTCGTGCAGGGCCTCGCCGGCGGTGTCGGGATCGTGATCGCGCAGGCGGCCGGCCGAGACGTCTTCTCGGGACGCGAGCTGATCCGCTTCTACGCGCGCCTGACCGTGGTCGGCGGATTCGCGGCGGTCATCGGCCCCCTGCTGGGCGGGCTCCTCAACACCGTCGTCGACTGGCGCGGACTGTTCCTCTTCCTCGCGCTCATCGGCGTGGGCATCCTGGCGCTCTCCCTGATGCGCTTCGGTGAGACGCTCCCGCGCGCTGACCGCACCGACGGTGGCCTCGTCCGCACGCTGCGCGACTATCGGGTGCTTCTCGGCGATCGGGTCTTCGTCGGAGCGATCCTCAACCAGGGCTTCCTGTACGCAGCGCTGTTCGCCTATCTGTCCGGCGCGACCTTCGTGCTGCAGGACATCTACGGGCTCTCGCCCTTCGAGTACGCCCTGGCGTTCGGCGCGAACTCGGCGGGGTTCATGGTGTTCGGGCACCTCGCCGGTCGGTCCGCCGAGCGCGGGAGGGTGCGGAGCACGCTGGCCGTCGGCATCGCCATCGCAGGCCTGGGAGCCGCCGGACTCCTCGCAGCCGGCCTCACGTCGATGCCGCTCTGGGTCGTGCTCGCCGCGCTGTTCGCACTCGCCGCCGGCGTATCAATCTCGTCTCCGCCGGCGACGACGCTCGCGCTGGTCGACTACCCGCAGATCGCCGGGACCGCGTCATCCCTGCTCGGCATGATCCGGTTCGGATTCGGCGGCATCGCCGCTCCGCTGGTCGGTGTCGCCGGCGCTCTGAGCATCCTGCCGCTGGGCGTCGTCACGATCACCGCGACCGTGCTCGCCGCGGCATCCGCCCTGCTGATCGCGTCCGTCCGACGACGGGTCGCGGAGCCGGTTCGCGGCTAGTGCCGCTTCGACGCCGAGCCGTCGAGGTCGAGGTCGACATCGAGGTGCCAGTCGCCGGGACCGTCCTCGCCGTCGGAGTCGACGGGATCCGGGTACAGGCGGTGCGCCCGCAGCCGGGCGGCGTGTGCCGCGAAGTCGGGCTCCGGGTCATCCGAGTGGTGCGGGCCGACGAGCAGGTCGTTGCCGACGCCCACCACGAGATCCGCGCAGTCCTCGGCGCCGTTCACGAGGATCGGGATCTCGACGGCGTCGGACTCCCCCTCGCTCGCGATCGCCGCGGCGAGGGTGACGAGCGAATCCGCGACGTCGTCGGTGGTGACCAGCTGCTGGCCTGCATAGGAGACGATCTTCATGCGTCCATCCTGGCCCGATCCTCGGATCGCCCCTGGAGGGTTGCGCTCGACGCCCGCGGTTCGATAGGCACTCGCCCCGGAGACTGAACTCACATCCGCGCGTAGCGGGCGCGAGCGAAGCAGAACAGGCCGTACAGACCGAGCCCCAGGCCGACCACCCACAGGATCACGGCGCCGAAGGGCAGTCCGGCGAGCGTCCGCAGTGCGGCATCGAGGCCGCCCGCCGTCTCGGGATCGTGAGTGAGAGCCGCGATGACGAACAGCACGCCCGCCACACCGACCGCGATGCCCTTGGCGATGTATCCCACGGTGCCGAAGGCGACGATGCCCGACCGCGCCGTTCCGCCGGGCACGGAGAGGTGCTTCATGAAGGCGCGCGTGATGCCGCGGACGATGAAGGCGACCCCGACCGCGGCGACACCCAGGCCGACGAGCACGAGCAGCACGACCCCGGCCGGCACGGCCAGGAGGCGGGCGCTGAACGACTGCGACGATTCGGATGACTGCGACTGCCCGCCCAGGGCATAGACCAGAGCGGTGGCTCCGATCGCGAGATAGGCGGCTGCCGTGCCCAAGAACTTCGCCCGGTGCGCCCACTTCTTCTTCGCGTCCTGGTCGCGTTCGACGACCGCTTCGGCGATCTGCCAGACCGCGAGCGCGAGCAGCCCCAGCACGATCAGCCAGAGCAGGAAGACCCCCGCCGGCGACTCCTGGATCTGCTGCAGGGCCCCGCCCTGATCGGCCTTCTCTCCCCCGCCACCGGTGGCGATCGAGATCGCGATGCCGCCGATCAGGAGGTGCAGGATGCCGAGCACCACGTACCCCACTCGGGCGAGGAGACGGAACGCCGTCGAGTCCTGTGCGGCTCTCGCGGTGGAGGCGGCCGAGTCACGGGTGTTCATGGATTCACGCTGCTTTCGATCGGTTCATCAGGGAAGGAGGCGGCGCGGCGCGACCGGGCCAGGCGACGCGCCCGCACCGATTCGGCGCACGCCCAGACGAGGGTGGCCACGGCCACGCCCTCGAGCAGGCCCGCGACGACGTCGCTGAGCCAGTGGGCCTGGAGGTAGGTGCGACTCCACATCATGAGGAGCACCCACGCCGCACCCGCGACCCACACGGCACGCCGCCGCAGCAGGAGGCCCAGCATGACCACGACCGTGGTGGCGACGGCGGTGTGCCCGGAGGGGAACGAGGTCGCGACGCTCTCGGCGAGCGAGTCGGCCGGACGGGTGCGACCGATCACCGCGGCCATGGTGGCCCCGATCGCGACCACCGCGACCATCGCGACAGCCAGGGTCGCCGCATCCCCTCTCCGACGTCGCCAGACGAGCACGACGATCAGGATCACGCCGATCACGATCATCCCGACCGTGCCGCCGACGACCGCAGGCACCCACGCCACCACGATCCAGACGTCGCTCGTGAGGGCGAGCATGAGGTCGTGCCACCAGACGTCGACGGCCAGCGGCTCATGCCCGCCCCACGCCACGACGGCGCGGAGGATGACGAAGGCGAGGGTCGCCGAGGCTCCCACGACGATCGCCGTGGAGCCTCGCGACGCCTCGGTCACTCCGCCATCGGGCGACGGGTCATCACGCGATGGGGTCGTTGTTGCGGATGCTGCGGCGCGTCACGCGCTCGCCGGTGGCAGGGTCCACCGCGGTGCGGTCGACGGATTCGGTCCGGCGGCTGCGCATGACCAGCACGAGGCTGATCAGGAAGACGAGGACGCCTGCGCCCATGAGGATGTAGCCGATGAGGTCGAGATCGACGTAGCCGCCGGTGTCGATGTTGAGTGCGAAGACGAGGATCGCTCCGATGACGAAGAGCGCGATTCCGCTGCCGATACCCATATGTCCATTCCTCTCCGAGACCGCGTCCGCAGTCTCGCGACGACCAGAATAGGGTCAATCCCGACTGAGTCAATGGTCGTGGACACAGTCAGCGCGGCGTGGTATGGATGGAGGCGATGACTGATCTCGCACGCCGCGCCGCGATCTTCGCCGCACTCGCCGATCAGACACGCCTGCGCATCGTCGATCTGCTCACGCTCGGCGATCTGGCATCGTCGGAGATCGGGAGCGCTCTGGACCTGCGCTCGAACCTGATCGCACACCATCTGGGCGTCCTCGAGTCCGCACGGATCATCACCCGCACCCGATCGGAGTTCGATCGCCGTCGCAGTTACATCGGGCTGCGCCCCGAGGTGTTCGAGACCCTCGCTCCGCCGAGCGTCCCCGCACCCGCGAGAGTGCTCTTCGTGTGCACGGCGAACTCGGCGCGCTCGCAGCTCGCCGAGGCGATCTGGCGGGACGCGAGCCCGATCGACGTCGCCTCCGCCGGCACCCGGCCCGCACCGGTCGTCAACGCCGAGGCCACGGCCGCCGCCGCGCGGCACGGACTCGTGATCGATCCCGACCGCCGACCGCGACACCTCGACGAGGTGCGGGCCGACGGCGACCTGGTGATCACGGTCTGCGACGACGCGCACGAACGGCTGCTCGCCGACGACGACCTGCACTGGTCGGTGCGCGACCCCGCACGGCTCGGCACGCCCGCCGCCTTCGACGCCGCCTTCGACACCCTGTCGCAGCGGATCCGCGCGCTGTCGTCCCGTCTGCTCGCCGCCTGATCGAGTGTCCCCGGTCCGTGCGACGATTCGCACGTCGACGGGAGAACGGGATGCGGGGCGAAGCGACCGTGCTGCACGCCGACCTCGACGCGTTCTACGCCTCGGTCGAGCAGCGTGATGCGCCGGCGCTCCGTGGCAGGCCGGTGATCGTCGGCGGCGGAGTGGTGCTCGCGGCGAGCTACGAGGCCAAGGCACGCGGCGTGCGCACCGCGATGGGCGGGCGTCAGGCGCTGCAGCTCTGCCCGGATGCCGTGGTCGTGCCCCCGCGGATGGAGGCGTACTCGGCGGCGAGCAGAGACGTGTTCGCGATCTTCCGCGACACGACCCCGCTCGTGGAGGGCCTGTCGATCGATGAGGCCTTCCTCGAGGTCGGTGGCCTCCGGCGCATCGTCGGCACCCCCGAAGAGGTCGCTGTGCGCCTGCGCGAGCGGGTCAGGGTCGAGGTGGGTCTCGCGATCTCCGTCGGCGTCGCGCGCACGAAGTTCCTCGCCAAGGTCGCGAGCGCCGTGAGCAAGCCCGACGGGCTCCTCGTCGTCGAGCCCGGCCGCGAAGAGGAGTTCCTGCTGCCGCTGCCCGTCGAACGACTCTGGGGCGTCGGCGCGATCACTGCGGAGAAGCTGCACCGCTACGGCATCCGCACCGTCGGACAGCTGGCCGAGTTGGAGGCGGCGACAGCCGAGCGGATGCTGGGCAGGGCGGTCGGAGCCCATCTGCATGCCCTCGCGCGCCTCCGCGATCCGCGTCCCGTCGACACGACGCGCCGCCGCGGATCGATCGGCTCGCAGCGCGCGCTCGGCACCCGGGAGCGCTCCGCCGAGGAGCTGGAGCTCATCCTCACCCAGATCGTCGACCGGCTCGCCCGCCGCCTGCGTGACGGCGGACGCGTCTGCCGGACGGTCGTGCTGCGACTGCGCTTCGGCGACTTCGCGAAGGCCACCCGCTCGCGCTCGCTCGGCTCCCCCACCGACCGCACGGCGATCCTGCTGACCGTCGCGCAGGCGCTGCTCGCCGCGGCGCAGACCGAGATCGCCGAGCGGGGGATCACCCTGATCGGCGTCTCCCTGTCGCACCTCGACCACGCCGATCGCGTGCAGCCGGAGCTGCCGATCGACTGGGGCGACGAACCGCGCCTGGACTCGGTGCTCGACACCCTGCGCGATCGGTTCGGCGCGGCATCCGTCTCCCGCGCGGCCCTGCTGGGTCGAGATCCGGGGTGGTCGAGCCCGATCCTGCCCGAGCACGAATGAGCACACCGAGCAGTTGCACAGAAGTGCACTTCTGACAAGCCCCGTGAGGGTGCGGAGAAGTGGTTCTAGCTTCTCCTCATGAAACTCGGATCCCGTCGGCCGCCGGTGCGCGACCGATACGACAGGCGTGAGGTGATCGCGGGCTACCTCTTCATCTCGCCCTGGATCCTCGGCTTCCTGATCTTCACCGCCGGAGCGATGGCATACAGCCTGTACATCTCGTTCAGCAACTACAACCTGGCGACGAACTCCGCCCGTCCGGTGGGCATCGACAACTACGCCGAGCTGTTCGAGGATCCCCGGGTCGGCCTGTCGCTGGCCAACACGCTGTTCTACGTCGTGATGGCCGTGCCGCTGGAGATCATCTTCGCCCTGATCCTCGCCCTGCTGCTGAATCGCGTCGGCCGCGGCGCGGGGATCTTCCGGGTGCTCTACTACCTGCCGAAGATGACCCCGGCCGTCGCCACCGCCGCCGTCTTCTTCCTGCTGCTCAACGGCAACTCCGGCGCGATCAACCAGTTCCTCCGCCTGTTCGGCCTCTCGGGGCCGCAGTGGCTCGTCGACCCTGCCTGGGTGAAGCCGAGCATCGTGATCATGACCCTGTGGACGGTGGCGGGGACGATGGTGATCTTCCTCGCCGCACTCAAGAACGTCCCGGTCGAGCTCTACGAGGTCGCCTCCCTCGACGGCGCCGGCCCCGTGCGGCGGTTCTTCTCGATCACCCTGCCGATGATCTCCGGCGCGATGTTCTTCAATGTCATCGTCCTGTCGATCGCCGCCTTCCAGATCTTCGACCAGGCGTACCTCCTGTTCTGGCGTGATCAGAGCAACTCCTCCCCTGAGGCGTCGCTGTTCTATGCCATCTATCTGTTCCAACAGGCGTTCCGCCAGTTCGACTTCGGCTTCGCGGCGGCCATGGCCTGGCTGCTGTTCGTGATCATCATGCTGATCACGCTCGTGCAGGTGAAGGTCGGCAACCGGCTCGTCTACTACGAGGGAGACCGCTGATGTCGACGACTCTGAACCCCATCGGCCTCACCCCTCCGCCGGAGCCGGAGCACGAGGGGTCCGTCGAGTCGGCTCCCGCCCCGACGCCGCAGAAGTCGCGGTGGCGCCGGCGGCTGTCGCAGCCGAAGACGCTGCTCGGGCGCATCGTGCTCACGATCATCCTGGTCGGGTTCGCGCTGCTCTTCCTCTACCCGTTCGTCTGGCTGATCGCGGCGAGCCTCAAGCCGCGGGGCGAGGTGTTCGACAACAGCCTGATCCCGCGGACGTTCACGCCGGAGAACTACGTCGAGGTGTGGAACCAGCTCCCGCTGCTGAGCTGGGTGTGGAACAGCGTCGCCATCGCCCTGCTCGCGGCGGGGACCGTCGCGATCTCGAGCTCGATCGTCGCGTTCGGCTTCGCCTACTTCCGCTTCCCCGGCCGACGACTGCTGTTCGGCCTCGTGCTCGCGACGATGATGCTGCCCGGCGCGGTCACGATGATCCCGATCTACCTCATCTGGAAGGAGACCGGGATGCTCGGCACGTGGGTGCCGCTGTGGGGGATGAACCTCTTCGGCTCCGCGTTCTACATCTTCCTGCAGCGGCAGTTCTTCCTCGGGCTGCCCAGGGAGCTGTTCGAGGCCGCCCGCCTGGACGGGGCCGGATACTGGGGCCTGTTCTGGCGGATCGCGATGCCGCTGTCGATCCCGTCGTTCGTGATCGTCTTCCTGTTCGAGTTCCAGGCCAGCTGGAACAACCTGCAGGCCTCGCTGATCTATCTCAACGCGGGCTCGGTCGACGACTTCACCGCACCCCTCGGCATCGCCTACGCGATGACCAAGTACAGCCCCACCGCCGGCGGCCACGGCGACTATCAGTACGTCATGGTCGCCTCCCTCATCGTCACCCTGCCGATGCTCCTCCTCTTCGCCTTCGGTCAGCGCTACTTCATCGAGGGCGTCGCGACCCAGGGCCGCAAGGGCTGAGCCCCGCATACATGGCGGGCCACGCCCGCCCCACACGAATGGAGAACGAGATGAAGACACGCATCCTGGGAGCCGTCGCAGCCGTGACGGCATCCGCCCTCCTGCTCAGCGGCTGCGGGGGTGGGAGCGGCGACGACGCCGGCGACTCGGTCGACTTCGGTGCCGAGGCGAAGGGGACCCTGAAGGCCTGGGGCTTCGAGAACGCGGATGACGTCGGCACCTCGCGCATGGACTACGCGGCCGAGCAGCTCTCCGACGTCGAGGTGGATCTCGACGCGACGGCGTTCGACGCGCAGAAGTTCACCACCCGCATCGCGAGCGGCGACGTGCCGGACGTCGTGCAGATGGATCGTCGGTACGTCACCACCTACGCCGCGCAGGATCTCATCATGCCGCTCGACGCCTGCTTCGAGGCGCACGACGTCTCGCCGCGCGATCAGTGGTACCCCTTCGTCGTCGACGACGTGACCTACGACGAGGCGACGTGGGCGGTGCCGCAGTTCTACCAGCCGCCGGCGATCCTGCTGAACAAGGCGGTGCTCGACGAGGCCGGTGTCTCGGCCGAGGAGTTCGACACCTCGAAGCCCGACGCCCTGCTCGGCGCCATCGAGAAGATCTACCAGGAGTCCGGCGGTGTGCCCACCCGACTCGGCTTCGACCCCGTCGCGACCGGTCAGGGCGGACTCTGGGTGCTCGGGATGGGCGGGCAGCTCAATGACGAGAAGGGTGCTCCGACGCTCGATGACCCGAGCAACGTGGCCGGTATCGAGATGCTCAAGCAGATCACCGATGCCCAGGGCGGATTCGCCTCGGTGAAGAGCTTCACCGACTCGTTCGACACCTTCGGCGACAACAACCAGTACGTCGCGAAGCAGGTCGGCGGGCAGGTCAACGCGCAGTGGTACCCCAACGTGCTCTCCCCCTACGTCGACCAGCTCGACCTCGAGGCGGTGCCCTTCCGCTCGTCCGACGGCGAGCCGTTCTCGGTGGCCTCCGGCACCGCATTCGTGATCCCGGTGGGGGCGAAGAACCCCGCCGCGGCCTGCGCCTGGATGGTGGAGCTCACCTCGGATGACGCCTGGAGCGCCGCCGGTGAGGCCCGCGCCCAGGTGCGCGAGGAGGACGGCGGCATCAACACCGGTCTCTTCACGGGATCGCCGGCATCCGATCAGTCGATCCGCGACGAGTGGGTCACCGAGAGCGGCAATGCCGGATTCGACCAGGTGATCTCCACCTACTACGACGTCGTCGAGTACGGGGAGTCCTTCGGGTCGTCGCCTGCGGGGCAGGAGATCCAGAACGAGCTGAACAACGCGATCACCGCGGCGCTGCTCGGCGACAAGTCGATCGAGGATGCCCTCGCCGACGCCCAGGACGCCGCGATGCGCGCCTACGAGAACGCGGTGGGCTGACGCCGGAAGGCGTAGAAGGAGGAGACATGGAGACTGACCACGCACCGCGCAGGGCGATCGTGACCGCGGGTGACTCCGGTATTGGTCGAGCCACCGCCGTGGCGCTCGCCACCGCCGGGATGGATGTCGCGCTCACCTGGCATTCCGACCGCGAAGGAGCCGAGCAGACCGCCGAGGAGGTCCGGACGCACGGCGCCCGCGCGATCGTCGCGCAGCTCGACGTCGCCGACATCCCGGCCTGCGGCGACGTCGTGGATGCCCTGGTGGCCGAGCTCGGAGGACTCGACGTCTTCGTCAACAACGCCGGGGCCGGCACCTCGACGCCGTTCCTCGACCTCCCGCTCGACGACTGGCGCCGTGTGCTCGACACCGACCTCACGGGAGCGTTCGTGTGCCTGCAGCGCGCGGCCCGCGCGATGGTGTCCGCCGGCAACGGCGGGCGCCTGATCTCGGTGACGAGCGTGCACGCGCATCAGCCGATGGTCGGCTCCAGCGCCTACGACGCGGCCAAGCACGGCCTGGACGGGCTGATGAAGAACCTGGCGCTGGAGCTCGGCGCCTTCGGCATCGGCGCCGTCAGCGTCGCCCCGGGCGAGATCGCCACCCCGATGACGGGGCAGACCGACAGCGATCCGCACGGGGAGGACCGCCCCGGCATCCCTCTCGGGCGTCCGGGAGACGCCCGAGAGGTCGCTGCGCTCATCGCGTTCCTCGCGTCGCCGCCGGCCGCCTACATCTCGGGAGCGTCGGTGGTCATCGACGGCGGGATGCTGCAGATGGGCCCGCAGGCCGGGGCGAGCATCGAGTCGCACGACTGGCGCACCGTCTGACCCTCCCCCTGCGTCGAGTCCGGGTGGCCACGGCTACTCGGACTCGACGCTGCTGACGTGGTGCGGGACCCCGACCGGCTTCGACTCGCTCGACCCGCGCTGGCGCAGGTAGATGGAGAAGGCGACCATCGCGCCCACCGCCAGGAACTCGGACTGCCAGTTCTGCAGCGTACGGTTCCAGAACTCCGCCGAGGTGACGTAGTCCAGCCAGGTCTCCGGCGGCAGCCCGTGCTGCGCGTTCTCGTCGTTGGCGACCACGTGGCCGGCCAGGGACTGCGCGAACCACGACAGCAGGAAGATGCTGCCCATCGCCAGCAGCAGCGAGTTGGAGTAGATCCACCCGCGCACACCGCGCACCTTCGCCCATCGGGGCGAGTCGTCCCTGGCGTGCTCGGCGACGAGCTGGTCCTGATCCGACCCCACTCCCTCGTCGCCGGGCTTCTTGGACTCCGGAGAGCCGCGCTGGATGAACCAGATCGTCGCGAGGATGAAGAGGAAGAACTGCAGGAACTCGGACTGCCAGTTCTCGGCCACGTCGACGAGGAAGTCCGACGACGTGACGAACTCGAGGTATGTCACGGGCGGCCGGCCGTGCTGGACCAGTTCCTCATTGTCGTAGGCCAGCCCTGCGAGCGACTGGCCGACCAGGCTGAGCGCGAAGATGGCGAGGAAGACCAGGCTGAGTCCCCCGTCTCTCAGGAAGCGACGCATGGCACTCACCTCCCCGCCAGTGGCAGGGCGATCATCACGGCGAGGCCGACGACGATGATGAGCGTCCAGGACCAGAAGGCCATCCGCATCGAGGCGCGGCCGACGGTGCGATCCGACATGATTCCTCCTCTCGGGGCGATGACGACGGTACGTGCATCGCCGGGGTACGACGTCAGTTGCTGCCGAACGCCTCGGCCGCAGGCCGCGGGGCTCGTCCGCGCGGCTGCGTCGGTCGCGGGCCCGGCGGTTCGAGCGGAGGCGTGTCGAGTGTGACCGGGTGGCCCGGTTCGAGCACGACCTCCTCGTCGAAGTGGGTGATCGTCACCGGCTCACCCGAGGCGAGTCGGTAGGTGGTCGATGTCGGCGCGATCTCGATGCGGAGGATGCAGCCGTGGATGCGCACTCCGAACTCCAGCCCCTGCACCTGCGCGGGCAGCCTCGGGCGGAAGCGGAGCCCCGCCTCGCCGTCGCGCATGCCGCCGAACCCGGCGGTGATCACGTTCCACACGCCGGCGAGCGCCGCGACGTGCAGTCCCTCCCCCGTGTTCCCGTGCAGGTCATCGAGGTCGAGCGTGGCCACCTCGGCGAGGTAGTCCAGCGCCAGGTCGAGATGGCCGACCTCGGCCGCGATGACCGCCTGCGCGGCGGCGGAGAGCGACGAGTCGCGCACCGTGAGCGCCTCGTAGTACGAGAACGCCCGCGACTTCTGCTCGGGGGTGAACGCCTCGTGCGCGAACCAGAGGGCGAGCACGATGTCGGCCTGCTTCACGACCTGCTTCCGATACAGGTCGAAGTAGGGGAAGTGGTTCTGCAGCAGGTACTGATCGGGCGAGGTGGCCTCGAAGTCCCAGATCTCGAGATCGGTGTATCCGGCGGACTGCGGGTGGACGCCCCGCTCGGCGTCGAAGGGCACGGTCATGGCCTCGGCGGCGTCATCCCAGCCCGCGATCTCGTCCGCGGTCACCGACAGCGCTGCGGCCACCTCGGAATGCCGCCGCGCTGCCGCGGCGGCGCCGCGCAGATTCAGTTGCGCCGAGAGGTTCGTGAAGGCGTTGTCGTTCGCGATCGCGGAGTACTCATCGGGGCCTGTGACTCCGTCGAGGTGGAATCCGCCCCGAGCGTCCCAGCGCCCGAGCGACATCCAGAGCCGAGCCGACTCGGTGAGGAGCTCCACGCCCGCCTCGCGCTCGAAGTCATCGTCACCGGTGGCCCTGACGTAGTGCAGCACCGCACCTGCGACGTCGGCGTTGATGTGGAAGGCCGCGGTGCTGGCCGGCCAGTAGCCCGAGGCCTCTCGGCCGTCGATCGTCCGCCACGGCAGAGCCGCGCCCCGCAGATGCAGCTGTGTCGCACGGTCGCGGGCATGATCGAGCACGGAGTGCCGCCACCGCAGCGCCTGCTCTGCCGCGTGCGGCAGTGTGGAGGTGAGCACGGGCAGCACGAACGCCTCGAAGTCCCAGAAGGTGTGCCCCTCATAGCCCGAGCCGGTGAGCCCCTTGCCCGGCACGGAGCGGAGCTCCATCCGGACCGAGGCCTGGAACACCTGGAAGAGCGCGAAGCGCACGGCCTGCTGCAATCGTCGCGGGCCGTCGATGCGCACGTCGGCGCACTCCCAGAACTCGTCGAGGCGCAATCGCTGCTCATCCGCGATCGCCTCCCACCCCCCGCGGAAGGTGTCGGAGACGGCGGTCTCTGCCCGATCGCGGAGGGTCGCCGTCGAGAGGGTGGACGACCATTCGTGTCCGACCAGCTTCACGACCTCGATCCTCTCCCCGGCCTCGAGCGCGACGTGCACCGTGGTGCGAGCGCGATCACCGGCCGGATCGACGTCGGTCTCGACCTCCGGCGTCGCCGGACCCGAATGCGTCACGTGGTGGTCCATGGACACGGCGACGGTCAGGCCGCTCTTCCTGGTGCGATGCACGAGGGTCGCCGCGGTCCCCTGTGCGGCCGAGTGCACCGTCTCCCACGGCTCCGTCAGCAGCTCCTGCACCCGCGGATCCTCGTGCGTGATCGGCAGCGGCTCATTCGCGAGCAGCTCCGAGACGATCGTGACCTCGGTCGCATCGATCGCCTCCACGACGTAGCGGACGGCGGCGACCGAGCGGTGCGCGAACGACACGATCCGCGTGGAGCGCACTCGCACGCGCGTCCCCACCGGGCTCGTCCATCCGACGTCGCGCTGCAGGGTCCCGGAGCGGAGATCCAGGCGCCGCGAGTGGGAGTCGAGGGTGCCGCGGCGCACGTCGAAGGCCTCGTCGCCGACCAGGAGGCGGATCAGCTGCCCGTTGGCGACGTTGATCACGCTCTGCCCGTGCTCGGGGTAGCCGTAGCCCTCCTCGGCGTACGGCATGGGGTGCTCCTCGAACACGCCGTTCAGGTAGCTGCCCGCGACACCCCGCGGGTCGCCCTCATCGAGGTTGCCGCGCCAGCCGACGTGCCCGTTGGAGAGTCCGAACACCGACTCCTCGTGCGCGAGGTGCTCGATGTCGAGGCCCTCGGAGCCGACACTCCACTCCTCGACGTCGAACCCGTGCTGCCCGATCTCGACCATGGACTCTCCTCCCGTCCGCGATGGGGTCGAGAGAGACGCTAGCCCGGAACGGCGGAGTGCGAGGAGCGGCTTGATTCCGCTCCGTCATCCGGCTATGCGGGTCCGAGCAGGGCGAGTCCGTGCCGGCGGACCCGCCTGACTCAGAGCTCGACCGGCGGGGCGGGCTCGGAGTCCGCCGCCTCGGGATGCCGGGCGAGGTTCACGACGGCGGCGATGAGGCCGCCCCAGATCGTGACCATCGCGATGATCATCATGACGATCGCTGTCGTGGTCATGCGCCCGTTCCCTTCTCGGCCGCGCCAGGCCCATAGGTGGAGACGATCGGGATCGCCGAGGTCTCGCTGTCCGGTTCATAGGCCTCGTCGACGAGGAACTCGTCGTACTCGGGGTCGTCCTTCGCATGCGAGCGACCGCTCCACGGCAGCGCCGACAGCAGCAGCGCGAACACCACCAGTGCGATGACCATGCCCCAGCCGAACACCCCGAGGAACCAGCTCGGATATCCGCCGTACGGCTCGGAGATCTTCGAGATCAGCTCGGTGACGAACAGATAGCCGAGCACGAGCGGCGCGAGAGCGCCGACCAGCAGCATCCAGAACCGACCCACCCGGAAGCTGGAGCGCCGGTTCAGGTGCTCGACGAGCGTAGGGAGCTTGTGCAGGAGCCAGGCGACCACGACGACGGCGACGAGCGCGACCGCCATGATGCCGAACGCGTTGACGAAGGCGTCGGCCGTATCGAGCACCGAGAGCGCGGTGGTCGTCGAGAACAGCGCCATCGAGATGATCGCGAGCGGGATCGCCACCGTGAGCGTCGTGCGGATGCGCGCCCAGCCGAGCTTGTCCTGGAGGGCGGCGACGATGACCTCGAGGATCGAGATCAGCGATGTCACCCCCGCGAAGACCAGGGCGCCGAAGAAGAGCACGCCGATGATGGATCCGCCGGCGGCCTGGGACACGATCGTCGGGAAGGCGATGAACGCGAGCCCGATGCCGGAGGAGGCCACGCCCGCGACCTCCGTGCCCTGGGCCTGAGCCATGAAGCCGAGGGCGGCGAAGACGCCGATGCCGGCGAGGATCTCGAAGCCCGAGTTCGCGAACGCCACGACCAGTCCGGAGCCGGTCAGGTCGGTCTTGCGCTTCAGGTACGAGGAGTAGGTGACCATGATGCCGAAGGCGACCGAGAGCGAGAAGAAGATGTGCCCGTACGCCGAGGCCCAGACCGCGGGGTCGGCGAGCGCCTCCCAGTTCGGCGTGAAGAAGGCGTTGAGGCCGTCCATCGCGCCGGGGAGGAAGAGCGACTGCACGACGAGGATCGCGAACATCACCGTCAGCAGCGGCATCAGGATCATGTTCGCGCGGCCGATGCCGCGCTTCACACCCAGCGCCATGATCACGATCACGATCAGCCAGACGGCCACGAGCGGGAGGCCGACCTGCGGCACGAACTCCGTCGAGACGCCGACCTGCGCGACATCCGCCGAGCGCAGGAAGTCGATGAAGAAGAAGTCGTTCTCGTTGCCCGGACCCCACGTCAGCTGCGCGGAGAACCAGGTGTACATCGCAGCCCACGCGATGATGACGGCGTAGTAGACGGCGATGACGACGCAGATGAGCACCTGCCACCAGCCGAGCGGCTCGGCCCGGCGGTGCAGACGCCGGAAGGCGAGCGGCGCCGAGCCGCGGAAGCGGTGGCCGATCGAGTAGTCGAAGAAGAGGAGCGGGATGCCGGCGGTCAGCAGCGCGCAGAGGTACGGGATGAGGAACGCTCCGCCACCGCCCTCGTACGCGACATAGGGGAATCGCCAGATGTTGCCGAGCCCGACGGCCGAGCCGATCGCCGAGAGGATGAAGACGTTGCGGGATCCGAACGCTTCGCGCTTCGGGGACTGCGTCGTTGCGGTGGCCATGCGCACGAGGTTACCGGAATCACGGTCGTCCGACCTCGTGGTTCTGCCGCCCGTCGCATCACTTCCGAGCGACGCCGGTGGCGTGCTCCCGCTCGAGACGCCGTCTGATGGTGCGGATGCCGTGCGCCGCGACCGGCATCCGCTGTCCGCCGTACGGGACTCCCCCTCGCAGTCGAGTGCCGATCGCCAGCCACGCACAGACCGCCCTCTCCGCGACCCACAGCGGCGCCCACAGCGCACTCGTCGCCGGGAACACGGCGCTGCCACCGGCACGGCGTCGGCCGCCCTCCGCGGCGGCGACCAGCGCGAGCACCACCACCGTGAGGGCAGCGGGTCGCCGCCGGAGCAGACACAGCAGAGGGAGAGCGGATGCTTCGAGCACCAGCCGCGCCGGCTGCGCGAAGCTGTCGTACGCCTGCCGCACCCGCTGCGACAGGAAGTGTCGGGTCGTCGGCGGGCGGCGCGCGACGTAGAGGTCCGGCCGCGCCTGCACGATACCGCCGACGGCGCGGATCGTCCGCTCCATCTCCAGATTCTCGAACAGGGTGTCGGCGTCGTAGCCGCCGACGGTGCGCAGCACCGAGCGACGCACGGCGTACGTCCCCGGCCAGTCCCGACCGACCGCCCGGTTGAGCAGGGTCCTTCCGGTGTCCCATCGCGCATGCCACGGCAGCGGATCGAAGTGGTTCTGCGGGACGACGAGCGAGGCGGAGTCGAGCGCCGAGACGACGGCATCCAGCGCCTGCCGGCCGTAGCGCACGTCGTCGTCCGCGAGCACGATCCGTTCGTGCCGCGCGATGGCGACTCCGGTGAGGACGCCGCGTACCTTGCCGTTCGCGCCGGGGCGCTCGTCGACCGGGACGTGCCTGACCAGTCCGGACCACGCCGCCGCATGAGCGGCGAAGCGCTCGGGGGCGGACCCGTCGACGACGGTCACGTCCGCCCACGCCCGCAACGCCGTCAGGTAGTCGGTGAGCTCGTCCAGGTGCGCGTCGTCGTCCCACCGCAGGGGAAGGATGTACTCGACCTCGGACGAAGAAGACGCCTGCTGCATGCCGGCACGGTACGAGAGGGGCGAGGGCCGACTCTCGGGTCTTGACAAACGCTAGAGATCAGCCGGCACTCCGAGCTTCACGCCCGACGACGACTCCGGTGGCTCCGCCACGAGGTAGAGACCGGTCGGCGCGTTCGCCGTGAAGGCGAGTGCTTCGATCCAGCGGCGGTTGATCGAGGGCTGCCGACTGCCGAGGAAGCGGTACACGAGAGAAGATCCCGGATGCAGCCACACGGTCGTGCGTCCTCCCCCGATGCTCTGATCCTCGCGCCAGCTGAAGTTGAACGCCTCGCCGCGGCGCAGCTTGGCGGTGATGACGAGTTGGAGGTGGCTGAGCGCCCGGTCCTCGACCTCGATGCGCGTGGTGCCCTCGTAGATGAACCTGCCCATCAGGACTCTCCCTCCGCGTCGGCAGGGCCCCGGCCGGCTTCGAAGTTCTCCTCGTACCGCGCCCGCGCTTCTTCGAGCAGCTCCTCGGTGAGCACGGCGACGGGCTCCACGTCACGCAGCAGCGGTTCGCAATCCGGGCCGCGGCCCGAGACCGTGCCGCGCAGGATCCAGGCCATCCGATCCGGGTCCTTCTCGGCCAAGTGCCGGTACTGCGACAGCTGGCGAGCCAGCCAGTCCTCGAGCGGACGCGTCCACCATTCCTCGGCGTCGAGGGGATTCACCGACAGGCCGGGCAGTTCGAGACCGCTCTCGGTGTCGATGCTGTGGCGGCGGGCGTCGTCGTCGGGTCCGCCGGAGTAGCGCACGTGCAGACCGGGGCAAGCACGCACGACGGCGGCCAACTGGGCGAGACGGGACACGCGTCGCAGCGGCTGCGACGCGTCGGACTGGTGCGGCCCCGTGGGGATCGGGGGCGCATCGGTGAGGTCGGACATGGCGCCAGCGTAGAAAATCCGTTCGGGTGATCGCAGGGTATTGACAACTCGGCGAATCCCCGGCAGCGCGCCTCAGTCGAGGGCGATCTCCTTCAGCACCTCGGAGATGCCGTGATAGTCGCGAGTGGGGAGCTCGTGGATGGCGTCGATGGTGGGAACCTCGAGATGGTCGAGCACGGCGATACGCAGCAGATCATCCTTCGTCGCGGGATAGTCGATACTGCGCAGGGTGCCCAGGAGTCGTTCGTGCGCGGCGGATTCGAGGGTGCTGGTGTGGGGAGAATGGTGCCTCATGCCCTCATTCTCCGGACGGCCCGAAGAACTTCGCCTCTCTTGACAGGTCGGCGCGAGCACGGTATCCGGCACGCGTCACATCTCGTCGATGATCAGCTCACCGTGCGCGTTGAGGTTCTGCATCATGCGCGCGATCCGTTCGGGATCGACCGGCACCGGCTCTGTCGAGTCGAACGCGAGGACCAACGGGATACTCGGGTGGATCCAGGCCGTGAGCCGGCCGTCACCCGATTCATCCGCCGGCACCCACGACATCATGAAGCTCTCCTGCCGGCGCAGCTTCGTGCCGACGATGATCTTCATGTGCGCGAGCGTCACGTCGTCGATCGTGATCGGCTCGAGCGTGCTGTCGTATCTCAGGCGTCCCATCACGCGATGCTAGGCCAGCATGCGAACTGAGCCAGGGGCGTTGACATCCGGCGATTGTTCGGGTGCTGTCATACCCGCGGCATCGCGCAGGCAGGAGTGCCCCCGGGCAGTCGATGCCGGAATCGGGCGATCAGCGAGTACCCGAGCGCCGCCGCCCACGAGAACGGCGGTGTCACGAGCATCCGTCCGGCGAAGCGCCAGCCCCACTCGCGCTGCATACGCAGCAGTGCGGCGAAGGCGGCGTGTCCGCTGAACCGTCGCCCACCGACGAGCAGCCAGACGAACCGGGTCACGTCCTCTGTGGTGAGGCCGAGGTCGGCGAGATCCGCCCACTGCCAGGGCTGGGCCTCGGGGAACCGGCCGAGGTGCGTCTCGAGCCGCCGCACCCAGGTGGTGCAGAAGGCGCAGTCTCCGTCGTAGACGAGGAGGGGTCCGGTGCGCATGTTCTCGACCCTACGCCCCGACGTCAAGCCCCTGGTGAGCGGGCCTCAGCGGGCGGACCCTGACCGCATGAGCCACCCCGACGACATCAGACAGCCCCTCGATCACCTGCCTCCCCTCGACGAGCGCGACAAGGCGATCGAGATCGAGGAGCCGAGCTACCCGACATCCGAGCCGCCCTCCGGCCCGGCGCACGCCGCTCCTGAGACGGCCGCCGAGCCCGACAAGCCGAACCGGCACGGCGTCGGCAAGCTCCCTCCCACCGCGCGCTGACGCGCGGCGCTCCCGAATCACTCGACTGATTCGGGATGGGCGGAGTCGGGATCGGCTCCTTCACGGATGCGGCGACCCTCCGCGACATCCTTCCGCTCCTTCTCGGCGGCCTTGTCGCTCTTGCGAGTGTCGCGCGCCGGGAGACGGATCTCCTCCTCTGCCGCGATCCCGGCCTGCAACTGACGTCCCCGCTCGAGTTCGGCGTCGAACTCCGCGCCGACCAGCAGCGCGAGATTCGCGATCCAGAGCCAGAGCAGGAAGATGACGATGCCGGCCAGCGGCCCGTAGGTGCGGTCGTAGTTGGAGAAGTTGGCCACGTAGAAGGCGAAGCCGGCAGTCGCGAGCACCAGCACGATGATGGCGAGGAGCGCACCGAGGCTGATCCAGCGGAACTTCGGCTGCCGCGCGTTCGGGGTGGCGTAGTAGAGGATCGCGACGACGAGCACGACGATGAACGCCAGCAGCGGCCACTTGGCGATCGACCAGATGGTCTGCGGCACGGAACCGAGTCCGAGGGCATCGCCGACCGCCTTCGTGACGGGGCCCGAGACGACGAGGATGACCGCCGCGAGGACGAACAGCACGATTGCGATGACCGTGACCAGCAGCTGCGTCGGCTTGAGCTTCCAGAAGGGGCGCCCCTCCTCGATCTCGTAGATGCGGTTCATCGCCCGGCTGAAGGCCCCGACATACCCCGACGCCGACCACACCGCGAGGAAGATACCGCTGATGAGCGCGAACCCGGCTGCGGGAGAACCCGCGAACTGCTCGATCGGACCGCGCACGGTCTCGGCCGCGTCGCCGGGGGCGACCTGCTCGACGATCCCGATCACGGCGTCACCGGCGGCCTGACCCTGGCCGAGCACGCCCAGCAGCGAGAAGACGGCGATCAGCCCGGGGAAGATCGACAGCACCGCGTAATAGGTCAGCGCGGCGGCGATGTCCGTGCACTGATCGGACGAGAACTCGCGCATCGTCTTCTGCGCGACGTACTTCCACGACCGCCGATGCAGATCATCCGGCGAATCGGGCTTGGTCGACGCCTCGGGGTCGACGGACGCGTCGTGCGTCCGCTCCCGGGTGGTGGAGTCATCCCGGCTCATGAGTGGTCCTTCCCGAACAAGGGGCGGACCCATCGCACGCCCGCCGTGCATGGGTCCGCCCGGTCGATGCGGCTCAGCTGCCTGCGACGTTCTCGCGGGCCTGCTGGGCCTGGTCGGTGACTTCGCCGACCGCCGACTGCGCCTCGTCCTTGACCGCCGCGACGGACTCCTGGGCGGACTCCTTGACGGATTCGACGGACGCCTGCGCCGGCTCCTTGAGGTGCTCGCCGACCTCCTTGGCCACATCCGTGACCTGGTCGACGAGCGGCTGGGCCTGGTCCTTCACGGTCGCCGCGAGGTCCTTCTCCTTCGACGAAGCCGGCACCAGCGAGGCGAGCAGGAGCCCGGCACCGAAGGCGATCAGGCCCACCGCGAGCGGGTTGCCCTCCGCCTTGGCGACGGCGCGGTCCTTGACATCTCCGACCCGTCCGCCGGCGTCGGAGAGCGACGAACCGGCGTCGTCCGCGGCGCCCATGACGCGCTCGCGGACGGATCCCAGAGCGCCCCGCATCCTGCCCATCTGCCGGTCCATGATCTTCGACGGGGTCACCTTGTCGGCCAGCGCGTCGACGTCGGAACCCAGTTCTCGTCGAGTCCGCTCGATGTCGGCGCGGATCTCATCGGGTGAATCGCTCATCGGTTCTCCTCATTTCTCTTCAGTGCTTCCGGAATCTCCTTGACCGTGTCGACGGTCTGCGGCAGGCCCTCGACCTGCTTCAGCTGCTGGCGTCCCACCAAGAACAGGACGAGTGCGATGACCGCCCAGATCACGGCGACGACGACGCCGGACCAGCCTCTGCCCATCAGGTACCCGAGCGCCCACCACAGGGCGATCGACAGGAAGAACACGGCCATCAGCGCCGCATACCCCGCGGCTCCCATGAGCCCCGCTCCCTTGGCGGACTTCGTGGCGGTCTCGCGCAGCTCGGCCTTCGCCAGCGCGAGCTCCTGACGCATCAGCGTCGACAGATCTCGCGACACCTCGCCCAGCAGATCGCCGAGCGAGTTCGTGGCCGCCTTCTCCTCAGACGGAGTGGGGTCGCTCATCGCTTCCCTCCCCGAGTGCACCGGATCCGGTCCAGGTGGTCTGCGCGCCGCCCTGGTAGGTGGGCGGGACCGCGCCGGTCTGCGCAGCCCCGGTCGCCCCGCCGACGGCGGTGGACGAGCCCACCGGCACCGGCACGGCCGGGTCGGGGTGCACCTCGACCGGCGGCGAGACGGGCGGCGCGACGGCCGGCGAGCCGGACCCGGCGGATGTCGAGCCCTCATCCGAGGAGTGGTTCGACGCCAGCGCGCGGGTGAGCCGCCCGACCACGACGCCCGTGATCGCGGCGCCGAGGATGAAGACGCCGGGCTTGCGCCGTGCGAAGCGCTTGACCTCGGTCACGACGGATGCGGGATCGCGGTCGCCGAGCCAGCTGGCAGCGCCCGACAGCCGTCCGGCGACCTGCTGCACGAGATCGCTCGCCACACCCGACCCCTCGGAGTTCGAGGCCATCGACCCGAGCTCGTCACTCACCGAGCGGAGGCCGCCCGCGAGACGCTGCTGCTGGGTGTTCGCCTGCGCCTTCAGCTCCCGCGTGGTCTGGGCGTAGAGGTCCTTGACCTGCGTCTTGGCCTCGCCGACCACCGACGCCGCCTCGTCCTTGGCGGTGCCGAGGACGTCTTTCGCCTGGGCCGTGGCGGTGCCTGCGAGGTCGGCGGCTTCGTGCTTGGCAGCATCCGCCTTTCCCGAGTCATGCGGGGATTGCACGTCCGAGCCGCTCGGGCTCGTCGTCTCGAAACTGTTCGACATCAGTGCTCCTTTTCGCGGACCGATCGACTTCGTGGACCGATCGTGGGGATTGGTGACACTGGTTCTAGTCGGAGCGAAAAGCCGTGCGGAGCACCCTTGCCGAATTCGAGGTGGCGGGTGTAATAGCGCGCGCGAGTCAGACGCCGGCCGGCGCCGACTCCTCGTGCGGCGCGGGCGCATCGTCCGAGCCGCCCCGCCGTGCGGTCAGGCTCCGGACGATGTCGCCCACGAGCCCGCGACGAGCGACCTGCTCGCGCTGCCAGTCGGCACCCGTCCCCCGCCGGAGGATCGCCTGGACGCCGTCGGTCACCCGCTCGAGATCACCGGAGACCTCCAGCCCCGGTCGGACGTGGTCGAGCAGAGCCGCCACCGCGGAGTCCGCAGCGCAAGGGCCGCCGGTGAGCGGATGCACGTGCTCGCCGCGCACTCCGCTCAGGGCCGCCCGCCACGTCGCCAGCCTCAGCACCCGCTGGTCGGTGCCGATCGGGCTGACGCCGCGACGCCAGTCCATGATCGCGGTCTCGACCAGGCCGCGGCACAGTGCGGCGATCGTCACCGCATCCTCCTCGCGCAGGCACAGGTCGGCGATGCGCACCTCCAGCGTCGGGTGGTGGCGGGAGAGCCGGGCGTCGAAGTACAGCATCCCGGCATCCAGCAGCACGCCCGAGTCCACCAGGGCACGCTCGTGCTCTCGGTACGCCGCCTCCGATCCGAACACGGGATTCGCACCGGCTGAGGGCCAGCGGCTCCAGACGTCGTTGCGGTAGCTCGCGTAGCCCGTGTCGGCTCCGTCCCAGAACGGCGAGTTGCTGCTCAGAGCGAGGATGGTCGGGAGCCAGTCGCGGATGCGGTCGAGCGCGGCGACGCCCTCCTCCGCGGAGTCCACGCCGACGTGCACATGGAAGCCGCACGTGAGGGTACGCCGGGCGGTGACGCCGTATCGCCGCATCATCTCTTCGTAGCGCGGCGACGGGGACGGATGCGGGTGCACGGCGACCGGAGGCGTGGCGAGCGCCACCGCCCTCGCACCGACGTCGGCGGCCTCGGCGTCCGCCCGCCGACGGCCGTCGGCGATCCCCTGAGCGAGCTGCGACACGGTCGTGCAGACGGGGCCGACGACCTCGATCATCTCCTGCTGGATCTCCGCCTCGAGCGCCGGAGCGCCCTCGTCTGCCTGCCATTCCAGGATGCGCGGCGCGGCGGCTGTCGGCAGGCCGGTGCGTTCATCGACCAGCAGCAGTTCTTCTTCGACCCCGAAAGTTCTCATGGTCGTATTCAGCCGTGAATCGCGGCCCACGCACAGACGCTTGACTTTCACCGCGTGACCGGAGCGCCGCGAACCTCATCACAGGATGCCGAAATGCGCAAGGGTGACGCGCAGGCGATGGGAGCGAACTACAAACGCTCTCAGAGGTCGCGGGAGTCGGTGCCTCAGCAGCACCTCACCGCAGGACGAGAGGAGACGGGATGACGACGGGCTCACGCCCCACAGGTCGGCGCGGACGGAGGATGCGGCTCCGCCCGCTGTCGCAGCAGGTCGTCGTCATCACCGGCGGCTCCCGTGGCATCGGCCGCGCGACCGCCGAGAGACTCGCCGCCGCCGGTGCCCGCGTCGTGCTGCTGGGTCGGCACGAGGAACGGCTGCAGGAGACGGTCGACCGCATCACCGCCGCGGGCGGGACGGCACGGCACGTGGTCTGCGACGTCACCGACGCCGCAGCGGTGCAGGATGCCGCGGACGCGGCGGAGAGCTGGTTCGGGCGCATCGACACCTGGGTGAACAATGCCGGGGTGCTGCTGTACGGCCGCTTCGAGGAGACGACGCCGGAGGAGTTCCGCCGTCTGATCGAGGTCGACTACCTCGGTCAGATCCACGGCGCGCAGGCGGCCCTCCCCGCCCTCCGCCGCGCCGGTGGCGGTGCGCTGATCTGCGTCTCCTCGGTCGAGGCAGGCACGACGCTGCCGCTGCACAGCGCGTACGCCGCGGCGAAACGCGCCGTCGAAGGGGCGATGCAGGGGCTCCGGCGCGAGCTGCGGGACCGACGAGAGCCGATCTCGCTGACCCTCGTGCGCCCGGCGGTCATCGACACCCCGCTCTTCGCGAGTTCGGGCTCGCATCTGCAGCATCGTCCGTCGGCTCCGCCGCCGTACTACGCCCCCGGAGTCGTGGCCGAGTGCATCGCGTATGCCGCGGCGCATCCCGTCGACGAGCTGTACGCGGGTGGTGGCGGCCGGCTGCTCGCTCTGGCCCAGTCCTTCGCCCCGCGTGCGATCGACCGGGTGTTCGGTCGCTTCGGCGTGCGGATGATGCACACGAGCGAGGCGTCGGCCCCTCGTCCGGGCAACCTGTTCGCGGCCGATGAGCGCGAGGACGGAGGGAGCCTTCCCCGACGCGGACGCCGGCTGAGCGTCTACACGTGGCTGCAGCTGCATCCGCGGGCTCGCCGCCTGCTGCTCGGCGCGGCTGCGCTGTGCGCGGTCTCGGGGCTCGTCCGCCCGGGGCGACAGACGGATGCGGCATCGAGGCCCTGACACCGCGGTCGGCCCATGCATGATCACGCGCACCCGTCGCTGTCGTTCGGCCAGGGGATCCTCCTGCTGCCGTTCGCCGCGGCCGCACTCATCTACCTCGCCGCCGCCATCGCGGAGTCGGTCGGAGGGCGCCCGTGGCCCTGGTGGCGGACCGGATGCTGGATCGCAGGCCTCGGGCTGTCCGCTCTCGCCCTCTCGCCGCTGACTCTCGCCGCCGCGGACCGACCGTTCACCGGACATGCCGTCGGGCACCTCCTGATCGGCATGGTGGCACCCGTGCTCCTGGTGCTCGCCGCGCCCGTCACGCTCGCCCTGCGCAGCTTCGCCCTGCAGCCGGCCCGGCGACTCAGCCGCGCACTGCGCAGCGTGCCTGTGCGCGTCGTGACGCATCCGGTGGTCGCCGCCCTGCTCTCGGTCGGCAGCCTCTGGATGCTGTACGCCTCACCGATCTACGCGGCGACCGCCGATCCGCTCGTCCACCTGCTCGTCATGCTGCACTTCCTCGTGGCCGGGTGCCTCTTCACCGCCTCGGTGGCCCCCGTCGACCCCGCGCCGCATCGCGCGTCCCTCCGCGTGCGAGTGGTGGTACTCATCCTCGCGCTCGCCGCGCACGGGATCCTCGCGAAGACGCTCTACGCCTCGGGGTTCTCCCCGGACTCTGCTGGCGCTGGCGGGCTGAGCGCTCTCGTCCAGGTGCCGGGGGTCGCGGTCGCCGACCTGCAGACGGGCGCGCAGGTCATGTACTACGGCGGAGACGCGGTCGACCTCATGCTTCTCGCGCTGGTCCTGCTCAGTTGGTATCGCAGTCGCGGGCGACGGTCCGCGTGGCCCCCGGCCGGACGCACCTCGGGTCGCGCCGAGAAGGCGACCGTCGCGGCCGCACCCCGAAAGGAGACTCCATGACTGCACACACTGCGACGACTCCCCGACGCCTCAGAGGCGGGCGATCGTTCTGGGCGGCAGTGCTGCTCGGTGTCGGCACCATGGCGGCGATCGACGAGATCGTGTTCCATCAGCTGCTGCAGTGGCACCACTTCGTCGATCGGGAGAGCGGTGACATCGGGCTGATCTCCGACGGTCTGCTGCACGCGGGAGAGCTGTTCGCGCTCGCCGCCGGCTTCTTCCTGATGCTCGAGGCACGGAGGCAGGACGCACTGGTCGCCCGCGCCGCGTGGGCCGGATTCCTCGTCGGACTGGGCGCCTTCCAGCTGTGGGACGGGCTCATCAACCACAAGGTGCTGCGTCTGCATGAGATCCGCTACGGCGTCGACCTCCTGCCCTACGACCTGATCTGGAACGCGGCAGCGATCGTGCTGGTGCTCGCCGGTCTGAGCCTGCTGCTGTCCGCCCGCCGGACGTCGGAAGCCCGCGCCGACGATCCCGGATCGGAGTCGTGACTATCGGTCGCGATGGAAGGTACAAGGCCCTTGCGACCGGGGGACCAGCCCGGTAGGCCTGGGGTCGAGGGGGAGAATGATTCCGCGATCGAGACCGGTGAAGGGACGAGGATCATGGGAAAGTTCGTATACGAGGGCAGTCAGAAGGTCGAGATCGAGGACCGTGCGCTCCACCACCTGCAGGTCGTGATCTCGACGAAGCTGCGCCGCGGTGAGCCGTTCCTCTTCACCTGGCGCGAAGACGCCAGCATCGGCGGCGGTCGCAGCTCGGTCTGGATGCACGCGGCCTGCAACCTCGTCTTCAAGTACGCAGGTGGCCAGCTGCCGGAGATCAACCGCGCGTGGATCGAAGCGCTCGCCTTCACGGCGAACTCCCCGACGGGTCTCTACCTGGTGCACGAGCCGAGCCACGCGCCGAGCACGGGACAGACCACGACGGTCCCCGCCGTCTGAGGAGGAGCGGCATGAGTGGCACCGGCACTACCGACTCCGATGCGGAGAACGACCTGACCGCCGTCTTCACCCGTCTCGCCGACGCGCTCGACCCCGCGTACGACGTGATCGACACGATGGATCTGCTCGTCGATGCCGCGACCCGTTTCACCCCGGCAGTCGATGCCGGCCTCCTGCTCGCCGACAGCGACGGCCGCCTGCACGTCGTGGGGTCCACGAGCGAGCGCGCGAGTGACATCGAGGAGACCGAACTGGGGGTCGAGCAGGGGCCGTGTCTCGACAGCTTCCGGTCCGGCAGCGTGGTCGAGACGGCCGACCTTGCATCCAGCGGCGAGCGCTGGCCCGATTTCGTGCCGGTGGCGCTGCGCCGCGGACTCCGCTCTGGATATGCGGTGCCCCTCACCCTGCGCGGACAGCACCTCGGCGCCCTGAACCTCTTCTTCGATCGGGTCGGAGCCCTGACCGATCAGGATGCGGCCGTGGCGCAGGCTCTGAGCGACTTCGCGACCATCGGCCTGGTGCAGCACCGGGCACTCCGCGATCGGGCCGACCGAGCGGCGCAGCTGCAGCACGCCCTCGACAGCAGGGTCGTGATCGAGCAGGCGAAAGGGGCGGTCGCGTTCCAGCGCGGGGTCTCGATCGACGAGGCTTTCAAGATCCTCCGACAGCACGCCAGGAGCATCAACGCACGACTGCACGACGTGGCTCAGCAGATCGTCGAGCGACGACTCTCGCTCTGAGTCTCGGCATCCGGGGCACCGCTCAGGGGCGACTGTCTGTCAGGGCGAGCTCGGGCTGGAGTCACCTTCGGTCGGATCGATGATCTCATCGATCAGGCACACTCCCCCGGTGCTGCTGAGCGTCTGCGAGAGCGCCTCGATCCACCGTGGATTCAGCGGCGGCGCCTCGGTCTCATCGAACACGAAGCGCAGCGGGATCGAGGGGTGCAGCCAGATGGTCGAGCGACCGGGCGCCTCGCCATCCTTGTGCACCCAGGACAGCGTGAAGCTCTCCTGACGGCGCAGTTTCGTCGCGATCACGATCTTGAGATGAGCCAGCGCCCTGTCGTCGATGAGGATCGGCGGATGCGACGACCCATAGAAGAGTCTTCCCATATATGAACGATACGCGCGATCGTTCGCGGGCGGCAGGGGCAGAACGCTGCGGTCAGCGTACGGCTCCGGCGCGCTGCAGCAGGCGTCGGATGCCGATGACGCCGGCGGCCACCGCCAGCTCGCCGACGATGCGGCAGGCGAGGGTCGCCACGAGGATGCCCGGCACCAGGTGGTCTGGGGAGAACACCGGCAGCGAGACGACGAACAGGACGACGCCGGCCACCGCGGCGGCGAGAAGGATGCGCGGTGCTTTCGGCGCGACTCCGCGGCGCAGCGGGAGCACGAGGTCGAACGTGAGCGCAGCGCACAGCATCGGGACCACCGCCAGCGGCCCGATCGGCGACACCGCCACGGTGAGGATGCCGGTGACGAAGGCGGTGAAGGTCGCCATCCCCGGCGTGCGGGTGACGACGCGCGCCAGCAGCGGCATCGCGCTGTGGATGGCGGCGACCAGCGCGTACGCGGGCGGTGACGAGACGGCGAGCACGGTCGTCACCGGCACGATCATCGCGAAGAGGAGCGCCTGGACGGTGCCGAACGCGGCGCTGACGAGCAGTGCGCTCGTGGGGATCCGCTTCGCAGGGTCGACGCGTGCTTCATCCATCCGTCCAGCCTAGAACCGCGCGCGCGGTTCGCTGATCCCTGCTTCCGGGCCCGGGACATTCCCCGCCCCACATCCGATGTTTCGGCATATCGTAGAGACGCACACGATCCGGGGGAGGAACGATGCAGCCATCCGCCGCGCTCGCGCGCTCTGACGCGCCCCGTGTGCCGAGTGATGTCATCACGCGTCCCCGGCTCGTCGCGGCGCTGGAGAGCGCCGATGCGCTGACGGTCCTGCGCGGCGCCTCCGGCATGGGCAAAACCGTCGTTCTGGCCGAGTGGACCAGGGCTTCGGCCTCGACGGTGGTGTGGGTCGCTCCGGGACCTGACGGATCGAGCGCGTCCCTTGCCCAGGCCGTGCTGCGTGCCCTCGGACGCCGCGGACTCGCGCCGGCCGCGAGCGCAGAGCTCCCGGCGGACCCGGCTGCCGGCCGGGCCGTCGATGCCTGGCGGGTCGTCGCCGCTCACCTCGCGGAGGTGCAGCATCCGCTCGTCCTGGTGCTCGATGACGCCGCCGATCAGGATCGGGAGAGCGTGTTCGACATCTGCCGCACCCTGGCCGCTGCGCCGGATGCGCGTCTGATCGTCGCCACGAGTCGGCGCAGCCCGTTCGACAGCGACGGTCTCGACCTGATGATCGACCGCACGGTCATCGGTCCCGACGATCTGCTGTTCGACGAGGACGAGATATCCCGCGCGCTGCACATCCGGCAGCCGGATGCCGTTCAGGTGCTCGCGGCGACGGGCGGATTCCCCGCCCTCATCCATGCCGCATCGAAGCAGCGCGTGGTCGGCGATCCGTCGACCCTGCTCGAGGCCGCCGCCCCTGCTGTCGCGGAGTACCTGCGGCCCCGGCTCGAACGGTCGGGAGTCGACGCCGACGCGCTCGCGGCTCTCACCAGGATCAGCATCGCGGATGCCGTGGATGTCGACACCGCACGAGCGCTCACCGGCGCGGACGACATCGAGAACATCCTCGACGATGCCGAGACCTTCGGGATCGGGCGTCGGTCGGCGGACGGCGTGTTCTCCCTCGTGCCGGTCGCCAGGGAGCTGCTGCACCGCGGGCTGGTGGATGCTCGCGCAGACGAGATCCCCGGGCTGATGCGCATCGCGATCGACGGGGCGCTCGAGCGGCGGGCGCCGATGGATGCGCTGCGCCTCGCCGTCGAGCACGACGACCTCTCCCTCGCGTCGCACGTGATCATGTCGGGGTGGACGCAGCTGCTCGAGAGCCATGGCCCGGAGGCCGTGCGTCTGCTGCGCCGCCTTCCCATCTCGCGTCTCAGGGACCAGCCGCTCATCGCGATGCTGCTGGCCATCTGCTACATCGCGAGCAAGCTGCGGCGCCTGCGCGGCCTGCAGCTGCTGCGGGTAGCCATCTCGGCAGCGAACTCGCGCCGCAATGGACTCGGGCCCACCGAACGCGTCTTCATCTGGGCGGCCGAGAGCGCCGCGCTGCGGCTGATCGGGATGTCCGAACGCGCGGCGCACGTCGCGAGCAAGGCGCTGAACCTCTACCGCGAGACCCCCGAGTCGATCTGGGAGCCCTACGCCGTCGAGATGCCGTTGCTCTGCACCCATCTGGGCATCTCTCTCTACTACGGCGGGCGTGTGGATGCCGCGGTCGAGTGCTTCGAGTACGCGGCGTCCCTGGGTGCCTCGCACGACATGGTCAAGGCGTATCACGCGATCGCGCTGCTCAGTGGCATCCATGCTCTGAACGGCGACATGCCGGAGGCGCGGCACTATGCCGAACTGATCCGCGATTCGGCATGGGGCCAGGACCACCTCGACGGGTACCGCGGCACCCTGTATCGCGTGGCCGAGGCGTTCCTGTCGATCGAGGAGGGCGACGTCGTCGCCGCACGCGCGCACGTGCAGGTGTTCGGCCCGCATCTCTCGACCAGCGAGCACTGGCTGATCATGGGCGTCGCCGAGGCCTGGGTCGCCCTGCACGAGGGCCGGGCCGCAGCGGGTCTCGAACAGCTGGACTCCTTGTGCCGGCTGCGCGGGCGGGAGGGCGCCGGCACACACGCCCGGCAGACGCTCAGTCGGGCGCGCGCACTGCTGCACCTCGCCGCCGGCGATCAGGCGGCAGCGCGCGAGGTCCTGCGACAGGATGCCAGACCCGACACCTTCGACACCCTCCTCGAACGTGCGCGGCTCGCGCTCGTCGAGGGGCAGGCGTCGGAAGCGGCTCGGATGCTCGCGCAGACGCGCCGCGCTCCGGTGACCTCTCGTCAGCGCGCCGAGACGGCCGCCGTGCAGGTCGCGGCCCTCCGGCGCACCGCCGGCGACGCGGCAGCCCGCAAGACGGCGGAGACCCTTCTCGTGCGACTCGACGACCGCGAGCTGACGACGCCCGTCGGGCTGCTCGACCCGGAGGACGTCGACTTCCTGCGCGAGTTCCTCACCGACCGCGGGGCGAAGGCCGTGCCGGGGCGAGGAGTCTTCCCCGCGACCTCGGAGCGCCCTCGTCTCTCTTCTCGCGAGCGTGTCGTGCTGCGCGCGCTGACATCCGGGGCATCACTGCAGTCGATCGCTGCGGATCTGAACGTGTCGCCGAACACCCTCAAGACCCAGCTGCGCAGCATCTACCGCAAGCTCGACGCGCGCAATCGGGCCGAGGCGATCGAGAAGGCTGCGGCGTACGACCTGCTGGCCGAGCACTGATACCGCACTGAGCGACGCGCGAGGCGGAGTCCACCGCCTCGCGCGTGCTCGTCTGCTGGCGGTCAGACGTCGTTCGGGCTGAGGTCTCCCTCGCCCTCCTCGCCCAGGTCGGCGATCAGCGGGTCCTCGCCCTGGCTCTCCGGCTGCAGGGTGGACCGGGGCTGATCCTGTGCGGGGACCTCGTCGTCATCGGAGGGGATCTCGTCCGGGTCGGCGCCGGTCGCGGTGGCAGGGTCGAGGTCGGCCTCGTCGGCTCCGGCGTCCAGCGCCTCGGTGCGGTCCCATTCGACCTGCGCCGGGTCGTCGCTCGGATCGCCCACCGCGGTCGCGTCCCCGTGACGCAGGGGCTGTACCGAGTCGGCGCTGCCGTCGGTGGAGAACGGTGTCGATTCCATGTCATCCCTTTCGCTCGGCGGCTGGATGCTCGTGCTCTTCGCAGAGCCGGGCGATGCCGCTCTCGCCAGTGTGCGCGGAGGCGCCGCCTCGTCGCAGGGGGCTTGAGCGTTCCTGGATGAAGCGCTATCGTCCGGCCGCCGCCGCGGCGTGCGCTGCGCGAGCCGGTACGACGGCTGCCGCAGCGCCCGCGCCCAGCCATACGACTCGGCACCGGGCAGACCGTTGCGGTCGGTGTCGAGCCGCAGACTCGGGTCGTCGCCGCGCGGTGCGCTCAGCCGCAGGTCGGCGAACGGATGCCACCGGCCGCGCGGAGACGCGAAGTAGAGACGCAGCTGCCACGGCTCCTCCTCCACCGCGCGACAAAGCGCGGACAGCGGAGCGGGAAGCCGTCGAGGCGGCATCGTGCGCGCACACAGCAGCACCAGTCCGCGCGCGGTGCGATACGGCAGGATGCTGCTCAGCGTGGCCCTCGACGGGCTGAGCCGAGGCAGCAGCAGGAAGCGCCCCGGAAATCCGATGCCGGTCGACGAGAGCTCGACGTCGACATCCTTGCCTTCGTGCTGCCAGCGCACTCCGAGACCCGTGACGTCGGGCAGCCACGTCGGCAAGCCGGCACCGCGCGATACCCGCGCCACGACCGGCACCGCGTCGCCGTGATGCCGGTCGAACCAGCCGATCCCGGACGTCGCCCTCCCCTCGAGGAGGACGAGCTCCCCGTCGAAGACGACACCCTGCGAATGGATGGGCCGGGGCCGACGGACGAGCAGGATCAGTGCGATCCCGGCGCGCAGCACCTGGCCGAGGACGCGAGCGACGAAGAACCTCATCCCTTGATGTCGCGGGGATCGTGCCCGTAGGTGCTGCGGTCCCCCACCGTGCCGTCGACGTGGCGCACGATGTGCTCGACCTGCCGCGCCTTCGCCGTCTCCCGCCCGACGGCCACAGCTTCCTCCCGCGTCGAGTGCGCGCCGCTGAAAGCGTCAGGCTCCCCCTCGATGCGGTTGTACCAGGCGCCCTCTTCGTGGAACGTCTCGACGTCACCTTTCGGCATGATCTCTCCTCACTGTTCGTGAGAGACCGTCGTACCGCCGTCCGCGGACGGTTCGAAGACCCTTGCGCACCGGGACGAGTTCGTGCAGGCCGCCCCGCGTGAGACTCAGACGACCCGGCCGTCGCCGGGTCGTGAGACCCGCAGCCAGCGATAGCCGTACGCCGCTACCTCCAGCTCCACCGCGCCGTCGGGGCCGAGGGGGATGTGCGAGGGTTCGAGCAGGTCGAGCAGGGTGGTGCCGTCCGGCTCGTCAGCCACGCGGAAAGTCGTCGTCACCGGCACCTCCGCGAAGTTGTGGAGGGCGATGACCCGGCCGACGTCTGCCGTGAGCGAGTGCACGAGAAGCGAGTCGGCCGACTGGTCGACGACCTCGAACGTGCCCCATCCCAGCTCCGGCGAGATGCGGTAGCGCGAGGTGAGGGCGCGGACGAAGTACAGCAGCGAGTCCGGATCGACGAGTTGGGCGGCGACGTTCACGTGCTCGGGCGCGTAGCCGTCGGACGGCGGCTTCGCCGTGAGGCGGCGCGGGGCGGCATCCGAGAATCCGCCGTTGCGTTCGGCGGACCACTGCATCGGGGTCCGCACGGCTTCGCGGCCGGAGATCTCGACGTTCTCGCCCATGCCGATCTCCTCGCCATAGAACAGCACCGGCGTGCCGGGCAGCGTGAACAGCAGGCTGTAGGCCATGCGGATGCGGCGGGGGTCGCCGCCGAGCATCGGGGGCAGCCGGCGGGTGATCCCGCGACCGAAGACACGCTGGCGCTCATCCGGCGCGAAGGCCTCGAACACCTCCTGCCTCTCGGCGTCGCTGAGCTTGTCGAGAGTGAGCTCGTCGTGGTTGCGCAGGAAGTTCGCCCACTGCACCTCGGGCCCGAGCACCGGGCGATCCCGCAGTGCGGCGATCAGCGGAGCCGGATCCTGGCGCGCGAACGAGAGATACAGCGCCTGCATCCCGACGAAGTCGAACTGCATGGTGAGCTCGTCGCCGTTCTCCCCGCCGAAGTAGTCCACCTGCGTCTCGTACGGCAGGTTCACCTCGCCGAGGAGGATCGCCTCACTCGATCGCCGCTGCAGGAACCGCCGGATGTCACGCAGCATGTCGTGCGGCTCGGGGATGTCCACCCCCTCCGGGATCTCGAGGAGGAAGGGCACAGCGTCGACCCGGAACCCGGAGATGCCCAGCTGCAGCCAGAATCCGATGATCTTGGCGATCTCATCCCGCACGCGCGGATTGGCGAGGTTCAGGTCGGGCTGGTGCTCGTAGAAGCTGTGCTGGTACCACTGCCCTGACTTCTCGTCCTTGCCCCAGATCCCGTTGGCCTGTCCGGGGAAGACGGCGTTCTTCTGACCCTTCGGCGGCGCATCCGAGCGCCAGACGTAGTAGTCGCGGTAGGGCGAATCGACGCTGCGCAGAGCGGAGACGAACCACGGATGCCGGTCGGAGGTGTGGTTGATGACCAGGTCGACGATCACCCGCATCCCACGATCCCGTGCGGTGCGGATGACCTCGACCAGGTCGCCGTGGTTGCCGAGACGAGGATCGATGCCGTAGAAGTCGCTGACGTCGTAGCCGTCGTCGCGGTCGGGAGTCGGATAGAACGGCATCAGCCAGAGGCAGGTGACACCGAGCTGCGCCAGGTAGTCGATGCGCTGCGAGAGCCCCTGCAGGTCGCCGACTCCGTCGCCGTTCGAATCGAGGAAGGTCTCGACGTCGAGGCAGTAGATGACGGCGGTCTTCCACCACAGGTCGCTGGTGTCGGTGATCTTCACAGTCGCTCCTTCAGGGCCGGGATCAGCTCGGATGCCGCGGCATCCAGGAACCCCGCCTGCTCGGTGCCCACGTGATGCAGGTAGACACGGTCGAAGCCGATCTCGACGAGCTCGGCGATGCGATCGGCGAGCGACGAGGTGTCGTGATCGACGAGGACGGACTTTCGCAGATCCTCCAGGTCGAGCCCGGCGACCGCGGCCTCGAAGTCCTCCGGCTGCTCGAGATCCCAGGTGACCGGTGGCGACAGCAGGCCGTTCTGCCACTGGTCGCGGGCGATGGCGAACGCCGCGTCGTCGCTCTCGGCCAGACTGAGATGCACCTGCAGGATGCAGGGGCCGGCGCCTCCCGCACCGCGGTACGCCTCGACGGCGCGGCGCAGAGCGGCGGGTTCCTGCGCGACCGTCGCGAGACCCTGCGCCCACGACGCGGCCCACTCGGCGGTCTCGGCGCTCACCGCCGTCGCGAACAGGGGCGGCGGTTCCGCAGGCCGGCTCCACACCCGGGCGCGGTGCACGCGCACGAGCCCGTCGTGATCGACCTCCTCTCCCGCGATCAGGCGACGGATGACGTCGACGCTTTCTCTCAACCGCTCGTTGCGGATGCTCTTGGCCGGCCATCCCTCGCCGGTGACGTGCTCGTTGACCGCCTCACCGCTGCCCATCGCTGCCCAGAAGCGGCCGGGGAACATCTCCTCGAGTGTGGCGAACGCCTGCGCGATCATGACCGGGTGGTAGCGCTGGCCCGGTGCGTTGACCATGCCGATCGAGAAGTCGGTGCACGCGAGCGCGGCGGCGATCCAACTCAGCGCGAATCCCGACTGCCCCTGTGCGCGCGTCCAGGGCGCGAGGTGGTCGGAGCACATCGCTCCGTCGAACCCCGCGCGCTCGGCGCCGATGACGGCATCCAGCAGGGCGCTCGGTGCGATCTGCTCGTGCGACGCATGAAAACCGATGAACACCATGGGTCGAGTCTTCCAAGGAAGAGCGACTTTCGGGAGAGGTGGACACCTCGTCCGCGGCCTGGGAAGATGCACGGACATCGTCCCCTCGGAGGTCTTCCATGACGCAGCACACGCTGGAGCTACCCGGAGCGGAGCTGGTCTACGACGTCCACGGGCCGCTCCCCACCGCTGACGGCCGCCGTCCCCTGATGATGATCGGCCAGCCGATGGACGCCAGCGGATTCCAGGCCCAGGTGAAGCTCTTCGACGACCGCACGGTCGTGACGTACGACCCGCGGGGACTCGGTCGGAGCCGTCGCACGGACGGCGAGGTGACGAACGAGCCGGAGGCGCAGGCCGAAGACGTGCACGCGATCATCGAGGCTCTCGGGGTGGGTCCGGTCGACCTGTTCGGGAGCAGCGGCGGAGCGGTGACCGCGCTCGCCCTCGTCACAGCGCATCCGGGTGACGTCGTGACCCTCGTCGCCCACGAACCGCCGATCGATGCGGTGCTCCCCGATGCGGATGCCGTCCATCGCGCCAGGATCGCGTACACGCAGCTGTACCAGGAGCGCGGCTGGGGTGCCGGCATGGCCGGGTTCATCGCACTCACCTCGTGGGAGGGCGAGTTGACCGACGAGTACTTCGCCCAGCCGGTGCCCGACCCTGCCTCCTTCGGGTTACCCACCGAGGACGACGGCTCGCGCGACGACCCGCTGCTCTCGGACCGCTCGTGGGCGGTGCCGCTCTACACGCCGGACCTCGATGCGCTGAGGGCCTCTCCCGCGCGGATCGTGGTCGCCGTCGGAGAGGAATCGCTCGCGGTCTACACCGGCCGCACGGCCGTGGCCCTCGCGAAGGAGCTCGGCCAGGAGGCGACCGTCTTCCCCAGCCACCACGGCGGATTCATGGGTGGGGAGTTCGGGTACGCCGGCCAGCCGGAGGCGTTCGCCGCGAAGCTCCGCGCCGTCCTCGATCAGTCGTGATGCCCGCCGTAGGCACGGGCTTCACCCCACGGACTCGCGCACGCGGAACCACAGCGTGAGCTCCATGATCGCCCGTCCGATCATGTCGTGATCACCCACACGGAGGTCGTCGAACGAGTCGCGGTATCCCTCTGCCATCGCGGGCTCGGCGGCGGCGAGCGACTGGTACCCCATCGTCCACTCCGCGAATCGCCGGTCATGCAGCGGCTCTTCGAGCAGCACCCGGATGTCGCGGTGTCGCGGATCCCGGCCGATCGTCGCCATCAGGCTCTCGACATCCGACCGCGCACCTTCGAGGATCTGGACGAACTCGCCACGTCGGTACAGCAGCATCCCGGTGATGTCGCGCGCACTGTTCCGGCTGCGGCTCACGGTCAGGAGTTCGGCCAGTTGATCGTCGCCGAACGGATGCGTGGCACTGCTGGAATACACCAGCGAGACGAGCGGGTTCTGAGCGGTCATCCGGCATCCCCTCCGCGCATCCCGGCCTCTCCGTCGACTGTCACGACCGTCGACACGGCGGCCATCGCGGCGTGGTGGTCGGCGAAGTCGCCGATCGCACGGGACGCGGCATCGAAGGCACGCCAGGCGCCGTCCGCCAGCCGGTCGACGTAGCCGAGGAACGTCCCGTCCCGACTGCCGACGTAGAACCCGTCGGCCACGCTCGCCCACAGCGGGCGAGACGGAGACGACGACGGATCAGCCATGGCACCAGCGTACATATCGCGGATGCGGTGGGCTCCGAATCATCCTCCAGAGTGATGCCGATGCATCGCGCGCACGATGCCGTAGCGTCCCAGTCCGGCGAAGCTGGATTCATGAACACTCGCACTCTCGTCGCCGTCCCCGCACTGTTCCTCGCGGGGGCGTTCGCCCTCTCCGGCTGCTCGGCTTACGACAGCCTCGTCCACAAGCAGGCGACCTCGACGTTCGACGACGCCGACGCGTTCTTGAAGGATGCGGAGGTCGATGCGGAGTGGGTACCCGCCGACGCGACCGACATCACCGTGCGGACATCGACGGTCGAGGATGCCGCGGATGCCGTCATCCTGCTCACCAGCGACGCGGCTCTCGCCGAGGAGTGCGCCGAAGTCGAGCGGTACTCGGCACCCTCGTGGGTTCTCGACGACGCACCTGACCCGTACAAGGCGAAGACCGTGTTCGCCTGCGGTGACTGGAGCGTGATGGACACCGGGAGCGGCTGGTACGGCTGGACCCCGAACTCGGAGGAGGAGCGGGACGCGGCCGCCGCGGGCTGATCACCGCTCCTAGCGACTGCTCGCCCGGCATGCAAGGCCCCTCGGGCGCGCGGCCCACAGGCGTAGCCTCCCTGCAACGGAAGGGAAGGCGCGTGACGACTCACATCGAAATCGACGGCAGAAGCTTCCCCTTGGGGACCGATCAGGATCTGGTCGCGGTGATGGCGCAGATCGAAGCCGCCGCCGCAGACCCTCCCGCGTTCGTCACTCTGGTCGGCGATCGTGAGGCGATCAGCGTGCTCATCCGGCCCACGACTCGGGTCGTGATCTCGAAGGTGCTGGCCGGTCACGCCGAGGCCGAGCAGCCCCCGTGGGGTGTGCCGTGGGACGACTGGGAGATGTGATCCGGCGTGATGCGATCGACGACACCGACGCCCGGCAATCCTTGGCCGCGCGATATGACGATCACCGTCGAGGACAGACCGCAGGCGCTGCTCGAACTGCTCTGGCTCCGGGAAGCGCACGGCCTGGATGCTGCTGGCGAAGGCCTCCCGCCGATGCTCGTCGATCCACCGGCCTCGGCAGAGGACCCCGTGGACGACGCCACCCGTGAGAGCTGGTCGGCCGCGTGGTCGAGGATCTGGAGTGAGGTCGTCGCGCACACCGCGGCCGAACTCGACCAGACGGCGTTCGATGGTGCACTCGCTCAGGAGGCCAGCCCCGCCGAGCGCGAGATCCTGCTCCGCAGGCTGATCGGGTCGACGTGGAGCGATGAGTTCGGCGCCGAGGCCTTCGATGACGACTCGTACCGGGACTGGCAACGACGCGGGGTCGAGGCACATGCCGCGAACATGTCGACGGCGCTCATGGACAACCCCGAGCATCGAGACGTCAGCGCTCTGGCGGACGCCTGGCGCCGCGGACTTACGAAGGTGGTGACCATCCCGTGCCGAGGGCCCCACGCGCGACAGGTCGGCTCGCACGCGCTCCTCGTGACCGACGAGGTTCGAGCCGACAGCGCCATGTACCGAGCGGCACTCGACTCGTTCGCATCCCGACCGTGATCGCGGCGTACCGGCTCGGCCGACGGCTCCGGCCGAGTCGGTACGCGATCGAGTGTTGCTCCAGAGCCTGCACTCGGGCCGCTCAGGTCAGCGGCTCGCTCCCTTGCGCGGCTTGAGGAACTCATCCGGCTCACGCTTTTCGCGTTTCGCCGCTCGTTTTTCCTTGATCGACAATTGGGGGACCTTTTTCGCGCCACGTGCGCTTGGTGCTTTACCGGACATCAGAAACTCGCTTCCCCTTTTCGGCTGGCGTATGAACCATTGACCATAGCCGTCTTCCAGGCGAAGTCAATTCGTCGTCGAGGCCGGCGAATTCCACGGCAGGCTTCCCCTCGACACGCGGCATCTCCACCGGCGGAGCGCGCGTGCAGGGGCAGCGACTGCGGAGACGAAGTGACACGGATGATTTGTGGCGGAAGTGCCGCAAAATGCAGATAGTGAGCCGCCAGAACTGTGATCGAACGCGCAAGTTGCTTTTTCTGGGCGTGCGGCTATGGTGAGGGCCATGTCCATATTCTTCGGCCACATCCACGCGGATCTGCTCTGAGAGGATGAACGCCATGATCACCGTTCACCTGCGCTATGAGATCGACCCCGAGAAGCTCGACGACTTCACCGACTACGGGCGGGCGTGGATCCGACTGGTGGAGAAGCACGGTGGAACCCATCACGGCTACTTCATGCCGAGCGAAGGGGACAGCGACGAGGCGTTCGCGCTGTTCACGTTCCCCTCATTGGCCGACTACGAGGTCTATCGCACGGCTTCGAAGACCGATCCGGAATGTGTGGAGGCCTTCGAGCTGGCGCGCCGAACGCAGTGCATCCGCCGGTACGAGCGTCGCTTCCTCAGCCCCGTCTTCTCCGCAGACGCGGACTGACGAGGACGCTCCCGGCAGGTGCGTCAAGGGGGTTCGGCGACGAGATCCGTGACGAGCTGCGCAAGCTCCCCGAACTGATCGACGCCGGCAGCGACTAGCTCGAGCCCAGTAGCACGTCGATGCATCGGTGCCGCTCCGAACCGGACCACGCGTAGGCGACACCGAAACAGGGCCGGCGGCCGCGACCATCGAGTCGAGTCGAGTGCGCCCTGCGGTACTCGATAACACAGCGCCCAGGAAGGACGGGGATGGAACAGCGGCCGATGGCAGCAATATCAGGGCACTCACCCTGATGATGCCTCTCGGAGGCTAGTTGACATGCCCGGCCACCGCAGGGACCGTGGCCCTGAAGACCCAACCGTCCGTCGTTCTCCCTGCCACCAGAACACCCGCACTCTCCGAAATTCGCTGTCGCGCTCTGTGCAATCCACGTCCGCTCGAGAGTGCCTGGGCGGGTGTCTCAGAGGGGCTCACGTTCTTCACGACGAGTTCCACGGACCCAGTGCGAGCCAGGATCTCGATGGCGGCGGACTGCGTCCGCGGGGCATGCTTGAGGATGTTGGTGACAGCTTCGATCGCGATCTCTGTCAGCGCTCGCTCGGCGGCTGGTGTGATCGGCAGCCCACTATGGGGCACTTTGACTCGTGTCGGTATTCCGGCATCCTTCAGGAGTGCCCCGAGCGATGTGGCTGCCACCACCACCTTGCCCTCGTAGCGGGTCGGGTACGCCGGGGGACCATCCGTAGCCGTGTCTCGCATCATCGAGAGCAACGACTGAATGCTCCCCAGCGCGTTCTCCGCTGACTGCTCGATGGTCGAGAGAGACACCTGTCTCGCCTCCTCGTCGGGCTGGCGAGGCAGAGCTCTGGCGTGGAACAGGACGAGCGTGAGGTCGTGCGCGATGCCGTCATGAAGCTCGTCGGCGATGCGCTCCTGACTCTCGCGAGCGATCGCTTCGAGATCCTTGGCGAGTCGAGTGCGCTCGGCGACGAGAAACGCCTCTCGAGCGGCGACGAGGCGGAAGGCGACTCCCCCGAGGAAGGCGATCACAGCGATGCCGACGATGCCGTAGACGCCGCCAGCTGCCAACGCCGAGCTACTGGTGGTGATGTAGGCGATGAGAACCCCGAGAAGCACCGCATGCGTGACGATGACCCACGGCGCGCAGGTGGCGGCCACCAGGCTGAGCGCGACCGCCAACTCCAGAAGATCTCCTCCGCTGCCGGTGAACACGACACCGACGCTGCTGATGAGCATGACGATGACCGCCGCGGTCATCGGGTGCCAAGCGAAGGCCGCCACTCCCGCATAGAACGCGACCGCCAGGAGGTCATAGCGAGTGAACTCCCCTGAGCTGACGGCGAATCCGATTGCAATGCAGAGGAGCACTCCGACCGCCAGGACCAGGAGCAGGCGAGCTACCGGATGAAGAGAACGCTGCTCCCAGAACTGACGCGCACGCAGCATCCGCCGAATGGAGGCACCCCCGGCGAGGGTCGGTGCGCGTGCGGGGTCAGGAGCGGGGCGGGTCTCAGGCACAGATACCCATGATCTGACACAGCCAATCGCCGAGGTCAGCGGCGTGCTCGGTGACGACACGAACGAACGGTTCGACGCTGTAGATGCTGATGAAAGCCACGTTGGTCTCCTTCACTCCGGCCACCCGATCGACGCGGTCGTAGGACTCGTCGCTGAGCAGCACCATGGATGCTCCCATCCACCCTACGAGCCGTACCCTACCGGTCACGGAATCATGGCCCTAGGGCTAGAGATCGGGCCGAACGCGCACGATACCGTGAACAGGTGAGCGCACCCGTCCGAGTTCTCGTCGTCGATGACGACGCCCTGGTACGCCACGCTCTGCGTGCGTTCATCACAGATGACCCCAGGGTCGCGCTCGTCGGGGAGGCGACAGACGGTTCCGAAGTCGTCGAGGCGTGCGCTGCCGTGAAACCCGATGTCGTCTTGATGGACATCAAGATGAAGAACGTCAGCGGCGTGGAGGCGACACGCCGACTGCTCGAGTGGGACCCCCGGTGTCGGGTCGTCGCCCTGACGACCTTCACCACCGAGTGGCGCGCCCTGGAAGTGCTACGCGCAGGCGCATGCGGCTACCTCGTGAAGCACTCGACTCCGGAACAGATCGTCGACGCGGTCGTCGCTGCGCACACCGGCGACCGAGTGGTCTCCCCAGAGGTGCAGGACAGGTTCGTGCGAGCCGCCATCGAAGCAGGTGACGGGGACAGGTCAGATCTGCCCCTGTTGAGCGACCGGGAGCGCCAGGTGATCGAACTGATCGCCGCGGGGCTCTCGAACACCGAAATCGCCGACGAACTCCACTACGCCGAAGGCACCGTGAAGGCCGACATCCGCCACATCAACCATCTCTGGGGTGTTGAGAATCGCCTGCAGATCGTGCTGCGGGCCACGGAGCTCGGGGTCATCAGTCTCTGATCCGCCCGTCGGTCCCAATCCATAGCCCTGGGGCTATGAAGACTCTCCAGCTCTTGAGAACCTCCGCGAGCGATGGTCATGATGCCAGTGCCCAGTCGGCACGACGCCAACCGGGCGCTCACTCTCCGTCCACAGCCAGTGGAACGGGGCTCGTCGATTCCCGGTTCACCGGCTTCGGAAAGGACAACGATGTACTCATCCACACACACGGGCGGGCCTCGCAAGGCACGGCTGATCACCTCGATCACCGCCGCCGCAGCCACCGTGATCGCCATGCTTGTCATGGCTCCAGCAGCCCACGCTGCAGAGACCCCCAGCGATCCGGCTCCCGTGGTCGAAATCTCGGCTGAGGAACAGGCGAATCTTGACGCCCTCCTCGCCGCGTCCGACACCAGCGGCGAGGTCGCTGTCTTCGATGTCGACCGGGCCCTCGAGCTCGGTGCAGACCAGAGCGCCGTCCAGGAGTTCGCGGCAGGTTTCGTGGAGTCGGGTGGAACGCTCGCTGCAGCCGCATCGACAACGGCTACGGAGATCTCGAAGGGAACCGAGAGCTCCGCGATGGCACTCGCTGCATGCCGTGGCAAGAACGGGTTCACGGGCTACTACTGGTTCGGTCCGCAGACGGCGATGGACTCCTGCAACACGTCAGCACTCATCAACGGCATCACGCTCGCGGCCGCGGGCGGAGGCACCTACGCAGCCGCATCGGCGCTGACCGTGGCGGGGCTTCCGGCTGCTGCCGTCGTCGGAGTCATCTCCGGCATCCTGGGCATCGGCGTAGCATTCCTGAACATCTGCAAGGACACCAGCAGCGTGAACGCCATCTACCTCAACGGCGGAGTGGCCGGAGTGGTACCTCCCAGCTGCTGGGCTCAGTAAGGGAGAGGTGACGTGATGTCCTCCGACAATCGATTCACGACCGGGGGGATCGTCGTCGGCGTCCTCGGAATAGGGATCGGCGTAGGTCTTGTGATCGCGAGCTTCATGGTCGGGCTCGGGACCGCGATCGGATCTGCCCTGTCCTCCTCCGGCACGATCACGGTTGTCGCGTTCGTCGTGCTGACGATCGTCTTGAGTGCCGCGGCACGACGCCAGAAGCAGGCCGGGCACGCCTGACCGCTGGCATCAGGGAGGGGTTCGCAACCGGACCCCTCCCTTGTCGCTGCTCAGATGTGAATGGGCAGAAGCCGCCGCGAAAGGCGCTGTCCTCTTGTACGGGATTCGATCCTGAGGGCAGAACCGTGGGCGTCGAAGACCGATCCGGAATGCGTGGAGGCCTTCGAGCTGGCGCGCAGGACCCAGTGCATCCGTCGGTACGAGCGCCGCTTCCTCACCCCCGTCTTCTCCGCAGACGCGGACTGACGAGGACGCTCCCGGCAGGTGCGTCAAGGGGGTTCGGCACCACCGCCGCCGGCCCTAGCGTCTCCGCATGGCTATCGAACTGAATCGCCCCGCCCTCGAGTACGCTCGCTCCCTGGTCCGCGACGGCAGGGTCGTCCGCGACGAGCGCGACGACTGGTCGGAGGCGGCTCCCAGCGCAGACGACGAGAACCGCTTCATCGACCAGCACGGGTGGACCGAGTTCTCCCATTGGCACCTGGGCATCGACAAGAGCGAGAATCGCGAGACGAAGAAGGCATACTCCTTCCCGTTCGGCGATCTCCGCTCCGTGCGTCGGTCGGGAGTGATCTCCGGCGAGAGCCGTGCCGGGCAGTACGACCACGACGAGATCCGTGACGAGCTGCGCAAACTCCTCGAACTGATCGACGCCGACAGCGACTAGGCGGTCGCTCCGGGACGGATGCCGGGGCTGACGCTGCTCGATGGCGGAGTCGACCATCGGCCGATCGACGTCATACTGCGATCGGCGGTTGTACGATCTGCATCGAGCCGTCAGGCCGATACGCCCTGAGTAAGGACAGCCCGGATATGTCAGTGACTTCCTCCGCCGATGCGTCGACACCCGGCGCCGTCTCCGCCTGGGCGCCTCTGGCCATCCCCGCTTTCCGGATGCTGTGGTTCGCGCAGCTGGGGAGCAACATCGGCACCTGGATGCAGACGGTCGGCGCGCAGTGGTACCTCGTCGATGCCGCGGTCGGCGCGACCATCATCGCCCTCGTGCAGACGGCGAGCCTGGCCCCGGCGGTGCTGTTCTCGCTCCCCGCGGGGGTCCTGGCGGATTCCCTCGACCGCCGCAGACTGCTGATCTGGGGGTCGGCGGCGAGCGCGGTGATCGCCGCAGTGCTGACCGTCATCGCCTTCCTGAACGATCTGACTCCGTGGACGATCCTCGGCTTCACGTTCCTGCTCGGGATCACCTCGACCCTCACGTCCCCGGCCTGGCAGGCGATCCAGCCGGAACTCGTGCCCCGCCCGCTCATCGGTGCGTCCTCGGCGCTCGGTGGCGTGACGGTGAATGGAGCCCGCGCCGTAGGACCCGCGCTGGCCGGAGTCCTGCTCTCGCTGTTCGGTGCTCCCCTGGTCTTCGGCATCAACGCGCTCAGCTTCGTCGCAGCAGTCATCGCACTGCTGTGGTGGCGACGGCCGCCGCAGAGCGGGCTCGACGACCGGGAGCCGTTCACGGCCGCGCTGCGCGCAGGGGTTCGGTACGTCGCATCCGCCCACCTCGTGCGGCGCATCCTTCTGAGATCCGCTCTCTTCGCGCTGCCCGCCAGCGCGCTGTGGGCGCTGCTTCCCGTGACCGCCAAGCGGCTCGACCTCGCAGCCAGCGGATACGGCTTCCTGCTCGGTGCGCTCGGTGCCGGCGCCGTGCTCGGCATCTTCGTTCTGCCCATCGCCCGGAAGAGGTTCTCGGACAACACGGTGATCGCGGTGAGTGCTCTGCTGTTCGCGGCCGGCACTCTCGCCGCGGCGTGGCTGCCGTTCGTCCCCCTGCTGCTGCTTCTCGTTCTGGCCGGAGTCGCGTGGATCGGCACGCTCACGGTGCTCAACGCCGCGCTCCAGTTGACCCTCCCGCAGTGGGTGCGGTCGCGAGGAGCGTCGATCTACATCCTCGTCTTCATGGGAACGATGGCAGTCGGGTCCTTCGGCTGGGGTGCCTTGGCCGGAGGCGTCGGCACGGCGACGTCGCTGGCGGTGGCGGCGGCGCTGCTGGTCGTCGTCGCAGCCAGTGTGATGTGGTTGCCGCTGCTGCCGGGCACCGGCACCGTCGACCGGACCGTCTCGCTGTCGTGGCCCACACCGACGCTCGTCCTCGAGCCTCAGCCGACCGACGGGCCCGTGCTCGTGCAGATCGCCTACACCGTGCGCCCCGACGACATCGACGCGTTCCGAGAATCCATGCGTCTGGTGGAGAGCTCCCGGCGGCGGACCGGCGGATATCGCTGGACGCTGCTGCGCAGCGGCGAGGAGGAGGACCTGCTGCTCGAGTCCTTCATGGTCCCCTCCTGGGGAGAATATCGACGGCAGCAGACACAGAGACTGACCGGGCGCGACCGTGAGATCCAGGCCACCGCCCTGGCGCACACCGACGGCGATCCCCGCGAGAAGCACTATTTCCCCGAGCCGTCGCCGCCCCGTAGAAGCACCAGGCTCCACCGCTGAGCAGAGTCAGCCGGGGACGACGCCTTTCGCCCCTGGATGCCGAGGGCATCTGGGAATCCCTGGGGAATCGACGAGCGGCGCTCGGGCCGACCGTTAGCGTCGAAGCATGGATACCGACACCAGACGACCCCGCGCTCGCAGTGCACGCATCCTCACGCCCCTGTTCGGAATGGCCGCCGCCACAGCTCTTCTGGCCGGCTGCGCCGCACCCCCCGCACCGACCCCGACGGTCACGGAGACGGTGACGGCATCCGCCGATCCCGCGCCGAGCCCGTCGCCCAGCGACTCCGCCCCGACGGCGGACGCCAGTCCGTCAGGCATCGGAGACGTGGAACTGGGGATGCCCTACGACGAAGCCGTCGCGGCTGCGGCGGCGACTCCGGTGGAAGCGTGCCCCTGGCTCGCCACCGCTGAGGCCGACGGATACACGCTCACCGTCCAGCGCCCCGAAGTCTCGGAACAGGACCCCGCGGTGGTCGACCTCGTGCAGGTGTCGGCCTCGCCCGTCGACCTCGAAGGGAAGCCCGCCGTCGGCCCGTTGACGGCCGAGGGGATCGGCATCGGCTCTCGAATGGACCAGGCGCTGGCCGCCTACCCCGACGCGGTCGAGGTCGAGAGCGTCGGCGATCGCCGGTACCTCGCGATCGAGTCGGAGGACGGTGCCGGCTCGGTCTTCCTGACCTACACCGCCGGAAGCGACATCATCTGGGCAGTGACGGCGACGACCCTCGACGAGCCGCCGTACGAGTCCTGCGCCTGAGCGCGGGACCGCAGCGTCAGAGCCGGTCGCCTGACCCCTCAGGATGCCGCGCCACTGCGTCGGTCCCGCTCGGCCTCGAAACCCGATAGAATATGGCTCTGAAAACATTTCTGAGAGGAGGCGACATGACGAACGCATCAGTTCTCTTGCGCGCCGCTCGAAAGAGCCGCGGCCTCACACAGAAGGATCTCGCCCAACGGACCAACGTCGACCAGGGCCGAGTGTCGCGATTCGAAAGCGGTCGCGAGGCCGAGTTCAGCACCATCGAGCGCT
>NZ_JBEPZB010000006.1:0-168310 GCF_041641055.1 Microbacterium sp.
CCTCGACGTACAGCGGAGCGGCGTAGGTCTTGCCACGCTCCTTGCACTCCTCGATCGAGTACTTCTCCGGCTCGAGGTACGGGTTCGTGAACGACAGCTGCATCGTCTCGCCGAGGTCCTCGATCGGAGAGATCTCCTCGAAGATCTCGCCGAGACCGCTGTTCTCGTTCACGTCGGTGCGGCCGGCCTTCTTGGCCTCTGCGACTCGAGCCTTCCAGGCGTCGTTGCCGACGAGCCATCCGAAGGATTCCGTCTGCAGAGCGAGAAGGTCAGGGACCGTCAGCGTGTCGGAGATCTTGGCGAACGAAAGACGGGATGCTCCGCGTCCGTTCTTGGTGGTGGTGGATGTGGATGCGTTGCGAGCAGCAGCCAAGGGAATAACCTCCGTGAGCCCCGCAGGGCTTCTCGATTCCTTTGTCGTCAGGTGGAGTGTGCGCCCGAATGCTCAACGAGCTGCCGACCACCATATGAGGGCAGGGAGAAGCGAGCGCAACTACCAACTATACGCAGGATCTTGCGACATGGCAAGCTCGATCCTTGACCTTCTTCGGATGCTGCGGTAATGGCACCCGAAGAAGGTCGTGGACGCGTCGACTTCGCAGCTCAGGAGGCGATGTTGAGCTCGTTGCCGGGGATCGACGCCAGCAGCCGCCTGGTGTACGGATCGCGGGGGTTGGTGAAGATCTCCTCCGAGGAGGCCGCCTCGACCAGGGATCCGTCCTTCATCACGCACACGTAGTCGCTGATCAGTCGCACGACGGCCAGGTCATGCGAGATGAACAGGTAGCTGAGCCCGTACTCGGTCTGCAGGTCGCCGAGCAGCGTGAGGATCTGGTCCTGTACGAGCACGTCGAGCGCGGACACCGGCTCGTCGCACACGATCAGTTCGGGCGAGAGCGCGAGCGCGCGGGCGATCGCGACGCGCTGACGCTGACCTCCCGACAGCTCCGACGGATAGCGCCGCAGCATCGACTGCGGCAGCGCCACGTCGTCGAGCAGCTGCCGGACGCGCTTGCGCCGATCGGAACCGCTCCCCCGCTTGTAGAAGTCCAGGGGCTCGGAGATCAGGCGCTCGATCGTGAACATCGGGTTCAGGCTCGAGTACGGGTCCTGGAAGATCGGCTGCACCTTCTGCCGGAAGTCGCGCGTCTCCGCTCGACTCAGCGAGGCGACGTCCTTGCCCTCGTAACGGATGAGACCGCTCGTCGGCTCGATGATCTTCAGCAGCATCCGTGCGGTCGTGGTCTTGCCCGACCCCGACTCGCCCACGATCGCGACCGTCTCGCCCCGCGGGATCGCGAGCGACACGTCGTCGACGGCGACGAAGTCCTCCTTCTGCCCTCTGACCGGGTAGACCTTGGTGAGGTGCTCGATCTCGACGATGTTGTCCGCGGACTCCGGCATGGCCGCCGCATCCACCGCCGCATCCTGCTCCGCGTCCGGCGCGCTCGCGCGCTCCTCGGTGCGGAACGCCTCCGGCCGCAGCCGAGCGACGGCCACCGACGGCGCCGCCTGCACGAGCGACTGCGTGTACGGATGCTGCGGGTCCTCGAGGATCTGCTTCGCAGGCCCCTGCTCGACGACCTTGCCCCGATGCATCACGATGACGCGCTCCGCCCGCTCCGCGGCCAGCCCCAGGTCGTGGGTGATGAGGAGCACGGCGGTGCCGAGCTCCCGCGTCATCTCGGCGATCTGATCGAGGATGGTTTGCTGCACCGTGACGTCGAGAGCGCTCGTGGGCTCGTCGGCGATCAGCAGGCGCGGCTTGCAGGCGAGGCCGATCGCGATCAGCGCGCGCTGCCGCATCCCGCCCGAGAACTCGTGCGGATACTGCTTCGCGCGACGCTCGGGGTCGGGGAGGCCCGCGGCGGTGAGCGCCTCGACCGCCTTCTCCTGCACGTTCTGCCTCGTCGCGAGACCGTGCGCGAGCAGAGTCTCCGCCACCTGGGTGCCGATCTTGGCGACCGGGTTCAGGTTCGACATCGGATCCTGAGGGACGAGACCGATGTCCCGCCCGCGGATCATCCGCAGCTCGCTCTCGGGAGCGCGGGTGATGTCCTTGCCGTCGAGGCGGATGCTGCCGCCTGCCACCCGCCCACCACCGGCCAGCAGGCCGATGATCGCCATCGCGGTCGTCGACTTGCCCGAGCCCGACTCCCCCACGATCGCCACGGTCTGCCCCGGTGCGATCTCGAGGTCGACTCCCTCGACGGCGTGCACGACGCCGTCCATCGTGGCGAAGTCGACCGCCAGCCCTTCGACGGACAGCAGCGGGGCGTCCGTCGTCTGATTCTCTCTCGCAGCGTTCATCGTGCTCTCGTCCTCGGGTCCATGGCCTCGCGCAGCGCCTCACCGAACAGGGTGAAGCCGAGCGCGGTGACCGCGATGCAGATACCGGGCAGGAACGCCAGCCACGGTGCGATGGCGAGCTCCGCCTGCGCGTAGGTCAGCATGCGACCCCATTCCGCGGTCTCCGGGCGTCCTCCGCCGAGGCCGAGGAACGACAGGGCGGCCGCGTCGATGACGGCGGTGGCCAGCGTCAGCGTCCCCTGCACGATGACAGGTCCGATCGCGTTGGGAAGCACGTGCGACATGGTGATCTGCCCGCGACCGAGCCCCAGCGTCTGGGCGGAGAGCACGTAGTCGCTCGATCGCTGCTGCAGCATGGACGCGCGCAGGAGCCGGGCGAAGATCGGCACCTGCGAGGCGCCGATCGCGATCATCACGGCGAACGGGGTCTGACCGAGGATCGCGGCGATCGAGACCGCCAGCAGAAGGTTCGGCACCGACAGGATGATGTCGACGACGCGCATGATGAGCGTGTCGACCCACCCGCCGAAGGTGCCCGCGAGGAGTCCGAGGATCATGCCGCCGACCAGACCGAGCGCGGTCGAGATCACGCCGATCAGCAGCGACGCCTGCGCACCCCAGATGAGCTTGGAGAGCACATCGCCGCCGAAGCGGTCGAGCCCGAGGGGGAACGCCGGGAGCTCCCCCGGGCCCGGGATGTGCGTCGGCGTGATGTACTTCGCGCCGGGCAACGCCGTCTCGGGGTACGGGGCGAGCAGCGGCGCGAGCACCGAGACGAGGACGAACACCAGCACGATGCCGGCGCCGATCCAGGCTGTCGGGTTGCGGCGGAGGCGGCGGAACACGTCGCGCCAGAATCCGCCGGGCCCCTCCTTGAGGCCCGCCTGATTGACGGCGACAGTGTCGACGACCGAGCCGCTCGCCGCGGACGGTCCCTGCGCGGGTGGGAGCGAGATGGTCATGACGCCACCCTCTTTCGGAGAACGAGACGGGACATCACTGCACCCGCACTCTCGGATCGATGAAGCTGTAGGACACGTCGACCGCCAGGTTGATCAGCGCGTAGGCGATCGCGATGAAGATGATGAATCCCTGCAGCACGGGGAAGTCCCGTGTGAAGATCGCTCTCGCGAGGAACGATCCGATGCCGGGGAACGCGAACACGGTCTCCGTGAGCACGGCTCCCGAGATCAGGAGCCCGGTCTGCAGACCGATCGTCGTGATCACCGGCAGCATCGCGTTGCGGAGGATGAAGCGGCTGCGCAACGTCGACGAGCCGACGCCCTTCGCCCTTCCCGTGCGCACGTAGTCCGCGTTCTGCACCTCGAGCACGCTCGCCCTCGTGATGCGGACGATGATCGCGAGCGGGATGGTGCCGAGCGCGAGCGCCGGGAGGACCAGGTGCATGAGGGCATCCCAGGAGGCGTCGAACTCGCCGGTGATGATGCCGTCCCAGACATAGAAACCCGTCGGATGGGTGGCGTCTATTCGAGGGTTCTGCCTGCCGTCCGACGGCAGCCAGCCGAGCTGCACCGCGAACACGTACTTGAGGATGAACGCCAGGAAGAACACCGGGATGGTGATGCCCACGAGGCTCAGGACCACGGACGCGTGGTCGGTGAACTTCCCGTGCCGCCTGGCCGCCCAGTACCCGAGCGGGATGCCGACGCCGACCGCGAAGATGAGCGCGACGACGCTCAGTTCGATGGTCGCAGGGAAGCGCCGGAGGAACTCCTCCACGACGGGCCGGTTCGTCTGGATGGACGTCCCGAAGTCGCCCTGCAGGAGTCGGCCGACCCAGATGAAGTACTGCTCGATGAGCGGCTTGTTGAAGCCGTAGAGCTCGTTGACCCTCGCGATGGCCTCGGGCGTCGCCTTCTCACCGAGAAGCGCGACCGCCGGGCCGCCGGGGAGGGCCCTGACCCAGGCGAACAGCAGGATGCTGAGGCCGATCAGAGTGGGGATGAGGAAAAGCAGTCGCCTGCCGATGGTGCGCAGCAAGAGGTCTCCGTTGTCAGAACGTACGCCGGTCCCGGGCCTCCGCGGCGAGCGCGGAGACCCGGGTGGGCATCTCAGTCGGTCAGACCTACTTGGTGAGGACGATGTCCGTGAAGACCTCGTCGTTCACCGGGCTGGCGGGGTAGCTCTCGACACGCGAGTCGAATGCCAGGGTGGGCGCGGGGTGCGCGAGCGGCACACCGGGGATGAACTCCGCGACCATCTCGTTGATGTCCTCGTAGAGGGCCGTCTGGTCCTCGAGGTTCGAGACACCGCGCGCCTCGGTCAGCGCCTGGAACAGCTCGGGGTTGTCGAAGCCCCACTCCGAGCTCTTCTGGCCGAAGAACACGCCGACGAAGTTGTCGGTGTCGTTGTAGTCGCCGGTCCAGCCCAGGAGGTGGATGCCGTGGTCGGACGTGCCGGTGGTGCGGTCGAGGTACTCGACCCACTCCTCCGAGACCGGGGTGGTCTCGACGCCGACCTCGGACAGCTGCGACGAGAGGACCGTGAAGATCTGCTCGGGGTCCGGCATGTACGGACGCGAGACGTTGACCGGGTAGTTGAAGGTCAGCTTCAGCGGGTTGGACTCGTCGTAGCCCGCCTCGGCGAGGAGCTCCTTGGCCTTCTCGGGGTCGTAGTCGTACGTGGTGACGTCCGGGTTGTAGCCGTTGACGACCTCGGGGACGAACTGGGTCGCCTTCTCGGTGCCCTCGGGCAGGACCTGGCTGATCAGCGCATCCTTGTCGACCGCGTACGAGAGCGCCTCGCGGACCTTGGGGTCCTGCAGCTCGGGAAGGGCCTGGTTGAACGCCAGGTACAGGATCGTGAACGGAGGACGCGACACCATCGTGAAGCCGTCGTCCTCGAGAGCCTTCGTGTCGGCCGGTCCGACGAGGTCGTACCCGTCGATCGAGCCGGACTCGAGTGCCTGGCGGCGTGCGGTGGGGTCGTCGATCGTGCGGAAGATGATCTCGTCGATCTGCCCTGCCTCGCCCCAGTAGTCGTCGTAGGCCTTGAGCGTGACCTGCTCGCCCGGCGCCCACTCGTCGAACTGGTAGGGGCCGGTGCCGACCGGGTGACCCATCGCGTACTCGGACAGCACGGGCGCCTCGGCCGAGCCGCTGACGTCGTCTGCGCCGAACTCCTGCAGCGCCGACGGGCTCTGCATCGAGAAGGACGGCAGCGACAGCGACGCGACGAAACCGGCGAACGGCTTGTTCAGGTCGATGGTGACGGAGTAGTCGCCGTCGGGCGTGCAGGACTTGTAGACCGCGTCGGCGGCGTTCGCGGCGTAGCCCTTGAAGAGCTTGTTGTAGTAATAGCCGAATGCCTCGGAGGCGGCGAGACCGGTCCAGTTGAACCAGCGGTCGAAGTTCGCGCACACGGCTTCGGCGTTGAACGGCGTGCCGTCGTGGAAGGTGACGTCCTCCTTCAGCGTGAAGGTGTGGCTCATGCCGTCCTCCGACGACTCCCACTTCTCGGCCAGGAGGGGCGCGGGGTCAGCGGTGCCGGGCTTCGTGCCGACGAGGCCCTCGAAGATCTGACGGGAGACGCGGAAGCTCTCGCCGTCCTGGGCGAATGCCGGGTCGAGGCTGGCGGGGTCGGAGGATGCGGCGAACACGAACGTGCCGTCCACATCCCCAGAGCCCTCGGAGCCGCCGTCGCCGCGCTCGCTGGCGACGCATCCCGAGAGGACCAGCGCGGCGAGCGCTGCTCCGGTGACGGCGATGAGTCCTCGCCGACGCATGACTGTGTGGTGCATTGTGTGACCTTCCTGTCGAGCGCTGCAGTGCGCGTTCCGGAGGCGTCGTCGACTCCGGAAACGGTGATTCCTCGACGCTACCCAGTGGGCAGACCGATGCAAAACACCTCCAGGTTGCATTCCGGTATCGGATATTCTGCGTCGACGGCGATCCGGTAGTGTCCAGAACGTGCCCGACACGTCCCCACTCGCCGTCTGCCTGGGCGAGGGCCTGGTCTCCTTCGTCCCCGCGACCGCCGCCCCTCTCGAAGACGCCAGAACCTTCCATCGCTCGCTCGCCGGAGCGGAGTGGAACACCGCTATCGCCCTCGCATCCGCCGGCATCCGCGCGGCCGTCGTGTCCCGCGTCGGCGATGACGGCTTGGGGCGATTCCTCACCTCCGAGCTGCGCCGGCACGACGTCGACGACTCGGCGGTGGAGATCGACGCCGACTCCCCCACCGGTCTCTACGTGAAGGAGCTGTCACCGCGTCCTGACGGGTCGATCGACGGCACGATGCACTACTACCGTGCGGGATCGGCGGCGGCTCGGATGTCGCCGGCCATGCTCGCCGCTCCCCCGGCATCCGCTCTGCTGGCCGAGGCCGCGCTCGTGCACACGACCGGCATCACCCTCGCGCTCTCGGAGTCCGCGCGGGCCGCGCAGGATGCCGTGTTCGACCGGCCCCGCGACGGGCGGCTGCTGAGCTTCGACGTGAACTGGCGGCCCGCGCTGTGGCGCGGCCGCGAGGACGAGGGACGCGCCGTGATCGCCGACTTCGCGCGTCGTGCGGACATCGTCTTCTGCACGCGTCCGGACGCCGACGCCGTGTTCGGCACCGCCGAACCCGAGCGGCTGCGCGCGCTGTTCCCCGAGCCCCGGTACCTGCTCGCCACGAGCCCGGACGGCGCCGTCGCGTTCGACGGCGCCGAGCGCACGGACAGCCGCTCGCTCGATGTCCCCGTCGTCGAGTCGATCGGCGCGGGAGACGCGTTCGCCGCTGGATTCCTCGCCGGCGTGCTGACCGGCCTCTCCCTCACCGGGAGCCTTGCGAGGGCGCACCGGATCGCCACCAGGGCTCTCATCAGCACGAGGGATCACGTCGACTGACGACCGCCCGCGAGCAGCCGGTCGCTCCGATCAGGTCAGCGACGGCGTCGTGTCACCGCGGCGTCGTGCGTGAGCTGCAGCGGGATGACCACGGGTTCACCGCGGTGCTGCACCACCCGCACGAACAGGATGTCGACCAGTGCCAGCTGTGCGATGCGGCTCGACATCGCCGCCATCCGGAACGGGGACTCCTGCGCGTAGGTGAGCAGCACGATGTCGGCGGCCAGCGCGAGAGTCGAGTCCGGCGCGCTGGTGATGGCCACCGACAGCGCTCCCGCGTCCCTCGCGACCTCCACGGCTCGGACGACCTCCTGGGTCTCGCCGCCGTGGGAGAACGCGATCACCACGTCATCCTGATTGCGCAGCGATGCCGTCGTGAGCGCCAGGTGAGGATCGGCCGAGTGCGCGACCGAGCAGCCGATGCGCGCGAGCTTCTGCTGCAGGTCCTGCGCGGTGAGCGAGGACGCGGCCTGACCGAAGAGGTCGACATGCCGCGCGGCGACGACTGCCCGAGCGACGCGGTCCAGCGCATCCGCATCCAGCCCCCGCGCCGTCTTCTCGATCGCGTCGATCTCCTGCGAGGCGAGTTTGGCGGCGATCGCAGCCGGCTCGTCATCCGGGTCGATCTCGGTGGTGTCCAGCCCGAACCGGGCCTGCTGCGCCTGCGCGAGCGTGACGGTGCGGGCGACAGCCACCCTCAGTTCCCGATAGCCGCTGAAACCCAGGGACTGCGCGAAGCGGGCGACGGTCGACAGCGAGGTGTGGCACAGCTGGGCGAGGTCGTTGATGGCCAGGTCGACGACGAGCGTGGGGTCACCGAGTATCGTCTCCGCGACCCGTGCTTCGGCAGCACTCAGTCGGGGAACGGATCGGCGCACCAGCGCGAGAACATCGGCGTCCACGGTGTCATCCTGCCTCAGTCGGGCTGTCCTGCACCGTCCGGCGGAAGATCGGCGCGGCGCGGCGACCCCTTCAGCAGGCGCGATCTGGCCGCCTGAGCGCCGATTCTGCTGGCCGCGCCCACCTCGACGACGGGCAGCGGAAGCTCGCGGCGAGCCGGCAGACCGACGTTCACGACGACCGCTTCGGGGTCGCGCACGGCTGCCCGTTCGACGAGCGCGCGCTGGGCTTCGTCCGCGTCCGGTCGGTCCAGCAGGATCACCGTCAATCCGTCGGCGGCCACGGCCGCGTCGAGAGCGGCGTCCTGCTCGTCGAGCGACGCCCTGGCGACGTCGAGGCGCACGCGGTGGCCGTCCTCGGCCAGGGCCTCGGCGACGTAGGCGCCCGCGCTGTCGACCGCGAGAGTCGAGCGACGACGGGCATCGACGACGGCGAGCGCCGCCTCATCCGCCGTCGCCCCCGTGATCGCGCGGTCGACGATCTCGCGCGCGTCGTAGTCCGCGACCGGCGACTCTGCGGTCGCCCTCGTGCGGAGCAGTTGGGACAGAGCCGCGACCCGCCGCGCGGCCTGCTCGACCCGAGCACGGCTCAGCGAGCCGTCGAGCAGTGCCGCGACGATGCCGTCGCGGGCGTCGAGGTAGTCGCGCCTGTCCTGATCCGCCAGCGCGGCCTCGCCCGGATTCGTCGGGTTGCCGATGCACAGCAGATCCGTGCCGGCGGCGAGCGCGAGGGCTGCCCCACGACCGATCCCGACGGTCTCCCTGATCGCCGCCATGTCGAGGGCGTCGGAGATGATCACTCCGTCGAAGCCCCAGTCGCGCAGCATCCCGAGCACCCGAGGATTCAGCGTCGCGGGTGCGGCTCCCCACGCCGGGACGACGATGTGGGCGGTCATGATCGCATCGACTCCCGCAGCGATCGCCGCGCGGAACGGTGCGAGATGCACGCGCTCGAACTCGTCGAGGTCGAGAGAGATCTCCGGGAGAGCATGGTGCGAGTCGACGTGCGTGTCACCGTGGCCGGGGAAGTGCTTGACACAGGCCGCCGCCGGGCCGCTCTGGATGCCGGCCACGGCCGCCCGCACATGGCGGGAGACGAGGGCCTCGTCGCTGCCGAACGAGCGCACTCCGATCACGGGATTGCGCGGGTCGGTGTTGACATCGGCGACCGGCCCGAGCACGACGTTCGCGCCGACCTCGGCCACGCGGCGAGCGAGCTCGGCCCCCGTCATCCTGGTGGCGTCGACGTCGTCGAGCGTGCCGAGCTGCGCGGCGCCCGGGAGTGTGGATCCTGTGGCGGACTCCAGGCGGGTGACGCTGCCGCCCTCCTCGTCGACGCCGATCAGGGCATCCGGATTCGCCTCTCGGATCCGCGCGCTCATCTCGGCGAGGCCGTCTCCGATGTTCTGCCCGAAGTAGACGACACCGGCCAGGCCGTCGCCCAGTTCGTCGAGCAGCCACGCGGGCGGCTCGGTGCCGAAGAAGCCCGGCCAGAGCACTCCGTTGGCGAGACGGGCGAGGTCGTCGCTCATCCCTTCACCGCACCCGCGACCATGCCGGCGGAGAGCCGACGCTGCACGATCACGAAGAACACCATGACCGGGATCGTGATGATCGTGGAGGCCGCCATGATGCTGCCCCAGTCGTTCGAGTGCAGCCCGAAGAACGACTTCAGACCGATCGACACCGTGTACTGATCGGTGGCGCTGCCGAGGATCGTCATGGCGAAGATGAACTCGTTCCACGCCGTGATGAAGCTGAAGATGCTCGTCGCGACGAGACCGGGCATCACGAGCGGCAGGAGGATCGAGCGGAACATCCGCCACCAGCTGGCGCCGTCGATGTACGCGGCCTCCTCGAGCTCGACCGGGACGGCTGCGACGAATCCGCGCAGCATCCAGATCCCGAAGGCGAGCGAGAGGGCGACGTACACGACCATCAGTCCGAGGATGCTGTTGAGCAGACCGAGGCTCTTGACCTGCAGGAACAGCGGGATGACGAGTGCCTCCAACGGCACCATCTGCACCACGAGGATCATCATCAGGATCGTGGTGCGGAATTTGAAGCGGAATCGCGCCACGGCCACCGCGGCGAGCAGGCAGACCAGGGCGCTGACCAGGACGGTGACGACCGCCACGATCGCGGAGTTGCGCAGGTACGTGCCGAATCCGCCGTCGGTCAGCACGAAGGCGAAGTTGTCGAACGTGAACTCCTGCGGCAGCAGCGACTGCCCGCCGCTGGAGGCCTTCGCATCGAGCGCGCTGGAGACCATCCAGTACACGGGGAACAGCGTGAAGATCAGGACGGCGGCGATCGCGATGCCGGTCCCGACGCGCGACATGACAGACGGGCGCGGGTTCACAGCTCGTCCTCCTTCATGAGGGAGCGGATGTACACGATCGTGATGCCGATCAGCACGAGGGTGAGCAGCACGGCGAGCGCGGCGCCGAAGCCGTAGCGGTTCTGGCCGAAGGATTCGACGTACGACCAGACGCCGAGGTTCAGCACCGAGCGGTTGCCGCCGCCTCCACCGGGCATCAGGTAGACCTGCGCGAAGACCTTGAAGTCCCAGATCGTCGACAGGATGATGACCACCGAGAAGACCGGCTTGAGGGTCGGGAAGATGATCTTCCAGAACCGCATCCAGGCGTTCGCGCCGTCGAGGGCGGCCGCCTCGAGCATCTCCTTCGAGACCCCGAGGAGACCGGCGAGCACCGTGATCGCGACGAACGGGAAGCCGTGGTGCACGACGTTCAGCAGCACGATCGCATAGAACGACCACTGATTGGTGAACCAGTTCACCGGGTCGTCCATCAGGCCGAGGTCCTGCAGGACCGTGTTGAAGATGCCGCGGTCGGCATCGAAGATGAAGGTCCAGACGTAGGTCCCGGTGACGGCGGGCATCGCCCAGGCCACCATGATGCAGCTGGAGACGATGGTGCGCCACACGGTGCCGAGCTTCGCCAGCAGCAGCGCGACGAGCGTGCCCACGGCGACGGTGACGAACACGGCGACGGCGGCGAAGCCCACCGTGTTCGGGAGCACGACCGTCCACAGCGTCGGGTCGGTGAGCGCCTCGACGTAGTTGTCGACGCCGATCCAGTTGCTCTCGCCGGTGTTGATCTCGCGCAGACCGTAGTCCTGCAGCGAGTAGATGACCACCTGGATCAGCGGCCACAGCATGAGCACCGCGAGGATGGCCAGACCGGGGGCGAGAAGGAGCCAGGGGCGGGCCGTGATCAGCGAGAGACCCCGCTTGGGCGGCCGGCCGCCGGCCACGGAGGCGGAGGTGGACTCCGTCTTCGTGGCCGGCAGCGGCGCGTGCACCATCGACATGAAGGGATGCAGCCTTACTTGTTGAGCAGCTCGGTCATCTCGGCGGCGGCATCCTTCGTCGCGGCGGCGACGTCCTTCTGCCCGCTGAGGATGGCCTGGATCATCGAGTTGGTGGTCTTCTTCGCCTGCACGGCTCCGAAGTTCGGGGTGACCGGCACCGAGGCGCCGCCTTCCACCATCTGCTGCGCGAACGGAGCGACGAGCGGGTCGGTCGAGGCGAGCGCCTCCTCCATCGCGGACTGGACGCCGGGGAAGTAGCCGGTCTCGTCCGCCCACTTCTCGGCGAACTCGCCCGTGGTCATGAGCTTGACGAACTCCCACGCGAGGTCGGCGTTCTTGGTCGTGTTGAAGACCGAGAGGTGCGATCCGCCGAGCACGGAGGGCGCGATGCCGCCGTCCTCGCCCGGGATCACGGCAGCGCCGATCTTGCCCTCGAGGTCGGGGTTCGCCTCGATGAGCGCCTTCGGGGTCCAGGAGCCCGACAGCATCATGGCGACGTTGCCCTGGGTGAACGCGTCACGGAGGTCGGTCTCCTTCCAGGTGGTCGCGCCTGCGGAGGAGAAGCCGTGCTCGGTGGCGAGTCCGGTGTAGAACTCGATGCCGGCCTGCGACTCGTCGCTGTCGAGCTCGCTCGTCCAGGTCTTGCCGTCGAGCGTCGCGACCTCGCCGCCCGCGCCCCAGACCCAGGGGTAGACCTGGAACTCGGCGTCACCGGCGACGGGGAAGGGCAGCATGTCGGGCTTGGCGGCCTTGATGGCCTCACCCGCGGTGACGATGTCGTCCCACGTCTTCGGCGCCTCGAGTCCGAGCTCCTCGAACACGTCGGTGCGGTAGACGATCGAACGGACACCGGCGTACCACGGCATGCCGTAGAGGCTGTCGTCGTAGGTGCCGGCTTCCGCGAGACCCTCGACGAGGTCCTTGCGCAGGCCCTTCTCGGCGTCGACGTACTCGTCGAGCTCCTCGAGCGCGCCGGCGTCGGCGAACTCGGCGGTCCAGGTGGTGCCGGTCTCGGCGATGTCGGGCGTGGTGCCGCCGGCGATCGAGGTCACGAAGCGATCGTGAGCATCCGCCCACTGGATCTCCTCGATCTTGACCGTCGCACCGGTCTCCTCTTCGAAGGCCGCGGACACCTCGTCGTAGAACGCGGTCGCGTCGGGGTTCGTGCCCTTCATGATCCAGACGGTGAGCTCCTGGCCCTCTCCGTCGACGGCTCCGCCGTTGTCGCCGCCACCGCCGGCACAGGCCGCCAGGCCCAGGGTGGCCACGGCGCCGAGCGCCACGACCGGAAGAATGCGCTTGTGCATCAGGGATCTCCTCTTTGAACGTCCTGGCGGCATCGGGTGCCTACCACGTAGGAAAAAGTATTCATCACTAACTAATTCCCTGCAAGTTATTCTCAGAAACGTCATGCGGCCGTAACATCGCAGCTCACGGGTAGGCTCTGCGCATGTCAGGGGCCCTCGACGACGCGAATCGCGCCACGGTCGCGCGCCATGCCGACCTGCCGACGCCGACCGCGATGTCCACGTTCCTCCGACTCCTCGGAGTGGCTCTCGGCGTACTCATCGTCTCATCCGTCGCGGTGGCGAGCTTCATCGTCATCGACGTGCTGAACCGCGTCGGAGACGGCGCCGTCGCCCTCGAGGACGACGCCGAAGTGGCACCGCCTTCCCTCGGCGCGTATCCGAGCGACAAGGCGTTCAACGTCCTCATCGTCGGCACCGACGAGTGCGGGGCCGTGTCGACGAAGCTGCTCGGCGAACGCTGCGAGAAGAGCGACGAGGGCAGCCGCAATGACGTGAACCTCCTCGTCCACGTCTCCGCCGCGCCGCGCAATGTCACGGTCGTCTCCTTCCCGCGCGACCTGGGCGTCGAGGTCCCGGAGTGCGCCAGGGCCGACGGGTCGACGGCATCCGCGATGGAGAAGGCTCCGATCAACTCGCTCTTCGACCACGCGGGAGTGTCGTGCATCGCGAAGACGGTGAGCGACCTCAGCGGACTGCCGATCGAGTTCGCGGCCAAGATCAGCTTCGACGGTGTGATCGCGATCACCGATGCGATCGGCGGAGTCGAGGTGTGCGTCGCCGGCGACGGCATCCACGACACCCTCGCCGGCATCGATCTGCCGGTCGGCACCCACACGGTCTCCGGCGCCAGCGCCCTCGCGTTCATCCGCACGAGGCATGGAGTCGGTGACGAGAGCGATCTGGCGCGCATCTCGAATCAGCAGCAGTACATGTCGCGGCTGGCCAGGAAGGTGCTGAGCGCGGAGACGCTGACGGACCCCGGAAAGGTGCTGCGGCTGATGAACACCGTGGCCGACAACATCGTGCCCAGCGAGTCGCTCAGCAACGCCCTCACCCTCAGCCAGCTCGCGCTGGCCCTCAAGGACGTGGAGTTCTCGGACTTCGTGTTCGTGCAGTACCCGAACGTCGAGGACCCGGACGACAGCGACAAGGTGGTGCCGGACTACGACGCCGCCGCTCCCCTGTGGGCGGCGCTCACCGCCGGGAAGCCGATCGCCCTGTCCGGCGACGTGGCGACGCACCGGAGCGTGGAGCTCGCGACGCCGCCGCCGTCCTCCGCGCCGCCGACCGCGGACCCGACCGATGCACCGCAGGCGCGTGCGACGCTGCCGCCGGAGATCTCGGGCCAGAGCGTCGAGCAGGAGACCTGCTCGGTCGGGAACCAGGCGGAATGAGCGCGTAGTCTCGGAGCATGGGCAGGACGCGAGCACGAGACACCGAGCATCCGCAGGCCCGGCTCGACCACGGCGGCATCGCGCGCATCGTGCCGTCGGACTTCACGAGCGGCTTCGAGCTCATCGTCGATGACACGCCTCAGTCGCACGTCGACCTCGACGATCCCACCCACCTGCACTTCGAGTACATCGTGCGCATGGGCGCCGTGATCGACCAGCTGCCCGCCGGCCCTCTCACAGCCGTCCATCTGGGGGCGGGCGCCCTCACGATCCCCCGGTACATCGAGGCGACGCGACCGGGCTCCCGGCAGCAGGTTGTGGAGCTGGAGGCTCCCCTGGCAGCCCTCGTCCGCGAGCATCTGCCGCTCCCGCGCGGAGCGGCCATCAGACTGCGCATCGGGGACGCACGGGAGGGCGTGCGCCGACTGCCGCCGGCCATCGTGGGTGCCTGCGATCTCGTGGTCTCCGACGTGTACTCCGGCGCTCAGACCCCCGCGCACCTCACCAGCCTCGAGTTCTACCGGGAGCTCGAGGAGCTCCTCTCCCCCGGCGGCGTGCTGCTGGTCAACGTGGCCGACGGCCCCGGACTCGCGTTCGCGCGCCGACAGGTCGCGACGATCGCCGAGGTGCTGCCCGAGATCGGCGTCCTCGCCGACACCCAGGTGCTCAAAGGCCGACGCTTCGGAAACCTCGTGATCGCCGCATCGACCGCGCCGCTTCCGACCGAATGGCTGCCGCGGATGCTGGCGGCGGGTCCCCACCCGGCGAAGATCGCCCAGGGCGCAGAGGTCACGGCATTCGTGCAGGGTGCGCGGGTCGTGACGGATGCGGATGCGGTCGCCTCGCCGCGCCCTGACGCCTCGCTGTTCCTGCGCTGATCGCCCCGCCCCCGCCGATCCGGCTCTCCGACATCTCGTCGACATCGGATGCGAGCGCCAGGGGCGTGCCGCCCCTCGCCTCACGCCGAGCCGAGGCACACTGGAGTGGGGACCGGTGCGGAAGGAGAGCAATGAGTTTCATCCGAGGGTACGACCAGGAGACGCTGCGCGAGCTGGTCGATCTCGATGAATGTGCGGCACGACTCGCGGAGATCGAGGGTCAGCGGAGCCTTCCTGCGCTGCTCGAACGCGTCTGGCTCCTCAAGGTCCTGGATCGACTGGACGAGGCACTCCCCCTGGCGGACGAGGCGGTCCGCCAGTCGCGCATGGCGGGCACCCGAAAGGACGTGCTCCGCGCCCGCGTGCTGCACGCCACGATCCTCCAGCACCGTGGAGCGCACGCCGCGGCGGAGCAGGAGCTCGCCACCTGCGCCTCGGAGGCGGAAGGACAGCGCTGGGCATCCATCGCCGCGTTCGCCCACCACCACCACGGCCGCAACGCGTACGAGGCCGGTGACTATGAGACGGCTCGCGAGAGCTTCAAGCAGTCGCTGTTCCTGCGCCGCGAGGCGGGAGCGCAGGACCGCGAGCTCGAGACCGTGCTGCTCGCGATCGAGGCGGCGGAGCGCCGCCGGACGTCGCAGCTCGTCGCCGGCTGACGCGCCTCTGCACCGCGATGTCGGCGGTATGGCTTAGCCTGATCGCATGGCGGAACTTGACCGGGTGCGCGTCTGGGGCGAAGCACTGATCACGCTGCACCTCGACGACAGCTGGTCGTTCGGATTCGACAACGCGAAGCGGCGAGCCGGGCAGTGCGACTACACCCGCAAGCGCATCACGGTGTCGCGGTATCTGGCGGCTCGATTCGAGGACGACGAGATTCACCAGGTGCTCCTGCACGAGGTCGCGCATGCGCTCGCCGGACACGAAGCAGCCCATGGCCCCGCTTGGAAGCGCGTGGCGAGAGACCTCGGCTACGTCGGCGGCACGACCCACCACGGCGAGACCGCGGTCGAGCTCGCCCCGTGGGTGGGCGAATGCCCGGTCGGTCACGTCACCTACCGCCACCGCCGACCCGGGCGCGCCACGTCGTGCGCCCGCTGCTCACGCTCCTACGACGCTCGGTACCTGTTCGCCTGGACCCGACGCGAGATCACGGCCGACACCAAGCTCGCCGCGCAGATGTCCCGCTGATCAGCGGGCTGTCGCGAGCCGCGAACTGAGGCGCGGCTGCTCTCGCACACCCCGACACCCCGATTCGGATGCCGTATCGACCCCGCAACACGGTGGGGGCCGACGCATCGCGTCAGCGCGTCGGGCCCTCGGAGTCCGGGGCGTCGTCGGCATCCCGCTCCGGCGCAGGGACGGCCGGGTCGGGCTCACCTGCGATCGGAGCACGCGGGTCTGGAGCATCCGCACCCGCACCCGCACCCGCACTAGCACCCGCATCAAGATCCGCACCGACAGCCGACTCCGCGGTCGCAGCCCGCTCCACCGGCCCGCGGTCGTCACGGCTGCGCGCAGCCCGCCGGCGCAGCAGCGCGGCCACCGCTCGCCAGCCGACGAGGAAGACCCCCAGCGCCAGGGTCGCGACGATGATGAAGGCGATCTGGGCGGTCTCCCCCGAGACGATCCGCAGCAGCATCCCTCCGACGACCGTCACCACCCACACGACGGCACCCCAGCCCAGCGACCAGGGGCGGCGAGGCCGGGCCGGCAGCAGCGCGGCGATCAGGTGACCGAGCAGCAGCGCGACGATGAAGGGCCACGCGGTGATCAGGAATCCGCCGGGGTCCTCCTCGTGCGAGGCGCGCCCGATGACGGCGAACACGAGCACGAACAGGGCGTCGAGGATGAGAGCGGGGACGTACCTCATGTCACGACCCTACGTGCCTCGCACCGGATCACGCGCCGGGCGCCCGGCCTGTTGCGAGAGCGCGCGCCGGTCATGCGAATGCGACGAATGCTCCCTCGGTCAGCACCGGCACCACATCGAGCGCGTCGACCTCGGCGGCCTGCGCGGTCGTCGTCGGGGTGACGCCGGACGAGAGCATCCGCTCGGTCGCGGCGACGCCGTCGGCGAGCTCGCGCGCGGAGCCGCTCGCTCCGATGAGGTGACGCAGCGCGCGTCGCAGTGCACGGAATCCCTCGGCGGCTACAGCGGCATCCGGCGCCGTGTGGTCGATGCCCAAGTCGGTGAGGGCGGCGATGATCGCTCCCGCTCCGAGCTGGTCCTCGACGGCGAACCGGAGCATCCCGGCTCCATCGGCCTCACCGGCCGCGATCACCGCGACCGAGGTGCGCGACCCGTTGCGCTCCTGCAGCCTGGTCACGGCACGGGCCACCGCCGACGCATTGCGCAGACTCCCGACCAGCACGACCGAGTCCTGCGCCTGAGCCGCGGCAGCGACGGCCGCGCCGTTGCGCGACCAGTCCACCGCGTCCTCGAGCAGCACCGAGACTCCCGACGCCACGGCATCCGCGACGCTCGACGAGAATCGCAGCACGTCGACGACCACCACGACATCCGCGGGCCTCAGGCGCTGCAGTCCCGCGACGCCCCACTCGAGGCGCACCTGATACGTGGACTGATCGAAGGGAGACGGCATCCCTCCAGCCTAGAGCCGACCGGATACGGCGACGCCCCGACGGTCGCGGCGGCGATCGTCGGGGCGTCGGCAGGGGATCAGTCGGCGGCGAGCGCCTCGACCGGGGCCACCCTGGTCGCGAGCCGCGTGGGCGTGGCCGCCGCGACGAGCGTGAGCACGGCCGTGGCAGCGACGATGATGATGACGGGCAGCCAGGGGACGTGCGGTGCGACGAGTCCGGCCGGCTCGAAATCGGGGAGCGTCGGAGTCGAGCCGAGCAGCGACTGTGCGGCGATCCAGCCGTAGACGATGCCGAGCACGAGTCCGGTGAGAGTCGCCGCGACCGTGATGTGGGTGGCCTCGAGCAGCACCATCCGCCGGACCTGGGTGTTGGAGAGTCCGATCGAGCGCAGCAGCCCGAGCTCGCGCCGACGCTGCACAACCCCGATGGTGAGGAGGTTGACGAGGCCGACGGCCGCGATCACGGCGGAGACCGCCACGAGCACCATCATCACCGCGGCGAAGGCGTCGAACGGCGTGAAGAACTCCGCGGGGACCTCTCCCTCGACTTGTCCGATCAGCATCTGCTTGACCGATTCCAGGGCGACGGCGAACATCGTCACCAGCGTGACGCCCATGACCACTCCGATCGCCATGCGCGATGACCGCTCCGGGTAGCGCAGCGCGTTCTCGGCGGCGAGCCTCGCCGTGGCGCTCGATCCGAACAGGCGACCGACCAGCCGCAGCACCGGCGGCATGAACAGCACCGAGCCGAGCGCGAGTCCCGTGAACGACAGCAGCCCGCCGAGGAACGCGATGACCACGCCGAGCGGATGCACGAGACCCACGGCGACTCCGGCGGCCAGCAGGATCGCCCCGGAGATCAGCAGCACCCACGCGCCGACGTGTCGGCTGGTGCGGCTGACCTCATCATGGGTGCGCTCGACGCTTCCGCCGATCGCCTGCAACGGGGTGACGGCGAGGACCCGGCGCGACCCCGCCCACGCGGCGGCCCAGGTGGTGAGGGCGACACCGAGGGCGGGGAGCAGGATGAACGGCTGCGCCAGGGAGAACCCCTGCGGCACGTTCGCGATCAGCCCGGAGCCGATCTGCACGCCGACCGCGGCGATCGCCAGCCCGGCGCCGAGACCCAGCACCGCGCCGATCACGCCGACCACGAGGCCCTGCGTGCCGACCTCCGCCCGCTGCGAGCGCGCGGTGGCTCCGATCAGACGCATGAGCGCGATCTGGCGGGTGCGGCCGGCGATGATCGTCGAGAAGGTGTTGGCGGTCACGATCGCCGCGACGTACATCGCGACGGCGGTCAGCAGCACCGACAGCAGGGCGACGATGAAGGCCAGCGTCTCGCTGTCGCCGATGAACGGGTCGGCCTGCAGCACGGCCCCGAGGTAGGCCGTGGTCTCGACGAGCACGACGCCGAAGGCGGCAGAGAGCGCCGCGACGAGGATGCTCGCCCCCATGCCGCGATCACGCAGCCAGGCGAGACGGGGACCGGTGGCCGAGGTCTGCGGCACGTCGGTGCGTGTCGCCGTTGCAGTGACGGCGCTCATGCCGCGACCTCGGCAGCCAGCATGTAGGCGGAGATCTCCTCGGCGGTCTGGCGGGGGTGATCGGCGACGATCCGACCGTCGCCGAGGAAGAGCACGCGGTCCGCGTGGCTCGCGGCGATCGCATCGTGGGTGACCATCGCGATGGACTGACCGTGCTCACGGCTCGCGGTGGCGAGCAGCTGCAGCACCTCACGGCCGGTCTTGGAGTCCAGGTTGCCGGTCGGCTCATCCGCGAAGACGAGATCGGGAGCCGTGGCGAGCGCGCGGGCGATCGCGACCCGCTGCTGCTGTCCGCCGGAGAGCTGGTGCGGCCGGTGCTGCAGGCGCGATCCCAGGCCGAGGGTCTGGATGAGGCCGTCGATGCGCGCCTTCTCGATCGCGCTCGGCCGCCGACCGTCGAGCTCGAACGGAAGCATGATGTTCCCGAGCGCCGTGAGCGTGGGCACCAGGTTGAACGCCTGGAAGATGAAGCCCACCCGGCGCCGACGCAGGATCGTCAGATCGAGGTCGCCCAGTCCGGTGATCTCGGTGTCGCCGATCCAGGTCCGCCCCTCGGTCGGGGAGTCGAGTCCCGCCATGATGTGCATGAGCGTGGACTTGCCGGATCCGGACGAACCCATGATCGCGGTGAACTGGCCGCGGCGGATGCCGACGCTGACATCGTCCAACGCGTGGACGGTGCCTTCTCCTGCGCCGTAGGTCTTCTTGAGGTGCTGGACGCGGGCTGCGAGCCCGAGGTCGGTGGTCGTGATCTCCATGCCTTCGACGCTACGGAGCAGAGGGCCATCGCCGCGTCGCCCTGGCGACGCATCCGCGTACATCGCAAGGATGATCCCGTCGAGGTCAGGCGAGCCCGTGCTCGAAGGCGAACACCACCAGCTGGACGCGGTCACGCAGGGAGAGCTTGGTGAGGATGCGACTGATGTGCGTCTTCACCGTCGCCTCACTGAGGTACTCCCTGGCCGCGATCTCCGAGTTGGAGAGTCCCCTGGCCGCCAGCGCGAAGATCTCCCGCTCGCGGTCGGTGAGGGCGGAGTACTGCGGGGGCACGGGCTTCGGCGCCTCCGCGAAGTGCTCGAACAGCTCCCTGGTCGCCGACGCCGCGATCACGCTCGACCCGGAGTGGACCGTGCGGATCGCCGCGAGGAGGAACTCGGGATCGGCATCCTTCAACAGGAATCCGCTCGCTCCCTGACGGATCGCCCGCGCTGCCGCCTCATCGAGGTCGAACGTCGTGAGCATCACGATCCGGGGAGGATCGGGCTGCGCGAGGATCTCGGCGGTCGCGGTGAGACCGTCCATCACCGGCATCCGAATGTCCATCAGCACGACATCCGGTCGCGTGGTCGCGACGAGGGCGATGGCCTCCCGCCCGTCGGCCGCCTCCCCGACGACATCGAGGTCGGGTTGCGAGGCGAGCAGCATCCGCACGCCGGCGCGGAACAACGCCTGATCATCGACGAGGACGACCCTGATCATGCGGATTCTCCGATCGGAAGCGACGCGCGGACCACGAACTGCGCGCCCTGGCGCTCCGCCTGAAGGCTACCGCCCACGAGCTGCGCGCGTTCGCGCATGCCGATGACGCCGTGACCTCCGCCGACCTGCGGCTGCTCCCGACCGACGGTGTTGCGCACCTGGATGTCGACCCGATCGGCGAGCCAGGCCAGATGCACGTCGACCGCCCCGTCGCCATGGCGGATGGCGTTGGTCAGCGCCTCCTGCAGGATGCGGTACACCGCGAGCTGGATCGCCCCCGGCGGCTCACCCGGCGGTGTCGGATCGACCGTGATGCGCGGCTCGATCCCCGCCTGGCGCACCTGGGCGAACAGCGTCTCGAGGTCCGCCAGCGTCGGCTGCGGGCCGTCTCCCTGACGGTGGCGGAGCTGCGTGAGCAGCAGGCGTACGTCGCTCAGCGCTCCGCGCGCGGTCTGGGCGATCGTGCCGAGCGCCTCGGTCGCCATCTCGGGCTTCGCCGCGGCGGCATATCTGGCGCCGTCGGCCTGCGCGATCACCACGGCGAGCGAGTGCGCGACGATGTCGTGCATGTCGCGGGCGATGCGCACCCGCTCCTGCTCCTCGGCCGCGAGCGACTCCGCTTGCAGCTGCGCGGACCGGGTCGCGCGTGCCCGCAGGACGACGCGCCACAGCAGACCGCAGACCCAGGCGAACCCCAGCGCGAGCGCACAGAGCACGAGCAGCAGCGTGCCGGTGGTGACCTGATCCCATCCGCTGGTGGCACTCGACACGACCCCCGTGACGACCACCATGTACACGGCCGCCACGAGCGCGCCGAAGAGCGCGGAGCCGAACCCCCACCAGAGCACTGCTCGAGAGCCCCAGGCCGCCGTCGCGTACAGCACCAGCAGGATCGCGAAGTCGATCGGCAGCGGGCCGTAGCCGGCGATCATCTGCGCGATCGCTCCCGCCCAGGCTGCGGCGAGCGCGAGGCCGGGGGCGAGCCTGCCGATCGCGACGCCGCCGCACATCAGGAGACCCGACACCACCACGGCCGCCACAGTCCTTCCGTCGACGCCCTCTCCCACGGCTCCCGGGCCGTAGAACACGATCGAGAACGGGGTCAGGATGACGAAGAGCAGCGCCGCCCCGACGATGTCGAGGGCCAGCGCCGTGCGCGAGAGCGGGCGGATCACTCCCCCACGCTACGCGGCGCGGCGTCCGGCTCGCATCCGCCTGCAGATGTATCCGCCGCGGGTCAGACCCTCGCGATGATCTCGCCGTGCGGCACGAGGAACCATCCGTCGCCGTCGTCGGCCCACCGCTTCCAGGCGTCGCTGATGTCCTGCAGGTCGCCGCCGGTCGCGAGATCGCTGTCGACCAGCTGTCGCGCGAGCGCGGACTCGAGGATGCGGTCGGCCCACATCCCGCCCCACCACGCCCGGTCGTCCGGAGTCGCGTAGCACCAGGTCGAGGCGGTCGCCGTGACGTCGTCGAAGCCGGCGGCCCTCGCCCAGGCGAGGAGACGGCGTCCCGCATCCGGCTCGCCTCCGTTCGCACGCGCCGCACTCCGGTACAGGTCGAGCCAGCGGTCGAGCTCGGGGAGCAGCGGGAACCAGTGGAAGCCGGCGTAGTCGGCGTCGCGCGCCGCCACCACGCCGCCCGGCGCGGTGACCCGACGCATCTCGCGCAGCGCCTGCACCGGGTCGCCGACGTGCTGCAGCACCTGATGCGCGTGCGCGACGTCGAAGCTGTCATCCGCGAAGCTCAGCGCCTGCACGTCCTCGACCGAGAAAGCGATGTTGTCGACGCCGCGGTCCGCAGCGAGCGTCCGCGACAGCGACAGCGCGTTCTCGTCGATCTCCGTGGCGGTGACCTGCGCGACGACTCCCGCGAAGTCGACGGTGATGCTTCCGGGCCCCGCCCCGACGTCCAGCAGTCGTGTCGTCTCGGTCAGGTGCGGGCGGAGGTACTCGGCGGAGTTCGCAATGTCGCGGACGCTGTGCGAGCGGAGGACGGACGCGTGATGTCCGTGCGTGTAGGTGGCCATGCCCCAGTCTGGCAGGGCGCGATCCGCATGCGCCATCCAGCGGTCAGTGCAGTTCGGAGACGGCCCGGCGAATCGCCTCGCGGTCCGGCTTGCCCGATGCCAGGAGGTCGAGTTCGTCGACCACGATCAGCCGGGCGGGTCGCGCGTGCTTGCCGAGCTCGGCGGCGACGACGTCGCGGGCGTGGGCGAGCTGCTCCGCCTCGCTGCGCCGCAGCGCCTCGCCGCGCGGAGCCACGATCACCGAGGCCTCGCCCCAGCGGTCGTCCTGCACGCCGACGACGACCGCTCCGGTCAGGCCGGGCACCCGGCGGACGAGCCGTTCGACCCGGTCCAGGGAGATGTTGATCCCTCCGGAGACGATCACGTTGTCCGCTCTGCCGTGCACGCGCACCACGCCGTCCTCGAACAGTCCGAGATCTCCCGTGTGGTACCAGCGGATGCCGTGCTCGTCGCGCGAGAAGGCCGAGGCCGTCAGCTCCCCGTCGCCGAGGTAGCCGTCGGCCAGCATCGGGCCGGCGATCCTCAGCTCGCCGTCGACCGTGCGCACGGCCACCGTGTCGAGGGGGACGCCGTCGTACACGCATCCACCGCTGGTCTCGGTCGAGCCGTAGGTGCGCACGAGCCGTATGCCGAGGTCGGCCGCGCGGTCGCGCAGGGGCTCCGGCAGCGACTGGCCGCCGACGAGGATCGCCCGGTACGCCTGCAGCGCCGACCGGACGGGGCGGTCGTCGGAGGCGTCGAGGAGCGTCGCGAGCTGAGCCGGCACGAGCGAGGTGTAGAGATCCGGGATCGAGCTCGTCGCCGCGGACGGACGCAGCATCGACAGTGTGGCCTCGGCGAACGAGGTGGGTGAGAACCGGCCGTCGAGCGCCGCCGGATGGGTGCCTGCGAGGAGCGAGCGCACCAGCACCTGGAGTCCGGCGACGTACCCGGCAGGCAGGGCGAGCAGCCAGCGACCGCTCCCGATACGCGCCGCCGTGGCGTCGGCGCTCGCCCGCAGCGCCTCGCCGCTGAGCGCGACGCGCTTGGGGATGCCGCTCGACCCGGAGGTCGCGATGACCGCCGCCGTGCCCTGCGGAACCCAGTCGGGCGCGTCGCCGAGCATCCCGAATCCGAGTGCCGGGCCGCCGTCGAGCGCACGGGCCAACGCCTCGCGAAGCTCGGCCGGGTCCTCGGCATCCGTCGGAATCAGGGCGACCATGTCCGTCTCGATCCGCTCAGTAGTGCCAGGGGAAGGAGGACCAGTCCGCATCCCGCTTCTGCAGGAACGAGTCACGGCCCTCGACGGCCTCGTCTGTCCCGTAGGCGAGGCGCGTCGCCTCGCCCGCGAACACCTGCTGCCCGACGAGACCGTCGTCGACCGCGTTGAACGCGAACTTCAGCATCCGGATCGCCGTCGGCGACTTGGTCAGCACGGTCCGCGCCATCTTCAGCGCCTCGCGTTCGAGCTCGGCGTGGGGCACGACCCGGTTGACGGCGCCGGCCTCGTAGGCGCGCTGCGCCGAGTACTCCTCGGCGAGGAAGAACACCTCGCGGGCGAACTTCTGACCGGTCTGCCGCGCCATGTACGCCGAGCCGTATCCGGCATCGAAGCTGCCGACGTCAGCATCCGTCTGCTTGAACCTCGCCTCCTCCGCAGAGGCGATGGTGAGGTCGCAGACGACGTGCAGCGAATGCCCGCCACCGGCCGCCCAGCCCGGGACGACCGCGATCACGACCTTCGGCATGAAGCGGATGAGCCGCTGCACCTCGAGGATGTGCAGGCGACCTGCCCGCGCGGGGTCATGCACGGTCGTCTCGTCGTCGGAGTACTTGTAGCCGTCACGTCCGCGGATGCGCTGATCGCCGCCGGAGCAGAACGCCCAGCCGCCGTCCTTGGGGCTCGGGCCGTTGCCGGTCAGGAGCACGGCGCCGATGCGCGGATTCTGTCGTGCGTCGTCCAGTGCGCGGTACAGCTCGTCGACCGTGTGCGGGCGGAAGGCGTTGCGCACCTCCGGCCTGTCGAACGCGATGCGCGCGACTCCCCCGTCGGTGCTCACGTGCGCCGTGATGTCGGTGTAGTCCTCGGCACCGGGCGCGAGCACCCATTCGTCCGGGTCGAAGATGTCTGAGACGAATGCGTGGGTCACGGATCCACCCTATTCCCGCCCGGGTTGCACACGCAGACGGCGCCGCCCGCGAAGGCGACGCCGTCTGCGTTCTCCCGCTCAGCCGCGGCGGGCGCGGACCGTCTTGATCCATCCGTCGACGATGTCCCAGATCGGGAAGGCGACCAGGCCGAAGCCCGTGATCACCGTGAGGATCCGCATGGTCTCATCCGTCACGCCGTTGTCGGTGAAGACGTGGCTCAGGAACTCCGGGTTCAGCAGCTCCCCCCGCACCAGCAACGTCAGCGACCATGCCGCGAACACCACCGCGAGAAGGGTGTTGACCACCGCGGCTCCGACCGTCCAGCGCCGCTGGGCGTAGACCACCACGGCGAGCAGGGCCTCGGCGACGAACAGCGCGAAGAAGAAGGTGATGCCCCAGGGCCAGAGCGCGGGGTCGAGGATCGAGATCGGCTCACCGCCGGTCGGGAAGAATCCGATGAACGCGTCCCAGAGCACGGCGCCCACGCCGAGCACCAGGAAGATCAGCGATGCGATCGCATCCGCCCGTCCTGCCCCGTTCTGCGTCGGCTCCGGCAGCTGGTCGACGTTCCACTTCACCCCGGTGTCGGCGCCCGTCCGTTCGAGGATGAAGAACACGAGCGTCACCCAGAACCCGACGTGCACGATGGAACCGAGGGCTGCGACCACCGCAGTGCCGATGATCTCGCCGGTGGGCGCGCCGTCGATGAGCTGTCCGAGCATCACTCCGCCGAACGCGCAGATCGGCACGATGACGAGCAGCAGCTTCAGCAGGCGCCACCACACGAGGTAGTACTTCGGCCCGATCAGGTGCAGTGGACGGTCTGCGTACCCCGCGGCCAGGATGCCGGGGTCGCCGAGCCCGGTGAGAACGGCGCGTTCGGCCTCGGTGGGCGACTCGCCCTGTTCGAGGCGGGCGTCGACCGCGTCGGCGATCGACGCCTCGAGCTCGGCACGGACGTCGTCCTGCAGCTCGGGGGCGAGGCTGCGGATGGTGGCGCTGATGTAGCGCTCGGTGAGCGTGGCTGTCGTGGTCATGTCAGTTCTCCTCGGCTGTGAGGGTCGCGATCGCCGTCGTGAGCGAGCGCCATTCTTCGGTCAGGGTGTCGGCGAGCCGGATGCCGGCTTCCGAGGTGCGGTAGAACTTGCGCGGCCTGGCCTCGTCGGTGTTCCACTCGCTCGTGAGGTACTCCTGCTTCTCGAGCCTGCGAAGCAGCGGGTACAGCGTGTTCGCGTCGGTGGCGAAGCCGTGGCGCTCGAGGTCCTCGAGCAGTCCGTAGCCGTACCCCGCCGTGCGCAGCAGCTGCAGGCAGGCCAGCACCACGGTGCCGCGGCGCAGTTCCTGCAGATGCGTGTCGAGGATCTCGTTCATGTCGATCACATTAGTGTGCGTCACACACCATTGTCAATGACACATCTCCGTGTGATGCAAGCGTGACGCGGGGATCGGCCGTCGGCACGGCGGATCCCCCGAGGCGGCGCGGACAGAGCAGAATGAGCACATGCTCCCCGCACTCGCAGATCTGCTCGGCTCGGCTCGAGTCGTCTCCCTTCCGATGCACACGCGGTTCCGCGGTGTCGATACCAGGGAGGCCCTGCTCTTCGAAGGGCCGGAGGGCTGGGCGGAGTTCTCTCCGTTCGTCGAGTACGACGACGCCGAGGCCGCGACCTGGCTCGCGGCGGCCGTCGACTTCGCCTGGAACACGCAGCCCACACCACTTCGAGAGCGGATCGGCGTGAACGCGACGATCCCGGCGATCGACGCCGCGGCCGTCGCAGGGGTCCTGGCCCGGTTCGCCGGATGCCGGACCGCGAAGGTCAAGGTCGCAGAGCCGGGGCAGACTCTCGCCGACGACGTCGCCCGGGTGCGCGCAGTCCGCGAGGCGATGGGACCGGAGGGCCGCATCCGCGTCGACGCGAACGGGTTCTGGAACGTCGACGAGGCCGAGCACGCCGTGCACGCACTGAACGAGTTCGACCTCGAGTACGTCGAGCAGCCCTGCGCCACAGTGCCGGAGTTGGCGGAGCTGCGCGCCCGCGTGAAGTACATGGGCATCCCGGTCGCGGCGGACGAGAGCATCCGCAAGTCGTCCGACCCCCTCGCCGTCGCACGCGAGAAGGCCGCCGACCTGCTCGTGATCAAGGCGCAGCCGCTCGGGGGCGTCACCCACGCTCTGCAGATCGTGACGGCCGCCGGACTCCCCGTGGTCGTCTCGAGCGCGCTCGACACCGCCGTCGGGCTCTCCCAGGGCGCAGCCCTCGCTGCCGCGCTGCCGCGCCTCGACTACGACTGCGGCCTCGGCACGTCATCCCTGTTCCTCGACGACGTCGCCGAGCTTCGCCCCGAGGACGGATCGATCTCGGCCGCGCGCGTGACACCGGATGCCGCCGCGCTCACGCGCCTGGCGGCGGCGGACGACCGGCGCGACTGGTGGCTCGAGCGCCTCGAGCGATGCTACGCCGTGCTCGACGCCCGCTGACGGAGACGGGTCCGGACCCTGACCTCCCCTCCCGGACACTCACCTGCATGCCGAGAACGCGGATGCATGCCGAAACGGGTCGTCTCGGCATGCATCCGTCTTCTCGGCATGCATCCGTCTTAACAGCAGACTCAGTTCACCGGATGCGGCGCCGGCTCACTCGGCGAGCAGCAGCTGGACGAGACGTCCGAGCTCCTCGCCGCTGGTGTGGCGGAGCTGCCCTGAGTCCTGACCGGCCATCGCCCCGCGAACGGTCATGCCCTCCCAGATGATCATGAGCATGCGGGCGGCCTCCTCGGCCGGCACCCTGAGTTCGAGCGAGCTGACCGAGACGATGTCGGTGATGATGATGGCGATGCTCGACACCATCTCACGCTCCTGCGCGAGGTAGGCGGCACCGAACTGCTGGTCACGCAGTGCGCGGATGCGGATCTCGCTCATGAGCATCACGCCCAGACGGTCGTCACCTCCGGCATCCATGATCTGCTGCACGAGCTCGACGGGGTCGCAGCCTTCGGACAGACCGCCGTCCGCGGCGATCTCCTCGACGCGCGTGCGCACGGCATTGACGCGCTGCTCGGCGACGCTGCCTGCGAGCATCAGGAACAGCTCGTCCTTCGACTCGAAGTTGGAGTAGAAGGCTCCGCGAGTGAAGCCGGCGCGATCGCAGACCGCCTCGACCGAGGCACCGTCGAGTCCGACCTCGGCGAAGACCTGCGCGGCCGCATCCAGAAGCCGGGCTCGCGTGTTCTCGCGACTGCGGGTGGCGGGTGTCGTCATCGAATCCTCCTGCCTCTCATTCTCACACCCCGTACACAGATTTCCGGGGACGTGCCACCTTACGATACATCTATGTATTGGATACACCTGTGTATCCAGCCCACGTTCCCTGAGGAGCCCCGTGTCCACACTCCTGTCGTCCCTCGGCCGCTGGTCCTACCGGCACCCGTGGCGCGTTCTCGTCTCCTGGCTGCTCGCCCTCGGCATCGCCGGCGCGGGTGCACTCGTGCTCGGAGCGGGAACCGACAACTCGTTCTCGATCCCGGGGACGGAGTCGCAGGCCGGCCTCGAGCAGCTGAACCGGTCATTCCCGGCGGTGAGCGGCACGAGCGCGCAGATCATCGTCGTCGCAGCGGACGGCGATGCCATCACGGATGACCCCTACCGCGAAGACATCGAGGATGCCGTCGAGCAGCTCGCCGATCTCGACGACTCCGTGCTGTCGGCCACGTCGCCCTTCGACGAGAACGTCAGCGGCATGGTGAATGAGAAGGAGACCGCCGGCATCATCCGCCTGCAGTTCGACGGTCAGTCGACAGACGTCTCGGATGAGACCAAGGACGACCTCCGCGGCGTCGTCGCCGATCTGGCGGATGAGCTCCCGGAGGGATCGCAGACCAAGCTCGGCGGCGACCTCTTCGCCACGTCCATCCCCGGCGTGACCCTGACCGAGGCCGTCGGCCTCCTGATCGCCCTGCTCGTGCTGATCGCCACCTTCCGCTCGTTCGTCGTCGCCGGTCTCCCGCTCCTGACCGCCGTGCTCGGCGTGGGCATCTCGATGGCAGGCATCTTCGCCGCCACCGCGTTCGCCACCGTCTCCTCGACCACTCCGCTGCTCGCCCTGATGCTCGGACTCGCGGTCGGCATCGACTACGCCCTCTTCATCATGGCCAGACACCAGGACCAGGTCCGCGACGGTGTCGACCCCGAGGAGTCCACGGCACGAGCGGTCGGCACGGCCGGATCCGCGGTCGTGTTCGCCGGAGTCACCGTGCTGATCGCCCTGATCGGGCTCGGCTTCGCCGGCATCCCGTTCCTGACGACCATGGGCATCGCCGCCTCCGCTGCGGTCGCGGTCGCCGTCGCCATCGCGGTGACGCTCACACCCGCCCTCCTGGGCTTCATGAAGGGGCGCGTGGCCGGTCGCCCGCGGCGAGCGCCGAAGGCGAAGAAGGGCCAGTCCGCACCCGCCCCACGCCGCCGCTTCAGCGATCGATGGGTGACGGGTGTCACGAAGCGTCCGCTCCTCGTGTCCCTCGCAGTGGTGCTCGGACTCGGGATCGTCGCCGTTCCCGCACTCAGTCTGAATCTCGCGCTGCCCAACGCGGGCGTGCTGCCGCAGGACTCCGAGGCGCGCCAGAGCTACGACCTCGTCGGCGAGGAGTTCGGCCCCGGCTTCAACGGCCCGCTGATCCTCACCGGGACGATCGTCACCTCGACCGATCCGCTGACTCTGATGGAGGACCTCGGAGACGAGGTCGCGAAGATCGACGGCGTCAAGGAGGTCGCCCTCGCGACCCCGAACGAGACGGCCGACACCGGCATCGTCCAGATCGTCCCCGAGACGGCGCCGGATGACCCCGCCACCGCCGACCTCGTGCGTGAGCTGCGCTCGCACCACGACGAATGGCTCGACGAGTTCGGCATCGACCTCAAGGTGACCGGCTTCACCGCGGTCGGCATCGACATCTCCGACCAGCTCGGCAACGCGCTCCTCCCCTTCGGCCTCTTCGTGATCGGGCTGTCACTGATCCTGCTGACCATCGTCTTCCGCTCGCTGTGGGTGCCGCTCACGGCCGCGGCGGGATACCTGCTCTCGATCGTCGCCGCGTTCGGCATCGTGGGCGCGGTGTTCGAATGGGGCTGGTTCGCCGACGCTCTGCACGTCGCGAAGGTCGGCCCGATCATCAGCTTCATGCCGATCATCCTGATGGGCGTGCTGTTCGGGCTCGCCATGGACTACCAGGTCTTCCTGGTGTCGCGGATGCGCGAGGACTTCGTGCACGACCCTGAGGCGAAGCATCCCGACCGTGCCGTCCGCCGCGCCGCGGCACTGCGCGCGGTCCGCAGCGGCTTCACGGGATCGGCGAAGGTCGTCACGGCGGCAGGACTCATCATGTTCGCGGTGTTCGTGGCCTTCGTCCCCGAGGGCGACTCGTCGCTCAAGCCGATCGCCCTCGGCCTCGCCGCCGGCATCGCGATCGACGCGTTCCTGGTGCGGATGACGCTGATCCCCGCGCTCATGGCGATCCTCGGCGAGCGCGCCTGGGAGATCCCCGCCTGGCTGGAGCGGATCCTCCCGAGCGTCGACATCGAGGGCGAGGCCGTCGAGCGCGAGCGCCATCTGGCGGAGTGGCCGGGAGACGATTCCGTCGTCGCGGCGGACGACCTGACCATCACGGATGCCGGGGTCGAGGGTCTGCACCTGCGAGTCGCACCCGGAGCATCCGCCGTGCTCACCTGCTCGTCGGTCGGCGCCCTCCGCGCACTCGCGCTCACCATCGCGGGTCGCGTGACGCCGGGAGACGGACGCCTCAGGGTGGCCGGACACCTGCTGCCCGGTCGCGCCGCCTGGGTGCGCGCGCACGTCGGTGCCGTGCTCGCCGCTGACACGTCCGACCTGTCGGCGGACCTGTCCGAGGCTCTCCGAGGCAGGCCGGCGCTCGTCGTGATCGACGGCGTCGACCGCCTGTCGCCGCCCGCGCGCGATCAGCTCGCCGCGCGTCTGCGCGACGCCCGTCGGAGCACGGCCGTCGTGCTCACGGCGCTCTCCCCCGAAGCCGCTCTCGACGTCCTCGAGGCGGCCGGCCGCACCCCTGCCGACCTGATCGACATCGATACGCCCGTCGCACACGGGCACACCGCTTCCCCTGCTCCGCACGGCGCAGACGACACCACCGAATCGACCGAGGTGACCGCATGACCCTCCCCATCGAGCGCGTCCGCTCGCGCAAGCCCATCACCTGGCTGACCATCCTCGGCATCCTGCTGCTGCCCGCAGCGGTCGGAGGCATCCTCGTCTCGGCGTTGCACAATCCGACCGAGCGCCTGGACTCGATGACCGCCGCGATCGTGAACCTCGACGAGCCGGTCGAGATCGACGGTCAGCTGACCCCGCTCGGACGCCAGCTCGCCTCGGGCCTCGTCGAAGGCTCGGACGACCTCGACTCCAACCTCACCTGGGTCATCTCGAACGAGGAGGATGCGGCCGACGGCCTGGCGGACGGCTCGTACCAGGCGGTCATCACGATCCCCGAGGACTTCTCCTCCGCCGCGACCTCGGCAGGCCAGGCGGTCGCCGACGGCGGGGGCGACGCCGAGCAGGCGACCATCCGGGTGACCACCCCGGACGACGGCCTCGTCGCCGACGACCTCATCACGAGCCAGATCGCGAACGTCGCGGCGACGAGCATGGGCACGCTCCTGTCCGAGGCGACGACCGAGAACATCCTCGTCGGCTTCACCACGATCGGCGACCAGATCGGCGACGCCGCGGATGGCGCGGTGAAGCTCGCCACCGGGGCACGGGATGCCGCGACCGGCGCTGCCGCCATTCCGGACGGCGCGACACAGCTCGCCTCGGGTGCGGGCGACCTCGGTACGGGCGCGTCATCGCTGGCCTCGGGGCTCGACACCCTGGCGTCGAAGACGCGTGAGGCCGCGAACGGAGCCGCCACCCTCGGCGCCGGTCTCACCGACGGCGCGGCGCAGCTGGAGGCGACCGGAATCGTCCCGGCCCCGGTCTCCGATGCGGCGAAGGGCAGCGCCGCACTGTCGGGGCAGGTGGCGACCGGCGCCTCCGGCGTCTCGACCCAGCTCGCAGCGCTCATCGCGAAGTGCGACACGGCGGCGACGCCGGAGTTCTGCGCCGAGCTCGACACCGCAGGCACCGCGGCGAACACGCTGGCCACGACGACGACGACACAGGCATCCCGCGCTGCCGCCGGCACGGTCTTCGCTCTTCAGGAGTTCGACAAGGGTGCATCGGCCGAGCTCGCCTCGCAGTTCCGCGAGGCCGGCTCCGGAGCGACGACGCTCGCCGACGGCCTGAACCAGCTGGCCACGGACGGACTCGACCAGTCGGCGGCCGGTGCGCGCGCACTCGCCACCGGTGCCGGTCAGCTCTCCGACGGCGCCACCGAGCTCGCGACCGGTGCCACGGAGCTCTCGTCCGGCCTCGACACGCTCGCGACCGGGACCGGTGATCTTGCGGGCGGTCTGCGGACGGCATCCGACTCACTCCCCTCGTTCAGCGACTCGGAGTCGACCTCGCTCGCCTCGGTGATCGCGGACCCCGTGTCCTCCGAAGGAGCGGATGCCGGCACCATCTTCGGCCCGACCGCGATCCCGCTGCTCACGGCGGTGGTGCTGTGGTTCGGCGCGCTCGCGTCATTCCTCGTGATGCGCTCGTACACGGCTCGCGCACTGACCTCGCGACGGTCGTCGGCAGCACTCGCCCTCCGCGCCTTCGCTCCCGCCGCGGCGATCGGGGCCGCTCAGGGCCTGCTGGTCTCGCTCATCGTGCAGTTCGTCGCGAGCTACGACGCCGCCGCCTGGTGGTCGTTCGCCGGTATCGCCGTGCTCGCGGGGGTCGTCTTCGCCGCCGTGAACCAGGCGCTGGTAGCGCTGTTCGGCGGTGTCGGCCGCTGGGTGAGCGCGCTCATCGGAGTCCTCGCGGTCGCGACGGGCCTCATCTCGACCGTGCCGGGGTGGCTCGCCGACCTCGGTGCGGCGCTGCCCACGGCATCCGCCTTCTCCGGCCTGATCGCCGCGAACGGCGGCGCGGCCGCCGCCCTCGTGGTCTGGGGAGTGCTGTCGCTCGTCGTGACGACCCTGGTGGTCGCGCTGCGGCGCACCACCTCGGCGAAGGCGGCGCTCGCGACCGCCTGACGATCACTCGTTCGCGTTCATCATCCACGACTCCGGAGATCCGGGGGGCCTCGGGGCCGCTACCGCGTGACAGGCCAGGGAATACGCGGGTGGCGTCGCCGGCCTGCTTGAGATCTCCGGAGTTGTGGAGTGGAATCCGTGACGAACGGCCGAGGCGGGTTCACGGACGTCGCCCCGCGCACGTACGATCGGGGGATGCGTCGCCCTTTCATGACCTCTCCCGCCCAGCTCGCTTCGCTGGAGGGGCAGCAGTACCTCGTGCTGCGTCCGCGCACGGCCGTCTCCGACGTCTACCGTGCCGAGCAGCGGTCCGCGCTCGGACGCCTCGATGCCCCGCACCCGCACACCGAGCACGTCACGCTGCGCGCGTTCCACGAGCCCGAGCGGCGTGACGAGCTGCTCGCACTGATCCGCGAGTGGGCCGTGGCGCAGCGTCCGGTCGAGGTCGTCGCGGAGGCGGTCGACGTGTTCCCCGCGCCGTGGCAGGTCGTGATCCTGCGGCTGCGGCGCACGGCGACCCTCGTGTCCGCCTACGCCAACCTCAGTGCGGCGCTCGAGACGACGGACTTCCGCCGCCTCGACGAGCGCCCGACCGAGGAGTGGACGTTCCATCTCTCGGTCCTCTACGCGAAGACCCTCGCCCCCGCCGCCTGGACGGAGCTGTCGCACAAGTCCCGGAGGTCGCTGAGCTCGCGCCCCTCGGAGATCGTGCACGACGCGGAGTTCGTCTGGTACGAAGACGGCGTCGAGCACGCGGAGGTCATCCCGCTGGGGATCCGCTCGTTCGGGTGAGGCCGGTTCAGCTCAGGCCGGAGTAGGCGTGCAGGCCCTTGAAGAACACGTTGACGATCGTGAAGTTGAAGAGCACCGCCGAGAAGCCGACGATCGCCAACCAGGCTGACGGATTGCCGCGCCAGCCGCGGGTCGCACGCGCGTGGATGTATCCGGCGTAGAGCACCCAGATCACGAAGGTCCAGGTCTCCTTGACGTCGAAGCCCCAGAAGCGGCTCCAGGCGTAGTACGCCCAGATCGAACCCGCGATGAGCGTGAACGTCCAGAGGATGAAGCCGATGATCGTGAACCGGTACGCCATGCTCTCCAGGCGCTCCGATCCGGGGAAGGTGCGCAGGAATCCCGGTCCGGTCTTCTCCGCCCCCTCCGAGATCAGACGCTCCCGGCGGGACTGCATGAGCTGGATGACGGACAGCGCGAACGCCAGCGCGAAGAACGCCGTGCCGAGCGACGCCACGAACACGTGGATGACGAGCCAGACGCTCTTGAGCGGGTCCATCAGCGGCGAGACGTCGACGTAGAAGTTCGTCGCCGAGAGGCCGAGCAATACGACGACGAGCCCGGTGATGAAGGTGCCGAGGAAACGCAGGTCGATGCGCGTGAGGACGACGAGGAACACCGCGACGATCAGCAGGGTCCCCATCATGGCGAACTCGTAGAGGTTCGCCCACGGCACCCGACCGGCCGCGAGTCCGCGGGTCAGGGTCGCCGCGAAGTGGAACAGGAAGGCGAGGACCGTCAGCGAGGTGCCGATGCGCGCCATCACGAAGCGCTGCGGAGCCGCCTCGGATCCGGATGCCCCGCCGCGCGGCCCCGCGGCCGCCTTCGACCCGGCGCCGACCAGCTCGAACTCGCGGACGCTCGCCGCATCGGCCGACAGCTGAGACCGCCGGGCGAGGTCGAAGGCGAAGGCCACGAAGGCCGCCGCGTAGACCGCGATCGCCGTCCACAGCAGGATCGGCGAGATCACTTCGAGGTCGAACATGGTGTCAGTCTACTTTCGGGGTGTCGGATGCGGGTTCTGCGTCGTCGTCGGCCGCCGGCTCATCGGCGACGGCGGTCGTCACTCCGGCGGCGTCCATCAGACGGGCGTGACCGGCGACGAGGTCGTCGACGGCCGTCGCGAGCGTCGGGTCCTCGCCTCGGGCGAGGCCCGCGTACTCCAGCTCGACGGTGCCGTCGGCGGCGGTGGCCTTGACCCAGACGCGTCGACGCGGGATGAAGAGGGCGAGCATGAGTCCGCCGAGCGCGAGCAGCGCGAAGCCGAGCACCCACGGACCCGAGGCGTCGCGGTGGATCTGCAGCGACGCGAAGCGCTTGACGGACTGCGAGGCATCCGTCGCCCCGGCCGGCGACTCGTCCTCGAACGTCACCGTGCCCATGCCGTTCGGCAGGTCGGCGGTCTGGCCGGGCGTCAGCTCGATCGACTCGAGGTCGGTGGTGCGACCGGTGACCTTGGTCATCCCGGTGGTGTCGAGCACGTAGACCGACCGCGGGACTCCCTCGTTGATGCCCAGATCGCCGGTGTACACGTCGAGCGTGAGGGTCGGGTTCGTCAGGTCGCCGAACCCCGAGAAGAATGCCCCCGTGTCGAGCACCCCGGTGGTCGGGTAGAAGAAGCCGACGAGGCCGACCTGCTCGCTGAGGCCGTCCGGGATCTTGATGACGCCGAGCGAGGTCATGTTGTTGTCCTGCGGAAGGAACGGCGTGCTGTTCGTGAACACGACCGTGCCGTCGGGGTCGCGCACGGTGATGGTCGGCGCGTAGCCGTTGCCGAGCAGGAAGACGTTGTCGTCGGCGACGCCGAGCGGCTCGTTCACCTTGACCGATCCGGTGCGCTCCTCGCCGTTCTCCAGCACCGTGACGTTGGCCGAGAAGTCGCCCGCCTGACCGGAGCCCGGCTCGCCGAAGGGCTGGTAGGTCACGTCGAAGCTGTCGAGCCGCATCGAGTAGGGCGCGAGCGCTCCGTCACCGACGAACCGCCCGCGGTTCATCGAGTCGTAGTCGAGCAGCGTGTTGGCGAAGGTCTCCCCCTCGACCAGCACCCGCTGCCCCGTGTAGGCGAATCCGCCGCCGACGCCGACCGTGATGAGCACGCCGACCAGGGCGAGGTGGAAGAGCAGGTTGCCGGTCTCGCGCCAGTATCCGCGCTCGGCGGAGACCGACGACGCACGACCGGAGTCGTAGCGCTCGACCCGGTACCCCAGCGCCTTCAGCTGCTTCGTCGCGATGTCGATCGTGGCAGCCGCCTCCGCGGGAGCATCCGTCGACGCGCGCCGGACCGCGCGGAAGTCCGCGAGGCGCTTCAGCCGAGCGGGGGTGCGCGGCGGGCGCGCCTGCAGGGCCTTGGCGTGATGACGGATGCGCGGGATCACGCATCCGACCAGCGAGGCGAACAGCAGCAGGTAGATCGCCGAGAACCAGGGCGACAGGTAGACGTCGAACAGCTTGAGCGCGTCGAGCACCGGGAAGAGGTCGGGGTTCTCGCGCTCCCACTGCGTCACACCGTTGGGGTCGGCCATGCGCTGCGGGAAGATCGAGCCGGGGATCGCGGCGATGGCGAGCACGAGCAGCAGGATGAGCGCGGTGCGCATCGAGGTCAGCTGACGCCAGCCCCAGCGCAGCCATCCCACGAAACCGAGACGCGGCTGCGTGATCGACTCCTCGCCGTCGACGTGGTCCGACGGGCGGAGCGGGTCGCTGGACCTCTCGGTTGTGCTGCTCACGTCATCCTTCCGATGCGTCTTCTTCTGATCAGAGCGGGAGGATGACACTGTTCATCACCGCCGTCAGTCTCGACATGATCTCCGTCCAGAGCCCCGTCAGCATGAGCAGGCCGAGGACGATCAGCAGGATTCCGCCGATGATGTTCACCACGCGGATGTGTCGGCGGAGGAACCCGATCGCCTTCGTCGCCCACCCGAATCCGAGCGCGACGAGCAGGAACGGGATGCCGAGGCCGAGCGAGTACGCCAGGCCGAGCATGCCCGCACGCACCGGGTCGCCCGCGTTGAACGAGAGGGCGAAGATGGCGGTCAGGGTCGGGCCGAGGCACGGCGCCCAGCCGATGCCGAGTGCGACACCCAGCAGTGGTGCGCCGATCAGCCCGGCCTTCGAGTCCACATGGAACCGCACCTCGCGCTGGGCGAAGCCGAAGAGGCCGAGGAACACCAGCCCCATCAGGATGATCACACCGCCGAGGATGCGCGTGATGAGCTCGCCCCACTGGAGCAGGAAGACGTTCGCGAGTCCGCCGAGCGCCGTCAGCGAGACGAAGACCGCGCTGAAGCCGAGGATGAACAGCAGCACACCGAGGACGAGTCGGCCACGCGCGGGGGCCTCGACCGTCGAGAGGGCGGTGCCGTCGGCCGTGCTCGAGGAGCGGCGAGGCGTGACCGCGCCGCCGAGGAATCCGAGGTAGCCCGGCACCAGCGGCAGTACGCACGGCGACAGGAACGAGACGAGGCCGGCGAGCATCGCGACGGGGATGGCGACCCAGAGGGCGCCGGATCCGATGATGGCTTCGGGGTTCACCGCGCCCCCGAGAGGGTCACGAGTCCTCCGCGAGCGCGTCCTTGACGAGCGTCGAGAGGATCGAGGTGCCGTCGATCGGACCGATGATGCGCGCGGCGACCCTGCCCTGCTTGTCGAGCACGAGTGTGGTGGGCGTCGCCTGGATCGGCACGGACGAGGCGAATGCGAGCTTCGCCTCGGCGGTGTCGACGTCGATCAGGCTCGGGTACGTCACACCGAACTCGTCGGAGAAGGCCTGCGCCGTGTCCGCCTGGTCGCGCGTGTTGATGCCGAGGAAGGCCACGTCGTCGCCGCCCTGCTCCTGCCAGACGCTCTCGAGGTCCTCTGCCTCGACGCGGCACGGCGCGCACCCGGCGTACCAGAAGTTCACGACCGTCACCTTGCCGGCGAGCTCGGAGCTGTCGAAATCGTCGCCGTTCTCGGTGACGCCGCTGAACTCGGCGACCGGCTCGCCCCGCTCGGCGACGGGGATCTCGACGATCGCACCGTCGGCTGCGACGTATCCGGGGTTGTCACCGCTGAGGAACGAGTCGTTCACCGGATCGGGAGCGCAGGCGCTCAGGCCGATGGCGAGCACCGCGGCGAGCGCGACACCGACCGCGCGGCGAGAAGGCCGGATGCGGGAGGGGCGGCCGCTGCGGATCGGACGAACCGTCGAGGGGAGTGGCACGATTCCCAGTTTACGCGGGGGTTCCTATGCATGGGCCGGACGTGCGAGCCGTGCGGAAGCGGTCAGAGCCGCGCCAGCACGTCGGCCACGCTGGCCCGGAATCGGGGGCACGTGGCAATGTCGTGCGATCGGCATCCCATCGCATGCTCGGTCATCTCGCGCGACCGCCGCATCTCCTCCATCCGGCTGTCGAGGTCGTCGAGGTGCCGCTGCAGCACCTGGTGACGCTCGGCGGCGCCGTCGTCGAGCATCACGCCGATCTGGTCGAGCGTCATCCCGGCCGCCTTGCTGCGCTGGATCACCGCGATGCGGACGACCTCGTCCTGCCCGTAGCGGCGCCGACCCGCCGCATCGCGCGCGGGGGTGAGCAGCCCGACCGACTCCCAGTGCCGGAGCACGTTCGTGGGCAGATCGAACTTCCCGGCGACCTCGCCGACGGACCACGGGTTCTGGACGCTTGACTTCATGTTGACATGAAGTCACACACTGGACGAGAACGCAAGCGAGCATCCTCGGAAGGACCCCACATGTACGACGCGATCGTGATCGGCGCAGGCCCCGCAGGCCTCCAGTCCGCCTTGACCCTCGGGCGGATGCACCGCTCGACGCTGCTGCTGGATTCCGGCGACTACCGCAACGGCACCGTGCTGCACATGCACAACGTCGTCGCGAACGACGGGACTCCCCCGGCGGACTTCCGGGCGACGGCGCGCGCGCAGCTCGCCGAGTACGCCGACGTCGAGATCCGCGACGTCGGCGCGACGACCGTCACCCCGACCGATGCGACGTTCTCCGTGCAGCTGGCCGACGGCGACGCCGTCGAGGCGCGACACGTGATCCTCGCCACCGGCGTCGCCGACGACCTGCCGCCCGTGCCGGGGCTGCAGGAGCTGTGGGGCACGAGGGCGTTCATCTGCCCGTTCTGCGACGGCCATGAGCATGCCGGGATGCCCCTCGGCATCCTCGGTGCCGCGCCCCGCGCCGAGCACCTGATCGGGCTGCTCGGCCGCATCGTCGGCGACATCACGGTCTTCCCGGTCGAGCAGCCGTACACGGCCGACGAGACCCGAGCACTCGAGGGCCTCGGAGCCCGCGTCAGCCTCGCACCTGTGACCGCCGTCGCCCCTGACGGCAGCGGAGTGCGGGTGAGCACCGAGGCTGCCGAGCAGACGGTGGCCGGGGTCTTCGTGGCCTCGGGGTCGCTGCGCCATCGGGCGCCGTTCGCGGACCAGCTGGGCCTGACCCTGCTGCCCTCCGGGTCGATCGAGATCGACGACTTCGGTCGCACCTCGCTCGCGGGGGTCTTCGCGGCGGGCGACCTCGCGCACCGCGCCTCGCTCCCAGGACCCATGGCGTCGGTGCTTCTGGCGGCCGCGGCGGGGCAGCTGGCGGCGGTCGGCGTCATCCAGTCTCTGATGGCCCACTGAGAGTGGTCGCGAGCCGGCGCCCGACCGGCACCGCACCGCGCTGATCAGGCCGCGCCGCGTCGATCAGACGGCGCCGACGTCGACGGCGCCACCCGTCGCTGCGGGTTCGGCGTAGTCGACCTCACGCCAGACGTCGCCGACCAGCTCGAACGAGGTCACGCTCGACAGCGCGCACCGGCGGGTACGCGGGTCGTGCCGGAGGGGCAGGCCCGCGACCCGCAGGTGCGTGATCCAGATCGGTGCCTGATGCGAGACCATCACGAGATCGCCGTCGTCGACGGAGCGCCAGGCCTCGGCCATCATCCCCAGCATCCGCTCGGCGATCGATGCATACGGCTCGCCCCAGCTCGGCAGCGACGGCTGACGCAGATGCCACCAGTTGACCGGGTTCAGCAGCGAGCGGCGCATCTGCGTGCCCTCGAACACGTTGGTGGGCTCGATGAGCCGGATGTCGATCTCCGGCGTGAGGCCGAAGCGCTCGGCGAAGGGCTCGGCGGACTCCTGGGCGCGCTCCAACGGCGAGGAGTACAGGCCGGCCACCGAGCGGTCCAGGCTCGCGATGTGGTCGGAGGCGGCGCTCGCCATCTTCCGCCCCGCGCGGCTCAGGTGGTAGTCGGGCAGCCGGCCGTACAGCACGCGCTTCGGGTTGTGCACCTCACCGTGGCGGACCAGATGCAGTCGGGATGCCACCACGTCAGGCCCTGCGGTAGCGGGAGTCGCCGAAGCCGAGGATGAGGTACCCGATGTACGGGAAGACGAAGAGCAGGAAGAAGGAGAAGAGCCCGCCCTTGCCGAACCGCTCCCCGAGCCTGATCGCCACGATGATCCCGAAGACGAATCCGACGATCGGGATCAGGTAGAGCAACGCCCACCAGCCGGACATGCCCGCGATCTTGACGAGGAACACCACGTTCACGATCGGGATGATCGCGAGGATGCCGGGGTATCCGGCCTTGGTGAACACCTTCCACAGGCCGATGACGACCAGGACGTAGAAGACGAGGGCGATCAGGCCCGTCGTCCCCGAGAAGATCGATGCGTACAGGTCTGCGATGCCGTTGGAGTCCATGGGGGCCTTTCCGTCGTGGCGATCCTACTGAGCGATATGCCACCGGCAGAGGAGGCGACACCCGCCCCCGTAGAATGGGCGGGTTCACCATTTCCCAGATCAGGAGGAATCCTCCGTGCTTCGCACCCACTCGGCAGGCTCGCTGCGAGCCGAGCATATCGGTCAGACCGTCACCCTCTCGGGTTGGGTCGATCGCCGTCGTGATCACGGAGGAGTCGCGTTCATCGATCTTCGGGATGCGTCCGGCATCGCCCAGGTCGTCATCCGCGATGAGGAGGTCGCGCACCCGCTGCGCAACGAGTTCGTCCTGAAGGTGACCGGCGAGGTCTCGCGTCGCCCCGAGGGCAACGCGAACCCGAACCTGCCCACCGGCGAGATCGAGCTCATCGCGACCGAGGTCGAGGTGCTGAACGAGTCCGCTCCGCTGCCGTTCCAGGTGTCGACCGCTGTCGCTGACACCGAGACGGTCGGTGAGGAGGCCCGCCTCAAGTACCGCTACCTCGACCTGCGTCGCCCCGCCGCGGCATCCGCTCTGCGCCTGCGCTCAGACGTCTACAAGGCCGTCCGCGACGTGCTGCACGGCGAGGACTTCACCGAGGTCGAGACGCCCACGCTCACGCGATCGACGCCGGAAGGCGCCCGCGACTTCGTCGTGCCCGCTCGCCTGCACCCCGGCAGCTGGTACGCGCTGCCGCAGTCGCCGCAGCTGTTCAAGCAGCTGCTCATGGTCGGCGGCGTCGAGAAGTACTACCAGATCGCCCGTTGCTACCGCGATGAGGACTTCCGCGCCGACCGCCAGCCGGAGTTCACCCAGCTCGACATCGAGATGAGCTTCGTCGACCAGGAGGACGTCATCGCGCTGATGGAGTCGCTCATCCAGGCGATGTGGAAGACCATCGGCGTCGAAGTGCAGACCCCGCTGCCGCGCATGACCTACGCCGAGGCGATGGCCAAGTACGGCTCCGACAAGCCCGACCTCCGCTTCGGACTCGAGCTCGTCGAGGCGACCGAGTACTTCGCGAACACGCCGTTCCGGGTGTTCCAGGCCGAGTACGTCGGTGCCGTCGTGATGCCCGGCGGCGCGAGCCAGCCGCGCAAGCAGCTCGACGCGTGGCAGGACTGGGCGAAGCAGCGCGGCGCTCGCGGTCTCGCGTATGTGCTCTTCAACGAGGACGGCTCGCTCGGCGGCCCCGCTGCCAAGAACCTGTCCGAGGCCGAGCAGGCGGGTCTCGCCGAGTTCGTCGGCGCCTCCGCGGGTGACTGCGTGTTCTTCGCGGCCGGTTCGACGAAGGAGAGCCGTGCTCTCCTCGGCGCCGCGCGCGTGGAGATCGGTCGTCGTCTCGGCTACCTGAACCCCGACGAGTTCGCCTTCACGTGGGTCGTCGACGCGCCGATGTTCGAGCCGGCAGCGGATGCCGTCGCCTCCGGTGACGTCGCCGTCGGAGCCGGAGCCTGGACCGCCGTGCACCACGCGTTCACCGGTCCGAAGCCGGAGTTCCAGGACACGTTCGACACCGACCCCGGTTCCGCGCTGGCCTATGCGTACGACATCGTGTGCAACGGCTCTGAGCTCGGCGGCGGCTCGATTCGCATCCACCGCGAAGACGTGCAGAAGCGCGTGTTCGAGGTCATGGGCATCAGCGACGAGGTCGCTCAGGAGCAGTTCGGCTTCCTGCTCGACGCCTTCAAGTTCGGCGCCCCGCCGCACGGCGGGATCGCGCTCGGCATGGACCGCGTCCTGCAGCACCTCACCAAGACCGAGTCGATCCGCGACGTCATCGCGTTCCCGAAGTCGGGCAACGGATTCGACCCGCTGACCGCGGCGCCGGCCCCGATCACCGCGGCGCAGCGCGCCGAGGCCGGTGTCGACTTCGAGCCGGACGACGAGGCCTGACCTTCGCAGAGGCCTCTCCCGCACACGCGGGGCCTCTTGCGTATGCCCCGTCGCGCGTTGCGCCACACAAGTCCGAATGCACTTCCGAAGTCCGTATCCCGCCGATTCGGACGTGCGAAGCGCAATCGGACGTGCGAGGCGCACGACGGGGACGGATGCTCAGCGCAGCTGCGCGAGCGCCGGGGCGATGTTCTCGTTCCAGACGTCGACGCCGAGCTTCGCGATCAGCGCCACCACCACGACGAGGAACACCACCCGGATGAAGGTCGTGCCGCGGGAGATGGCCATGCGCGAGCCGAGGTAGCTGCCGGCGACGTTCGCGACCGCGAGGATGCCACCGAGCAGCCAGAGCACCGCGCCGTGCGGGATGAAGAGCAGCAGTGCACCGGTGTTCGTGGCGAGGTTGACGATCTTCGCCTTCGCACTCGCCTGCAGGAAGTCGTACCCCAGCAGCGCGACGAGCGAGATCACGAGGAACGTACCGGTGCCGGGGCCGATGAGTCCGTCGTAGAACCCGATCACGAGTCCGGCGAGTCCTGCGGTGATGTGGTGCTTGTGCCCGGTGAAGCGCAGTCGGGTCGCTGCGCCCATCTGCGGGCGGAACGCGGTGAACAGGGCGACGGCCAGCAGAGCGACCACGATGATCGGCTTGAACGCCGCCGCGGGGAGGATGGTCGCGACCGCCGCGCCGCCGAAGGATCCGGCGAGCGCGATCGCGGCCATGGGCAGCGCGGTGCGGATGTCGGGTCTCGCTCGTCGGTAGTAGGTCACGCTGCTCGTGGCGGTGCCGAAGACCGAGGCGAGCTTGTTGGTGGCGAGGGCCTGGATGGGCGAGATGCCGGGGATCAGCAGCAGTGCAGGGAGCTGCAGAAGTCCGCCGCCGCCCACCACGGCGTCGATCCACCCGGCCGCGAACGCCGCGACGACCACGAGGATCAGGGTTCCCCAGGTGAGCTGCTCGAGCCCCAGCATCCCACCGATCTCCATCCGTCCAGGATGCCAGACTGACAGCACCTGACCGGCCACGCCCCGGCCACCTGTCGTTCACCCGAGGCGGGATCGTCGGCAACCCGCGGCTCATAGTGTCCTCTCGCAACCCGACTCCGGCTCACCCTGCCGGACACCGAGAGGACCCTGATGACCAACTTCCACCGCCGCGCGCGCATCGGCGCCGGCATCGCCCTGTTCACCACCGCCGCGCTGGGCCTGACCGCGTGCGCCACGGGCGCGGAGACCCCCGCCGCCGGCAGTGACGAGATCGACGCCGCGACCGCGACGTCCGTCGAGGACTTCGGCACCTTCGCCGAGCTCGAGGAGGCCGCTAAGGCCGAGGGCCAGCTCAACGTGATCGCGCTCCCGCGCGACTGGGCGAACTACGGGGAGATCCTCGACCTGTTCGCCGAGAAGTACCCCGAGATCACGATCAACGAGGCCTCCCCCGACGTGTCGAGCGCCGAGGAGATCCAGGCTGCGAAGACGAACGAGGGCCTCGACACCGCGCCCGACGTGTTCGACCTGGGTCTGACCGTCGCATTGCAGAACACCGACGTCTTCGCGCCGTACCAGGTGCAGACGTGGGACGAGATCCCCGACGCTCTCAAGGAGCCGACCGGCCTCTTCGTCGGCGACTACGGCGGATACATGTCGATCGGCTACGACTCGTCGAAGTTCGACGCCCCCGAGTCGCTCGACGACCTGAAGGATGCCGCCTACAAGGGCGCCGTCGCCATCAACGGCGACCCGACCCAGGCCGGCGCGGCGTTCGCGGCCGTGGGCCTCGCCACGGTGCAGTCGGACGGATCGCTCGACGACTTCCAGCCGGGCATCGACTTCTTCGCCGACCTGCAGAAGGCCGGCAACCTGCTCAAGGTCGACGTCACCACCGCGACCGTCGCGAGCGGCGAGACGCCGGTCGTCTTCGACTGGGATTACCTGAACGCCGCACACGCCCAGGGCGACGACGGCAACAAGGACTGGAAGGTCGTCGTCCTCGACGGCACCGGCTACGCGGGCTACTACAACCAGGCGATCAACAAGGATGCCCCGAACCCGGCTGCCGCACGCCTGTGGCAGGAGTTCCTCTACAGCGACGAGGTCCAGAACCTGTGGCTCAAGGGCGGCGCACGCCCCGCGCGCATGGAGGCCATGACCGAGGCCGGCACCATCGACGCCGACCTCGCTGCCGCCCTCCCCGAGGTCCCCGGCGAGACGGTCGTCCCGACCGAGGAGCAGTCGACGAACGCCGGCACGCTGCTCGGCGAGAAGTGGGCCGCGGCGGTCCAGTGACCACTGCCACCGCTGCGGGGGCGGAGGCCACGGCATCCGCCCCCGTCTCCCCCGCAGCGCACAGCGCTGGGCCCGCGACCACGTCGCGAGCCCAGCGCTCCGCGCCATCCGTCGCCTGGCTCGGCCTGGTCCCGTTCGCCGCCTACGTCCTGCTCTTCCTCGCCGTCCCCACCGTCCTCGCCATCGGCTCGGGGTTCTTCACGAAGGACGGCACCTTCACGGGGGCGAACCTCTCGGCGCTGGGCGACCCCGTCGTCCTCACCACCTTCGCGAACTCCGCCGGCGTGTCACTGCTGACCGCCGTGGTCGGAGCGATCGTCGGCGCGCTCGTCTGCTACGCCCTGCTCGGCATGAACCCGGACGGCGTCGTGCGCTCGACCGTGGATGCCGCGGCCGGCGTCCTCGCCCAGTTCGGCGGGGTGATGCTCGCCTTCGCGTTCATCGCCACGATCGGCATCCAGGGCGTCCTCAAGCTGTTCCTTCAGGACGCCTTCGGGATCGACATCTTCGCGAACGGCACCTGGCTCTACGAGCTCCCCGGGCTGATCCTGCCGTACATCTACTTCCAGATCCCGCTCATGGTGATCACGTTCATGCCCGCCCTCGCCGCGCTGAAGCCGCAGTGGGCGGAAGCGAACCTTACGCTCGGCGGCACCCGTTCCAGCTTCTGGCTGCGGATCGGCATCCCTGTGCTCGCCCCCTCGTTCCTCGCCAGTCTGCTGCTCCTGTTCGCTAACGCGTTCTCGTCGTATGCGACCGCCGCCGCGCTCGCCAGCCAGGGGTCGCAGATCGTGCCGCTGCAGATCCGCGCCGCTCTCACCAGCGAGACCGTGCTCGGGCGGGAGAACCTCGCCGGCGTGCTCGCGCTCGGCATGATCGTGATCGTCGGAGTGGTGATGACCCTGTACTCGCTCGTCCAGCGTCGGGCTGCGAGGTGGCAGTCGTGAACCGTCTCGGCCCCTCGCTCGCGACCCGGTGGATCATCGGCATCGTCGTCGGCGCCTTCTTCGCCGTCCCGCTCGTCGCCACCTTCCTCTACACGCTCCGCGGCACCGACGGCGGGCTGTCGCTCGAGCGGTGGTTCGCACTGTTCGACCCGGAGAAGTCCGCGGCGATCAAGCCGATCTGGACGGGGCTCGGCAACTCGCTGATCCTCGCAGTGGTGACCGTCGCGATCGTCCTCCTGTTGCTCGCTCCCACGATGATCCTCGTGAACCTGCGCTTCGCGAGGCTGAAGCCGGTGTTCGAGTTCGCGGTCCTGCTGCCGATCTCGATCCCCGCGATCGTGCTGGTCGTCGGCCTGGCCCCGATCTATCTGCAGATCGGACGCGCGCTGGGCACCGGCACCTGGACTCTGGCCTTCGCGTACGGCATCACCGTGCTGCCCTTCGCCTACCGCTCGATCCAGGCGTCGATCGATGCGGCCGACCTCCGCACGCTCGCCGAGGCCGCCCGCTCTCTCGGCGCCGGCTGGCCGACCGTCGTCCTGAAGGTGCTCGCCCCGAACCTGCGTCAGGGTCTGCTCGCCGCCTCGCTGATCTCGATCGCCGTCGTCCTCGGCGAGTTCACGATCGCCTCGCTCCTCAACCGACAGGTGTTCCAGACGGCCATGCTCGTCGTCCAGAAGCAGGATCCGTACGCGCCGGCGATCTTCACCCTGCTGGCCCTGCTGTTCGTCTTCCTCCTGCTCCTCCTCATCGGCCGCCTCGCCCGCGGCACCGGAAAGGCCCGCTCATGACCCTCCCCCAGACCGCCGACAACATGCTGCTCGCCGAAGCCGGCGAAGGCACCCGGGTGCAGCTGCAGGACATCGTGAAGAGCTACTCCGGCACCACCGTGCTGCACGGCGTCGACCTCGACATCGCCCCGGGCGAGTTCGTCTCGCTGCTGGGACCCTCCGGCTGCGGCAAGACGACGCTGCTGCGGGTGCTCGCCGGGCTCGAGGGGCTCGACAGCGGTGCGGTGCTCCTCGACGGCGGCGACGTGTCGCGCGTTCCGACGAACAAGCGCGACATCGGCATGGTGTTCCAGTCCTACTCGCTGTTCCCGCACCTGCGGGTGGCCGAGAACACCGCCTTCGGTCTGCGTCGACGCGGTGTCGGCAAGGCGGAGGCGGCCAAGCGCGCGCTCGACGCTCTCGCTCTGGTCGGTCTCGCCGAGTTCGCCGACCGCTATCCGCATCAGCTCTCGGGCGGGCAGCAGCAGCGCGTCGCCCTCGCCCGCGCGCTCGTGACCGAACCCAAGGTGCTGCTGCTCGACGAGCCGCTCTCGGCACTCGACGCCAAGGTCCGAGTGCAGCTGCGCGATGAGATCCGCCGGATCCAGCTGCGCCTGGGCATCACCACGGTGTTCGTGACGCACGACCAGGAGGAGGCGCTGGCCGTCTCCGACCGGATCGCGGTGATGAACTCGGGGCGGATCGAGCAGATCGGCACGCCGGAGCAGCTGTACACGACCCCCTCGACAGCCGGTGTCGCCGCGTTCGTCGGCCTCTCCAGCGTCGTGTCCGGGGTCGCCGAGGGCGACCACGTCGTCGTGTGGGGACAGCGGCTGCCGCTGCGCGCACCGGCCGACGGTCCCGTCGACGTCTACCTGCGCCCTGAGAACGTCCATTTCGCCTCGGAGGCGGATGCCGCGACCGACGCCCTCGTGCAGGAGAGCACGTTCCTCGGCAGCATGCGCCGAACGCTCGTGCGCACCGAGTCCGGCGAGCTCGTGCGCCTGCAGCACGCGCCGGGCATCCATCCGGCCTTCGGCGACCGGGTGCGCATCGCCGTGGCGCCCGAACCCGTCGCCGTGCATCCGCGCGGCTGAGCCGCCGCTCTATCCGCGGACCAGTACTCCGGGATACCGTAACCCTCGAGGGGTGACTCCCCTCGATCCGACAGCGAAGGGATGCCCCATGGCAGGCAAGTTCGAGTTGTTCACCGACAGTTCCGGTGGACACCGGTTCCGTCTCAAGGCCGGCAACGGCGAGGTCATCGCGACGAGCGAGAGCTACACCACGAAGGCAGCGGCGCTGAACGGCGTCGACTCGGTCCGCCGCAACGCCGCGGACGCCGAGGTCGTCGAGGCCTGAGCATCTCCCGACACATCGAGACCCCCTCCTGCTGATTCAGCGGGAGGGGGTCTCGATGTCAGACAGGTCGTCCGGGTCACAGCACCCTGGACAGGAAGTCCTGGGTCCGCGGATGCTGCGGGTTGCCGATCACCTCGCGGGGATCGCCCTCCTCGACGATGTGCCCGCCGTCCATGAAGATCAGTCGGGATCCGACCTCGCGCGCGAAACCCATCTCGTGGGTGACGACGAGCATCGTCATCCCTTCGTCCGCGAGCGAGCGCATGACCTGCAGCACTTCGCCGACGAGTTCGGGGTCGAGCGCCGAGGTGGGCTCGTCGAACAGCATCATGTCGGGGTTCATGCACAGTGCCCGTGCGATCGCGACGCGCTGCTGCTGCCCGCCGGAGAGATGGCCGGGGAACGCATCGGCCTTCTCGGCCAGGCCGACCCGCCCGAGCATCTCGTGCGCGATCCTCGCCGCCTCCGCCTTCGAGCGCTTCTTCACGCGCTGCTGAGCGATCATCAGGTTGCCCATGACGTCGAGGTGCGGGAACAGGTTGAAGCTCTGGAACACCATGCCGATGCGCGTGCGCACGCGGTCGATGTCGACGTCGGGGTCGGTGATGTCGATGCCCTCGATGAGCACCTTGCCACCCGTCGGCTCCTCGAGGAGGTTCACCGATCGCAGCAGCGTCGACTTGCCGGACCCGGACGGTCCGATGATGCAGACGACCTCGCCCGCCGTGACGGTGAGGTCGATGCCCTTGAGCACCTCATTGTCACCGAAGCTCTTCACGAGCCCCTGCAGATCGATCGCAGGAGCGTGGACATCAATCAGGTCGGTGCTCATCGCTGCTTCGCCATCCGTCGTTCCAGGTACGCGCTGAAGCGCGTGAGGGGGATCGTCACGATCAGGTACAGGATCGCCGCCATGATGAGCGGCGTCGCGTTGGTGTTCTGGGTCGCCGCGTCGCGGGCGAAGTTGGTGAGCTCCTTCGACCAGATGAACGTGCCGGCCACGAAGAGCAGCGAGGTGTCCTTGAGCAGCAGCACGAACTCGTTCGTCAGCGGCGGGATGATGATGCGGAACCCCTGCGGCACGATGATCCAGAACGTGGTCTTCATCGGCGACATGCCCAGTGACCGAGCGGCCTCCGTCTGTCCCTTGGGCACCGCCTGGATGCCGGCACGGATGGTCTCTGCCATGTACGCGGAGGCCACCAGGATGAGGCCGATCAGGCCGAGGACCACCGGTCCGCCGAGGTCACGCCCGGAGATCCCCAGCGCGATGGGCAGGATGAAGGCCACGCCGAAGATCGTGAGGATCGCGGGGAGCCCGCGGAACAGCTCGATCCACGCCGTCGCGATCCAGCGGAACGGTCCGATGCTCGACAGCTTCAGCAGCGCCAGGACGATGCCCAGCAGCAACCCCGCGATGAACGCCACTGCGGTGAACCACAGCGTGTTCACGAGTGCGGTGGTGATGATCCCGGGGAACATCTTGGCCGCGATCTCGGGGTTGAAGAACAGCGGCCCGATCTTCGCCCAGTCGGTGCTGACCGCGGCCCAGACGACGATCGCGATCAGCACCGCATAGACGATGTACCGGTACAGCTTGCTTTTCGTGGTGCGCCTCAACGCCATTGTCAAGGTCTCCCTGCTCTACGTCGCTCGCCGATTACTTCGCGGTGAAGTACTCGTCGTAGATGGTCTGGTAGTCGCCGCTGTCGCGCAGATCCTGCAGCGCGCCGTCGATCGCCTCACGCAGCGCATCCTTCTCGCCCTTCGCGAACGCGAAGCCGTACGACTCACCCGTCTCGTACTCCTCGACGATCTTGTAGGCGCTGTCGGCCTTCTCGTGCTCGAGGTTCACCGGCTGGTCCTGCAGGATGGCGTCGATCTGGCCGGCCTGCATCGCGGGCCACAGCTCTCCGTCGGACGGGTACTGCACGAGCTCGGCGCCCTCGGCGTTCTCCGTGGCGTACGCCTCGCCCGTGGTGCCCTGCTGCACGCCGACGTTCTTGCCCGAGAGGTCGTCGATCGACTCGATGCCCGAGTCGGTGCGCACCAGCAGCGACTGGAGCGACTCGTAGTACGGCTCGGAGAAGTCGATGTTCGCCTTGCGCTCGTCGGTGATCGTCATCGCCGATGCCCCCACGTCGCAGGTGCCCGCCGCGAGCGTCGTGCCCGACTGCAGGGCGTCGAATCCGACGTCCTGCACGGAGAGCTTGAGGTCGAGCTCCTTCGCGACCGCGTCGAGCAGGTCGATGTCGAAGCCGGTGTATCCCGTGCCGTTGTCGCCGCCCTCGAACTCGAACGGAGCGTAGGGGACGTCCGAGCAGACCGTGAGGGTGCCCGACTCGACGAGGTCGTACTCATCGCCCGCTGCCGGCTCTCCGGAGCCCGGGTTCCCGCCGCCCGTGGCACATCCGGCGAGGGCGAGGGTCACGGTCGCGGCGAGCGCGATCCCGGCGATGATGTTGCGACGCTGCATGTCAGCTCCTGAAAAGACGTGGGTGAGTTCCCAAGGACGGGTAGGTGAACATCTAAACATGCGCGGTCGCACCGAACATGCCGCGAGCCATCATCCGGGGATCACGTTTGTGTTGCAAGTGCGACGCGATATTACGCGCGTGTGACGACTCACACCTCGAAGTCGACGGCCACCCGTGATGCGACGACCGAGCGCACGTAGGCGACCACCTCTTCGTGGGCCGGATGCACCTGGTACTCCTCCAGTGCGGCGATCGAGTCGAAGTCGGCCACGAGGGTCACGTCCCAGTTCGCGTCCGGGTAGGCGACGTTCGCACCGGCGGAGATCGAGCGCAGCTGCGGCACCACTCCGTCGAGCGCAGTCAAGCGTCGCGCGACCTCGGCGGCCTGCTCGGCGCGCTGTTCCGGGTCCGCTGCGGCGAGCTTCCAGCTGACGACGTGCCTGATCATCGCGACTCCTTCTCCAGCGCGTCCTGCTGGACGGCATCTTCGAGGGCATTGCGCAGCCGATCGGCCGACAGACGCCAGTGGGCGTGCAGCTCGCCGTCGATGAGGACGACCGGGATCTTCTCCCACCACAGCTCGTACAGTGCGGGGTCGTCCTGGATGGACGCCTCGACGATCTCGATGCGCTCAGCCGCCGCATCCGGCAGCTCCGCGACCACTGCGTCGATGATCTCGGACGCGACGTCGCACAGGTGGCAGTCGGGCTTGCCGATGAGGGTCAGCGTGGTCACGCCGACGGCACCTCGACATCGCGCCCCTGGGCGATCCACTCGCCGGTGCCGCCTTCGACGTTCGTCGCGTCGTAGCCGCGGGTCTCGAGCGCCTCGACCACGCGAGCCGACCGGCCGCCTGCCTGGCAGATCACGTCGAACGCCTCGGCGGGGAGTTCTTCGAGGCGGTTGCCGATCTCGGACATCGGGATGTTCACGGCACCGGGCACGTGGCCGGCGGCGAACTCGTGCGCCTCGCGCACGTCGATGAGCGGGATGTTCGAGCGCTCGGCGAGTTCGGTGACGGTGATCGACTTCATGGCATGCTCCTGCGACGACGGGAAACCTGGGGGTAGAGACACAAAGCGCCCGTCCGGAGACAGGCGCTCGTGTCTGGCCGCTTACTTCTTGTTGCGGCGCTGGTGGCGAGTCTTGCGAAGCAGCTTGCGGTGCTTCTTCTTCGCCATGCGCTTGCGGCGCTTCTTGATGACAGAACCCACGGAAACCTCACTAAGTCAGGGGCTGGGCGTCGCACGGTGGCGGACACCCGGGTACGGGCAAGGAAAAATGCCTCGGATCAGTCTAGCAAACCACAGAGGCCCCGCCGCACGCGATCAGTCTTCGACCTGTTCGGTGACGAGGTACCGCCACACCAGAGCGTGTCCGAGGGCCACGAGGGTGATGAGCAGCAGCGCCTCGACCTGGATCGGTGCGAGGCCGACGGGGGTCGCGATCTGCGGGAACACGCCGATCACGGCGATGGCTGTGTAGACGAGGATGGTGCCGGCCTGGGTCCAGCGCACGGCGCGGGTCGTGCCGTCACCGCGCGAGCGCGAGACGAGGCGGAGCATGGACACGCCGCCGACGACCGCGATGACGACGAAGGGTGCGCGCCAGAGGATCGGATTCTCGGTGCCGCCCACCTGTGCGAACAGCCCCATGAGCGCAGGCAGCAGGAAGGAGAGGTAGACGCCTCCGATGGTGCGGCGCATCGAGGGATCGCTCGACCAGTCGCGACGCGCGCGCACCACGTTCCACCAGAGGCCGGTGAGCGCGAAGCACGTCGTGGAGAAGAGGGCGTAGAACGTGCTTACGTCCACGATCTTCTCCTGGGTGCTCAGCCGACGTCGGCGATGGGACGCTGCAGCGCGTCGGCGACGGCGGACTCGGGCACGCGGAAGCTGCGACCGAAGCGGATGGCGGGAAGCTCGCCGGCGTGCACCATCCGGTACACGGTCATCTTGGATACGCGCATCAGCTCGGCGACCTCAGCCACCGTCAGGAACCGCACGTCAGGCACCTCGGGCATCCCACGTACCCCTTTCTCGATTGAGCACACTCTATGGGGTAGCTGGGACGCGTGTAAACCCGTGTGACCTGTGTGATCAGCGAGGATCCGCGACGGTCGCGAACGCCCGCACCGGGAACGTGCCGAATCCACGCACCGCAGGAGGAGCCGCCGTGAACCGCGCGCCACGGGCCGGCACGTCGGCGAGGCGGGTCAGATGCTCGACGACGTGGATGCCGGCGGCGAGCAGGATGCTGTGAGCGGGCCGCTCGCCTCCACTCTCCGTGTCGTCGATGTTGAGGGAGTCGATCCCCACCAGTGCGACTCCGGCGTCGACGAGGAATCTCGCGCCGGCGTCGGTCAGGAACGGGGCCCCGCGACCATACTCCGGGGTCCCGAAGAACCGGCTCCACCCCGTGTCCAGGAGTACGGCAGCTCCGCGCAGGTCGCGATCCGAGAGCGTCACCGCCTCGATCCCCCGCTGTTGCGGACTCCACGCATCGTGCAGATGGAAGACCTCGGCCGGAAGCCCGACCAGCGTGGCGAGGTCGAGGGATGCCAGATCGCCGCCGTCCGCGTAGCGATGGTACGGCGCATCCAGATAGGTGCCCGTGTTGCCGATCATCGTGATGATGTCCATCGCGAACTCGGTGCCGGGGGCGTACTTCGCACGCGAGGCCTCGCGGGTGAGATGCGAGGTGATCGTCGGCGCCGGCAGGCCGGGGTAGGTCACGAGACCCGCTTCGATGGGGTGGCTCAGATCGATCACTCTCGATGCTTGCTGAGCCTGAGCGTCGACGCCGCGGCTCCCGCGGTGCGGTTCCTCGACGATCCGGAGGTTCGTCAGCTCGACGGAGCTGACCAGAGCGAGGCCGAGGTGGTGCACGAGCAGCGCCCCGATCTCATCCGCCCCGAGCTCGGGCCGCGGCAGGTCGAGACGGAACGCCTCACCGTTGAGCCCTCCCCCGTTCGCGAAGGAGATCGTGAAGTCGAAGTGCGCGCGGTGCTCGCCGGATGCGGTGGTCATCCCCTCATCATGCCGCTGGTGCGCGCGTCACCGGGCGGTTCGGGACTTCGCCTGTCTTTCTCGTGCCTCGCGCAGCGCCTGGCGCTCGAGCTTGTGCGCTGCACGCAGCGCCTTCTCGGCCTCGCGCACCGCCTTCTGCGCATCCTTGAGCCGTCGATCGCCGGCGAGCTCGACGGGATCCAGCGCGATCCACTCGTCGCTCACCTCGTGCGAGGCTCCTTCAGCGAGCCCATCGATGTAGGCGGCGACACCGTCGAGGAGCCTGTCCACTCCGAATCGGAACGGATCGGCCGGCGAAGTGAAGACCCCGTCGTCGATCGCGCGGCGCAGTGCGGGGAACTCGTCGACCGTGATGACGCGGTCGTAGAGCTCCGACTCGCGGACGGCCACCTCGTCGGCACTGAGGCCTGTGCCCCTGGACTGCTCGGTGTATCCCGCCTGCACGATGCCGCACCACCGGGCGTCACCGGTCACTGCGAGGGCCACCGCCATCCGCTCCTCGGCGGACAGCGGCGTCTCCTCCAGGGCGGCGAGGCTCGCATCGAGCCAGGCCGAGCTGTTCGGCGTGATCGGCGAGCCGGTGATGGGCAGCGAGAGGATCCACGGGTGACGCTGGTAGAGCAGCACCTGCTCGGCGTAGAGCGCGAGCAGTTTCGGTCGCCAGCCCTCCAGGTCGCGGTGCGATTCGGGCGGCAGGCCCGTCGCCTGCTCCTGCATGAGGAGCAGGAGATCGTCTTTCGCGCTCACGTAGCGGTAGAGCGACATGGGCGTGAATCCCAGGGCCGAAGCCACAGCGGCCATCGAGACAGCGCCGATCCCCTCGGCATCCGCGAGGTCGACCGCGGCATCGACGATGCGCTCGACGCTCATCTCGCGCTTGGGTCCACGCTGCGGATTGGCGGCCACGCCCCAGGCGAGCGCGATCCCTCTGGGCAGTTCGGGTGGCTCGGTGTCGATCACCTGTCCAGTGTACTTCTGTTTACTTTATAAACAGTGTGTTATGGTCATACACAGTTGCGTACGACACACACAGTTTCATGGCTTGACGACGGATCGACCGACCTCGAAAAGGAACACGAAGGGACACATGATGGAGACGGCAATCGAGATACGCGGGCTGCGAAAGGCCTTCGGCACGAAGGTGGTGGTCGACGATCTCGACCTCACGGTCGGGCGCGGCGAGGTCTTCGCGCTGCTCGGGCCCAACGGAGCGGGCAAGACCACGACGGTCAACATCCTCACCACCCTCGTCGCCCCGGACGACGGCGTGGCCAGGGTCCTCGGATACGACACCGGGACCGAGGCGTCGGAGATTCAACGACGCATCAGTCTCACCGGTCAGTCCGCTGCCGTGGACGATGCGCTGACGGGCCTCGAGAACGTCGTCATGTTCGCACGCCTCGCGGGCCTGACCCGGGTCGAGTCCGCACGTCGGGCGGCCGAGCTCCTCGCGCGCTTCGACCTCTCAGACGCGGCGACCAGAGCGGTGCGCACGTATTCGGGAGGGATGCGGCGCAGGCTCGACCTCGCCCTCAGCTTCGTCGTCACACCTGAGGTGCTGTTCCTCGACGAACCCACCACCGGGCTCGACACCCGCAGCAGGCGAGATCTCTGGGACCTGATCCGCACGGTCGCCGCAACCGGCACGACCGTGTTCCTGACCACCCAGTACCTGGAGGAGGCCGACCAGCTCGCCGACCGGATCGCGGTGCTCCACGCAGGCAGGATCGCCGCCCTCGGCACCCCCGCCGAGCTCAAGGCCAGAGTGGGCGGTGACACGGTCGAACTGCACGACGCACAGGGCGAACCGATCCGCGAGATCCCCACCGACGGCACTGTCGCCGATCTGCGACGGGCACTGGACCTGCTCGACGAGGAGGGACTCGACGGCGTCGTGACCCTGCGGCGTCCCACGCTCGACGACGTCTTCCTCGCTGTCACCACCTCACCTCGCGCTCAGGAGATCGCATGAACACCCTCGCAGTCATCCCACCCCTCTCGCCCTCGGCTGCCCAGCCACGGCCCCGCCTCCGGGGTCTGACCGCTGAAGCCGTCTTCGTCGGCCGCAGCCTGCGTCATTCGCTGCGCGACGGCGAATCGCTGCTCATGGCGATCCTCCTGCCGGTGATGCTCATGCTCATGTTCACCTGGGTCTTCGGCGGCGCGATCGACCCCTCGGGCGCCTACGTCGACTACGTGGTGCCGGGGATCATCCTCACGTGCGCGGGCTTCGGCGCGTCCTCGACCGCCGTGTACGTCGCCAACGACATGCGCACCGGCATCATCGACCGCTTCCGGACGATGCCGCTGCGGGCCGGTGCGGTGCTCACCGGCCATGTGGTCGCGAGCCTGCTGCGCAACCTGATCGCGACGACGGTCGTCATCGGCGTCGGGATCCTCGTCGGGTTCCGCCCCGAGGCCTCCTTCGCGCAGTGGGTGGCCCTGGCTGGTCTGATCGCGCTGTACATCCTGGCGATCACCTACCTGTTCGCCGCGATCGGCCTGGCCGCAGGCTCACCGGAGGGAGCGAACGGCTACGGCTTCGTCCTGCTCTTCCTGCCGTATCTCTCGAGTGCCTTCGTCCCGGTCGCGAGCATGCCGGACTGGCTGCAGCCGGTCGCCGCCCATCAGCCGATCACCCCGATCGTCGACACCATCCGAGGCCTCCTCACGGCCGCACCGCTGGACGCCGCGCCATGGGCTGTTGGATGGTGTCTCGCGATCCTCGCCTTCGCCGTGCTCTGGGGAAGCTGGCTCTTCCGCCGGAAGGCCGGGCAGCGCTGACGGATAGACCCGCCGCGCGCCCTCGGACTCAGCGGAGACATAGGACGTATGCCGCAGTTGCCCAGACTGGTCTGGGACGGTGAGCACACGACCCACGATGGCACCATCCGGGTCGCGCGGGCTGGGGTCCGCGGCCTCGCCCCTGACGACTGCCCCCCGAATCGTCAGGGGCGACGTGCATCCGGCAGCGGTGGCAGCGTCCCGGTTTCAGCCGCCGAGCCGCTTGAATGCGTTCGCGACCACGTGCTTGGCTGAGGCCGCCGCCCGTCCGACCACCTCCGCCGCATGCGCGGCGCCGTCCGGCAGCGGGAGCCCCGGGTAGTCGATGTCCGGCGCGTCGTCACCGTAGGCATCCATGAGGAAGGGCACGAGCCAGTCGTCGACGGAGCCGAGCGGCTCGACCTCGAGGCTATAGAAACGACGTTGTCCGTCTTCGCGCACGCTGACGAGCTCCGCCTCGCGCAGCACCTTCAGATGCTTCGAGACCGTCGGCTGGCTGATGCCCAGATCGGCGACGATCTGGCTGACACTCGTGCCGGCATCCCCTTCGGTGGTGCGACGCAGGAGGAGCTGGAGGATGTCTCGCCTCGTACCGTCTGCGATCACGTCGAAGATGTCCGTCATGTGATCAGGGTAGTCGTCCCCGGCACGGAGTACCATGACGAAGGCTCGGCGAACGGCGTCGTGCAGCCGCAGGTGTGCGGCGAGTGGGAGAGCGAAGGGGGACGCGATGTCGGGCATCGTTTCGGCGTCGTCTCCTCGACAGCGGCTCCAGAACGCCGCATCCTGGGGCAAGCACATCATCACGTCGTCGCCCTCGCGCTTCGCGATCGTGATCTTCGCGCTCCTCATCCTGGTCTTCACGGTGCTGCTGTCACTGCCGATCGCGTCGGCGGACCGCACCGTCACTCCCCTGGCCGACGCCCTCTTCACGGCCGTCTCGACCATCTGCGTCACAGGACTGTCGACCGTCGACATGGCGACCCACTGGTCGCCCTTCGGCCATGTGCTGGTCTTCATCGGGGTGAACATCGGTGCTCTGGGTGTCCTCACGCTCGCCTCGCTGATGGGGATGCTGATCTCCAAGCGACTGGGCCTGCGCGCCAAGCTCCTCGCCGCCGGCGACACGAACCCGCTCCGCGCGCACGGAGGCGTGGTCAACGAGAGCCAGACCGTGCGACTGGGCGAGGTCGGTCAGCTCCTGACGACGGTCGCCGTCTCGGCCCTGATCATCGAGGGCGCCCTGGCCGTGCTGCTCTACCCCGCTCTCGTGATGGCCGGTGTCGAGCCGATCGCCGCCCTGTGGGAGGCCCCGTACTTCGCCGCGATGGCGTTCACCAACACCGGTTTCGCCCCGAACGCCGGCGGCGTCGCGGTGTTCGCGGACGACTACCTCGTCCTGACGCTGCTGATGGTCGGCGTGTTCCTCGGGAGCATCGGCTTCCCGGTGATCTACACGCTCGCCAAGCACGTCTGGCACGTCAAGAAGTGGTCGCTGCACACCAAGCTCACCCTCGTCACCACTGTGCTGCTGTTCGTGCTCGGCGCCGCCGTGTTCCTGGTCCTCGAGTACGCCAACCCGAAGACCTTCGGCTCGATGGATGCGGCCGACACCACGTTCCAAGCCTTCTTCCTCTCGGCGATGACCCGCTCCGGCGGCTTCAACGTGATCGAGATGGACGACCTGAACGGCTCGTCCCTGCTCGCCGCGAGCATGCTCATGTTCGTCGGCGGCGGCTCGGCCTCGACGGCCGGCGGCATCAAGGTCACCACCCTGGCCGTGCTCGCGATCGCCGTGTGGTCGGAGGCGAAGGGACGCCAGTCCGTCGAGGCGTTCGGCCGCCGCATCCCCAGCGACGTCCAGCGCGTCGCGCTGAGCGTCGTCGCGTGGGGAGCCACGATCGTGGCGCTCTCGACGATCATCATCGCCCAGATCACGAAGGCCGACATCAGCCATGTGCTCTTCGATGTCATCTCCGCCTTCGCCACCGTGGGTCTGTCCACCGGCCTGACCGCCGAGCTGCCGGACGCCGGCTCCTACGTCCTCGCCGTCACCATCTTCATGGGGCGCGTTGGTACAGTGACTCTCGCCGCGGCGGTCGCCGCGACATCGCGAACGCAGTACTACTCACTGCCCGTGGAAAGGCCGATCGTTGGTTGAAGTCCTCCGGGGCGACGCTCCCGTCCTCGTCATCGGTCTCGGCCGGTTCGGCGCCGCCTGTGCCGGCGAGCTCGACCGCCTCGACCGCGAGGTGCTCGCGATCGACGACAACCTCGAGCTCGTGCAGAAATGGTCGGATCGCGTCACCCACACGGTGCAGGCCGACGCCAAGAACATCGACGCCCTCCGGCAGATCGGCGCCCAGGACTTCCAGGTCGCCGTGGTCGCGGTCGGTTCGTCGATCGAGGCATCCGTCCTCATCACCGCGAACCTCGTCGACCTCAAGGTCCCGCAGATCTGGGCCAAGGCCGTCTCGCAGTCGCACGGCAAGATCCTCGCCCGCGTCGGTGCCAACCACGTCATCTACCCCGAGCGCGAGGCCGGTGAGCGCGTCGCGCACCTCGTCTCCGGCCGGATGCTCGACTTCATCCGCTTCGATGACGACTTCGTGCTCGCCAAGATGTATCCGCCCAAGTTCATCCGCGGCGTCGGCCTCAACGAGTCCGGCGTGCGGAGCAAGTACAAGGTGACGGTCGTCGGCGTGAAGAGCCCTGGCAAGCCGTTCCGCTACGCGGAGGCCAACACGATCGTCACGAACCACGACCTGATCATCGTCTCGGGCACCAACAGCGACATCGAGCGTTTCGCCGCCCTCGATCGCTGAGCTCGCACGCGGGCGGTGCTCAGGCGTCGATGTCGAGGACGATCTCCACGTCGTCGTCCACCCCGATGTCCTCGCGTTCCTGCAGCGCCTTCTTGATCGGGACGATGTAGCCCCCGTCCTTGGGCCAGAGCGCCGTGGTGACCGTGGTGCCGCCGATCGTGACGGATGCCGGGATCATGCCCCACCCGTAGGTGACGACGCCGGCGACCTCACCGATCATCTCGCTCTCGGCCGACGGGACCGTGACGAAATGGAACGGCGCGGGCCCGCGCCAGTACCAGATCTCCCCCGAGAACCGCAGCTGCATGTCAGTCGCCTGCGGCGAGTTCCCGGGCGCGGGCGAGCGCCGCATCCGCCGCTTCCGCGAACGTCCGATCGAGGTGCGCGTCCTGCAGCACGGCGACGGCGCGCTCGGTCGTGCCCTTGGGACTCGTGACCCGACGACGCAGTTCAGACGGCTCCTCCCCGGAGGCGTCGAGCAGGGCGGTGGCGCCGATGAAGGTCTGCTCCACCATCAGCCGCGCATCGGCGACGCTGAATCCCATGCCGACGGCCGCCTTCGTGAGCTCCTCGATGAGGAGGTAGACGTAGGCAGGACCTGAGCCGGAGATCGTGGACAGCGCATCGATCTGCGATTCCGGCACCTCGACCACCGCTCCGACGGTCTGGAACAGGCGGTGCACGAGCGCGACGTCGTCGGGGGTCGCGGCAGCGCCGGCCGCGAGACCGGTCATGCCCTTGCCGACGGTCGACGGGGTGTTCGGCATCGAGCGGATGACGCGGACCTCAGCGCCCAGGTTGTCGGCGAACGTCTGCAGGGTGACGCCGGCCGCGAGGCTGACGACGATCGCGTCGTCAGCCAGTGACGGAGCGATCTCCCGCAGCACATCGGGCACCATCGCGGGCTTGACGCCGACCAGCACGATCCGCGCCTGCGCAGCCGCTTCGGTGTTGCCGTCGGGTGTGTCGGAGAGCGCGATGCTCGTGACGCCCTCGAGTTCGGAGAAGGCAGCCGCCTTCTCGGCGGTGCGGTTGGTCGCCGTGATGCCGCCGTCGACGCGGATACCGGACGCCACCACTCCGCGGAGGATCGCTCCCCCCATGGAACCGGCACCGAGGAACGCGAGGGCGGGAAGAGAATCAGCCATGTCGTCATCCTACGGCGGGCTCTTCCGGTGCCGACGGGCGAGCAGATCTAGACTCGACGCATGAGTGCATCCGGCGGCAGCAAGGCGATCATCGCGGCATTCCTGGCGAACCTGGGCATCGCCCTGGCGAAGTTCCTCGCCTGGGCGCTCTCGGGTTCTGCGTCGATGCTCGCCGAGGCGATCCACTCGGTCGCCGACTCCGGCAACCAGCTCCTCCTGATGCTCGGCGGCCGCAAGGCGAAGCGCGAGGCGGACAGGTCGCACCCCTTCGGTTACGGCCGGGAGCGCTACGTCTACGCGTTCGTCGTGTCGATCATCCTGTTCTCCGTCGGCGGACTCTTCGCGATCTACGAGGCGATCGACAAGCTCACCCACCCGCACGAACTCGACAAGACCTGGTGGTGGCTGCCGATCGTCGTGCTCGTGGTGGCGATCGGGCTCGAGTCGTTCTCGCTGCGCACCGCCGTCAGGGAGAGCAACCTGGTGCGGGACCGCGACCAGTCGTGGGTGTCCTTCGTGCGCCGGGCGAAGGCCCCCGAGCTCCCCGTCGTGCTGCTCGAGGACGTCGGGGCCCTCACCGGACTCACGTTCGCACTGCTCGGCGTCGGACTCACCATCATCACCGGCAACCCGCTCTTCGATGCGCTCGGCACTCTGATGATCGGCATCCTGCTCGTGCTCATCGCCATCGTGCTCGGGGTGGAGACCAAGAGCCTGCTCGTCGGCGAAGGCGCGACCCAGGCCGACCACGACCGGATCGTCGACGCGATCAACGCGGGTGACGAGATCGAGAAGATCATCCACATGAAGACCCTGTACCTGGGCCCTGACGAGCTGATGGTCGCCGCGAAGATCGCGCTCAGCGCCGACAAGCCGCTGCGCGAGGCCGCAGACGACATCGACGCCATCGAAGGTCGCATCCGCGAGGCGCTGCCGATCGCACGCGTGATCTACATCGAGCCGGACGTGTACCGTCCGTCCCTCGACCCCGAGCCCTCGACGGACGTGTTCGTACTCAAGTCCTCGGACTGAGTCGGCGCGGGCCCCGCGTCAGCGACGGCGCTCGAAGAAGTCGCGGAGCAGGGCTCCGGCGGCATCCGCCTCGACGCCCCCGATCACCTCGGCGCGGTACGGCAGTCGTCGATCGCGCAGCACGTCGTACATCGAGCCGGCGGCCCCGGCCTTGTCATCCCAGGCACCGAAGACCACCCGGCTGATCCGCGCCTGCAGGATCGCGCCGGCGCACATGACGCAGGGTTCGAGGGTCACCACGAGCGTGTGCCCCTCGAGGTTCCAGGAGCCGACGGTCGCGGCCGCCGCTCGCAGAGCCGCGATCTCGGCGTGCCCGGTCGGGTCGTGCGTCTCCTCGCGGTCGTTGCGCCCTTCGGCGACGGGCACCCCCTGAGGGTCGAGGACCACGGCACCCACGGGGATCTCCGACGCCTGTGCCGCGTCGACCGCGAGCTCGAGCGCTCGGCGCATCGCGACACGGTCGGAGGGCTTCATGCGTCGAGCCTACGACAGCGGCCGGGGCGTCCTTCCGCAGTCGATGTCGTGCCGAGGCCGTCGGCGCATTAGCCTGTATCCATGCGTATCCACGTCGCCGACCACCCTCTCGTCACTCACAAGCTCTCGGTACTGCGCGACCACCGCACACCGTCGCCGGTCTTCCGCCAGCTGACCGAGGAGCTCGTGACTCTTCTCGCGTACGAGGCGACGCGCAACGTGAAGGTCAGCCCGGTGGAGATCACGACCCCGGTCACCACGACCATGGGCGTGAAGATCTCCGAGCCGCGCCCGATCGTCGTACCGATCCTCCGCGCAGGCCTGGGCATGCTCGAAGGTCTCGTCAAGCTGCTCCCCACGGCGGAGGTCGGCTTCCTCGGCATGGTCCGCGACGAGACCACCTTCGAGCCCACGACGTATGCCGAGCGACTGCCTGACGACCTCAGCGACCGCCAGTGCTTCGCGATCGACCCGATGCTGGCCACCGGCGGCTCTCTGGCCGCCGCCATCCAGTTCCTCTTCGACCGCGGAGCCAAGGACGTCACGGCGATCTGCCTGCTCGGAACCCCCGAGGGACTCGCTGCCATCGAGGCGCTCGTCGGGGATCGCGACGTGACGATCGTGCTCGGTGCACTCGATGAGCGACTCAACGAGAAGGGCTACATCGTGCCCGGCCTCGGTGACGCCGGGGATCGCCTCTACGGCACCGTCTGACGCTCGGGCGCGTGCGCCTCGACGCGCACGCGCGAGGGTCTAGTCGAGCAGCGCCACCCCGAAGCCTGCGACGACGTCGCGCACCTCATCGAGGTACCGCTGCGCCTGCTCCGTGAGCGGGATGGCCGAGCGTCCGATCCAGCCGATCTCGATGTGCTCGTCGACGTCGAGAGGCACCGCCACGATCTCGGGGTCGAGGTCGTCGCTGATGATGCCAGTGGAGATGGTGTAGCCGTCGAGTCCGATCATGAGGTTGAAGATCGTCGCCCGGTCGGAGACCCGGATCTCTCGCGCACTCGACAGGGTCGAGAGGATCTCCTCGGCGAAGTAGAACGAGTTGTTGGCCCCCTGATCGAAGGTGAGCCGCGGCAGACCCGCGAGGTCGTCGAGGGTCGCGCGCTCGCGGGAGGCGAGCGGGTTCCGGCGTGAGATGAAGATGTGCGGCTCGGCGACGAAGAGCGGATGGAAGGCGAGACCGGAGTCCCGCAGCAGCTTGTCCAGCACATTCCGGTTGAAGTCGTTGCGGAAGAGGATGCCGAGCTCGCTGCGGAGCGTCCGCACGTCCTCGATGATGTCCCAGGTGCGGGTCTCCCGGAGCGAGAACTCGTACTCGGCGGCGTGAGAGCGCTTGACCATCCGCACGAAGGCGTCCACTGCGAAGGAGTAGTGCTGCGTCGAGACTCCCAGCAGACGGCGCGACGGCGGCCGGCCCAGATAGCGCTGCTCCAGAAGCTCGGCCTGCTCGACGATCTGCCGGGCGTACCCCAGGAACTCGGTGCCGTCGGTGGTCAGCGTGATCCCTCGGGCCGATCGGGTCAGAAGCGAGCGTCCGACCCGCGTCTCCAGGTCCTTCATGGCCGCCGACATCGTGGGCTGCGCGACGTAGAGCACGTCGGCCGCCGCGGTGATCGATCCCTCCGCCGCCACTTCGATGAAGTACTGGAGCTGCTGCAGCGTGATCCCGCTCGGTCGCCTTGCCATAGGAGAAGGCTATATCAGTTCATAGTGGAGCCGAATTACCCGATGACCTCTCTCTGCCTGCACCATGAGAAGACCGCTTTCCCGAGGCCAGCAGGCCTCCCCCTCCCGGATTGGCCCCTCATGGCGAACGAGATCACGTTCAGCATCACCACCACGCGCTTCGACGAGGACTACGCGCCGTCGGACAGCTCGCGGATCACGACGAACTTCGCCAACCTCGCGCGCGGGGAGCATCGCCGGCAGAACCTCCGCAACGCGCTGGCCATGATCGACCATCGGTTCAACGATCTCGCGCCCGGTCACGACCCCGAGCGGTACACCGTCGAGCTCGACATCGTCTCGGTTCATCTGCGGTTCTCCGACGGTGAGGACCGGGAGTTCCCCGTCCTCGAGATGCTCGACATCCACATCGTCGACCGGGTGACCGGAGAACGCCACCAGGGGATCGTGGGGAACAACTTCTCCTCCTACCTCCGCGACTACGACTTCAGCGTGCTCCTGCCCGCAGCGAACGCGGGCTCGACCGGGTTCACGACTCCCGACGACTTCGGTGTGCTGCACGGCAAGCTCTTCCAGTACTTCCTCGAGTCGGACGCGTACCAGGACCGTTTCTCGACCCTGCCCGTGATCTGCATCAGCGTCTCCACCAGCAGGACATACCGCCGCACGGGGAACCACCACCCCGTGCTCGGCATCGAGTACGTCCAGGACTCGTTCTCGCTCACCGATGAGTACTTCGGGAAGATGGGACTCCAGGTGCGGTACTTCATGCCGCGTGGCAGCGCCGCCCCTCTCGCCTTCTACTTCCGCGGCGACCTGCTGAGCGACTACTCCGACCTGCAGCTCATCGGGACCATCAGCACGATGGAGACGTTCCAGAAGATCTACCGACCCGAGATCTACAACGCGAACGCGCAGGCGGAGAGCGTCTACCGTCCGAGCCTGGCGCACGAGGACTTCCAGCACACCGAGATCACCTACGACCGTGAAGAGCGCAGCCGCCTCGCGGTCACGCAGGGGCGCTTCGCGGACGAGCACTTCGTCACGCCGCACCGGCGCGTGCTGGATCAGTGGGCCGCCTCCTACGCCGCTCCGGTCCGATGACCGGCGGCGCATCCTCGGCCGTGCCGCAGCTCCTCCCCACGTCCATCGTCGGAAGCCTCCCGAAGCCGTCGTGGCTCGCCCGACCCGAAGTGCTGTGGTCCCCCTGGGAGCTGCAGGGCGATGAGCTCGTCGAGGGCAGGCAGGATGCGCTGCGCGCGGCAGTGCACGAGCAGACGCGCCGCGGCATCGACATCGTGAGCGACGGCGAACAGACGCGTCAGCACTTCGTGACCACGTTCATCGAGCACCTCGACGGCGTCGACTTCGAGAATCGTGAGACCGTCCGCATCCGCGACCGCTACGACGCGAGTGTGCCCACGGTCGTGGGCGCCGTCAGCCGTCGCGAGCCCGTCTTCGTGCAGGATGCCGCCTTCTTGCGCGCGCAGACCGATCAGCCGATCAAGTGGGCGCTGCCTGGCCCGATGACGATGATCGACACTCTGTCCGACCGCCACTACCGCAGCCGCGAGAAGCTCGCCTGGGAGTTCGCGACGATCCTCAATCAGGAGGCGCGAGAGCTCGAAGCCGCAGGGGTCGACATCATCCAGTTCGACGAGCCCGCGTTCAACGTGTTCTTCGACGAGATGAAGGACTGGGGCATCGCCGCGCTGGAGCGCGCGGTCGAAGGCCTGCGCGCAGAGACCGCCGTCCACATCTGCTACGGCTACGGGATCAAGGCGAACACCGACTGGAAGGCGACGCTGGGCTCGGAATGGCGGCAGTACGAGGAGTCCTTCCCGCTGCTCCAGCAGTCCTCGATCGATATCGTCTCACTGGAGAGTCATCGCTCACACGTGCCGATGGATCTCATCGAGCTGATCCGCGGCAAGAAGGTGATGCTGGGGGCGATCGATGTCGCGAGCGAGGAGATCGAGACCCCGGACGAGGTCGCGGACACGCTTCGCCGCGCGCTCGAATTCGTGGATGCGGATCTGCTCATCCCGAGCTCGAACTGCGGCATGGCGCCGCTTCCGCGGCGGGTCGCACTCGACAAGCTCAGCGCGCTGTCGGCCGGCGCGCGGATCGTCCGCGCGGAGCTCGGCGACGTCCGCGACTGACCTCGCGCTCCCGCCGCGTGCGATTCGCCGTCGCGCTCCTCACACCGTCAGACGGTAGCCCCGCTCGTCTCCGTAGTGCGTGAAACCGGCCCTCGCCAGGATCGGCGCCGACGTCGCGGTGCGCCCTTTCACCAGCGCGGTGGTCGCCCCGAGTGAGGCGCTCACACGGAGCCTCTCGGCGAGGACAGCGCGGTAGGCGCCTCGCCCGCGCGCGTGTTCGAGGGTGGCCGCGCCCCACAGGCGCGTGAACCCGTCGACGATCGTGCAGCCGCCGGTGCTGACCGCCCGGCCCTCGAGTCGAGCGAGCACTCGGACCTGGGTACCGGCAGCGAGGGCAGCCGTGACCTCCTCGTGCTCCACCCGCAGACCTTCTTCATCGAGCGGGTGCTGCTGCCACACCGGGACGTTGATCGCGTCGACCTCGCGCACCTGCTCGAGGGAGGTGACGATCTCTGCGGTCGGGCCGTGGGGAACGCCGAGGTCTGCGCCCTCGACCGCCCGCGCGAAGACCGCGACCGTGTCGACATGCTCGGCACCGCGGCGCCGCAGCTCCTCTTCGAGGTCGGGCCGGTCGGAGGCGTTCGTCCAGAACCGGAACTCGGTCTCGCCCCATGCTCTCGTCCGCTCGACCGCGCCATCGACGACCGTCGCCGCATCGGCATCCGCGTTCACACGAGAGCCGCGCACTCCCCCTCCGAACCGCTGGGGGTAGCGCACCAGCTGCAGGTCGCCCTCGTCATGGTCGCTGTCTCGCGGAAACCAGACCCACGCCGCCGAGGCACGAAGGATGTCGTCTGTCGTATGCACCAGGGCCTCGTCTCAGTCGGCCGCACCGACGAGGCGGGCGAAGGCGCTCATCCGCGCCACCCCCTCCGGCGTGCGCGGAAGGTCGTCGAGGAGCGCCGGGGAGTGGATCAGATAGGCCGCCACCTGCGCCCTCGAGATCGCGACGTTCAGCCGGTTCTGCAGCAGCAGGAACTCGGGTCCCCGCGGAGCGTCCCGCCCGCTGGACGCGGCGAGCGAGGTGATGGAGACCACGGCCTCCTTGCCCTGGAAGTTGTCGACCGTACCGACGGGCACGTCGGGGAAGCCCGCATCCGCCAGTGCGTCATGCACCGTCTGACGCTGGGCGTTGTACGGCGCGACGACGATGATGTCGCGCTGGGTGAGCGGACGGACGGTCGCCGGCTCGTCGTTGTCGGTGAAGGCACGTCCGACGAGATCCCGCACCAGGGCCACGACCTGCGCCGCCTCTTCCGACGACTGCGTGGCGTTGCCTCGGTGCCGGAGCGGGATGACATGCAGACCCGCGTCGATGCCCTCGATCGATCGCCGCTCCGTGCCCGGCGCAGAGGCGAGCTGCCCCGCATAGGCCAGCCTCGACACGGGAGCCGCGACGAAGGGGTGCATCCGCCATGAGCGCGCGAGGAAGTACCCGTAATCGGGACGCACGACGGCGTCGCCGTCCATGACCCACCCCAGTGCCGACGTGTCGACGGGTTCCGGATGCGCGCCCTGACTCACCTGCGGAAGCTGCTGCGGGTCGCCGAGCAGGAGCAGGCGCCTCGCCCCCGCCGCGACGGCGATGGTCGAGGCGAGCGAGAACTGCCCCGCCTCGTCGACGACGAGGAGGTCGAGGCCCGCTCGGTCCACGCGCGAGGTGTTGCTGAAGTCCCACGCCGTACCGCCGACGACGGCCCCGTGCTCGGCATGCTCGGCGAGGAACGATGCCATGCCGGTCTTGGCCATCACGGTGTACGAGGGATCCGAGGACGGGTCCTTCGGTGCCTTGGCGACCTGCGCTGCGGGCACGCCGTCGGCCACCACGCGTTCGAGCAGGTTCTCGATGATCGCGTGGGACTGCGCGACCACGCCTACCGTGAACCCGTGATCATTCACCAGACGCGCGATCACCTGCGACCCCGTGTAGGTCTTCCCCGTGCCGGGAGGACCCTGGACGGCGAGATAGCTGCGGTCGAGATCGAGCACCGCACGGACGATCGCGTCGATCGTGTCGTCACCCGGCGTGGGGATCGACTCACCCGAGACGGTGCGAGGAGGAACACGGCGAAGGATGTCGGTGGCGGCATCCTGCGGGAACCCCGGCGCGGCCGCATGGACGGTGTCCGCCCATTCGTCGATGGCCCCCTGGAGCGAGACCACCCGCGGCGGGGCCGCCGGCGTCAGAGCGACCGGAAGCGTATCCCAGGTCTGCCCCTGGATGGCGGTCTCGGTGATGAGGTAGCCGTCGTCGAGCACCTCGGCGACAGTGACGCTGTGCGGCACGTGCACGGCCCTCGAAGGGACGTCGGTGTCGAACGGGGCCGGCACCGAGTACAGGGCGAAGGGCTGCGCACCCGCCCCCAGAGTCGTCCCCGGTGAGACCTCGCCGCGGATCTCGACGTCGCGGGACATCACCCGCCGCCCCTCGCCCACGCTCCAGTCACGACGCACCGCCGACGACGCGCTGTCGACCCGCACCACGTCACGCGTCGCATCCCACATCGTGACCGGTTCGCGGAGCCGCTGGAAGTGCGAGACCCAGAAGCTCTTCGCCTCACGAGGGAAGTAGTCGATCGCGGCTGCCGCGATGCGGTGCACCTGGCCGTCCTCCCCCGCTTCCACGGCGCGTTCGGCGTCTGCCAGCAGAGCGACCGAACGCGGCGAGGGCTCGTAGATGACCTCGTCCGCCTCATCCGGTGGGGCGGGACTCACGCCCTCCGCCCGAGCGATCTCGATCAGCCAGTTGCGCAGCCGCCTGGTCGAGACGCAGTCGTAGCGGTTGTAGTCCGCGAGATCGGCGAGGACCGCGTCGGCTTCGGCCTGCTCTCCTGCTGCAGCGAGTTCGCGCGCCGCGACGTACTGCACGATCGAGTCGTCGCCCTTCTGCACGTCGCTGGTGCGGACGTCGGCACCCATGTAGAGCGGTTCGAGCTTCTTGATCGAGTACGAGCGGGACCCCACTCGCACGGTGCGCAGGACGAGCGGATACAGGTCGACGAAGACGCCTTCGCGCAGCAGCCGGTCGACTTCCCCCTCGCGCACGCCGTGCCGCGCGGCCATCGCCACGAGATGCGAGGTCTCATACGGCGCGTAGTGGTAGATGTGCATCCCCGGATGCGTCGATCGGCGGAGCGCGACGAAGTCGAGGAACCGCTCGAACGCCTCGCGCTCGGCGGCGAAGTCGTGCGCCCAGAGTGCGGTGTACTCGTCTTTGTTGTCGACCCAGCCGAACAGGTAGTCGATCCCCCACTGGGATTCGCCGTCCGGCGCGGGCTCGGTGTACAGCGGATCGCCCTCGAAGTCGAAGAAGATGTCGCCGTGGCTGGGCACGGGCAGAGTGTGGATCGCCGCCGCGTAGTGGACGTCGTACGTCGGTGAACCGTCGAGGTCTGCCTGGATCTGAAGTCTCGCCTGCGCTCGCAGGGTCTCGAAGGAGTCGAGGTTCATCCCCTCGGGCGGAGCGGTGGCCTCGGCGAGTGCATCGATCGTCTCGATGCCCGCCGCGCGCAGCCGCGCACGCTGAACCGGACGCATGCGCGCCACCATCAGCAGATCGCGGTGTGCGACGACCTGCTCCTCGCACGTCGCGCATCGTCCGCACGCGACGATCTCGAGGTCGCCCCGGTCGTCGCCCCATGCCAGCGCCGCATCGGCGGACGGGTCCTCGATCCGGCGGTCCGCAATCAGGGCGCGAAGGCGTGCACGCCTGACGTGGAACAGCGGCAGGATGTCGTCCACCGCGTGGGTGCTGAGCGATCTGTCCCCGAGGATCAGGTCGACATCGTCGGAGCGCGGGATTCCGAGCCGATCGAGCTGATCGACATATGCCGCGAGCTGCATGAGCGCGGTGACCCGTGCCTTGCGCGCGAGCTTGGAGTCCTGGACTCGCCATCTGCCGTCTTCGTCGCGCTTGAGGAAGTCGGCGAATCCGACGAACTCGGGCGTCGCGAACGCGGCCTGGAAGACGATCCGCGCATCGGCGCCGGTCAGGGCGTCGACGGTCTCCTGCACGGCCGCGGCCAGCGCTCCGGCATCGACCGACGAGACCTTCTCGATGCGGTGCACCCGTTCGTCGCCGAGCTCGGCGACGTAGCGTGCGAGGACGTTCTGCTCGTGGACGTCGCCGAGCAGCGCTGCTCGCGCGAGAGTGGCGTCCTCAGGCTCCTCGACGGCGGGGACCCGCCCCAGCTTCGCGTCGATCGCTCGGCACCACGCGAACTCGCACTCGGCGGCCGCCTTGAGGTCGCTGGCGCTCCAGATGACGCGCTGCGCCTGAGTGTCGATCCGCACGATGCTCCCGTTCTGTCGGATGCTTCGACACTAGCCGCGGCGTCCGACACGGGATCACGAGGGGTGCGGCTCAGCGCCACCATCCATCGTCCGGCGTGACCGGAAGGTGCCTCTTGTGCTGGGTGGCGAGGTACCGCGATTCGATGCGTCCGGCGACCTCGGGGTCGACCGGTCGCCCCTCCAGGAAGTCGTCGATCTGCTCGTAGGTGAGTCCGAGCTCGTCCTCGTCGGCGCGGCCGGGCTGGCCGTCGAGAAGATCCGCGGTGGGGACCTTGTAGGCGAGCTGGTCCGGCGCCCCGAGCAGCAGCAGCAGAGACCGCCCCTGCCGCTTCGTGAGCCCCGAGAGCGGGAGGATGTCTGCGGCGCCGTCGCCGAACTTCGTGTAGAACCCCGTGACCGCCTCCGCCGCATGATCGGTGCCGATCACGAGCAATCCGTCGTGACCAGCCAGCGCGTACTGGGTGACCATACGCACGCGCGCCTTGATGTTGCCGCGGTTGAAGTCGGTGATGTCGCTGGTGACGGCGAACTCGATGTCCTCCTCGACGCCGTCGACCCCGTTCTGGATGTTCACCTCGACGGACGAATCCGGTCCGATGAACTGCAGCGCCGCCTCGGCATCCGCCGCATCCTTCTGCACGCGGTAGGGCAATCGCACCGCCAGGAAGCTGGCCTCGCCGCCTTCGGCCCGCACGCGTTCGACCGCGAGCTGCGCGAGACGTCCGGCGAGGGTCGAGTCCTGGCCGCCGGAGATCCCCAGCACGAAGCCCTTGGCACCGGTGGTCCGCAGGTAGTCGGCCAGGAACGACACCCGTCGCTCCACCTCCGCCTCCGGGTCGATCTCGGCCTTCACGCCGAGCGCTTCAGCGATCTGCTGCTGCAGGGTCATGTGTTCCTCCGGTCTCGCTGACGTCAGTATCCTCCCCCAGTGTTACATCGGGATGACGCCGGACGCATGCACTTGACTTCGCGGCCGTCCCTGCACCTGGCAGGATGGCGGAGTGAAACTTCTCGTCGCGGCCATGGCCTCCGAACTCCAGGCGTTCCCGGAGGATCTCGAGGGATTCGACCAGCTCGTCACCGGCGAGGGCAAGATGCAGGCGGTGTTCGCCCTCACTCGCGCGCTCGACGCCCGCGAGTACTCCGAGGTCGTGGTCGTCGGGACGGCAGGCGGTATCGACCCCGAGCTCGACGCGACCGTGCACGAGATCGGCAGCGCGCTGCAGCACGACGTCTTCGACCTCGAGGGTGTCGCCGGGCAGCACGTCTCGCTTCCCGCCCGGGTGTCCACGGGTCGCGAGGGCGTGCTGATCGCGACCGGTGACAGCTTCGTCGGGGACGCGGGGATCACCTCGGTCATCCGGCCCTCCGGCGCGGGACTGGTCGACATGGAGACTTACGCGTACATCTGGGTCGCCCAGCAGTTCGGAGTGCCGATCCGCGCGTTCCGTGCGATCTCCGATCGTGCGGAGGATGGTGCGCTCCTCGACTTCCGCGAGGCGATCGCGCGGTGCAGCGTGCAGCTGCGCGAGGTCATCCGCCGGGAGTACGGCGTCTGAGAATCGGCCCCTCCGACACACGTGATCGGCGAGGAGCCCCGACGCTCACCGGGCTTCGATGACGCTGGGCCCGTTCGGAGTCGCTCGCACCGCGAGCTGGGCGGGGATCTGCTCCTGCATGGCCTCGACGTGGCTGATCACCCCGACCGTCCTGCCGCCCTGGCGGAGTTCGTCGAGAGTGCGCATCGCGACGTCGAGCGTGTCGCCGTCGAGTGAACCGAACCCCTCGTCGATGAAAAGCGTGTCGAGGCGGATGCCTCCGGCGCGGGCCGTGACCACCTCTGCGAGCCCGAGAGCGAGGGCGAGGGAGCTGAGGAACGTCTCTCCTCCCGACAGCGACTGCGCCGGTCGTGTCTGTCCTGTGAACGCATCGAACACGACGATGCCGAGACCCGATGCGGCGCCGCGCGCCGCGAGTGCATCGGAGTGCCGCAGCTGGTAGCGCCCGGCCGACATGTCGCCGAGCCGGCGGTTCGCCGCATCGACGATCTCCTCCAGCTCGGCAGCGAGGACGAAGGTCTCCAGCGTCATCTTGCGGGTGTTCGCGCCTCGACCGGAGATGGCATCGGCGAGGCCGCGCAGGATCTCGAAGTCGACCGCCTCCGCCGCGGTGCGCTCGTGCTCCGCGGCGGCGGAGTCGATGAGCGCGGTGATCTGCTCGGCCACCGCGACTGCACGACCGGCCTCGTCACCCGCTGCGCTCCAGAGCTGCCGCGCGAGTCGCGACTGCTCCTCAGCCGGAGCGAGGTCGATGGGCTCCTCCGGGAGCGTGCGCAGTTCGAGATCGAGGAGGATCGCGCGTTCCTTCTCGCGCTGCACGGAGTGCTCGGTGATCCGCGCTTCGAGCGCGGTCCGAGCGGCGTCGGTGCGCAACGCCGCCTGGGCGGCGTCGGCATCGTCGAAGCCGGAGGATTCGATCGCCGCCGCCAGCTCATCCGCCGTCGTACGAGCGGCCTCGTGGCGGCGTTCCTGCTCCGCGACCGCCTCGGCGAGGGCGAGCGCCGACTCGACCTCGTTCGCTGCCGCGGCCACCCGCTCCGCCACCGAGCCGTATGACCCCCTTGCCTCGGCGATGGCCGTGTCGGCATCCGCCCTGCGCTGCGTCAGGACGGCGTGGGTCTCGCGAGCCGACGTCAACGCGGAGAGGTCTCGCTCGTGGTCCCGGTCGAGTTCGCGGAGGCGGTCGAGCACCGCATCGCGCTGACGTTCGAGTTCGGCGACACGCGTGGAGGCTGCGGTGCTGGTCCTGTGCTCCTCCGCCGCTCCGGCGAGCTCGTCTTCTGCCGTGTCGACGTCGCGTCCGTCCGCCCTGGTCACCGCCGCCGCCAGCTGCGCACGAAGTGTCGAGACGACCTCCGACGCTTCGCGCTCCAGGGCGGCCGCCCGGTCTCGATCGGCTTCCACCGCGTCGACGTCGTCGGCGGAGACAGGGTCGGAGTGGACCGCGGGAGCGGGATGCTCCCGCGCACCGCACACGGGGCAGGGATCGTCATCGCGGAGGGTCGTCGCCAGTTCGCCCGCGAACCCGTCGAGCCGACGCTGGCGAAGACGCGCGAGCGCCGTCTGCATGCTCGCCAGAGCGCTGCTGGCTTCGGCCAGAACCTGCTCGGCCTCCGCCCGATCGGCCGTCAGACGTTCGACCTCGCCTGCTGCCGCACGCCGTGCGCGCGCGACCTCGAGTGCGGCGAGCAGATCAGGGGCTCTGTCGGCCATCCGCCTGGCCTCGTCACGCTCGCGGGTGAGTTCGTCCAGCCGTCCGGGAAGCGCCGCGCGCTCGGTCTCTGCGGACTCGATGCGCGCAGCCGCGACCGCCACGGCCTCGGCCGCCGCGGCGAGTTCACGCTCGAGGGCAGGGGCCATCCGCTCGAGTTCGGCCGCCCGTTGCCACGCGCCGGTCTGACGGGTGCGTTCCGCAGCCCATGAGGCGAGGTCGTCGGTGTCGATGCCGTGAACGTCCCAGGCAGCGCGTGCGCGATCCGTGGTCTGACGCGCCGCGTCGAAAGCAGTGGCTGCCCTGGTCGCTGCCGCGATGGGCGACCGCAGCGCCTCTGCCGCTCTCGCGTCGTGCAGCTCGGCGCGAGCCTCCGCGATCCGCGGCTCCTCGGCGTCGAGGCGGTCGAGCGCCGCCCTGGCGCGGTTGCGCTCCGCCTGCGCACGCTGCTCGTCGCGCAGAGCAGCCAGTGCCTCATCGGCGTCAGCGGACCGCTTCTCGGCCTCGACGCGCTCGGCCGCTCGACGCTCGGCGCGATAGTCCGCGCGCGCCTTCGCACGGCGCAGCTCCTCCAGTCGTTCCTCGGTCGTCGCAGTGATCCGCGGCTGTGTGTCGGACTGCACCTCTGCACCGACCGCATCCACGGCGTCGCCCGCCAACTCGGCATTCGCGACCACCCGCTCGCCTTCGTCGAGGCGGGCGGTGACGGTGGCGAGTCTCGCCCCCAACTCCGCCTCGGCGGCTTTGCGACGTTCTTCGAAGCGAGCCTGGACGTCTTCGAACCGCTCCGTGCCGAAGAGCCGCCGCAGCAGCGCCTGCCGCTCTCTGCTGCCGGCCAGCAGGAACTCCGAGAAGCGGTTCTGGGCGAGCAGGATCACCTGGAGGAACTGCTCACGACTCAGCTGCAGGATGTCGTCGAGCTCGAAGGCGGCCTCACGCTCTCGGGCGGCGAGACCGATCCACTCCCCGCCCACGAGGACGTCGAGCTGTACCCCCGCTGCCTGCACGGTCGTGCCACCGCCGCGCTTCTTGGGCCGTTCGTACTCCGGCGACCGGGTCACCCGATAGCGACCGGCGGGAGTGCTGAACTCGACCACGACCTGCGTGACGTCGTCCGGCTGGCAGTGGTCGCTGCGCAGCCGCTTCTCTCCGCCTTCGTAGCGGGGTACGCCGCCGTAGAGCGCGAAGCACACCGCGTCGAGGATGCTGGACTTGCCGGCTCCCGTCTTCCCCGCGATCAGGAAGATGCCGTCATCGGCGAACGAATCGAAGTCGACGATCTGCCTGTCGCGGAACGGGCCGAACCCCTCGACCTCCAGGCGGTGCAACTTCATCGGTGAGTCTTCTTCCCGGTCGGTATCTCGACGCTCGTGACGAGAGCAGTCAGATCAGAGCGTCGGCACGCACGCGGTCGTCGAGGACCTCGCGGATCAGCTCGCCCTCGCGCTCGGTGGCACCGTGACCGGAACGCACATGCTCGAGGAACGCCTCGATCCGCTCGGGATCGGTCGCCGCTCCGCGCAGCCTGTCGACATAGGACCGCTCGATCGACTCCGCCCTCTCGGTCGGCTCGTGCTGCACCATCGCGCAATGCGGGTATCGCTCACGGAGTCGTCGCATCGGCTCCGTCTGCGCCAGCGCATCGGTGTAGATCGCGCAGACCCAGTCGTCGGCGTGGGCTGTGACGTTCTCGGGCGCCAGGATTTCATCGAGCGTGCCGGTCAGAGTGACGAGGCGGCGCGGCACGGGGAGGTCGAGCCAGTCGACACGCACCAGGCCGGTCGCATCGAGGTCGACGAGCCAGGACCCGCGTGGCTTGTGCTGTTCGCCGAAGCTGTAATGCAGCGGAGCACCCGAGTAACGCACCCGGTCGCTGATCTGCTGGCGACCGTGGATGTGGCCCAGGGCGACATAGTCGGGTCCGTCGAACACCGACAGCGGCACGACGTCGAGCCCGCCCTGGCGCACCTCGCGCTCGAGGCCGATCGTGGCGTCGACACCGGCGGAGAAGCAGTGCGCGATCGCGACCGAGCGGCCGGTGTGCTCCTGCATCCCCGCGCGGACGAGATCCATCGCGTGCGCGAGGGTCTGGGCCTGAGTGCGGAGGTCGACGCCCTCCCAGTGCTGCCGCACGATTGCCGGCTCGAGATACGGGATGCCGTAGAAGTGCACCGGCCCGTCGGCATCGGCCAGGGTGATCGGCGTCCCGATGCCGAGCGGATCGGTCAGGACGTGGATGCCGTCGCGCAGGAGCCGGGCCTGGAATCCCAGTCGTGCGGCCGAGTCGTGGTTGCCACTGGTGACGATCACCGTGGCCCCCGTCTCGTGCAGCGCGAGCAGCGCGTCTCCGAGAAGCGTGTAGGCGGCGCCGGCCGGAGCGGCGGAGTCGAAGACGTCTCCGGCGATGATGACGACGTCGACGGAGTGTTCCCGCACCTGCACCGTGAGCGCCGCCAGCACCTCGGCCAGCGCATCCATGGTCGAGTTGCCATGGAAGGTGCGGCCGATGTGCCAGTCGGAGGTGTGCAGGATTCGCATACTCACACGGTACGAACCCCCACCGACATTCGGTCCGAGGCGTGCCGTGGCGCCCGTTCTCGGCCCCCGGATCCCGGGCGCCCGGCGGTCAGCCGGACGCCCGGGCACGACGGTCCGCGCGTCGAACCGGCTCAGTGCGCGCCGACGGCGATACGGCCGGTGGGCATCAGCTCCTCCTTCGACCCGCGGACCATCGCCGCCGCGATGACCGAGGCGCACACCATCAGGATCGACGCGACGATGAAGGTCCACCCGTAGGCGTCGGTCAGCTGGGTCGGCGTGAGTTCGGTCTGCGCATGCCCGCCGACGGAGGCCGCGTACACCGCCGTGAACACGGACAGCCCGATCGACCCGCCGATCTGCATCGCCGAGTTCGCGACGGCCGAGGCGACACCGGCGTCGTGCGACGCCACCCCGCTCAGCGCGAGGTTCTGCAGCGGGATGAAGACGAAGCCCATGCCGACGCCGAGCAGCACCAATGCGGGCGCGATCTGCACGAAGTACGCGCCGTCCGGACTGATGCCTGCCAAGACGAACAGACCGACAGCGGCGATCAGCGGTCCCACCACGAGCAGCGGACGCGGTCCGATGACGGTGAGCAGCTTCGTCGCCAGTGGCGCGATGATCATGGTCGCGATCGGCAGGGGGAGGGTCGCGACGCCGGCCTGGAGCGCGCCCATGCCGAGGACGAACTGCAGGTGGAAGGTCAGGTAGAGAGTGGCGCCGATCATGATCGCGCCGGCGACGCCCTGGATCAGGAAGGCACCGCCCCGCACACGATCTGCCACCACTCGCAGCGGGAGCAGCGGCTGGGAGACCCGGCTCTCCACCCAGACGAAGAGGCCGAGGAGCACCACGCCGAGAGCGAGGAAGGCGATCGTCAGCGGATCACCCCAGCCGTTCTCCGCGAGGCTGAAGCCGTAGACCAGCGAGCCGAGCCCCAGCGTCACGGTGATCGCACCCCAGACGTCGTACCGGTTGTCGCCCTCCGCCTTGCTCTCGGTCAGGAAGAGCGCGCCTCCCACGAGGCCCGCAGCGACGAAGAAGAGGTTGACCAGAAGGCACCAGCGCCAGTCGGTGAACTCGGTGAGGAATCCGCCGAGCAGCAGCCCGACGGCGGCCCCGGTTCCCGCGACCGTGCCGAAGACGGCGAATGCCGTGTTGCGGTCGCGGCCGGAGGGGAAGGTCACCGTGAGCAGCGCGAGCGCGGCAGGAGCCAGCAGTGCTGCGAAGACTCCCTGCAGGCCGCGGGCCAGGACGAGCTCCCAGCCGGTCTGCGCGAGACCGCCGAACAGCGAGGCGGCGCCGAAGCCGACCATGCCGATCATGAAGGTGCGCTTGCGTCCGACGTAGTCGGCGATGCGGCCGCCGAGCAGCAGCAGCGCCCCGAAAGCGAGGGCGTAGGCGGTGACGACCCACTGCCGCTGTCCGTCGCTCAGACCGAGCGAGGCCTGGGCGCGCGGGAGCGCGATGCTGACGATGGTGCCGTCGAGGACGACGATCAGCTGGGTGAGAGAGATGACGACGAGCGCCCACCACCGGGTCTGGGGGCGGGCGCGCAGGGACGATGACATGGAAGAACCTCCGGTGTCGGGGACGATGCCGGAGGTTTCGAGCCTCGGACCAGCGCGCCTGGGGCGCCTGACCACCTCAGCCGACGGGGCTGAGCAGAGCTCCATATTACCGCAGCTGCAACTGTGCGTTCCCGAGCGGAAGGTCCCCTGACCCACCCTCGTCGCGACGATCGGCACGTGGTGATGAGCGATGCGCGATGCGCGATCACACGTGCGGTGTGCGGGGCTGCGCGATGCGTTCCGGGCTGCCCTCCACCCCACGGTGCCGGATTGCCCCTCCGGCAGGGGTTGTGCCCGCCTCGTCGTGACTACCGACTTCCGCTCTCACTCCTCCAGGTCGTGGAGCCAGTTCGCCTGCTGGATCCGATTGTCGAGCTCACGCAGCTGCTGCGCGACGGCGTCGGCGCGGGTGCGCACCTCGGCGACGGGAAGCGCCGCGATCTGGCGCAGTTCCGACCGCATCTGCCGAAGGTACTGCTCGTTGGCTCCGGATGCGGCGGCAGCGGCATCCGTCAGAAGCGAGTGCTGGAGCCGGAGGACATCCCGCGCCGCGAGCGCATCCGTCATCGTGCCGTCGCTGCCGAGATCGAGCCGTGAGTTCGTGGCGTTGATCCGGCGGATCAGGTCGCGCAGCTGCACGAGCACGGCATCCGCCTCGACGAGCAGCGCGGAGGCGTCCTCTGCGGGCTCCTCCCCCTCCTGATATCTGGCGTTCGCCGTGATGCGGGCGCGGAGCTGCTCGATGCGCCGCTGCAGGTCTGCACGGGCCGTGAGTGCTTCTGCGAGTCTCATGCGTTCATCCTGTCAGCGCGCCGCCGCGTAACACAGCGTCACACGGGTCCGGATCATCGCGAACGCAGCAGGGAGGCGTGCTCGGGGTGCGCCTCGAACCAGTCTGCGACGTACCAGCACACGGCATCGACCTTGCGATCGCCGCGCGCCTCGATCTCGGCCACCGCACCCTCGACGACGACCGCGGCATAGCCGTGGCCGCGGAAAGTCGGGATCGTGAAGGCTCGCGTGAGGGCGATCGTGTGTCCGTCGTCGCGGTAGTCCAGAACGCTCACGAGCTGTCCGTCGCGGGTCAGCGCGTAGCGGGACGCGTCCTTCTCATCAGTGAGGATGTAGCCGGCGGCAAGGGTCGAAGTGGTCACCTCTGCCACGTTACGCCCCGCTCGCGTGCCGACGGCCGTTTTGACACGCCCGGACTTCTTCGGACATAATCCCCCCATGACTACCAACGCAAGCCCTTTGTCCGCCCAGGAGGCGAACAGGACTGCCGGGATGATGATGCCCGGTCGCGTTGGCATGTGTTGCCGAATGTGTCGCTGAACGAACAGCCACTCCGTCTGACCTGATTCCCGCGATCTGCGAGGACTGGTCACCGAGCACCCACCCCTGCTCGCCCTCCCGGCTCGCCCGGTCATTCATGCAACGCATCAGAGCCTCTCTCCGGCTCACGTCCTGAGGACTTCATCATCATGTCGAACACCGCACTTCTCGAGCGTCCCGTCGCCACCGCCGTCCGTCCCGTCTCGTCGCAGCAGACCGGTGCACCGCTGGATGCCGATCTGCCCGCCGTCCGCTCACCCCGCGGCTTCGCCCTCTACGTCGGTCTCGACGAGATCAAGGCGGCCGAGGCCGGGGTCAGCCTCCCCCTTCTCGTCGACGCGCTGCGCCGCACTCTGGCCGAGCTCGCCCCGGGTGCCGAGACGCACGCGACGGTGGCCCTCGCCCCGCACGGCTCCGGCGGTCGCGACCTCGACGTCGTCCGCCTCGCGCTGCATGAGCCCGGTGCGATCGCCCGCACCAAGGCTGCCGCCGAGGAGGAGACCACGGACGAGGAGGGTGGCGTCGTCGTCGACATCTCGCGCAAGCGTGTGCTGATCGACGGGGAGTCCGCGTCCTTCACGTACAAGGAGTTCGAGCTCCTGCAGTACCTCGTGCTGCGCGAGGGACGCACCATCGAGCGCAGCGAACTCGTCTCCGCCCTGTGGCAGGCGCAGGATGACGAGACCCCCGGCGAGCGCACGATCGACGTGCACGTCCGCCGCCTGCGCGCGAAGCTCGGCCGCTACGAGGACATCGTGCGCACCGTGCGCGGCATCGGGTACCGGTTCGACCGCCACGCCGACGTCGTGATCCGGTACGGCCACGGCACCCCCTCGCCCGACCGCTTCTGATCGCGATGTCAGGCCCGCCACGTATGGTGGGCGCATGACGATGACCGCGGATGCCGGAGCCGCCGACGCGCCTTCGGCGGAGGCACCTCTCCAGACGGTCTATCGCCCCTCGGCACCGGTCGACCTTCGCCGCACGGTCGGCATGCTGCGACGCGGACCAGGGGACCCGACCATGGTCATCGACGGGCCCGTGATCTGGCGCGCCCTACGCACCCCTCTCGGCCCCGCTACCCTCGCGCTGCGCGCCGGCGGCGGCGGCGAGATCAGGGCCACAGCCTGGGGCGCCGGAGCCGAGCACGCGCTCGACAGTGTCCCCAGCCTCTGCGGAGCAGACGACGATCCCACGGGATTCGACCCCTCACGCCATCCACTGATCGCGGAGGTCGCTCGCCGCTCCCCCGGTCTGCGGCTGGCCCGCACGGGCGTGGTGTTCGACGCTCTCGCGTGCGCCATCCTCGAGCAGAAGGTCACCGGTCTCGAGGCGTTCCGCGCCTGGCGGATGCTCGTCACGAAGTTCGGCGAGCGCGCGCCCGGTCCGACTCCGAGACCGATGTACGCCGCACCCGCGGCGCCGCAGTGGCGGCGTATCCCCTCCTGGGATTGGCATCGCGTCGCCGTGCAGCCACCGCAGTCGAAGACCATCGTGCGGGTGGCGGAGCGTGCGGACAGCATCAGCCGCGCCCTCCTGAACGCTCCCACCGGCGAGGAGCGCGACCGTGCGCTCACGAGCTTCCCTGGCGTCGGTGTCTGGACCTCCGCCGAGACCCGCATCCGTGCGCTCGGCGACCCCGATGCGGTGAGCGTCGGCGACTACCACCTCGCTCACGAGGTCGGTCATGCGCTGACCGGGCACCGCACCGACGACGACGGGATGCTCGAGCTGCTCGCGCCGTGGGCGGGGCATCGTCAGCGGGTCATCCGTCTCATCTTCGCCAGTGGGGTGAGCGAGCCGCGGCGCGGCCCTCGCCTCTCCCCGGAAGACCATCGCGGGCGCTGACCGGCGCCGCGGTCCCGCACGGCGTTTAGGCTGAGGCCATGTCCCGCACCGCGCTCCGCCTCTCCGTCACCGCAGGGCTCCTCATCCTCGGAGTCGTGATCGGTCTGATCTTCGAGAACGTCTGGCTCGGCATCCTGCTCGCCGCGATCGTGTGGCTCGGTTGGTTCATCGGCTACGAATCGCGCCGCGGGCGCAACGCCGGCGTCAACGACGAGGATCACGGCATCGAGCTCTGAGCTCGCGCTCTCGTCAGTAGTACACGGCCAGCGGCCCGTGCGGTCCCTCGATCACCTGCACCGGGGTGTCGAAGACCCGGGTCAGCACATCGCTCGTCATGATCGCCGACGGCGGCCCGAACTCCACGACCCCACCGTCCTTCATCGCACAGATGTGGTCGGCATAGCGGCCTGCGAAGTTGACGTCGTGCAGCACGATGACGATGGTTCGCCCCAGCTCCGTCGAGGCTCGACGGAGGTGCTTCATCATCTGCACCGCGTGCTTCATGTCGAGGTTGTTCAGCGGCTCGTCCAGCAGCACGAACTCCGTGTCCTGCGCCAACACCATCGCGACGTAGGCGCGTTGCCGCTGACCGCCCGAGAGCTCGTCGAGGTATCTCCCCTCCAGCGCGCCGAGGTCGAGGAAGTCGATCGATCTGCTGATGATCTGCTCATCCGCAGGGGTCAGCCTGCCCTGGGAATGCGGGAAGCGTCCGAAGCCGACGAGCTGGCGCACGGTCAGTCGGGTGACGAAGTGATTCTCCTGGCGGAGCACGGAGACGATCTTGGCGAGGTCGCGCGACTTCGTCGTCGCCACGTCGTAGCCGGCGATCTCGATCGCCCCGGCGTCCATCCCGCCGAGCCGTCCGATCATCGTCAGCAGCGTCGACTTTCCCGCACCGTTCGGGCCGATCAGCGCGGTGATCCCCCCTGCGGGGATGCGGAGGTCCACGGGGCCGATCGCGACGTCGTCGCTGTAGTCTCGGCGCACGCCGTCGAGTGTGATCACAGCCTGCCCTTTCTGAGGATGACGATGAGGAAGACGGTCCCACCGACCAGTTCGATGAGGATCGACACCATGCCCTGGGCGTAGAAGATGTTGCGCATCACGAAGTAGGCACCGGCGAGGATGGTGAATGCCGTCAGCACGGCCACGGGGAAGATCAGCCGATGATCGTGCGAATCCGCGAACTGGTAGGCCAGAGTCGCGACGAGGAATCCCAGGAAGGTCATGGGCCCGACCAGTGCGGTCGACGTCGCCATGAGTACGGCGACCAGGAACAGCACGATGTAGAGCTCGCGCCGGTGGTCGAGGCCGAGCGAGCGCGACGCGTCGGCTCCGAGGGCCAGGAGATTCAGCCGTCGCGCGCGCAGCCACAGGAGCGCGGATGCAGCGACGCACAGCGGGATCGCGAGCGGCAGGTAGGAGGCGTCCGCGTTGGAGACGTTGCCGAACAGGCGGGCGGCGAGCACATCGAACTCGCTGGGGGTCAGCATGCGCTGCATGAACGTCGAGACGGCACCGAGGCCCCCGCCGATGATGATCCCGATGAGGAGCATGATCTGGAGGTTGCCGTAGCGCCCCGACAGCAGCCAGCCGTACAGCGCCATCGCGAGGCCGACCATGATGAGCACCTGCAGGCCGAACTGCCACACCCCCTGGATGGCGACGAGTCCGGCGATGCCGAAGAGGTAGACGGTGCCCGTCTGCACGACCCGGTAGAGCGATTCGAAGCCCATGATCGACGGGGTGATGATGCGATTGGTCGTGACCGTCTGGAAGCTCACGGTCGCGACGGCCTGGGCCACGGCCACCACCGCCATCACGGTCACGTTGGTCATCCGGAGCTTCGCGATCCGCCAGAATCCGGCGGATCCCACGGGCATGGGGTTCTCCCAGGCGAGCAGGGCGAAGCCGAAGACCAGGGCGAGGACCACGAGGATGCTCACCACTATCGCGTAACGACGGCGCGCGTGGGCGGTGGGGAAGGAGCCGGAGGTGCGCGCCTCCGCCGCGATCAGGTCAGCCACGACGGCGCTGCCTGAGCAGGAGGACGATGAACACGATCGCGCCGACGACACCGAGGATCAGCGACACCGGAACCTCGAAGGGCATGATGATCGTCCGTCCGATGATGTCGCAGACCGTGACGATGGCGATACCCAGCAGGCACACCCACGGCAGGTTGCTGCGCAGATCGTCGCCGCGCACCAGCGACACGATGTTCGGGACGATCAGGCCGAGGAAAGGCAGGTTCCCGACGACGACGGTGACCACACCGGTGGCGACCGCGATCAGCACCGTCCCGAGCAGGATCACCCGGTCGTAGTTCACGCCGACGGTCGTCGCGATCTCCTCCCCCAGCCCGGCGATCGTGAGGCGGTCGGCCACGATGAAGACGACGACTCCGACGACCGCCACGATCCAGAGCATCTCGTACTGTCCACGGAGCACCGATGTGAAGCTGCCGGCGAACCAGACACCGATCGCCTGCAGGGAGTCGGTGACGAGAGCGAAGTAGGTCGAGACGGATCCGACGACGGCGCCGAGCATGATCCCGACGATCGGGACGATGAGTGACGAGCGCAGCGACACGCGACGCAGGAACCCGAAGAAGACCAGCGTGCCGATGAATGCTGCGACGATCGCCCCGAGCATCCGGAGCGGGATCGACGGGTTCGGGACGAGCACCATCACCGTCAGCAGGCCGAGGCCTGCCCACTCGGTCGTGCCGGTGGTCGTGGGTTCGACGAAGCGGTTCTGGGTGAGGAGCTGCATCACCAGTCCCGCCATCGCCATGGCCGCTCCCGCGAGGACGAGGGCGATCGTTCGCGGGACGCGGGTGATCTGGAACATCGCCGCCCCGTCCGCAGCTCCCGCGATGTCATAGACACCGGTGAACAGGGACACGGCGAGGAGCGCGACGACGACGAGGACGCCGATGAGCAGCCTCATGTCGAAGAGCCGTCCGTCGAAGCGGCGCGGCACGGTGGAAGGTGAGGTGCGGGTCATGATCGAACGCCGGGCGGTGGCACCCGCAGACTGCGGGGGCCACCGCACGCCTTATCCCTGAGCGGCCTCGAGCGCGTCGGCGAGGTCGTTGAGGAACGTCGTGTACGTCTGGATGCTCTCGTTCAGGTACGTGTCGGTGGGCATATAGACGATCTGGTCGTCCGCCACGGCCGTGACGCCGGCAAGCGCCTCAGAGTCTTCGAGGATCTCGGACGCCTGGACGTAGTCGGGGGTCTCGGCGGCGAACACGGCATCGCGGTCCAGCACGAGGAGCCAGTCGGGGTTCGACGCGGCGATCGCCTCGACCGAGATGTCGTCGCCCTGGTGGTCGTCGGAGGCGTCATCGACCTCGAGCGCCGGGGTCAGACCGAGGATGTCGTAGATCGGTCCCAGCGAGCGCCCCACGGTCGGTGCCAGATACCCGATCTCGCCGCCGGACGTGTTGACCGCCATCACGGTGTCGGCATCGTCGTAGGCGGACTTCGCGCGCTCGACCGCTGCGTCGAAGTCGTCCACCAGAGACTGAGCCTCCTCCTGCTTGCCGAAGATCTCGCCGAGGACGGTCACCTGGCGCTTCAGCTCCGCGTCGAACGGCTCGCCCTCGCGAGGCTCCAGATCGATGATCGTGGCATCGGGCACGAGATCGGCGATGGCCTCGTTGTGCTGGGTGAATCGCTGGCCGCTGATGATCAGGTCGGGCTCGACGGCGACGATGGCCTCGAGATCGGGTTCGCTGTGCAGACCGATGTCGACGATGTCGTCGTCGTCGAGGTACGACACGGTGTCCGGCATGAGCGCCACCGCGCCGGCCGAGAGGTCGACGCCCCAGTCGGAGAGCGTCTGGAAGGTGCGGTTGTCGAGAGCGACCACCGAGGCGGGAGGGGTCTCGATCTTGTGGGAGCCGGTGTTGTCCTCGACGGTCACGGAATCTGTGGCAGCGGCCTCGGACGGCTGCGCCGCCTCACTGCCGGACGCGCATCCGGCGAGGGTGAGAAGGCCGACGAGACCGACGCTCGTGGCCGAGAGGATTCTGGGCATGGACATGGAGAGACTCCTGTTCTGCGGGATGGAAGCGCGCGACGGCGCGGGACGAGGGGACTTAGGCATGCCTAAGTCGACGCCTCGAAGATAGGTTAGCCTTACTTTATGAGCGAGACGAAATCCGGTTTCACGATCGAGCGGCGCGGACTCGATCTGCACTTCCGCACCGCGACTCTGGTCGCCAGGGAATGGCTGGCACCCGACTATGTACGGCTACGGCTCAGCGGGAGCGAACTCGCCGGTTTCGACTCCCCCGGCGCGGACGACCACATGCGGCTGTTCTTCCCCACCGGCCCCGTGAGCTCCGTGGAAGAGATGCGCGCGGCTCCGAGCCGGGAGTACACCCCCGTCGCCTGGGGATCCGACTGGCTCGATGTCGAGTTCGCGGTGCACGGCGATCAGGGCATCGCCGCACCCTGGGCGGCGACCGCGCCACTGGGCTCGTCGATCGGCGTCGGCGGCCCACGCGGCTCGGCGCTCCTCGCCGGCACCCCCGGGTCGTGGCTGCTCGCCGGAGACGAGACGGCGATCCCCGCGATCCGACGCTTCGCCGCGCTGATCCCGGACAGAGCTCCGGCACGCATCGCCATCGAGACCCGCAGCCCCGGTCGCGAGGTCGACATCGACACCGCCGTCGCCGTCGAGTGGCTGCACCGCGGCGACGCCCTCTCCGGCTCGCTGCTCGCCGCCTTCCTCGAGGGGCTCGGCGAAGGGGACCCGGTGGGGCCTGAACCGTTCGTCTTCATCGCCGCCGAGCAGTCGGTCGTGAGGCCGGGACGGGCGCTGCTCGAACGCTGGGGCGTCGACCCCCACGTCGCGATCGTCAAGGGCTATTGGAAGCGCGGCGAGACGGAATACCACGCCCCGCACTAGTGCGGATCGGTGCGTCCTGGAAAGCTGGAGCCATGGCTCTTCTGGATCACCTGGGTATCACCGTCGACGAACTCGAGCGCGGACGTGCGCAGTTCCATCCGGTCCTCACCGCACTCGGCTATCAGAGCGGCGGAGAGGACGACCACTCGATCTCGTGGCACAACGGCGACGAGACCGAGATCATCCTGTACACGTGGGATGAGGCCTCCGGGCCGCACCGGCACGGCCGCGTCGGTTGGCAGCACATCGCCTTCTCCGTGCCGTCGCGCGACGAGGTCGATCGCTTGCATGCGGTGGCACTCGACGCGGGCTGGACGGCCGTGCGCGAGCCCAAGGAGTACCCGCGCTACTCCGAGCGCTACTACGCGTCCTTCGTGGAGGATGCCGACGGCATCCGCATCGAGTTCATGCACAACCCGGCGCGCGAGACGGCTTGACTCCCGGGCGTGTCGCGCCCTAGTGTGGCAAAGCTGTGCCGAACGGGCGCAGCACTCACGCCGAGGAGACGACGGATGTCCGCTGTGCGGAATCTTCCTTTCGCCACGGTCGGGGCGCTTAAGCAGAAGCGCAACGACCGCGATGAGTCGTACCCTCCGGCGCGCGCCGTGTGACAGCATCCGCTGTTCTCATGCCCCGCACCGTCAGGTCCGGGGCTTTCTTCATCTCTCACGAGATCCCCGACCTGTGGCTGAACACATCACCCAAGGAAAGGAATCATGGAGAGGCTCTCCACACGGCTGCTCTCGTGGGCGTCGATGATCGATGAGAAGACGCTCGATCAGGCGCACACCACGGCGCGCATGCCGTTCATCCACCCGCACCTGGCGCTGATGCCGGATGCGCACCTCGGCAAGGGGGCGACGGTCGGGTCGGTCATCCCGACGCTCGGTGCGATCATCCCGGCCGCCGTGGGCGTCGACATCGGCTGCGGCATGATCGCCGTCCGCACCCGGTTCACGAGATCGGACCTCACGGGTCGCGACCTCGCCGAACTGCGCGAGCAGATCGAGCGCGCGATCCCGCTGTCGGCCGGTCGCTACAACAACAAGATCGTCGCGACCGCCGAGCCTCGCATCGCCGAGCTCGAGGCCCTCGCCGAGAAGAGCGAGTTCGACCCGGAGAAGTACGCCAAGAACTGGCGGCTGCAGCTCGGCACGCTCGGCTCGGGCAACCACTTCATCGAGGTGTCGGTCGACGAGCTCGATCGCGTGTGGCTGTTCCTGCATTCCGGATCGCGCGGCGTCGGCAACCGGATCGCCGGTCACCACATCGGAGTCGCACAGCGGCTGGCGAAGCAGTGGTGGATCGATCTCCCCGACCCGGACCTGGCGTACCTCGTCGAGGGCACGCCTGAGTTCACCCGCTACATCAGAGAGTTGCGCTGGGCGCAGCATTTCGCGCTCCTCAACCGCGAGGAGATGATGGACCGGGTCGCGAGACAGGTCTCGGAGTTCGTCGGCACTCCGGTCGACGAGCAGGAGCGCATCAACTGCCATCACAACTTCACCGAGTCCGAGAAGCACTACGGCAAGAGGGTGTGGGTGTCGAGGAAGGGCGCCATCCAGGCGGATGCGGGTCGCCCGGGCCTCATCCCCGGTTCGATGGGCACGGCGTCGTACGTGGTCGAGGGACTCGGCGATCCGCAGTCGCTGAACTCCTCACCGCACGGCGCAGGCCGCGAGTACTCGCGGTCGGCGGCTCGGCGCACTTTCTCGCACGAGCAGCTCAGGGCGGCGATGGACGGCATCGAGTTCCGTGACACGGATGCTTTCATCGACGAGATCCCGCAGGCGTACAAGCCGATCGATCAGGTCATGGCGGATGCCGCAAGCCTGGTCGCCATCAGGCACACGCTGCGCCAGCTCGTCAACGTGAAGGGCGACTGATCCGGAGAGTGGGCCGCGGCGGAAGACCGCGGCCCACCCTCTCTGCACGTGATGCGGATCGCGCCGGTTCTCCCCGAACGCGGGATGACGATATACAACGCGCACGCCCGCCGCCCGGCGCATGGAACGATGCGAGGATGACACGGTGCACCTCATGAACGACGCTCAGATCTGGACGATGATCGGTGCCTTCACGGCGCTCATGTTCGGCATGCTGACCGTCGTCTCGAGCCTGTTCGTCCGCGTGGTGCGCACCGAGATCGGCGGCCTCCGCAGCGAGATGAACGCCCGGTTCGACACCGTGAACACGCGCATCGACGGTCTCGATCGGGACATGCAGGCCGTCGTGAAGCGCACCTTCGGGCTCGACCGCGATTGACCGTCCCCGCAAGCCTCAGACCACCGGCGCGGCGACGGTGTCGGCATCCGCTCGATCGGTGAAGGCCGCCTTCGGGACGAACACCAGGATCGCCGCGGCGACGAGTGCCGTCACGCCGCACACCACCCAGACGGTGATGTAGCCGGCGAAGGAACCGGCGGTGCCCTCGACCGCGCCGCTCGCGCCGTTCAGCAGCGCGATGCCGAAGACGCACGACGCGATCGCGCCGCCGACGGTCTTGACCGAGTTCGTGAGGCCCGTCGCGACACCCGTCTGGCTGGGCGGAGCCGCCGAGGCCGCCGCTGCAGGCAGCGCCGCGACGAGCGCTCCCGACCCGAGGCCCACGATGACCATGTTCGTCACCACCTGCGCGTACGAGTCGTGGAACGGCAGGAAGAGCAGGAATCCGACACCGACGAGAAGGGACGCGAGCATCAGCGTGACCCGAGGCGTGAGCAGCCGGGCGACCGTCGGGAACAGGAGGGCACCCGCGATCATCGCGATCAGGTACAGCCCGATGATCAACGAGGTCGCGAAACCCGTGGTGCCCAGTCCGTAGCCGTAGACGCCCGGATCCGTGCGGGCGAAGGTCGACAGCGGTGCCTGAGCGCCGAGCACGCTGACTCCGAACAGACCGGCGGTGAGGAACACGGGACCGAGCGCCGGCGACCGGAACATCCGCACGTCGATGACCGGATCGTCGCAGCGCAGCTCCCACAGCACGAACGGGACGACGAGAAGGATGCCGAGCAGCACGACGGCCCATGACCACGGATTGACGAGTCCTCCGTCGAGACGGAGCAGGCTGAGACCGCCGGTGAAGCAGATCAGAGCGAGCGAGATCAGGACCACGCCGACCGTGTCGAACACACCGCCCGTCGGCTCCGGCGATTCCTTCACCCCGAAGAGGATGACGAAGAAGCAGATCACGATGAGCACGGCAGGGATGAGGAGCACCACCGTCAACGGCAGGACGTCGATCAGTGCGCCGCCGACGAGAGCGCCGATGATCGCGCCGCCCTCGAGTGCGGCGACCAGAAGGCCCGCTGCCTTCGCCGTGATCGACGAGCGCCCCTCCATCCGGCGCGAACGCGACCAGATGAGCGCGATCTCGAGCGGCAGCCAGACGACGTAGAAGCCCATCAGGGTCCAGCCGATCAGGAACACGGGGAACGAGTCCGTGAACGGGAGGACGAGAGCCGCGGCTGCGGTCAGAGCGGTCGAGATCAGCAGCATCCGCTTGTGTCCGACCATGTCGCCCAGCTTCGCGAAAGCCGGGACGACGAGCGCGGAGAGCATGAGCTGCGTGCCTTCGAGCCAGTTCACGTCGGCATCGTGGATCCCGAGATGCCGGGCGATGTCGGTCAGCATGGGCGTGTAGTAGCCCTGGAGCACGCCGCTGGTGAACTCGACGAAGGCGAGGAACCCGACGACCGTCGCCAGGGTGCCCAGAGTTCGATTGCGCGTCATCGCGGCTCCTCGGTGAAAAGGCTGGTCCGGGCGCTCAGACGACCGGGAAGGGTGAGATCACCCTAGCCGCTCGAGGAGCGCGCGATGGAAGCGCTCGCCCCGCTCGAGCGCGACGATCTCGACGCTCTCGTCCACCCCGTGGATCGACGCCCGCTGCGCGTTGGACATGTCGAGCGGCGCGAACCTGTAGACTGCGGGCGCGAAGCGGTGGAGGTGGCGGGAATCCGTCGCCGCCATCATCACGTAGGGGACGGCGGGAACGCCCGGGTGCGAGACCGCGAGCGCGTCAGCGAGCAGCGCGAACTGGGCGTTGTCGGTCGCGGACTCGGGCGAGGGCTCGCTCGCCTCCTCGACGCGCACCGTGACGAGCGGATCTCGGATGCGGCGGCGCACGCGCAGCACCGTCTGCTGCGTGGTCTCTCCGAGTGCGATGCGCAGATTGACCGTCGCGGACGCCTGTGACGGCAGCACGTTCGCCGCGGTCCCACCCGACTGCATCGTCGGAGCCACGGTCGTGCGCACGAGAGCCGCGGCCTCGCCGCCGAGGGCTGCGAACAGTCGGCCGGTGAGCAGCGGAGCCGCGCCGAGAAGGCGCAGCAGCTGCCCTGCGGGGCCCGGGGTGTGACTGCCCAACCGGGTGAGCATGCGACCGACGGCCTTCGACGGGCGCGGTCGGAAAGTGCCAGGCCCGAGCCGGTCGACCGCTCTCGCCACGCGCCGCACAGCGGTGAGAGAAGGCGGCGCCGAGGCATGGCCGCCCGAGCCGCGCGCCGAGAGCGTGAGGGTCATGACGCCCTTCTCGCCGACGCCGATCATCGCCGCACGCCCCGGGACGAACGGCAGGGGCGCATCGACCACAGCCCCACCCTCATCGACCACGAGCCAGGGGACGATCCCCCGTTCTCTGAGCACCCGTGCGATCTCCTCCGCGGCACGACCATACGTCTCCTCGTTGCCGCCGAAGGACAGGTAGACGTCGCGCGCCGGAACGAAACCGTCGGCCAACAGATTCTCGACCGCCTCGAGCACGACGATCAGCGGCCCCTTGTCGTCGAGGGCACCGCGCCCGTAGACCACGCCGTCGGCGATGACGCCATCGAACGGTGGATACGTCCAGTCGTCGCTCTCATCCACAGGAACCACGTCGTAGTGCGCCATCAGCACCACGGGCCCCTCGACTGCGCCATCCGTGCCGCCCTGGGCCTCCCGGCCCGACCAGTGGAAGAGAAGCCCGAAGTCGGTGTGCCGCTCGAGGTCGAGGTGCTCGTGGACGAGCGGGTAGAGCTCGGCGAGCAGCGCGACGAACTCCTCGAACGGCGCCGTGCCGCGCTCCTCCAGTTCCGCCGAGACGGTCGGAAGCCGGATCATCCGCGAGAGGCGGTCGGCGATTCCGGGGCGAGGATCTGTCACGTCGGCCATCGTATCCCCGGGTCCAGCGGCGAGCAGTGAGCCCCCGACGCGAGAGAATCGAGTGATGAGTCTTTTCGCCCTGGCCCCCAAGCGCGGACCGCGCTGGCACCTCGCCACCCAGGCGGCGCTGGGCATCGCCGTGCCGATCGCCGTCATGACTCTCCTGGGCGAGCCCTCGTTCGGCTACATCGCGGCGTCCGGAGCATTCACGGTGCTCTTCGCCGGCGCGGCGCCGGTGGTCGAACGAGCGAGGATCCTCCCCTTCGTCGCCCTCGGCCTCGTCGTGTGTGCCGCCCTCGGGGTCGCCCTCGCCCCGAACGCCTGGCTGATGAGCATCGGCGTCGTCGTGGTGGCGGTGGCCAGCGCGGCCTTGGCCTTCGGATACCGTCTCGGCCCGCCCGGTCCGCTCTTCTTCGTGCTGGTCTTCGGCCTCTCGGCGCACGTCATCGCGACCTCGCCGGTGGATCCGCTGACCTATCTCACCGCGCTCGCTGCAGGATGCGCGTTCTCCTACCTCGTCGCGATGGCCCCGCTGCTGCGTCCCCGCACACGGTCGGTCTCCGCTCGGCCGCTACGCGAGCTCCTGCCAGGGCCGGGCTTCACGCCCGAAACGCGTCTGCTGCTGGTCCGGGTGGGACTCGTCGCCGTCGTCGGCGTCCTGCTGGGACTGCTGATCGACCCCGCCAGGACCTACTGGATCGTCGGGTCGGCGGTCGCGGTGATCGGCGTCGCCGCCGCCCGCCGTGCGGCGGTGCAACGGGGGCTGCATCGGATGCTCGGCACCGTCGCCGGCGGCGGTGTCTACGCGCTCCTCGCCCTGCTGCATCCGTCCGGCCTCTGGCTCGCCCTGCTGCTGGGCGTGCTGCAGTTCACGATCGAACTCGTGGTCGTCCGGCACTACGCGCTCGCGCTGGTGTTCATCACGCCCCTGGTCCTGCTGCTGACCGGCGCTGCGACGGGTGAGATCGGGTCTCTGGACGTGGCGTGGGAGCGCATCGTCGACACCGTCGTGGGCGCCGCGCTCGGCGCCGTGTCGGGGCTGCTGCATCCCCGCGCCACCACGTCGAGCGCCTGACGCTCGACGGCCGCTGCCACAGAGGCCATACTCGCACCATGACCCGCGCACCCGAGATCGCCGACTACCATCGCAGGCTCGGCCCCGACGACCGACTGATCTGCGACCTCCTCGCCGAGGAGATCGACCGGGGACTCCCCGAGGCGACGGCCAAGGTCTGGCATGCCCACCCCGTCTGGTTCCTCGACGGCAACCCGATCGTGGGGTACGACCGGCTGAAGGACGCCGTGCGCCTGATGTTCTGGAGCGGGCAGTCGTTCGCCGAGCCGGGACTCACCGCCTCGGGGTCTTTCGAGGCGGCCGAGGCGAGGTTCGTCGACGTCTCGGAGATCGACACCGAGCGTCTCGCGGTCTGGCTGTCCGAGTCGCGGGTCGTGCAATGGGACTACGAGCACATCCGCACGAACCGCGGCCTCGTCAAGCGCACCGAGTTCTGACCGCGACACGGGAACAGCGCGAGTGGATGTCGGGTTGCACCCTGTGACGACGACGGGAGATCGATGGAACTGACACTGGTCACCTCCGCGTTCTGCGGCGCCTGCTCGCGCACGCGCGCCGTCGTCGCGGATGCCGTGCGCTATCTCCCGGATGCGACCGTGACAGAGATCGATGTCGCCACCGAACCGGATGCCGCGGAGGCGCTCGACATCCGCTTCACCCCGACCGTCATCATCCGCGATGCCGCCGGCACCGAGGTCTTCCGCGCGGAAGGGGTGCCGACGGTGCCTCAGGTGCTCACTGCTGCGGTGAAGGCGCTCCCCGTCTGAGCGCGCGTACTCTCTTGCGGATGTCTGACCCTCGGCGCAGAATGAGCCGCAGCGGGGCCGACGGCGGACCCGCCTGACATCGCTGGGGGCAGTCATGGCCAATCTCAATCCGTATCTCTCGTTCCGCACGGAAGCGCGACAGGCGATGGAGTTCTATCAGGGGGTGCTCGGCGGCGACCTCGAGGTCAACGTCTTCGGCGAGTTCCCCGACATGGTCCAGAACCCCGACCAGCACGATCTCGTGATGCACGCGCAGCTGACGACGCCCGACGGGCTGGTGCTGATGGCGTCGGACACGCCGGACGGCATCCCGTTCGAGCCGCCGCAGGGGTTCTCGGTGTCGCTCAGCGGCAACAGCCAGGCCCGCACGCAGGAGGTCTGGGACGCGCTCTCGGAGGGGGCGGCGATCACCATGCCGCTCGACACTCCGCCGTGGGGCGGCTCCTTCGGGATGCTCGTCGACCGGTTCGGAGTGCCGTGGATGCTGCACGGCGACCCGGAGTGACCCGAGGGGCTCAGCGCAGCGCGTGAGCCTCGATGAAGGCCCGGAGTTCGTGCTCGTCGTCGGCCATCTCCGTCTTGTGCTGCGGAGCGTCCAGCATGGAGCGCAGCTCCGCGGAGTACTCGAGTTCGATGCCGATCGCCTCACGGATGGTGTCCGCGAACTTCTGCGGTTTCGCCGTCTCGAGCACCAGCATCGGCACGCCGGGTTCGACGTACTCGCGGGCGACCTTGACGCCGTCTGCGGTATGAGGATCGATGATGTCGCCGGTGGCTTCGTAGACGGAGGCGATGGTGGCGAGTCGGTCGTCGTGCGTCGAGGTGCCGCTGACGATCCCGAACTCGTCGACGAAGCGCGCGAGCTCCGCGGTGAAGTCGAAGTAGCCCTGGGTCTCGAGCTCGCCCCACGCGCTCACCACGCGGGACGCGTCGCGCCCGACGAGCTCGAAGATGAAGCGCTCGAGGTTCGACGCCTTCGAGATGTCCATCGAGGGGCTCGACGTGGCCAGGGTCTGCGCGGCGCTCCGTGGACGGTAGACGCCGGTGCGGAAGAACTCGTCGAGGACGTTGTTCTCGTTCGCCGCGAGCACGAGGCGGCGAATCGGCAGCCCCATCTGCTTCGCGAAGAAGCCGGAGAGGATGTTGCCGAAGTTGCCGGACGGCACCGTGAAGGAGACCTCGGTCCAGCCCCCGGCATCCGTCGCGCGCAGCCACGCCCAGAAGTAGTAGACCGTCTGCGCAGTGATGCGCGCGAGGTTGATCGAGTTGACCGCGCCGAGGTGCTGAGTGCGCTTGAAGTCGAGGTCGCCCGCCAGCACCTTGACGAGGTTCTGGCAGTCGTCGAAGACGCCGTCCACCACGATGTTGTGGATGTTGTCGTCGGCGAGCGAGAACATCTGAGCCCGCTGGAAGGCGCTCATCCGCCCCTTCGGCGAGAGCATGAACACCGAGATGCGGTCCTTGCCGCGCAGCGCGTGCTCGGCGGCGGAACCCGTGTCACCCGAGGTCGCACCGAGGATGTTGAGCACCGACCCTCTGCGCTCGAGCGCGTACTCGACGACCTCGCCGAGGAACTGCATGGCCATGTCCTTGAAGGCCAGCGTCGGCCCCTCCGACAGCCCGACGAGGGTGAGGTCGTCGCCGATCGAGCGCAGCGGGACGACCTCCTCGGGGAACGGATCGTATGCCGCAGCGGTCATGCGGGCGAGATCGGCCCGGGGGATGTCGGTGGCGAAGAGTCCGAGCACCTCGGTGGCGAGTTGAGGGTAGGTCAGCGCGCGCCAGCGCTCGAGCGTCTCGCCGTCGACGGTGGGCATTGTCTCTGGGACGGCCAGCCCGCCGTCGGGAGCGAGTCCCTCCAGCAGCGTCTCGCAGTACGGCAACGGCTGCATGCCGCCTCGGGTGGAGATGTACTGCACGGAAGCTCCTCGGTTCGGAATCGGCGCGGGGCTTCCATTCTCGCAGGTGGCGGGAGGGTGGTTTCACGAGCGTCCGACTTCGCCGGTATAGCGCCTCAGTCGCCCGGTGGCAATGGTGTTCCGCTGGCGCAGCCGAGCTCATAGCGTGTAGCCATCAACAGAATCAGGAGCCCTCATGAGTGCGAAGACCCACACCGCGCATGACCCCCAGCCCATCCACGGCCAGGCTCCCACGAAAGCGCCTGCCCTTGCGGAGCCGCTGTACGAGCGCGTCGACATCGATCGCTACGTCGTCCTGCACGACGGCCCCGTCGGCTACGTCGAGCACGTGTCGCCGGTCTTCGTCTGCTACGTCGGGCATCCGTACCTGCGTGCGACGGAGGTCGCCCAGGTGCACGACTTCCATGACGCCGTGAAGACCGTCCTGCACCGCGCCGTCTCGATCCGGCGCGCTCAGTGAGCCACGACGTCTGGCCCGGCTCCCCCTATCCTCTCGGCGCGACCTTCGACGGTCAGGGCACCAACTTCGCCCTGTTCAGCGAAGCCGCCGAGAAGGTCGAGCTGTGCCTCTTCGACGACGACGGCACCGAGGAGCGCATCCTCCTCGAAGAGGTCGATGCTTTCGTCTGGCACGGCTACCTGCCCGCCGTGCAGCCCGGGCAGCTCTACGGCTATCGGGTGCACGGTGCCTACGACCCCGCCCAGGGGCAGCGCTTCAACCCGAACAAGCTCCTCCTCGACCCGTATGCCAAGTCCGTGGCCGGCCGCATCGAGTGGGGACAGCCGCTGTTCGGATACGACTTCGGAGATCCCGATTCCCGCAATGACGAGGACTCGGCCGCCCAGATGGTCAAGGGCGTCGTCGTCAACCCGTTCTTCGAGTGGGCTGGAGACCGCCTCCCGAAGACCCCCTACGCACAGACCGTGATCTACGAGGCGCACGTGAAGGGCCTCACCCAGCTGCATCCCGACGTGCCGGAGGAGCTTCGCGGCACGTACGCGGCCATCGCCCATCCCGCGGTGATCGAGCACCTGGTGCATCTGGGCGTGACCGCGATCGAGCTGATGCCGGTGCACCAGTTCGTCTACGACTCCACGCTCGAGGAGAAGGGCCTCTCGAACTACTGGGGCTACAACACGCTCGCCTTCTTCGCGCCGCACAACGACTACTCCTCCAGCGGGCAGCACGGCCAGCAGGTCCAGGAGTTCAAGGCCATGGTGCGGGCGCTGCATGCGGCCGGCATCGAGGTCATCCTCGACGTCGTCTACAACCACACCGCCGAGGGCAACCACATGGGCCCGATGCTCTCGATGAGAGGCATCGACAACGAGGCGTACTACCGGCTCGAGGATGACAAGCGGTACTACACCGACTACACCGGCACCGGGAACTCACTCAACGCCGGCAATCCGCACGCGCTGCAGCTCATCATGGATTCGCTGCGGTACTGGGTCACGGAGATGCACGTCGACGGCTTCCGCTTCGACCTCGCCTCCACGCTCGCCCGCGAGTTCTACGACGTCGACCGCCTGGCCGCGTTCTTCGAGCTCGTGCAGCAGGATCCGATCGTCTCGCAGGTGAAGCTCATCGCCGAGCCGTGGGACGTCGGCCCCGGCGGCTATCAGGTCGGCAACTTCCCGCCGCAGTGGACGGAATGGAACGGCAAGTACCGCGACACCGTGCGCGACTTCTGGCGCGGTGAGCCTCAGGCGCTCGGCGAGTTCGCCTCGCGACTGACCGGTTCCGCCGACCTGTACGAGCATTCCGGCCGACGGCCGGTCGCCTCGATCAACTTCGTCACCGCGCACGACGGCTTCACCCTGCGCGACCTCGTCTCGTACAACGAGAAGCACAACGAGGCGAACGGGGAGGACAACAACGACGGTGAATCCCACAATCGCTCGAGCAATCACGGTGTCGAGGGTCCGACCGACGACGAGACGATCAACCGGGTCCGCGCGCGCCAGCAGCGCAACTTCCTCGCGACGCTGCTGCTCTCGCAGGGTGTGCCGATGATCGCGCACGGCGACGAACTCGGACGCACCCAGGACGGCAACAACAACGGCTACGCCCAGGACAACGAGATCACGTGGGTGGACTGGGAGTCCGCAGACCGCCCGCTCGTCGAGTTCACTGCGGCCGTCGCCCGGCTGCGCCGCGCCCACCCGACCTTCCGCCGCAGCCGGTTCTTCGACGGGCGTCCGGTCAGGTCGGACGACGGTGAGCGGGTCCCTGACGTCGTCTGGCTGCGACCGGATGGTCGCCGGATGGAGCCCGAGGACTGGGACAGCGGATTCGGCCTCGCGATCGGGATGTTCCTGAACGGCCAGGGGATCCGCGAGAAGGATCGTCGAGGTCAGCCGGTGACCGATCAGAACTTCCTCGTCTACTTCCACAGCGGATCCGAGGCCATCGATGCCGTGCTCCCGGACGAGCGGCACGGACGCGGCTGGGAGGTCGCGGTCGACACGGCCGGCGATCGCGCCGGTGGGGACCCCATCGACGCGGGTGCTCCGGTGACCCTCGAGGCGAACTCGCTGCTCGTGCTGCGTGAAGTCGACCAGACCGAGGTGCCGATGGATGACTCGGTCGAGGCGTCGCTGCGCGTCCAGACCGAGCGCGCCGAGGCTCCGGCACCCGCACGGACGCCGGAGCTCCCTCGATGACCCGGCGCCCCCTCTCGACGTATCGGCTGCAGATCCGTCCGGGCTTCACGCTCGACGACGCGGCGACGGTGACCCGCTACCTGGCGGATCTCGGCGCATCCTGGGCCTACCTCTCGCCGTTGCTCGCCGCCACGCCCGGCTCCGATCACGGCTACGACGTCGTCGATCATTCCCGCGTCGACGACTCGCGCGGCGGGCCGGAGGGGCTTCGGCGCTTCGCCGAGGCCGCGCGCGCCGCGGGCCTCGGCATCCTCGCCGACATCGTGCCCAACCACGTGGGGGTCGCGGTGCCGCGAGACAGCCTCTGGTGGTGGGATCTGCTGCGCCTCGGGCCTGCGTCGCGGTACTCGTCGGCCTTCGACGTCGACGACCGGGTGACACAGGGACGAGTGCGGCTGCCGATCCTGGGCGCTCCTCTGGCGGAGGTGCTCGCCGCCGGTCAGCTCGTCGTCGACCGCACTCCCGCCGCAGATGCCCCGGACGGCACGCTGTCGTATTTCGACCACGTGCTGCCGCTCTCGCCCGGTTCGGCCGACCACGCAGACGATGTCGCCGCGCTCCTCGAGGCCCAGCACTACGAGCTGCGGTTCTGGGAGGACCAGAACACCGATCTGAACTACCGCCGATTCTTCGCGGTCTCGGAGCTCGCCGGCATCCGCGTCGAGGATCCGGCCGTCTTCGAGGAGTCCCATCGCGAGATCCTCCGGTGGATCGACGAAGGTCTCGCCGACGGACTCCGTGTCGACCACCCGGACGGGCTGCGCGACCCCGGGGCCTATCTGGAACGGCTCGCCGAGGCCACCGGCGGTGCCTACACCCTGGTCGAGAAGATCCTCGAACCCGGCGAGGAGCTCCCCGGGTGGTGGCGCACCGACGGCACCACCGGATACGACGCCCTGGTCGAGATCGACAGGGTGCTGATCGACGGCACGGGGGTCCGCTCCCTCGACGCGCTCGACCGGAAGCTGCGGTCGGGATCGGGTCTGCCCGCCCCGGAGTCCTGGCACGATCTCATCCACGGGACCAAGCGGATGATCGCCGACGAACTGCTGCAGTCCGAAGTGCGCCGCCTCGTGCGCGCCCTGCCCACCGAGATCGAGGGTGCGGCGGATGCGGTGTCCGAGATCGTCGCGAGCTTCCCCGTGTACCGGTCGTACCTGCCCGCGGGCCGCGAGCACCTCGCGCACGCGATCGAGGACGCCGCCCGTCGGCGCCCCGATCTCCAGGATGCGATCGCCGCACTCGCGCCGCTGCTCGCAGACCCGAGCCTCGAGGTCGCCCAACGGTTCCCGCAGCTGAGCGGTGCCGTGATGGCGAAGGGCGTGGAGGACACCGCGTTCTACCGCCTCACCCGCCTCGGCACCCTCACGGAGGTCGGCGGCGATCCCTCGATCGACTCGATCTCGGTCGACGACTTCCACGACGCCCAACGTGCTCGCGCCACCTCCTGGCCGCATTCGCTCACGGCGCTGTCCACGCACGACACCAAGAGGTCGGAGGACGTCCGCGCCCGGCTCTCCGTGCTGGCCGAGGTGCCCGAGCGATGGGCCGAGGTGCTTGACGACCTGCGCGCGATCGCCTCGACCGGACATGGACCGCTGGATGCGCTCCTCTGGCAGGCGGCGGTCGGCGCCTGGCCGATCTCGACCGAGCGACTGCACGCGTATGGCCTGAAAGCGGCGCGCGAGGCAGCGGAGTCGACCGGCTGGCAGCATCCGGACGTCGAATTCGAGAAGGGCATCGCCGCGGTCGCCGAGGCGGCGAACGGAGCAGCGCGGGAGATCGTCGACGGGTTCGTCAGCGAGATCGTGCTCCCCGGTCGCAGCAATTCCCTGTCGGCGAAGCTGCTCCAGCTCGCCGCCCCCGGAGTGCCTGACGTGTACCAGGGAACCGAGCTGTGGGACCACTCGCTCGTCGACCCCGACAATCGCCGCCCGGTCGACTTCGCCGCCCGCACCGAGATGCTCGCCCGGCTCGACGAGGATGCGACGAACGGCATCCTTCCTCCCCTGGACGATTCCGGCCTCGCGAAGATGCTCGTCACCTCGCGTGCGCTGCGCGTGCGTCGCGATCACCCGGAGCTGTACGACGGATACCGCGCCGGCACCGTCGTCGGCGAGGCCGCTGAGCACGCCGTCGCCATGGATCGTGGAGGGGTGATCGCCGTCGCGACGCGGTTGCCGGTCGGACTCGCTCGACGAGGAGGGTGGGGCGATACCGCGCTGCTGCGTCGGGAGACGCCCGCGGTCGACGTGCTGACCGGACGCCGCTTCGAGGCGGGTTCCGTGCGCCTCGACGAGCTGCTCGACACCTATCCCGTCGCGCTGCTGGTGGAGCAGCGATGATCGACGTCTGGGCCCCGCGGGCCGGCAGCGTGCGGCTGCGGCGACTGACCCCCGCAGGAGCGACCGTCTCCGAGCACGACCTCGCGCCGGACGCCCGGGGCGACGGCTGGTGGAGTGCCGAGGTCGAACTCGCCGAGGGCGAGCGCTACGGCTTCCTGCTGGACGGGCGCGCAGACCTGCGACCCGATCCGCGTTCCCGTCGTCAGCCGCGCGGCGTGCACGGCCCCTCGGCCCTGTTCGACGCGAGCCGTTTCGAGTGGACCGATGCACGCTGGGAGGGACGGCAGCTCGCCGGCGGTGTCGTCTACGAGCTCCATGTCGGCACTTTCACGCCCGAGGGCACGCTGGATGCACTGTCCGGACGCCTCGACCACCTGGTCGACCTCGGCGTCACCCACATCGAGCTCCTTCCGGTCAACGCGTTCAGCGGCACCTGGAACTGGGGCTACGACGGCGTGCTCTGGTACGCCGTGCACGAGGGCTACGGAGGACCGGCGGCGTACCAGCGCTTCGTCGACGCCGCGCACGCCCGCGGCCTCGCCGTGGTGCAGGACGTGGTCTACAACCACCTCGGCCCGAGCGGCAACTACCTCCCGGAGTTCGGCCCGTACCTGCGTGACGGGCAGAACACCACGTGGGGAGCGTCGGTCAACCTCGACGAACCCGCCGTGCGGGAGTTCATCATCGAGAACGCACTGATGTGGCTGCGCGACCTGCACGTGGATGCGCTGCGTCTCGACGCCGTCCATGCTCTGCACGACGAGCGCTCGCCGCACCTCCTGCAGGAGCTCGCGGAGCGGGTGGATGCTCTCGCTGACGAGCTCGGTCGACCTCTCAGCCTCATCGCGGAGTCCGACCTCAACGATCCGACACTCATCCTGCCGCGCGAAGCGGGCGGCTACGGGCTCACCGCACAGTGGTCGGACGACTGGCACCATGCCGTGCACGTCGCGCTCACCGGAGAGACGGAGGGGTACTACGCAGACTTCGCCGCCCCCGAGGCACTGCCGAAGGTGTCGCAGGGCGGGTTCTTCCACGACGGCACCTTCTCGTCGTTCCGCGGGCGCCCGCACGGGTCGCCACTGCCCGAGGACGTGCCTGCGTGGCGGCTCGTCACGTTCGCACAGGATCACGACCAGATCGGCAACCGCGCCGAGGGGGATCGCCTGTCGGCATCCCTCTCCCCCGAACGCCTCGCGGTCGCCGCGGTGCTCACACTCACCTCTCCCGGCACGCCGATGCTGTTCATGGGAGAGGAATGGGGCGCCTCGACGCCGTGGCAGTTCTTCACCTCGCACGAGGAGCCCGAGCTCGCGAAGGCGACCGCGGAAGGGCGCATCGCCGAGTTCGCCCGCATGGGCTGGGATCCGGCGCGCGTACCCGACCCGCAGGATCCGGAGACCTTCCGACGCTCCCGCCTCGAGTGGGACGAGATCGCCGAGCCTCACCATGAGAGACTGCTCGCCCTCTACCGCCGCCTGATCGCACTCCGACGCGAGCGCCCCGAGCTCACCGATCCCGACATGGCGCACACTGTGGTCTCGGTGATCGACGCCGAGGCCGCCCCTCAGTCGCGCGCCTACCGGATCGACCGCGGAGCGCTCTCGGTGCTCGTGAATCTCACCGGCGCCGAGGTCGAGTTCGCGGTGGACGCCGACGCGCGCATCCTCGTGGAGACCTCCGAGGTGAGCGTGACGGGACGGTCGGTCGCTCTGCCCCCGGACTCCGCCGTGATCGTCGGCCCCGCCGCCTGAACTCGGCAGGCGGTGTCGAGCCGCGGGGCGAAGCAGGGCAAAGCAGGGCAATGAAGGTTCAGCGTTCCGTTTATTCAGCGAAAGCTGTACCGTGAAAGGGTGCCCCTCACCGCCTCCCTCACGCATACCGCTGCCGTCGCTCGACTCGGGCACGCACTGTCGGATCCCACGCGCGCCGCGATCCTGCTCGCTCTCCGGGAGGAGCCCGCCTACCCCTCCGACCTCGCAGACGGGCTCGGCGTCAGCCGCCAGCTCCTGTCCAACCACCTCGCGTGCCTGCGGGGCTGCGGTCTCGTCGAGAGCATCCAGGACGGGCGCCGCAGCAGATACCAGCTCGCCGATCCCCATCTGACCCCCGCCCTCGACGAACTCGTGCGCGTGACCCTGCTCGTCGAACCGGACTGCTGCGACGGCGGAGGATGCACCTGCTGATGTCCTCGACCGTCCTCACGCCCACCCGGCGGGCCGCACTGCACCGCCGCATCCGCTTCATCGTGGCCTTCACGATCGCCTACAACGTGATCGAGGCCGTGGTGGCGATCACCGCCGGGTCCGCGGCATCCTCGGCCGCCCTCATCGGATTCGGCCTCGATTCCACGATCGAGGTGCTCTCGGCCGCTGCCGTCGCCTGGCAGTTCACGCGCCGTGATCCCGAGCGCTGGGAGAAGCCGACGCTGCGCGTCATCGCCGTCGCCTTCTTCGCCCTCGCGATCTACGTCGTCGTCGCGTCGGCGTCGTCCGTGCTCAGCGGGGAACGCCCCGAGCACAGCACCGTCGGCCTCGTGCTCACTGCCGTCAGCGTGATCGTCATGCCGCTGGTGTCCCTCGCCGAACGGCGCGCGGGACTCGAGGTCGGGTCGGCCACAGCGGTCGCCGACTCGAAGCAGACGTTGATCTGCACGTATCTCTCGGTCGCGGTGCTGGGCGGCCTCGCCCTCAACAGCCTGTGGGGATGGTGGTGGGCCGACGCCGTCGCCGGATTCGTCATCGCCGTGTTCGCCGTGCGAGAAGGACTCGAGGCCTGGAAGGGCGATGCCTGCGCCACCTCGATCGGCATGATCCTCGAAGAGGAACATGCCGAGGAGCACCATGCGCACGACGACCACGGTCACGGGCCTCGCTGACGGCGTCCCTCGGACGACTTCTCCCGCTCCGCGTCACGTTCGGCGCTCGCCCGGGTCTTGCTGATGAGACCGGAGCAGGCCTGGGGGTAGAGCCCGCTCCGAGTCCGGGCCGCGCGCTCTCCCCTCTGCTGCGCGGCTCGCGGGTGGGGCTGCTCCCACGGCCCCACCCGCCCTTCCCGGGCCGACGCCGATCTCAGATCCAGCCGCGCTCTTCCGCGAGCAGCACCGCCTGCTGCCTCGTGCCCACCGCGAGCTTCGCGAGGACGGCGGAGATGTGGTTGCGCACCGTTCCCGGCGCCAGCGACAGCGTCTTCGCGATCTGGCCCGTCGTCTCCCCTCGGCGGCCCGCGCGCAGCACGTCGAGCTCACGGTCGGTGAGCGGCGAGCGCTCGTCGCTCAGGGCGTCGGCCGCGATCTCCGGATCGACGTACCGCGCTCCCGCCGCCACTCGTCGGATGACGTCGGCGACCTGATCGGCGCCCCGCGACTTCGGCAGGAACCCGGCCACCCCCGAGGCGAGTGCACGCCGCAGGACTCCCGGTCGTGCATGTCGGGTGACGACGACGCAGCGTGTCGCGATCGCACGATGCAGTCGCTCAGCCACCTCGACACCGTCCAGTCCCGGCATCTCGAGGTCGAGCAGGCAGACGTCCGGCTCCAGTCGCAGAGCCGCGGCGAGCGCCTGCTCGCCGTCGGCGCATTCCGCGACGACATCGATGTCCCCTTCGAGCCGCAGCAGCGCAGCCAGCGCGGACCGGATCATCCCCTCGTCGTCGGCGAGCAGCACCCTGATCATGACCGCGCCCTCTCTCGGTCTGCATCATCGGAGGCGGGAACCGTCACCGAGACCACGAAGTCGCCGTCCTCCTCGCGGATCTCCAACGTCCCCCCGGCCTCTGCGATGCGCCGGCGGACGCCGTCGAGCCCTGACCCGACGGGCTCGACCGCGTGCCCCGCCGACACATCATTCGCGACCTCGAACCGCCAGCCCTCGGCGACCCGCCGCAGCGCGAGGCGTGCATGGCGACCTGCGCCGTGTCGGAGGACGTTGGTCGTCGTCTCGCGGATGACCGGACCGAGCGCCGCGGCCGGTGCCTCATCGGCATCGGGGGCGATGTCCGCCTCCACCTCGAGTCCTGCTGCACCGAGAAGGTCGCGTGCGTTCGCGACCTCGTCTCCCAGAGGCACCGAGCGGAACTTCGTCGCCAGGTCCCGTGTGCCCTGCCTGGCTTCATCCACGCTGATCCGCGCTGCCCGGAGCTGCTCGAGAGCGCCGTCGGGATCGCGCGCCATGAGGCGCTCAGCGAGCTCGAGCTGCAGAGCGATGACCTGCAGATGATGTCCTTGCAGGTCGTGCACATCGGTGGCGACACGGAGACGCTCCTGTGTGGCCGCGAGGCGCGACTGCGAGGCTCTCGCCCTGTCGAGCGTGACGAGGACGTCCCACCACCAGAGTGAGCTCACCGACATCGCAGGAAGCATGATCGCGTAGATCGCGGCGACCCATCCTGGCGCTCCCAGCTGGACCATGCCGCGTGCGCCGTCGACGACGGCGAGGCAGATCAGCAGCACGGTCGCCAGGACGACGATCCGCAATCTGATTCCCCTCGGCCAGTTCATCAGGGCGAGCGACTGCACGATCGGCATCAGCGCCAGCAGCCAGCTGCCGGTCACGATGCCCGCCGAGACGCCATAACCCACTGCGATGACCAGCGGCACGAGGATGCGACGCCAGGAGATCCCGGGCTCTGCGTCGACCCGGTGCCGGTAGGCCGCCAGCAGCAGCATGGTCGAGGTCCACCAGACGATGCCCCCTCCCGCCACCACGAGAAGTGCTGCCGGGGGCCCGGGGGTGGCGAAGACCTGCAAGCCCCAGACGAGCACCAGGAAGAACTCGAGGAAGACGACGGCGGAGAACGTGTACCACCACGTCGCCGTGATGCCGCGAGCCAGCTGACGTGCGCCGGGCGGTGCGTCACCGAACGGATCGGCGGCGGGAGAGCTGTGCATGCCCCCACGATACGGGCGTGACAGTTGTCACGGATGCCGCGTGAGGACCACCCGCATTCCGGTGACGGTCCGACACTGCCGCCATCGGACGATGCGCGATGGACTGGATGCACAGCGACGGAGACACCGGCGCACTCACCGACAGGAGCACTCCATGAACCTCATCGAGACCTTCCAGGCCTTCGTCGCCCAGGTCCCCGAGCTGGTCCAGCCGCTGATCGTGGCCTTGGCCGGCGCGATCCCCTTCATCGAGGGTGAGGGTGCCGTGTCGATCGGCATCATCGGGGGCATCCACCCCGTCGTCGCGGCCATCGCGGCCATCGTGGGCAACTTCCTCTGCGTCGCCGTGCTCGTGATCGCCAGTTCGGGCGCCCGCACGGCCATCGTGAACCGCAGCCGCAGCCGTCAGGCCGTGCTCGCCGGCGATGGTGCCGGCGGGGCCGAGGCGTTGCCTGCTGAATCAGACCGCAAGGGTGCACGTCGCGAGAAGTTCCAGCGTGCGTTCGAGCGTTACGGCGTCCCGGGTGTGAGCCTCCTCGGCCCGCTGCTGCTCCCCACCCACTTCACCGCGACCATGCTCGCCGCCTCCGGCGTGGGCAAAGTCCGCATCCTGATCTGGCAGGCAGTCGCCATCATCGGCTGGACGACCGTCGTCGCCGTGATCGTCGGCAGCGCCGTCTACGCGATCCGCTGAGCCACACCTCTCGGCGCGGCTCAGCGGATCAGCGGCGGTTCAGCGAATGCTCGTCAACGTCGTGCGGCGGCCGCGCGACGCCGTGCGGCGACGCTCGTGGCCACGCCTCCACCGAGCAGCAGGACGAGCCCGAGCACCAGGAAGCCTGTCGCTTCGCCGCCGCCCGTCACAGCCAGAGCGCCGGGAGAGGCGCTCGACGAGACGGCCGGACTCTCATCGACGGGCACGACAGGCGTGGGGGTCGGCGACGGCGGAGCGACCGGCACCGCATTCGCCTCGTTCGTGAGAGTGAGAGCGACTCCGGCCGCTGTCGCCGGGGACACTTCGAAGGTTCCGTCGCCTGCATCGACGACGCCCTCGCCGGCGATCGTCCACGCTCCCCAGCTCACACCCTCGATCACCGGCAGGTCGACCTCTTCGATCACGAACGTCGATCCTCCCGGTGCCGGGTCGCTGACCGCCGACTCTCCGACAGGAACCGTGATGGTCTTGGCGGGGGTCGTGGAGCCCTTGATCGAGTACCGCACGGTGTACGTCGCATCCTGCGCCGCTGCGGCCTGCGGGCCGGTCAGGACCTTGGTGATCGAGAAGCGCGTGTCGTCGACGCCGCCACCATCACCGCCCCCGCTCTCGGTCACCGTGTGGGTCGCCGATGTCTCGGTGGTGTTGACCGTGACGTGGTTGCCGAAGACCTCGCCCTCGACCACCGGCAGATCCGACTGCGTGTAATAGACCAGCTTGTACGCGAACCCGCCGGCGGGCAGACCAGACGCCACCAGGTCGAAAGACTGTCCGTCCGCCGCGAACACGACCTCGTAGTTCGCACTCGACACCTCGGTCCATCCTCCGACGAGGATGCCGTCCTCGACCGCTTGCCTGCTGAGCGTCAGCTCCTCGGTGTAGTGGTGATCCGCGAGACCCGCATCGAGGACGTCCGAGATCGTGAAACCGCCCGCCGCCGCGTAGCCGCTGGGAATCTCGACGACCCACCTCAGATGCCCGCCTGTGGAGACGCCCGCGTGCTTCGAGGGCTCGGCGTCTTCGCGCGGGTCTTCCGGAACGATGCCACCGCCGCCCGGCAGGTCGACGATCTCGACGGTGTCGCCCAGATCGAACTCGACCGTCGAGGACGCCGTCGTGCGTGACGCGGTCGCCTGCATCCAGAATGTGCCTCCGACCTGCGCCTTGCCCGTCACCGCGTCCGTGAGGGTGCAGACGACGTCGGGTCCGTCCCCGTCGCTCACGGCACAATCCGCCAAGACCGCGCCGGTGGTCGGGTCGGTGATCGCGAACGTCCCGGCGGCCTGTCGATGGAACTCCGCAGGCATCGTCATCCCGAACGTCTCACCCGCGACGGCGCCGTCGGGGACCGCCCACTCCCCCGAGATCCGCACCTGCTGCCATTGCGTCACCGGCCCGGATCCACTCGTCGTCTCGATCGAGATCCCGCTCATGGCACCCGGATAGGTGACCGTCGGGGCTGCGGCCGCCGGCATGGCGACACCCCAGAGTCCCGAGACACCGACGATCGATCCCACGATCAGGGCGAGGATGCCCCGCCATCGCTCCCGCTTTCTTACTGTGGCGACCGCCTTCTCCCTCGCGGCCGTCGTTGCGTGCGTGCGCACGATTGTGCTGTCCCCAGTCATCGTCTTCCCCAGTCCCATACGAGCCGCTCCCAGTCGCGACTCATCTAAGAGATCAGACAGACGGGCTTCGATTACTCGAATGCCGGTATACGAAACCGATATACCGGCACACAGAGTGGGATCGGCCGAAGCGACGACGACCCAGCGAGGCCGCCGCGCCTCAGTCGGCGACGACGTTGTACGTGGTGCGGACCAGCCCATCGTCGGTGGCATGGCTGCCTCGGACCGTGAGCAGCACGTCCGCATCGAGCTCCCCGAACAGCGAACGGCCGGACCCGAGAATGACCGGCGCCACGGAGAGGGTGAGCTCATCGACGAGACCTGCACGGAGGAAGGACTGGATCGTGCGACCGCCGTCGATGTAGACCTCTCGTGCGCCGAGTTCGTCGAGCACGCGGGTCACATCATCGATCGACGAAGCCGTGCGGACGCGGGGGTCCTCGATGTCCGATCTCGTGGTGAGGACGAGGACGTGCCTGCCCTCGAACGGCCACTCCCCGAAGCCGAGCACGGAGTCGTAGGTGGCACGGCCCATGACGATGGCGTCGACCGTTTCGAAGAACGTCTCCCAGACCAGGGCGGGGCGGTCGGTGGTGGTCGCGACATCGTGATGGCGGGCCGGCGGGTCGGTCAGCCATTCGAGCGTTCCGTCTTCACGGGCGATCTTGCCGTCGGCGCTCGTGCCGATGAATACGCGGCCACGCCAGTTGCGAGAGGTCATCTCCACATCTCCAGAAAGTGTTCGAGGGTTGTCAGGGGGGAAGTCCGGCCCAGCTTCACAGCTGACCGGAACAGGGAACCGTGCAGGGCATCGAGGAGCAGCGTGCCGCCCGCCTCCGCATCGGCGAGATGGGGAAGATCCATCCCGGCGAGCAGCTCGGCAAGTCGCGCCGCCTGTCGACGCCACCCTTCCGCGAGCAGAGCGACGAGTTCGGGTTCCTGCAGCTCGCTGAGCACTTCCGACAGGGCGTAGACGGCGCCTGCGGCCGAGTCGGCGCCGAACTCTCGACTCACGTACTCGCGAAGCTCGGCCTCGGGTTCGCGCCCCTCGGGCAGCGGACCATGCGGGATGAGCTCGATCCACCGACGGGTGAGGGCTTGGAGGAGCCCCAGCTTGGAACCGAAGCGCTTGATCAGCCCCGCCGGGCCGATACCGGCCGCCGGTGCGACATCCTGAAGCGACCACGGAGTGAGGTCGGCGCGCTGCTCCAGCGCTCCGACGATGCGCGCGAGGAGTTCGTCGTCGGTAAGACGTCTGGGTCGGACCATAATGTTAGTAAATCACAATTCACTAACTCGTGCGAGCTGGTGCCCGGCGGACGGATGCAGGCATACTGTCCGACGGACGCGAACATTTCCGTGACCAAACCGTTGCATTCGTTACCTCGCCGTTATAGAGTGATCGCACGGTGAATGTTTGCTGTGGCATCCACCTCATGTGATTGCAGGACACTCTTGGTGCAAGGGACAAGGGCCGGTCGGGAGCCTCTCCGACCGGCCCTTTACTGTTGCCACTAATCTGTTCCCATGACCGATCGCAAGCTCGCCGTGCAGGCCTGGGAGAGCCTGTTCCGCGCTCAGCACGAGCTGTTCACCGAGATGAACGCCGACTTCGAGCACGGCGACCTGGCTCAGGCCGAGTACGACGTCCTCCTCACGGTCACGCGCTCGCCGGACATGTCGGCACGTCTGCGCGATGTCACGGCCAACATGCTGATCAGCCAGCCGAGCGTCTCGCGCCTCATCGATCGGATGGTCACTCGCGGACTGGTCTCCAAGTGCCCCGATCCCGACGACGGCCGTGGCGCATTGATCAGGGCGACGGATGCCGGAGCCAAGGCGTTCCGCAGCATCGCGACCGTGCACGGGCGCTCCATCGCGTCGCGCATGTCCCGGCTCGATGACGAGGAGCTCAGGACGCTCCGCGATCTCGCCGAGAAGCTGCGCACCCGCTGACGCCGGGCATTTCTGCCCACGACGACCCCTTCGCTTTTCTGGCAGGGTGGAGCCTGAACGCCGCGCGACCGCGCGGACACACGACCGCCCCCTCGGGGGGAACCAGGGAGGTCATCCATGGAGATCGCCGGAATCGTCGGCATCCTCGTCATCGTCGGAATCGCCGTCGCGATCGCCGTCGTCGTCCTGCTCATCCTGCTGCTGTTCGCACGCAGCTGGATCAAGGTGGCCCGCGCCGATGAGGCGCTCGTCATCTCAGGACGCAAGCAGAAGGTGCAGCGCGCTGTCATCTCTGCAGACGGCACGACCAGAGACGAGATGTCGGAGTCGCCCGTCACGGTCATCGTGAACGGCAAGTCCCTGGTCAACCCGATCACCCAGCGTCACGAGATCATCTCACTGCGCTCACGCCAGGTGTCGCTCAACGCCGAGGCCCAGTCCCTCGACAGCGTCACGCTCAACGTCGACGGCGTCGCGATCGTGAAGATCGGCTCCGACCCCATCCTCGTGCGGCGTGCAGCCGAGCGTTTCGCCTCGCAGGACAAGGCGATCGAGCAGTTCACCACCGAGCAGCTCGAAGGTGCGCTCCGCGGCATCGTCGCCACCCTCTCCGTCGTCGAGCTGATGCGCGAGCGCAAGAAGTTCTCCGATCAGATCGCCGCCGACGTCTCTCAGGAGCTCGCCGAGCAGGGTCTGATCCTGGACTCGTTCCAGATCAAGGGGATCACCGACAAGGTCGGCTACATCCAGTCGCTCGGCGCTCCCGAGATCCAGGCGAAGCGCCAGTCGGCAGAGATCTCGCAGACCAACGCCGACCGTGCGATCAACCAGAAGAACATCGCCAACCAGGAAGCCAACCTGGTCGAGCAGACGGCCCTCGACACGAACACCGCCAACGCCAACGCCGGCATCGGCCGTGCCCGCGCTGAGGCCGAGCAGGCCGAGAACCTCGCCCGTGAGCAGGCCCAGCAGGCCGTTCTGCAGCAGCAGGCCGAGAACCGTCAGGCCCAACTCGATGCCGACGTGAAGCGCGTCGCCGACGCGCAGCGCTACGAGGCCGAGACCCGCGCCCAGGCAGAGCTCTACACGCGTGAGCGTGCGGCGGAGGCCGGTGCGATCGAGCAGGTCAAGCAGGCCGAGGCGCGCACCCGCATCGCCGAGCAGCAGGCCCAGGCCGACAAGGCCAAGGCCGATGGTGAGGCCGCAGCCGCGATCGCCCGTGCGACCGGTGAGGCCGACGCGCTGCGCGCACAGGCAGAGGCCGAGTCCGAGGCCCGTCGCCTCCGGGCCAATGCCGAAGCCGATGCGATCCGCGCCGAGGGTGAGGCGCGAGCCGCCGCCGTCGAGGCAGAGGCGAAGGCCATCGCCTCGAACCAGGACGCCTTCCTGTCGCAGCGCGTCCTCGATGTGCTGCCGTCGATCATGGCGGAGTTCTCGAAGGGCTACGCCGCGATCGGCAACGTGTCGATCATCGGCGGCTCCAGCGAGGACGGCGCCTCGAACGTCGTCGGCGCCGACAGCGCCAAGGCGCTGAAGTCGGTGTTCGACAGCGTCAGCTCGGCGACCGGACTCGACCTGGCCTCGATCATCCAGGGTCAGGCCGTCGGCCGCGGCATCGGTGAAGGCGTGGCTGCGGCCACGGCGCCGACCGCCCGGCAGTCGACCCCGACCACCCCGCCGCCCGCACCGCCGGCTCCCGCCGCGGAGTAGTCACCACAAGTCAGCACAGCGGATGCCGCGGCCGGTTCGGTCGCGGCATCCGTCGTCTGCAGCGTCCACCGGTCCATTGCTCTCGCGCGTTCGGTTTCTCTCGCGCGTTCGGTTTCCATCGCGCGTTCAGTTTCCATAACTCCGGAGATTCGCCGGCACGTGCCGCCGGATGGACCGGATACCGGCCGAAGCGCCCCGGATCTCCGGAGTTGCGGAGAGCAGGCAGACTGGAGGGGTGCCGCCCGACTCCTTCGACCTCGCCGCCATCGGCGCGGGACTGTCGTTCGCGGCCGCCCTCGACGAAGTCGCAGCGGCACTCCACGAGAGCCGCGCCGTGGTCGTCAGCGCTCCGCCCGGCACCGGCAAGACCACGCTCGTGCCACCCCTGCTCGCGTCGCGCACCCCCGGGCGGGTCATCGTCACGCAGCCTCGACGGGTCGCCGCGCGTGCAGCCGCCCGGCGGCTCGCCCAGCTCGACGGCACTGCGCTCGGCACTCGCGTCGGATTCACCGTCCGCGGCGAGCGCGCGGTGGGCCGCGAGACGCGGGTCGAGTTCGTCACGGCCGGTGTGCTGCTGCGACGGATGCTCGACGATCCAGGACTCGACGGCGTCGACGCCGTCATCCTCGACGAGGTGCACGAGCGCGCCCTCGAGACCGACCTGCTCATCGGACTACTCTCCGAGGTGCGCGAGCTCCGCGACGACCTGCACGTCGTGGCCATGTCCGCCACCCTCGACGCCGAGCGCATCGCCGCCGCCCTGGGCACGGATGACGATCCCGCGCCCATCGTCGACCATGACGTCCCCGCGTTCCCGCTCGCCGAACACTGGGCGCCGAGCCCGGTGCCCCGTCTCGACGAGCGCGGGGTGACCAGAGGGTTCCTCGATCACGTCGCCACCACTGCTCTCGCCGGGGCGCAGGATCTCGTGCGCACCGAGCCCACCGCCGACGTGCTCGTCTTCGCCCCCGGCGCCCGCGAGGTCTCGGAGATCGCCCGCCGCATCCGCGACGCGAGCGGCGGGTTCGACGTGCGGGAGCTGCACGGACAGATTTCCGGCTCAGAACAGGATGCGGTGATCCGAGGTCGCGGTCCCGCCGACCCACCGCGCATCATCGTCACGACCTCCCTCGCAGAGTCGTCGCTCACCGTGCCGGGGGTGCGTCTCGTGGTGGACAGCTGTCTATCCCGGCATCCGCAGCGCGATGCCGCCCGCGGGATGACGGGCCTCGTCACCACCGCCGCGCCCCGCTCTTCGTGCGTGCAGCGTGCCGGTCGGGCGACTCGTCAAGGGCCGGGCGCCGTCATCCGCTGCGTGGACGAGCGCTCGTACGCGGCAGCTCCCGCCCGGCCCGTTCCCGAGATCGCGGTGGTCGACCTCGCGGATGCCGCACTGCTGCTCGCCTGCTGGGGTGCGCCAGGGGCGTCAGGGCTCCGAATGATCGACCCACTGTCGGCCGACCATCTCGCGGAGGCGGTCGATGTCCTGCGCGGGCTCGGCGCGATCGACGGGGAAGGGCGAGCCACGCCCGAAGGTCGCACGTTGGCTCGGATCCCGACCGACCCCCGGCTCGCGAGAGCGCTCCGGGATGGCAGCCCGGTCGTCGGCGGTCGGCTCGCGTCCGAGGTCGTCGCGGTGCTGGCCGGGGACCTGCGGATCGCGGAGGCCGACGTCGCCCAGGCTCTCGTGACTCTGCGCGGCGGGCGTACCCCCGAGGCGCGACGCTGGCGCACCGATGCGGATCGGCTCGAGCGCATGACGCCGGACGCGCGCGGCATCCGTCCGGATCTCGAGGGCGTCGGTCTCGTGATCGCCCTGGCCTTCCCCGAGCGGATCGCCCGGCGCGTCGAACGCTCCGCCGAGGGGGCGACCTTCTTGCTGGCATCCGGAACCCGCGCCGGCGTGCGCGGGTCACTGGCTGCAGTGGAGTGGCTCGCCGTCGCCGACGTCGCGCGGGCCTCCGCACGGGCGGCCGCCGGGTCGGGTGCGATCGTCCGGTCCGCTGCCGTGCTCACCGAAGCGCAGATGGAACTGGCCGCCAGCCATCTCCTGACCGACCGCGTCGAAGCGACGTTCGTCGATGGCCGCGTCCAGGCGCGTCGCGAACGCCGCATCGGCGCGATCCTGCGCTCGTCGGCGCCGGTGAAGGCCTCAGTCGAAGATGGGCGAGAGGCCGTGCGCCGGGCGCTTCGCCGCGACGGGCTGCGCGTGTTCACCTGGTCGGATGCCGCCCTTGCCCTGCGCCGCCGCCTCTCCCTGCTTCGGCGCGAACTCGGCGGCCCTTGGCCCGATGTCTCGGATTCCGGTCTCGTCGAAAACCTCGACGCCTGGTTGGCGACAGAGCTCGATGCCCTGGCGGGCGGCACCCCCGCCAGCCGGTTGGAGCTGTCATCCGCGCTGCGTCGGCTGCTGCCCTGGCCCGAGGCGGCACGCCTCGACGAGCTCGCCCCCGAGCGTCTGGAGGTGCCCAGCGGTTCACGCGTCCGCATCGACTATCCGGACACCGACGACGACACGGCGCCCCCTGTCGTCGCGGTCAAGCTACAGGAGTGCTTCGGCTGGGCCGACACCCCTCGGCTCGTCGATGGGCGGGTCCCCGTCCTGTTCCACCTGCTGTCCCCGGCGGGGCGTCCGCTCGCGGTGACGGACGACCTCGCCTCGTTCTGGTCCGGCCCCTACTCGCAGGTGCGCGCCGAGATGCGCGGACGCTACCCCAAGCATCCGTGGCCCGAGGATCCCTGGGCAGCCGCGCCGACCAGGCACACCAAGAACCGCTCCGCGCGCTGAGCCCGACGCCGGCGTTCAGCCGAGGCGTGCCACCGGCAGCGCTCATGCAGTACGGCGTCGCAGGGTCAGCGAGGCGAGCACCAGCGCGCCCACCCCGAAGGCGACGACCACGAGCACCGGGCCGTACACGTCGCCGCCCTCCTCCCCTGCGGTGACGGCGTTGATCGCGTCGATGGCGTGACTCAACGGCAGCCAGTCAGAGACCGCGTGCAGCACGTCGGGCATCTGGTCGCGCGGCATGAAGAGGCCGCCGAGGATGATCTGCGGGAACACCAGCAGCGGCATGAACTGCACAGCCTGGAACTCGGTCTGCGCGAACGCGCTGGCGAGGAGTCCGAGTGCGGTGCCGAGCACTGCATCCACGACGGCGACGAGTCCGAGCTGCCACAGCTCCCCCTCGACCTCCAGGCCGCAGACCCCGACGGCGAACGACACGGTGATCACGGCCTGCAGGAACGCCATGAGCCCGAAGGCGAGCGCGTAGCCGAGGATGAAGTCGGCCTTGGCGAGCGGTGTGGTCATGAGCCGCTCGAGGGTTCCCGAACGGCGCTCGCGGAGGGTGGTGATCGAGGTGATCAGGAACATCACGATGAACGGGAACAGGGCGAGGATCGCGCCGCCGAACTGATCGAACACGCCCTCCTGATCGCTGAACAGCCACGCGAAGAGGCCGACCAGCAGACTGGGGGCGATGAGCATCAGCGCGATCGACCGCGGGTCGTGCCGCAGCTGCCCGAGCACCCGCCGCGCGGTCGCCAGCATCCGGAGGCCGTTCATTCCGAGGCCTCCCGCCGTGCTCGACGCGAGCGCAGGGGCGGGGGCGGGGTCTGGGGATCCGCCGCCCGCCGGCTGTCTCGTTCGACGAGAGCAAGGAATGCCGCTTCCGGGTCGGCGGCTCCGGTCTGCTCCCGCAACCCGGCCGGCGTCGTGTCGGCGATGATCCGCCCCGCGCGCATGAGCACCAGCCGATCGCACCGCAAAGCCTCGTCCATCACGTGGCTGGACACGATCATGGTCACGCCTCGCTCCGCGAGCCCGCGGAACAGCCCCCACAGCTCCCTCCTCAGCACGGGGTCGAGGCCGACGGTCGGCTCATCCAGGACGATGAGCTCGGGTGATCCGACGAGCGCCATGGCGAGCGACACCCTCGTGAGCTGGCCGCCGCTCAGCGAGCCGACGAGCTGCCGCGCCTGTCCGCCGAGTCCCACCTCGTCGATGACGCGATCGACGTCGCCCTTCGGCGCCTTCAGCACGGCCGCCAGGTACGACAGGTTCTGACGCACGGTGAGGTCGTCGTAGACGGCGGCTCCCTGCGTGCCGTAGGCGACCCGATGGCGGAGCTGCTTCGACCCACCCGGCTCGCCGAGCACCACGACCGTCCCGGAGGCGATGCGCTGCACCCCGACGATCGAGCGCATGAGCGTCGTCTTGCCGCATCCTGACGGACCCAGAAGTCCGGTGATCTCGCCGCGAGGGATCTCGAGATCGACGCCGTCGAAGACCTGGGTCGCACCGCGGCGCACCCGGAGTCCCGAGATCGCGACAGCCGGAGTATTCATCATGTGATGAATTATGCGCGCAGCGGCTGGCGTGGTCAATGGTCACTCGTCTCGACCGGGCACAGCTTCGGACTTCGGCACCGACACGCCGCCCGCGGACGGGACGGGTCCGGGTGTCGAGCCCCGGCTCCGAAGCTGTGCCCGGATGGGGAGGGCAGGGGGCAGGGGGCAGGAGGAAGGGGGAAGGGCAGGGGGAAGGGCAGGGGGGCAGGGGGCTTGGTCAGTCGAAGAGGTACCGCTGCACGGTCGGCCCCACGCGTGCGGTGAGCTCGTCGACGGATGCCGCGGCGATCGGCGCCAGCCTGAGGACGTATCGGGTGATCAGCAGTCCGGCGACCTGAGACGCCACGAGCGTCGCGCGCAGTTCGGCGTCCGGCACCTCGAGCGTCTTCGCGATCTTGCCGATCAGCTCTCGCGACAGGAAGCCCGCCAGCAGCGGGGTCGTGAGACGACTGCCGATCGCGGTGCGGATCAGCATGACTCCCCGCCGTCGGATGTCGGGCTGCTCGAACGCATCGAGGATGTAGCGGACGAGCCGCTGCCCGACCTCGTCGCGCGGACCGGCGACGATGCCCGGCACGTCGATGTCCGGTCGGAGAGGGATGCCGACGGCCTCGGCGAACAGGTCGGCCTTGGTACCGAAGTAGTGATGCACGAGCGCCGAATCGACCCCGGCCCTGGTGGCGATCGAGCGGATCGTCGAGGCGTCGTACCCGCTCTCGCCGAACTCGTCGACGGCCGATGCGATGATGCGCTCACGGGAGTCGGAGCCGCCGCGAGGGCGACCGCGCTTCCTCGGAGCACGCTGGTCGGTCATGGCGTCAGCCTACGACCCGCGCCGCCCTCGCCGCCGCGCCCCCTCAATCGAGGAGGTGCCGGAGATAGCGCGCCGGATCCTGCAGGAACGAGCGCCAGTGGTTCACCAGTTCGAGGTCTCCCCACTCCGCCGGCCGGATGCCCCAGTCCCCCACCTCGAGGATGTGCGCGCCCGGCAGCGCCGCCAGCACCGGCGAATGCGTCGCGCACAGCACCTGACCGCCGTCGTCGACGATGCGCTGCAGCACGGCGATGAGGGCGAGCGTGGACTGGAACGAGAGCGCGGCCTCCGGCTCGTCAAGACAGTAGAAGCCCGGCGAGTCGAAGCGACTGTCGAGGAGGGCCAGGAAGGACTCGCCATGACTCATCTCATGGAACGGGACGTCCGGCCCGCTGGTCGAGGGGTTCGCCTCGAGATACGTGTAGAACGAGTGCATCGTCTCGGCGCGAAGGAAGAAGCCCCACCGGTCGGCGCCGACGCCCCGTTGCAGTCGCAGCCACTCGGACAACGGCGATTCGGTCGGTCTGGTGCTGTGCATCGCCTGCCTCGACCCGCCCTCCGGCGAGAGCCCGTACGCCCCGGCGATGCCCTCGACGATGGTCGATTTGCCGCTGCCGTTCTCGCCGACGAGGAATGTGACGCCGGGCGCGAGATCGATCCCCTCCCGCAGCACCTGGGCGACAGCCGGGATGCTCGTGGGCCAGAGCCGCCCCGGCTCCGGCGCATCGTCCGCCGCCCTGACCGCGACGATCGGCTGCTCGCGCCGACGACGACTGCCCGAAGCCCAGATCGATTCCATGCGCACCTCCTCCGATCGGAGGCTACCCGGTGCCACCGACGCCGCGACAACGGCAGGAGCGCGTCAGCATTCGATGACGTTCACCGCGAGACCGCCCTCGCTGGTCTCCTTGTACTTCGTCGACATGTCGATGCCGGTCTGCCGCATGGTCTCGACGACCGCGTCGAGCGAGACGTAGTGACTGCCGTCGCCACGCAGGGCGAGGCGGGCGGCCGTGACCGCGGTCGAGGCAGCGATGGCGTTGCGCTCGATGCAGGGGATCTGCACGAGCCCGCCGATGGGGTCGCACGTGAGTCCGAGATGGTGCTCCATGGCGATCTCGGCGGCGTTCTCGATCTGCCTGTTCGTACCGCCCATGACGGCCGTGAGTCCGCCGGCGGCCATCGCGCAGGCGGAGCCGACCTCGGCCTGGCATCCGCCCTCGGCCCCCGAGATCGAGGCGTTCGCCTTGAAGAGCGACCCCAGCGCGGTCGCAGTGAGGAGGAAGCGTCGGATGCCGCGGCGGCGGTTCGCCTCCGCGACGGCCTCGTCGCCCTCCGACTGGTCGGACTCGATCGCGCGAGTGCCGTCGAAGCCGAGCAGCGCGCTGCCCACGAGCTCTCCGTACGGGGTCACGGCGTTGCCTGCTCCGAGCCCGGAGTCGGCGAGGAACCGCCACCAGTACATCGCGACGGCCGGGAGGATGCCGGCAGCACCGTTCGTGGGCGCCGTGACGACGCGACCACCCGCCGCGTTCTCCTCGTTGACAGCGAGTGCGAAGGCGCCGAGCCACTCTCCGGGAAGCTCGCGGTGCCCGTCCGCCTCCGCCTCTTCGAGCTGTCCGCGGATCGCACTGGCGCGACGCTTGACCTTGAGCATCCCCGGGAGCACGCCGTCCGAGTGCAGGCCGTTCTCGACGCAGGCGGCCATGGCGTCCCAGATCGCATCGAGCCCCGCGGCGACATCCTCTTCCGAGCGCTCGGCGGTCTCGTTGAGCCGGGCGACCTCCGCGATCGACAGGCCGTGCTCGTCGCACAGCGCCAGCAGCGACGCGGCATCCGCGTACGAGTAGGGAAGCGGGGCGGCGGCGAGCTTCGCCTCCTCCCCGTCGCGCCGGATGAAGCCGCCGCCCACCGAGTAGTAGGTCTCCTCCGCCACGGCGACGCCGTCAGCATCCCACGCGGTGATCGTCATGGCGTTCGGGTGGCCGGGCAGACGGGTGCGCGGCTCGAACACGATGTCCGTCTTCGAGAACGGGATCTCGTGGACGCCGTCGATCCGCACGGTCGCCCCCTCGCGAAGGTCGGTCCAGGCGGCGCGCACGTCGGCGGGGTCGCACGACTCGGGCGCGAGACCTCGAAGGCCCGCGACGACGGCATCCGGCGTTCCGTGTCCGATCCCGGTGGCGCCCAGCGACCCGTAGAGCGTGCATCCGATGCGGGCGACGCGATCGACGGCTCCTGTCGAGCGCAGTCGGCGCGCGAACTCGAGTGCCGCCCGCATCGGCCCGACCGTGTGGGAACTCGAGGGGCCTACTCCGATGGAGAAGAGGTCGAAGGCCGAGACGTACGCTGTCACCCGTCCAGCGTACGTCCTGCGTCGCACGGCGGGGGATCCGGATGCCGCCGTCAAGGCCCTTCGCGGTTCCGGCTCGTATGGCCATCCTGGTGATGCACTCGATGCGAAAGGGAAGACCATGACGAACAGCACTCCAGAGCAGGACCCGACCTCCGACCTCTCCCCCGAGGCTCAGACGCCCACACCGACCCCCTCGTCGGGTGACGCGGGCGAGCTCACCGATCCTTCGCAGACCGCCGAGAAGCCCGAGCAGGCGGAGTCCCCGGAGGATGCCGACCCGGACGAGGTCCCCAGCAACGACGAGCTCGAGGAGCCGAGCACTGAGAAGGAGCCGTCCGAGGAGCCGAAGGCCCCCGCACGCAACGACCCCGAGCCCGACCATGAGGCGGTCGGGATCGGGGTCATCGACGGTCCGGAGACCGACGAGAACGACTGAGCGACTCCTACCTCGCTCCGCCGTCCTCCTCCCCCGAGGCGTCCTGCCGCCCCGGGGGTGGGTTCGCGTGACTACTCGACGAGCTTGCCCTCGGTGTCGACGTCGCGCATGAGCTCGGCGATCTCGGCGGGGATCTCCGGAATCGGCTCATGGGTCACGCCGCCGGACGGCGACCACACCAGGTTGACCTGCAGAGTCGGATCGGTGTCGGGATAGTCGCTGCGGTTGTGGCATCCGCGGGTCTCGCGACGCTCGAGCGCGGCCTCGAGGGTGGCGCGTGCCGCCAGTGCGGAGGCCTTGAGGTCGAAGGCATGCGCGAGGTCCTGGAACCCGGCGATGTCGGGGTGGATGCCGATGTCCTCCATGCGTCCCTCGATCATGTCGAGGTCCGCGAGGCCGGCGCGCAGACCTTCCTCGGAGCGGACGACGCCTGCGTGCTCTGTCATCGTGTTGCGGATCGCGCGCTGCAGCGCGCGCACGTTCTCGCGTCCGTCCGCGGCGAGGAGGTCGTCGATCTCCGCGCGGGCCTGCGCGACGGCATGCGCTGACCGACGCTGCGCGTCCAGTCCTGCGGCGTGAGCCATGGCCGCCTGACCGACGATGCGGCCGTAGACGAGGAGTTCGATGAGCGAGTTGCCGCCGAGGCGATTCGCTCCGTGCAGTCCGCTGGATGCCTCGCCGATCGCGTACAGTCCGTCGACGTCGGTCTGGTGGTCCTCCGGACGAACCCACACACCTCCCATCGAGTAGTGCGCGGTGGGCGCGATCTCGATCGGATCGGTGGTGATGTCGAGCATCTGCAGCTCCATCATCGTCTGATAGACGCGGGGCAGACGGGTCATGATGGTCTCGCGCGGCAGATGCGAGACGTCGAGCCAGACACCGCCGTTCTCGGTGCCCCGCCCCTCGGCGATCTCGGTGTAGGCGGCGAGCGCGACGCGGTCGCGGGTCGAGAGCTCCATCCGCTCCGGGTCGTACTTCGACATGAACCGCTCGCCGAGAGCGTTGCGCAGGATGCCGCCCTCGCCGCGGGCCGCCTCGGAGATGAGCGTGCCTGCCGCGTTCTCGGGCTCGATGATGCCGGACGGGTGGAACTGCACGAGCTCGGGGTCGCGCAGGCGGGCTCCGGCGTCGACCGCGAGGCGGAACGAGTCTCCGGTGTTCTCGTCGCGCCGCGAGGAGGTGCGACGCCAGATGCGGTTGTGTCCGCCGGCGGCGAGGATCACGGCATCCGCGTGGATCAGGTAGCGCGTGCCGTCGGCCTGGTCGAAGCCGTAGGCGCCGAAGACGACGTTGTCGCGCACGAGCAGGCGGGTGATGTAGACGTGATCGAGGATCGGCACCTCGAGCTGCTCGGCCTTCGCGACCAGGGTGCGCTGGATCTCGAGGCCCGTGTAGTCGCCGGCGAACGCGGTGCGGCGGAAGGTGTGCGCTCCGAAGAAGCGCTGCGAGATGCGTCCGTCGTCCTCGCGGGCGAAGTCCATCCCCCAGCGCTCCAGATCGCGGATGCCGCACTCAGCCCCTTGCGTCACGATCTCGACGGTGTGCGGGTTGGCGAGCAGGTAGCTCTCCTTGATGGTGTCGGCCGCGTGCTGCTGCCAGGTGTCGTCGTGGTCCATGGTCCCGAGCGCCGCGTTGATGCCGCCGGCGGCGAGAGAGGTATGCGCATCCTGACGCGGGCGCTTGCCGACCGCGAGGACGTCGATTCCGTGCTCGGCGACCTCGATGGCCGCGCGCAGGCCCGACCCGCCGGTGCCGATGACGAGGACCGTGGTGGAGATCTGGCGTTCGCGTGTGCTCATGGATTCCACGCTAGGCACGGCGATCCGATAACTCCAATGCATTGTTCTACTGGTATCGATACACTGCAGGCATGAACCTCGAGCAGCTCCGCGGGTTCGTCGAGGTCGCCCGCCTCGGCCATTTCACCCGCGCCTCCGAGCACCTGCACCTCGCCCAGCCGTCGCTGAGCCGACAGATCTCGACGCTCGAGCGCGAGCTCGGGGCCGAGCTCTTCCATCGCGCGCGCGGGCACATCAACCTCACCGCCGCCGGGGAAGCACTGCTCCCCCGCGCCCAGCGGATGCTCGCCGAGTCGGAGGCGATCCGCGAGGAGATGGCGGAACTCGCCGGGCTCCGACGCGGCCGGGTTCGCCTGGGCGCACCCCCCACCCTCTGCATCAGCCTCGTCGCCGAGGCGATCAGCACGTTCCATGCGGCGCACCCTGGCGTCGATCTGCACCTGACCGAGAGCGGATCGCGCCTGCTGGTGGAACAGCTGGCCGTCGGGGCGGTCGACATCGCCCTGATCACCGAATCCGAGGGGCCTCCGCCCTCCGGCTTCAGCCTCGCCAGGATGCCGCTGCTCACCGAGGAGCTGGTCGTCGTCTCCGCCGCATCCGAGCCGCCGGTGTCGACCCTGCCGTCGATGAGCCTCGACCACCTCGCGACGCTCCCCCTGATCGCCCTCGACGAGACGTACGAGCTGCGGGCGACGACCGATGCTGCCTTCCGATCGGCGGGGCTGACCCCGAACTTCGTCCTGGAGGGTGCTGAGATGGACGCCCTGCTCCGCTTCGTCGAACGAGGCGTCGGCGTGGCCGTGGTCCCGGCGATGGTGCTGCTCGATCAGCCGGCGCTGCGGTCGGTCAGGATCTCGCATCCGATGATGAGGCGCACCGTGAGCCTGGCCCACCGTGCGGATGTCACTCCGGCCGTCGCCGTGGCCGCGATGCGTCATGTGATCGTCGGCACGGCGGGAGAAGTCGCCCGCCGAGACCCCGCCATCACGAGCCTGCTCGACTGAGGTCGCTCAGCCGCGCTTCCGCGAACTCTCCCATCGAAGGAGATCTCACTCAACGAAGGACCGGATTCCCCATTCGCTCCTTCGCAGCGAGAGTTCTCCTTCGCAGCGCGTGGGAAACGACAGCCCGGGGAGCGGCGTACTCGTGAGACACGGTCGCCAGGATGCCGCACACCAGACCGGTCACATGCCACACCCGGTTGCTCTGGGTCTGCTCGGGAAGCGTCGTGAGCACGAGCCTATCGAGCACAATGGCGCGACGGGCGGGCAGGACCCTTCGTCGGTTCAGACGGTTGAGAGCGCGATTCTGCCGATACGCCGGTGGTCCTGCTCGAAGGTCACAGGGTAGTCACCGGCACGATCCCGTCGCCCTTCCAGCAAGACAGCAGCAAGTCCTCCCAGTCGCCGCCCCCGTGGTCCGTGACAAAACCCCGAAAGCGCGTGTAGTTCTTGCCGATATTCTTTCCTCCGAGCGTGACGAGCCGGTCGCCGAGCGGCACGCCGCGTGAACGACCGCCAAGCTGATCCTGCGCATCCAGAAGCTCCACATCTGCACCTGCTTCACGAAGTCGCCATGCGGAGGCGATACCGGCCCAACCACCGCCGACGACAACCGCATGCCTACCTGCCAATGGCCTACCGTTCATCGGAACTCCTCCGTTCGTGATCAGCAGGAGCGATGAAGTCGGGGTCGGACAACCACTCGATAATCTGCGGGACCACGCCCGGCACGTCCCGAGCCCAGGTGAAGTGCGAACCCGGTCTTCTCCTCGCCCGGCGGGGGGAGTATGTGGCCCGTCGCAACACCGCGGCGCCCGTACGATCGGTGAGGCGAGTTGTCGTCGATGGTGGAGCGAGAAGGTCCCCGGCTATATTGATCACCGCCAATGGCCCGCGGAAACCCCGGAGAGCAACGCCATAGTCGAACGACGAGTTCCGCGAACCATACCGACCGGTGCGGACGTTGCGCGCCCAGTCGCACATGGTGCGCCTGGTCTGACGCCCGGCGAATCCGAGCCTGTGTCCCGGCCATGATCCGAGCAGCACCGACAGACCGGCAATCGCTTGCGACACGATCAGGTAGACCCATTTACGTGGGGCTGCGAATCCTCCGAAGAACGCGGATCCGCTACCGATCAGAATCACCGGTACCTCGGGCTCGAATCCGCCCGCGAAGACGAGTCCGAGTTGGCCCCCGAGACTATGTCCCAGCACAACGACGCGACCTGTCGGGACCGACGCCTCCGCCACGCGAAACCTACTACGGATCCGGTCTTCCACAATCTCTGCATACCCACCTCGACCCGCCGAACCGGTCGCTTTCGAGGAGATATCGCAGTCGACGAACGTGACGGGGTAACCCCGAAACTCGAGTTGCTCAACAAACGGCCTGTAGTACGTCGCTGGCACCCCCATCGCTGGCACGAAAAGTAGGGCTGGAGAGTGGCTGGATACGTGGTCTTCCGACGACGCCGATCGCGTGAACATCTTGCCCCCATACGTTACGTATAAGTATGGAACGCAACCCTCTTGGCGAGCTATAGCCGTCGGTGGAACATATTGGTCCGACGATTACGCTGAGGTGGCACTCGCGCGCAGGTCTGCGAGCGCCGCGTTCACCGTAGCCGCCGCCAGATCTTCGTCAAGCGGCCCGATCTTGGGAAACGTGCAACGCATCACCAGCGGACCTGACATCAGGTCGCACACCCAGTCCACGTCGACCGGCCGCGGAATCTCCCCGCGAGCGACCCCTCGCAACAGCGCGTCGCGCGTGACCGCCCGCCTCGGCGCGAAGAACCCGGCATGGAAAACCTCCAGGAGGTTCGCATCCGTCTGCAGTGAATCGAGAAATCCGGATAGACACCGGCGAACCAAAGGATGATTGAAGAGTCGCACCTGTTCGCTCTGAATCACCAGCAGATCGCCGTAGACGGAGCCCGTGTCAGTGATGGGACCGTCTCCGAACTTGCGAAACAGCATCTCGAGCAGCAGTGCCGGGATTCCCGCATACCTGCGATAGAAAGCGGGCCTCGAAGTTCCGGCGCGATGAACGATCGCATCAATCGTCAAACTCGAGTAACCCGACTCGAGAAGGATCGCTTCGGCAGCTTCGAGGATCTTTGCGTCCAGCGTCGAGTCCCGAGGCCGACCGGTCACCGCTGAGCTAGACATACAGGCGAGTGTAGTAGTTGCCGAGCGTTCCGGCGCCCCGGGCTCCGCCTTGATAGACACGCTGTGCCTCACAAGAAACACGAAACCCCCGCCGCTTTCGCGACGGGGGTTTCTCTCGTGATGTGCGCCCGAAGGGACTCGAACCCCTAACCTTCTGATCCGTAGTCAGATGCTCTATCCATTGAGCTACGGGCGCTCCTGGACCGCTCAGCGGGCCGTAGAACAGCCTACAACAGTCGCGACGGGAATGCGAAACGAGGGGTCAGTCGTCCGCGTCGGCCGACTTCTGCTTCTTCTTCCGCTTCGCCTTCGCACGTTGCAGCGACGACAGCGCCTGCAGGTCGACGAGCCGCAGCGCCTGCATCCGCGCCTCGCGCATCCGCTCGTAGTCGGGGTCCTGGTCGGGGCGCATGCCCTCGACGCGCAGCCGACGGTCGAGGTTGTGGCGCACATCGGCCCATGCCCCCTCGCGCGCCTCCTCGACGATGACCCGGAGTGCCTCGTCGTCTTCCATCATGTCGCGCAGCTTCGTCGCGACGCCGTGGGACTGCTTGGCGCGTCGGCGCAGATTGCGGACATCGCGGTCACGGTAGTCGTGGGTGCCCGACGGGTCGGAATGACGTCCGCGGGCGCGCTTGCGCAGCTGCGTGAGGTTGCGTTCGACCTCTTCGGACTCCTCGGCCATCGCCCGCAGCGCCTCGCGCGCGTCGGCGACGTACTTGTCCGTGTCGAAGATCCCGTTCTCGGCGATCGTGCCGATGAGGATGTGATTCTTCACGGCGAGGCGCGCCGCAGCGGTCGCGATCGCAACGCCCTCGGCGATGGCATCCGCAGTTCGTCCCACTGCTACCTCCTCCCTTCGAGAGTACCGGTACCGCTCCCCGATCCACTCGGCCAGAATGGATCGGAATCGCCCGGCTCCGACGACCCAGGAGGACTGCAATGAAGCGTCTCACCCTCTCCGGGAGCACGACCGTCATCACCGGTGCCGCGAGCGGCATGGGTGCGGCCATCGCCCGGCTGCTGGCTGCGGACGGCGTGCACCTCGCCCTCCTCGATCACGATGCCGCCGGGCTCGCCGCCCTGATCGGCACCCTCCCGTCCACCGCCGTCACGACGCACATCGTGGATCTGCGCGACGACGAGGCCGTCTTCTCCGCGGCGGAGGAGATCATCGCCGCGCACCCGCGCATCAACGCCCTCATCACGTGCGCGGGTTCATCGATGCTGGGGACGCTCGAACAGCTGACCATGGAGGAGATGCGCTGGCTCACGGATGTGAATCTCTGGGGCACCGTCTCGATCACGAAGGCGCTGCTGCCTGCGCTCCGCGCGATGCCCGCCGCGCACATCACCCACCTCGCGAGCGTCTATGCGCTGGCCGCTCCCGCCGGCCGCATCCCGTACTCGCTGAGCAAGTTCGCGGTGCGCGGGTTCTCCGAGGCCCTGCGACACGAGCTGGAGGGCACCTCGGTGTCGGTCGGCGCGGTGTACCCGGCGGGCGTGCGCACCGGGATCATCCTGCACGGACGCTACGCCGCCGCGATCGATCCGGCCGTCGCCGCACGTGCCGCCGCCGCGCAGGCCGCGATGTATCACACCGAGCCGGCCGACGCCGCGGCACAGATCGTGCGCGCGACAGAGCGGCGCCGGGCGCGCACCATGGTCGGACGGGAGGCACGCCTCATCGACACGCTCGTACGTCTGGCACCGAGCGGCTACTGGCGCGTGATGCGGCGACCGCTCCGTGAGGCGATCGACACGACCACGCCCGTACGGTGACTCACCGAACGGTCCCCACCCAGATCGCAGACGCCCAGGCCTGCTGCGAGGCGTCGCATCCGACCGAGCCGGGATAGCCGCGCACCACGGCCATGCAGTTCGCCAGGAACTCGGGGTCGCCGCCGAACAGGGAGTGATAACTCGCGGACGACGTCAGCGCACCCCAGACGCGGAACTGGTAGATGTGCCCGAGTTCGTGCGCCATGGCCCAGTTCAGGCGGTCGGCGCTCCACTGCGCGATGTCCGCGCGGTACTTGATGAAGCCGTTGCTGTTCGCACACGCGGGAGCGGTGCCCCCCGCGCACGAGGCCGATTCGTACAGTCCCACTCCTGCGCCACCGACCCGGTCGAGTGCCGCGCGCACCCGCGCGAAGCCCTCAGGACCGCTGGAGGACCACGCGGGTCCACCGGGCGCCGCGTACTGCGCCGTCTCCCACCCCGAGACATCGTCGCCCACCTTGTCGATCAGCGAGTGCACGGTCGCAGTCGCCGCCACGACGGTCGCCGGGTCGTCGCGTTCGGCGAGCACCACCTCCTGCGCATCGATCGCCGCAGCCCGGTGCGTGGAGGTGTCGACCTTTCCCTCCGCGCCGGTCATCGCCGCATTCAGTGCGTCGATCTCGTCGACGAACGCGCCGCGAACCTCGAGCACCGCGGCGCGCGCAGCGGTGTCCTCCTCCGCAGCGGCGACCGCGCCGTCGAGGTGATCGGTGCGCATCTGCGCCGACCTGGTCGACTCCGACAGTGTCTGCAGCTCGGCGATCGCATCCGCCCTGTCCTGGTCCAGCCCGACGGCCCGCGCCGCGACGCCGGAGGCGAGCAGCACCGCCGTCACGACGGTGACGGCGAGCGCCCTCCTCATCACGAGAGCCCCGTCATTCCAAGAATCCCGTGGTGTCCTCGAGCTGCGCGTCCTGCTCGGCGATCGTCGCACGCAGGGCCGTCAGGCGCTCCGCCAGGCGATAGTTCTCGGCTCGGGTCGCGTCGAGCTGCTCCTCCGCCTGCACGACGGCGGCTCGCGCCTCATCGAGCGCCTCGACGCGCTGCTGGTCGGCGACGACGAGGAGCACCGTTCCCCCGACGAGGAGGAGTCCTCCGGTGACGACCGCGAGAGCCCTCATGTCGCTCCCCAGACCAAGACGCAATGTCGGAACGATTCCGCAGTGTCAATATATCTCGGCGCGGGGGCCGCTTCCAGATCACCGCACAGGAGCGGCGCTGCGGAACCGACGCAGTCGAAGGCTGTTCAGCACCACGAACACACTCGAGAACGCCATGGCGGCGCCGGCGAGCATCGGGTTCAGCAGCCCGAGTGCGGCCAGCGGGATGGCCGCGACGTTGTACGCGAGCGCCCAGAAGAGGTTGCCCCGGATCGTCGCCAGCGTGCGCCGGGCGAGACGGATCGAATCGACCGCTCCCCACAGGTCGCCCCTCACCAGGGTCAGATCGGATGCTTCGATCGCGGCATCCGTGCCCGTGCCCATCGCGATCCCGAGGTCCGCCCGCGCGAGCGCTGCGGCGTCGTTGACGCCGTCGCCGACCATCGCGACGACCCTCCCCTGCCGCTGCAGCGAGATGACCTCCTCGACCTTGCCCTCGGGGAGGACGCCGGCTCGGACCTGTTCGATCCCGATGCTCTCGGCCGTGCGCCGTGCCGCGCGCTCATTGTCTCCCGTGAGCAGCACCGGCCGCAGTCCGAGGCCCCGCAGGGCACCGATGGCCGCTGCGCTGGTGGGCTTGATCTGATCCGCGACGACGAGCACTCCGCGCACCCGCCCATCCCAGGCGACGGCGATCGCGGTGCGGGCATCGTCTTCTGCGGAGTCGAACGCCGACGCGAGCTCTGCATCGAGTTCCAGCGCCCAGTCGGCGAGGAACGACGGCCGCCCCGCGATGACCGCGTGCGAGTCGACGATGCCGGTGACACCGCGCCCCCGCACGTTCTGGAACTCGTGGACGACCGGCAGCTCGCCGATGCGTTCCGTGGCCGCGCGGACGACGGCCTGGGCGATCGGATGCTCCGAGGCGTCCTCCACCGCGGCGGCGAGGCGCAGCACCTCGGCGGCGTCCTCGCCCTCCGCGGGGACGATGTCGAGGAGCGTCATGCGCCCGGTGGTGACGGTTCCGGTCTTGTCGAGCACGATGGTGTCGACCCGACGCGTGGATTCGAGCACTTCAGGCCCCTTGATGAGCACGCCGAGCTGGGCGCCGCGTCCCGTCCCGACGAGCAGCGCCATCGGGGTGGCGAGACCGAGCGCGCAGGGGCAGGCGATGATCAGCACGGCGACGGCCGCGGTGAACGCCGCAGCGGCGCCCCCGCCGGCCAGCAGCCAGGCGACGAGCGTGAGCGCGGAGATCGCGAACACGATGGGGACGAACACGGAGGAGAGCCGGTCGGCGAGGCGCTGAGCCTCGGCCTTCCCCGACTGCGCCTCCTCGACCAGGCGTGCCATGCGCGCGAGCTGCGTGTCGGCGCCGATCCGAGTGGCCGTCACCAGCAGTCGTCCGCCGACGTTGACGGTGGCTCCTGTGACGGCGTCGCCGGCACACACCTCCACCGGCACCGGCTCCCCCGTGAGCATGGAGGCGTCGACGGCGGATACGCCCTCCGCGACGACGCCGTCCGTGGCGATCTTCTCGCCGGGGCGCACGACGAAGACGTCGCCGACGGCCAGGCGGTCCAGCGGCATCCGCTCTTCGCGCCCGTCTCGGAGGACCGAGACGTCCTTGGCTCCCAGCTCGCCGAGCGCCCGCAGCGCGGCACCGGCGCGGCGCTTGGAACGCTGTTCGAGGAATCGCCCGAGCAGGAGGAACAGGGTCACGCCTGCCGCGACCTCGAGGTAGATGCTGCCGAGGCCGTCTCCCCGTTCGATCGTGAACCGGAACGGATGGGTGATGCCCCACATCCCGGCAGTCCCGAAGAAGAGGGCGTAGATCGACCAGAGGAAGGCGGCCGTCACTCCGACCGAGATGAGCGTGTCCATGGTGACAGCACGGTGGCGGGCGTTCAGCACGGCGGCTCGGTGGAAGGGCCAGGCCGCCCAGGTGACGACCGGGGTGGCCAGGACCAGTGACGCCCACTGCCACCCGGGGAACTGCAGCTGCTCGAACATCGCCAGGGCGATCACCGGGATCGCGAGCACCGCAGCGATCACGAGACGCAGACGCAGACGCCGGTAGGCGGGGTCGGTGCCGACCGCCTCCTCCTCACGCGGCAGCGCGGCCGAATACCCGGTGCGCACCACCTCGGAGATGAGGTCTTCGACGGCGATGCCGTCAGCGACCTCGACGTGGGCCTTCTCCGTCGCATAGTTGACGGAGGCAGCGACACCGTCGATGCGGTTGAGCCGCTTCTCGACGCGCGCCGCACACGACGCGCACGTCATTCCCCCGATCTCGAGATCGTACGATGCAGTCCCGCCCGACACGGCCATCTCAGGCGCGGGTGGCGCTGTAGCCGGCCTCGTCGACGGCGGCCAGCACGGCGGCGTCGTCGAGCGCGGAGTCGGAGGTCACCACGAGGGTTCCGGACGCGGCGCTGACGTCGATGGCGGTGACTCCGTCGAGCTTGGCGACCTCACTGCGGACCGATCCTTCGCAGTGCCCGCAGGTCATCCCGGTGACGGCGTAGGTGGTGGTGCTCATGATGTGTCCTCTCGAAGTGCGATAGTTCCTGTCGGAATACCCCCCTGGGGTATCCCTCCGAGGATAACCATACCCCCCGATCCGCTATTCCCTCAACGGGGGATCCTCAGAGGGATGCTCAGATCGAGCGCGATGCGGAGCTGAGGCGGCGCTCTGCGGCCGCCTGCCCGCTGGCGAGGTGACGCGGGATGATCTCGCGGAGTGCGTCCACATCCCGCGCGGCTACCGCCTCGAGGATGATGCGGTGCTCCTCCGCCATCGCGAGGAGGTCGTCGTGCTGGCCGAACAGCCACCTCAGGCGCGTCACGAAGACGCCGATCAGCTCGCCGAGCATCTCGTTGCCGGCCAGCTCCGCCGAGATCTCGTGGAACTCACCGGCCGCGATGCGGGCGGCTTCCGTGCGCCCTTCAGTCGCGGCCGCGTGCTCGCGCTCGTAGGCGTCGCGCAATCGGGCGATGCCGTCAGAGGAATGCCGTTCGGCGGCGAAGACGAAGATCAGCGTCTCGATGGCCTCTCTGACCTCCCCGAAATCCTGGATGTCGCGGTGGGTGAACTCGCGCACGACCGCCCAGGTCCGCGGCCGCGCCACCACGACGCCCTCGCCCACCAGGGTCCGGATCGCCTCGCGCACCGGGAGACGCGAGACGTTGAGCTCGGCGGCGATGTCACGCTCGACCAGCCGGGAGCCCGGCGCGCGACGACCGAGGATGATGTCGTCGCGCAGAATGCGCGTCACCCTGACCGACTCGAGTTCGCCGGCTGCCCCCACCCCCGCCATATCGGGATTCTCTCACCCTGGCCACCCCACGACAAGTTTGGTATCCCAACGGAGCGCATATATTACGACCGCGCCCCGGTCGGGACCGCGCGACACGCAGACGAGGGGCGGATGCCGCAGCATCCGCCCCTCGTCTGTGCGCGATGTTCAGGGCAGGCGATTCGCCTTCGCCAGGTTCGCCGTGAGCTCCTCGGCGTTCTGCTTCACCACGTAGGCGGGACGGTCGCGCTCGACGCGCCACGACTCGCTCAGCGGACCGACGTTCACGGTGTCGAATCCCGCCTCGTCGTAGAAGCGGGTGACGAAGGCCACCGCCTCCGCATCGTCGCCGGCCGTCGCCAGCGCGCGCCGACCGGGAGTGCCCGCAGGCGTGCCGTCGGTCGTGATGTCGGCGGCGAGGATGTGGTTGAAGGCCTTCGCGATCCGCGACGTCGGCAGCTGCTTCTGGAGCAGCTCCGAGGTCGTCGTCTCCCCCTTGTCGAGTGCTTCGATGTGGCCATCGCGCTCGAAGTAGTAGTTGTTCGTGTCGAGGACGATCTTCCCCGCCAGCTGCTCGGTGGGCAGCTGGTCGATGGCGCCGAGCGGCACCGTGACGACGACCGCTTCCCCTGCCTCTGCGGCCTCGACGGCGGTGGCCGCCTTCGCCTGCGGGCCGAGCTCCGTCACGAGGTCGGCGAGTGTCTCCGGTCCGCGCGAGTTCGCGATCACGACGTCGTATCCGTTCGCCACCGCGACGCGCGCGATCTGGCTGCCGATGTGTCCTGCACCGATGATTCCGAGAGTTGTCATGTTCGCCTCAACGTGTGCGGGCTGACGCTATTCCCGAAGTGTCGCCACGTGTCCGGTCACACCGAGAGGAGGAAGCGCTCCTCCAGACGGCGGTAACCGAGGCTCTCGTACAGTCGGATCGCACCGGTGTTGAACCCGAAGACGTGCAGACCGATCGACTCGGCCCCGAGGCGGACAGCCTCCCTTTCCGCTGCCTGCATCATCGCGCGCCCATACCCCCGGCGACGGTGCTCGGCGCCGACCTCGATGTCGAGGATGAAGGCGTGCGGACGACTTCCGCGGGTGCGCATGCCGAACCACAGCACACCCACCTCGACCCCGTCGACCTCGGCCACGAACAGCTCCTGCCCCGGCGATGCGACGCCGTCGGGGAGTTCCAGCATCATCTGCCGGTGCGACTCGACCGCGGCATCCTCCGGGGAATAGCGGCCGGACGCCACGAGGTCGTCGGCGAAGGCGGCCTCCGACGCCGCCGCGAAGCTGGTGAAGCGCTCCGGCGTCATCGGCACGACTCTGACCTCCGGCACGGTGTCACGGTGCGGCACGGGTTCGAGAAGCATCTGGATCGAGGCCACCTCGAACCCGCGGCCCACGGCGAACGCCCGCCCTCCGGCATCCGAGGCGAAGACCGCGATGCTGATGCGGTCGACCCGATGCTCCGCAGCGAGGCTGCGGAGCGCCGCGAGCAGTCCGTCGCGCTGCCGCTCGTCCGGCGTCACCTCCCACGCGAGATCGACGACGAACAGGATGCCGTTGTTCGCCGCGATCCACGCCGTGCCCAGTCGACGTCCGCCATCGTCGACCGTCAGGATCACCGACGTCAGGGTCTCGAGCCCCTGAGCGAGCATCTCTCCGAGGAACAGGTCGACTGCGGCATCCGCATCCGTGCCGACGAGGGATCCGGAGTCGTGCCGGAGTGCGATCAGTCGCTCGCGAGTCGCCGCGAACCAGTCGTCGTAGCGGTCGGACGGCAGGGGCGCGAGCTGGACTGTCATACCTCCATCCTCTGCGCTCGAGCATCCGTCGTCGAGTCGACCGAACGGCGACCCGACGCGGCAGGGACGCGGCGCACACGGCGCCGCCGCCGTCAGGCCCTGTGCAGCGCGTCCTCGACCGCGACCCAGGCGAGCATCGCGCACTTCACCCGCGCGACGTAGCGGGAGACGCCGCCGAGTGCGGCGACGTCACCGAGCAGCTCCTCGTCGGGCTCGATCGTGCCGCGGGAGCGCATCGCCTCTCGGAAGGCGGCGATGCGGATCTCCAGTTCCGGCACCGAGAGTCCCTCGGCGAGCTCGGCGAGAAGCGATGCGGACGCCTGGGAGATGGCACAGCCGTGCCCCTCCCACGCGATCGCCTCGATGCTGCCGTCTTCGGCGCGATGCACCTGCAGCGTCACCTCGTCGCCGCAGGTCGGGTTCACCTGATGCGACTGCGCGGCGATCTCCTCTCGCAGCCCGAACCCGTGCGGCGTGCGCGAGTGATCGAGGATGAGTTCCTGGTACAGATTCTGCAGGTCGCTCATGCGCCCCTCCGGAAGAATTCGATGGCCGCCTGCACCCCGCCGATGACGGCATCGACTTCGGCCTCGGTCGTGTAGAGATACGTGCTCGCCCGCGTCGAGGAGATGATCCCCAGGCGGCGGTGCAGTGGCTGCGCGCAGTGGTGCCCCACCCGTACCGCGATTCCCCGATCGTCGAGGAACTGACCGACGTCGTGCGAATGGATCCCGGCGACATCGAAGCTCGCGAGTCCCACCCGTGGCAGGTCGATCCCCGCTCCGAGCACGCGCACACCGTCGATGCTCGAGAGGCCGTCGACGAGGCGTCGGCCGAACGCGGCTTCGTGCGCGGCGATGCGAGGCATCCCCACGGCTGTCAGATAGTCGATCGCGGCGGCCAGCGCGACGGCCTGCGACACCCGCTGAGTGCCCGCCTCGAAGCGCTGAGGCGGCGGCAGGTACTCGGCTTCTGTGGTGGTGACAGTCGTGATCATGGAGCCACCCGTGAGGAACGGCGGCATCGCCTCGAGCAGCTCCCGGCGACCGTACAGCGCGCCGATCCCGGTCGGACCCAGCATCTTGTGGCCGGACAGCACCGCGAAGTCGACATCGAGCGCGCGGACGTCCAGCGGCAGGTGCGGCGCGGACTGGCAGGCGTCCAGCACGACGAGCGCGCCCACCTCGCGCGCCAGGGACACGACCGTCGAGACCGGATTGATGACGCCGAGCACGTTCGAGACGTGAGTGAGGGCGATGAGCCTGGTCCGCGAGCCGATGAGCTCGGCCGCGACGTCGAGCCGGAGGGCGCCGTCGTCGTCGAGCGGGATGACCCGCAGGGTCGCGCCGGTCCTCGCCGCGAGCTCCTGCCACGGGATCAGATTCGCGTGATGCTCCATCTCGGTCGTGACGATGTCGTCGCCCTCTCGGAGCCGGAATCGCTCGGCGGCCGCTCCCCCACGACCGGAGGAGGCGTTGGAGAGGGAATAGGCGATCAGATTGATGGCCTCGGTGGCGTTCGATGTCCAGACGATCTCGCCGTCATCCGCTCCGATGAATCGAGCGACCGCGGCTCGGGCGTCCTCGAACACCTCGGTGGCCTCGGCGGCCAGGGTGTGCGCCCCACGGTGCACGGCGGCATTGAGCGTGGTGGCGAAATCGCGTTCCGCATCGAGCACGGCGAGCGGCCGTTGCGAGGTCGCGCCGGAGTCGAGGTAGGCGAGCGGATGCCCGTTGACCTGCGTCTGCAGGATCGGGAAGTCCTCTCGCAGACGTCGCACCTCGGGATCCGTCAGTGCGGTGTCTCTGCGCGCGGCCACGTCGGTCCCACCGGAGATGCTCATCCTTCTAGCTTCTCATCCGAGGAGCCGATCAGGGTCACCCACGGCTCCGTCACACATGCTCAGGGAACCACGACGATCCGCTGCGGCGCTCCCAGACCGAGGTCTCCGGTGACCGGGTCGACGTAGCGCACCACGACGTCGTGGTGGCCGAGCGGCACGTCGAGCACCGTCGCGGTCGCGGACCCGGTGGTCGACAGCGCGTTCGTCGAGGACACGCCGCCGATCGTGACGGCGACGGTCGCACCCGCGATGCCCTGAAGCGTCACCTCGACATCGTCGGCTCGGCCATCGCCGTCCGCATCGCTACGGGTCGTGTGGATGTCGGAGGCGACGATGATCGGCACGGCGAACTCCCACGGCCCGACCGCATCGCTCGTGGTCTGCGCCCCCGTGAGGGGTGAGGTCTGTCTGGCCGAGATCGACATCCCCTGATACAGGCTGTCCGCATCCGGGCGCACCGAGAAGTCGCCGGCTCCATCGGCCGTCGTGGTCGCGATGACGGCCCCCGCGTCGTCGAGGATCTCGATCTGCGCGCCGGGGGTCGCCGTCCCCGTGATCTCCGGTGGCACCGCAGACGCTGCGGTCACCGGCCACACGATCGTCACGACACGCTCGAGCGGCTTCGGGATCACAGGGGCGGTCGGCCCCGACGCCGGCGGGATGCTCGGTCCGACCGGACCGGAGGGCACGCCCGGCACGGTCAGGAGGTCGGACAGGAGGTCGCGCGCGGGCGGGTCCTCCCTCTGTGGGACCAGCGGCGAGGGAGGCGTCGGTTCGGCGATCGGTGCAGGCTCGACGCTCGGTGCAGCTTCCGCCACCGGTGCAGGTTCTGCGACCGGTGCCGGCTCTGCGACCGGTGCCGGTTCTGCGACCGGTGCCGAGATCGACGACGGCGATTCGACGACGAGCGCCGACGACGTGCCTTCGTCGACCGGCGCGGCGTGACCGACGATCTGGGCGGCGACGGCCACGACGCCCACAGCGAGTGCCCCAGCCAGGATCACGCCCCCGGTCACGACGCCCCAACGGGTCGCTGTTCCTGCGGGGTCGACGGCAGCGTGTGCGGGCGCGGGACTGCCCGCCGAGTACGCCGCAGCCGCCGACCCGCCGAGGACCGCCGGCAGCAGCACAGCCCTGAGCTTGCTCGATGCCTGAGCCACCTCGGCGCTCGCCATGGTGCAGCGGCGACAGTCGGCGAGGTGCGCCTCGAAGCGCCGTCGGTCGGCGCGAGCGATCTGTCGCCTGCGCTCCTGAGCGACGATGCGCTCGCACGCCCAGCGGCACTCCGCATCCCTCCCCTCGTCCTTGATGTGCGCGTGGAGCCATGCGACCTTGAAGCCCTCGCGCGCCCGCGCGGCCAGCACCGACACGGCATTGGGCGTCATGCCCATGAGCGGAGCGATCTCTCGGGGCTTCATGCCCTCCACCTCGAGGTACCACAGCAGCGTCCGCCACCGCTCGGGCAGGTCCTTGAACGCGGTCGACAGCAGCGACCTGTCCGAGAGCAGGTCCAGGGAGTCCTCGGAGGCGTCGACCGGCAGGTCGTCGATGTACTCGAGGGGGATGTCCTTCTGCTTGCCTCCCCAGGTCGCCGCCGCGCTGCGGACTGCGGCGAAGAGATACGGGCGGAAGGCGTCGGTCGGACCACCGCCGTTCCGGATGGCGCTGAACGTCTTCGCGAACGCCTCGCTGACGAGATCCTCGGGGTCGATGGAGCTCGTGATGGCCCGAGCAGCGCGCTTGGCGGCGGGCGCATGGCGATCCCAGAGGACGCCGTACGCGCCACTGTCACCGGCTCGGGTGGCGATCACGAGCTGGTCGTCGCTCGCATCCCGGGCGATTCGAGTGCGGGTGGGGACGTGCGATGCGGTCGTCATGAGCCGTCCTGCCTGAGTGAGGGATTCATCCGGACCCGCCGTCCACGAGGACCGTCACGCCCGTCCGGCCCGTGAGCGGATCGATGTACCGCGCAGCGATGCACGAGGCGGGCGCCTCGAGCACGACGGGTTCGCCCTCGCGTCCGCCCGGAGGTGCGTGCAGCACGTGGGTGTCGCCGTCGGCCTCGACGATCTCGACCCACGCGCCACGCTCGACGCGGACCTGCGTGCAGCCGTGCGCCGCACTGTGCGCGCACTGTTCCGGTCCGGTGGTCGAGAGTTCGGGAGCGGCGAACCGGAGCGGCCCGACGGTCTCGGCCAGGCGTAGCGCCCCGGGTTCGGGTCCGCTCTCCGCGGTGCTCACCGTCATGCCCTGGTGCAGTCGAGCACCGGAGACGTCGAGCGAGAAGGTGCCGTCCTCCCCGACCGCCGTCGCGGCGAGCGTGGCGCCCGTCTCGTCGAAGGCGACGACGATGGCCCCCGGAAGACCGATGCCCTCGATGAGCGCAGGCACCAGCGAGTTCTGCGCGATGTTCCGGGTGATCTGGAGGACCATTCTGCGCTGAGCGTCGTACGCGGACTCCGACTCCTCCGTCCCGGGCTCCGAATCCGTCGGCTGCGGGGCTGGAGTCGAGGTCGATGCCGGCGCTGGTGCTGCAGGGGCTGGCGCCGGATTCGGAACGTGCCGGTCGCTCTCGATATCCAGCGGGACGTGCCGCAGCTCGTCGGCATCCGTTCGCTCGGTGTGGTGCTGCTCGGACGACTCGGCCGGGGGCGGCGTGATCGGAGTCGCCGCGGGTGGGGCATCGGAATCGAGCCGATCGCCCGGCGCGGGGGACTGCGCGTGGATGACGGGAGCATCGTCCGACTCGGGGGGCGCCGCAGGAGCGCCGAGGACGCTCCCGGCGAGGACGACGGATGCCGTGACCACGATCGCAGCTGCGGCGAGGGCGATGACGCCGCCGATCGGGACCGCGACGGAGGCCGCGGCATGCGACCCGGTGACGGCGGCACCCACTGCCGAGGCTCCGGCCGCTCCACCCGCCGCCGATGCCGTATCCGGTGCACCCACGTACACCCCGGCGGCCGCCCCGCCGAGCAGCGCAGCCGGGAGGATGAACCTCAGTCGATGCGTGAGGTCGTCGATCTCCGCCGCGACGATCCGACAGCCGCGACACTCGGCGAGATGCGCTCGGAATCGCGTCGCGTCGCCGCCGCGAGTGGACGGCCCCCGCCGCGACACCAGATGTCCGCAGAACCAGCGGCACTCCTCCGATCGTGAGGGGTCGTGGATGTGAGCCTCCAACCACGCGCGTCGGAAGCTATCGCGCGCACGATGAGCCAGCGCGGACACGGCGTTGGGCGTGATCCCCATCAGCGGGGCGAGTTCTCGCGGCTTCATCCCCTCGACCTCGAGGTACCAGAGCAGCGTCCGGTGGCGGGTCGACAGAGTGGTGAAGACCGCCGCCACGCTCGACTGCTCTGCCATCCGCTCGATGGGGTCGACGAAGTCAGGGGCGAGGTCCGCTTCGGCCACGACCTCGATCGAGACCGTGCGGGCCGCGCGCCCCCAGCGGACGGCCGTGTTGCGCAGCACGGCGAACAGGTAGGGGCGGAAGACGTCGCGTGGGCCGCCTCCGGCCTTGGTCACTCGGAGGATCGATGCGAAGGCCTCACTGACGAGGTCGTCGGGTTCGGTCGTCGGCGCGATCGCTTTCGCGGCGCGATGTGCAGCGGCGACGTGACGGCGCCAGAGCAGGGCGAAGTCGCCGATGTCGCCCGTGCGCACGGCAGCGAGGATCTGCTCGTCGGACGGCTCGGGCGGCAGCTCGCCCTCGCTGTCGGTCCTCGTCGATGCGTTCATGCGATGCCGATCTCGGATGACCACCGTGTCACCCGTGCCGCGGAGCGCGCGGCGGACGGAAGCGGGACGAGGCGTTGGGGGCGCCTCGTCCCGTCGACTCTCGTGAGGGTCGAATCCGCCGGACGGGATTCGGCCGGGGAGGAACGAATCACGCGAAGCGGGGCGCCGGCCGGGTGACCGACGCGAGGCCTGGGGCCATATCTACAGGACCCGGGCACTCCGGAATCGTGACGGGGATCGAGCAACTTTCTCCCCGCGACGCTCATCGGTCGCCCTCCGAGGAGGACTCCGCGGGCGCGAGCGCGAGGAACCGCATCCTGTTCTCGCCGTAGAAGCAGGTCTGGACCATGAACTCACCCGACATCCCGACGAGCGCGTCGATGTTCGACCACTTCGGCGTATGACGCTCCTCGACCACCTCGTACACCGTGTCGGAACCCGCCACACTGACCCGCTGGCCGAGCTCCCAGCCGAGGATGACGTCGCCGCCGCAGTTGTTGTGGGCGGCGAACAGCGGGGGGACGCCCTCGATCCGGTACGTGATCATCTCGGTGAACGTCCCGTCGCAGTGGTCGAGTTCGACCATCCCGCCTTCGCCGCCGAGCCGGATCTCCGGCAGCTCGTCAGGCGCCAGCAGCTGATGCAGCTGCTCCTGCACCGCGACCTTGATGTCGCCCGTGGTCCGGTCGACCAGGTCGGGCGCGAACACCGACGCGCCCAGGAACACCGCCCCGAGCGTCACCAGCGCGATGCTGGTCGGCAGCAGTGGCGTCAGACGTCTGCGCACGCGACGGGCGGCCCTCGGGCTGTCGTCCACCGGAGGCGAGTCCTCGGTGACGACCGGTGTCGTACGAACGTCCGTCGTCATGATCCCGTCCGTCCCTCGAGGTGCGTGGTCCGGCGCGTCGCGCCCCGTCGACGGGCCCGCCGAGCAGATGCACGGGACGGGCGCGACCGGCGTGGGGTGAGGATGACGACGGTGAGCGCAGAAACGCCGATCACGAGCAGCGCCCACCAGGGGAACCCGGCGGGGTCCGTCGTGTCGGCGATCGTGGTGACGCCGGAGGCCTCCGCGGGGGCCTCGACGCGCTCCGCCCGCACCAGGAGGCGATGCGTGTTGACCCCGGTGGGCGTGCACGTCACGAGCGTGATGTAGTCCTTGCCCGGCACCTGGCGAAGCGCCTCCGTGTCATCCGGCAGCACCGTGTCGATCTGATCGACCTCGTAGTAGAGGTCCTCGCCGAGGGTCGTCACGATGATGACGTCACCGGGCACGAGCTGGTCGATGTCATCGAACAGCGTCGCCTGCACGAATCCGTTGTGACCGGTCAGCACCGCATGGGTTCCAGCCCCGCCCACGGGCAGCGACGACCCGTAGAGGTGTCCGATCCCCCGGGACAGCGTCTTCTCATCGGTTCCGTGGAAGATCGGCAGATCGACGTGGATCCGAGGGATCCGCACGCGCGACATCGCGTCGGTCCCGTCGAGGTGGAGCGTGTCGAAGTATGCCGAGGCGCCCTCGCCGATCGCCGTCTGCTGCCCGTCGGCGCCGAGTGCGTACGGGTCGCGCAGCGGACCGGCAGGGAGGTCCTGGTTGTATGCCTGCGCCTCGGCGAGCATCTCCGAGATCGCCCCCTCGGGCGCCTGCTCGATCGACTGCACATATCCGTCGACATCCGTGTCGTGGCTCCACGCGGAGAACCAGGATGCGGCCGTCGGGTACACGAGCACCACGATCCCCGCCGTCGCGATGAGCATGACGATGGTCTGACTCCACCCCCAGCGAGCGCGCTGTGCGCGGTCGGTCGACGGAGGCGGCGCGGGGGCATCCGGAGAGGCGGTGTCGAGAAGGGTCATCAGGGCTTTCGGGGTGGGGGGGTGGAACGCGAATGGGCCGTGCGGGGGAAGGAACCTCTTCACCTCCCCCGCACGGCCGGTCTGCGGCTTACGCCTCGATGGCGGCCTTGCGGCGGCTGCGGATGGCGAGCAGGACCGCTCCACCGAGCAGCAGCACTCCGCCGGCGATGAACAGCGTGGTGCCGGCGCCACCGGTCAGCGGCAGCTTGAATCCGGCGTTGGAGGGCACGTTCACGACCTCGAGGTCGACGCCGACGGCGGTGGTGGCTGCGGTGACGGTGAACTCGATCGGCTCGGCGAGGAGCTCGAACCCGTCGGGCGCGACGATCTCGGCGAGCCAGTACGTCTGGTACCCGGCTTCGCCCGCGGCGACTGCGGCGTTGTTCGCCCAGTCGGAGTAGCGCAGACCCGAGACGGTGACGGTGCCGTCAGCAGCGACGGCGAACTCCGTCGCGCCGCCGAGCGCGATCGCGTTGGTGCCGTCCACGGCATCCTGCTGGGTCGGGTACACCGAGAACACGGCACCGGTCAGCGATGCACCGGCCTTGTCGGTCTTCTCGATCGTGATGTCGCCCCACTTGGTGATGACCTCGGGGGTCACCGTGGGGCCGCCGGGCTCACCGGGGGTGACGGTGAAGGATCCGAGGTTCGGGTACAGCACCGCCGTGTTGGCGATCTCGCCGACCTCGTTCACGGCCGCCGTGATGACGACCTGGACCTCGGTGGTGCTGTGCGCGGCGAGGACTGCGCGGCCGGCGGCCGTGAACTCGACGGTCACGGCGTTGGTGGCCGGGTCGTGCGTGATCGTGTAGTCGGCCGCGGCGAGCGCCGTGCCGTCAGCGAGGGTGACGGCAGCACTCACGTAGTCGAGCTTGCTGTCGAGCGTGTCGACCACCTTGTAGCCGTCGATGACCTCGACGTTGGGGATGTCAGCGGTGATCGTGAAGTCGATCTCGTCGCCGAGCTTCACGTCGGCCGAGTCCTCGACGGTCTTCGTCGCGGCGGTGAGAGCGTTCTTCGGGTAGACGTGCACGTCGTAGAGCCATGCGTCGTCATCGGCCGGGTCGGTGAGCGGCACCGTCACGAGGAACGGAGCGACTCCGGTGGAGCCCGCAAGCGGCGAGGTCTCGACCACGAAGTAGACGCCGAGGTCGAGGTCGGTCAGTGCGATCTCGCCGTTCGCGTCCGTCAGCGTCTCGCCACCGACGGCGCTGGCGGTGTAGCCGGCCGCGGTGATGTCGGCGACGCTGTCCGGGTCAAGGTCGGCGAGATCGCTCGCATCGATCCAGCCCTGGTTGCTCGTGAGATCGATGGTGTCGACCTTGTAGACCGTGAAGCCGACGCCCGCGAGCGGCGGCAGTGCCACGTTCTGTTCGGTTCCGTCATTCGGCAGACCTGTGGGGGTCTCCGGCGCCTCGTACTTGTGGATCGTCAGCGATCCCACGGCGTCGGGGTCGACGAGGTTGGGCGTCGCCGCACTCGCGGGAGCCGACAGGGCCAGTGCGGCGATGCCTGCGACGAGCAGGCCGGCCGCGACGCGGGAACCGCGTGGGGTGTTCGGAGTGTTCACTGTGTCTCTCTCTCGGTGGCCAGGTCTCCCTGGCAGGTGTTCAGCTGGTGATGGTCGGGTCGTGCAGATCAGCCCTGCGGATCGTGCGTCTCTGCGCGGACACGTCGACGGCGGATGCGGAAGGCCAATCCACCGGCGAGCAGGACGGTGAGGGAGCCCGCGAGGAGGTAGGGCGCGGGCCCTGATCCTCCGGTCGTCGGAAGGAGCATCGCGGGGACATCGCGCACGGTGATGAGCTGTCCGGCGGCGGTGACGGATTCGCCTCCGCCCGAGACGATGCTCACGGTGCGGTCGGCGTTGATGACGAACTTCACCGGAGCGGCCAGCAGCGCGAATCCGTCGGGCGCGGTCACTTCGCTCAGCCAGTAGGTGCCCGCCGGGATGCCGTCGATCTGGAACAGTCCGGTCTCGACGTCGTCGAGCGTGAAGGGAAGCGTCGTGCCCGGCTCGCCGTTCACGTCGTCGAGGATCGCGAAGGACGAGCCGTCCATGCGCACCCACGTGTCGTCGCTCGACTCACCGATCTTCTCGATCTGCAGCGGGATCCGGAACGCCTCTACCGGCGTTCGGGTGCTGTCGTCATTGGAGCGCACGGGCCCGCCGTCGGGATCGGTGCCGGTCGAGTGGGCCGTGTTCAGAACCTCTCCCGCATCGACGTCGGCCTGCGTGAGGACGTACGGGGCGTTCGCGACGCAATGTGCGATCTGGGTCGGTGCGATCGTGGTCGGAGCGCAGGTCACCGTGATGCCGCGCTGCGTGAGCCGGTCGTCGACCACGGTGATTCCTGCGACCGTGACGTTGCCGGTGTTGGTGACGTCGAAGGCGTACCGGAGGTGGTCGCCGAGCCCCGTTGCCCCGTCCTGGTCGACATCGACGATCGACGCCGTCTTGTCGAGCAGCAGTGCCGGAGTCCACACGGCGGGGATGATCTCGTCGTCGGTGTCGGTGACGTTCGGGCCCGTGACCGGAGTGCCCGTGGCACGCGCCACGTTCGTCAGCGGTGCGTTGTCGAGGTCGCCCTGCTGCACGACATAGGTCGCCGTGCAGGTCAGCTTCGCCCCGCTCGCGAGCGTGACGGGGGCGGGCTTGTCGCACACCAGAGTGCTGATGTCGCCGATACCCGAGAACGAGTCCTCGGTGATCTTCACATTGGTGAGGCTGGTGTTCGCGACCGTGTTCGTGACCGCCTTCGGAGTGGTGTTGGTGGCGACGAACGTGTACGTGGCGATGTCCCCGACGGAGTCGTAGTCGGCGATGTTCGAGGTCTTCACCAGGTCGATGGACGGCTTGATGAACTCGACCGATGCGTTCTGGGGTGGGTTCAGATTCGTCGTGATGTTCGCGGGCCCGTTGACGAAGGTGCCGTTGACCGTCGACGTCACGTCCACGGTGATCGTGCAGGACGCCTGGTTGAGGGCGAGGTCGCCGCCGCTGACGGAGACTGTCGTGCCGCCGGCCGGCGCCGTGACCGCGTACGGGGCGCCGGTGCGCTGGACGCAGGTGCCGCCGACATTCGGCACGGCCGCGATCTTCAGATTGGTCGGAAGGGCATCCGTGATGAACCAGTCGTTCTTGGCCATCAGGTCGTTCGTGTTCGTGACCGTCAGCGTCATCTTCGAGGTCGAGCCGGTGGTGACCACCGCCGGGCTGAACGCCTTGTCGAGCTGGGGCGTCACGTCGACGATCTGCGGCAGATCGAAGGCGACGTCGTTGCCCGATCCCGTCGCGGTCGCGTTGAACAGCGAGAGTCCGAGGTTCGCGGTCGTCCCCACCGGCACCTGGTACGCCGCGGACTGGAGCTTCGCCGTCTGGGTCTCCCAGACCGTGCTGTTGGTGCACGGATTGAGGCCGGCGCTGAGCACGGTCGGCGTGCCGTTCACGATGAGGCTGAAGGTCTCCTTCGGCTGGTTCGCACCCCCCGCCGCAGGGCAGTTGACAGCGGCGAAGTAGGCGGACACCGCGTAGTAGTGCCCGCCGACGGCGGGGATCGTGTTGACGGTGCGGAACTGGGTTCCGGCGGCGATGGCACCGGTCGGCGAGTTCGTGTACGACGTCAGCACCTGATTCGTCGCGGCCTGGGCCGTCGTCTGTCCCTGGGCCACACCGAGTGCGCGCGCCATCTGCTGCAGCCCCGGCCAGGTCGTCGTGGCGTTGTTGGCGCAACCCAGGTCGCTGACCGGCACGGTCGGCGTCGCGCCGCTCATGACCCAGCCGTTGCACTGGTTGCCCGCGGGCGTGTACTGCGTCGATGCCGTGTACGTCGAGTTCGCGGCCGCCGGTCCACCGGTGTAGTTGAGGATGCTGATCGGCACCAATGCGGCACTCTGGTTCGAGAAGTTCTCGGTGTAGACGGGCGTACCGGGCTGCGGCGTCCCCGGAGTCCCCGGCACCGTGGCCGCGGCCGTCATGCCCGAGTCGGGAGCGAAGGTCGTTCCGGCCACCAGCACGCCCGCGACGGCGAGAAGGCCGAGCAGCCGCGTGATCGCCCGTCGACGAGCGGCAGCAGTGCGGGGTGGCGTCCCCCGTCGATGTGAGCGAGTGCTCATGTGCGTCCCGATTCCGGCGATCCTCCGCCCGCCGTGTACGACGAGACGGCGATGCGATCGCCTGTCCCCAAAATTGCGTCCAGTCCCCAGTGCAAGACAGGTGGCCGAGGCTGCCCGTCATATATCCAGACTCGAGTGGGGGAGTTTTATGACGGGGGCACCGATATTCCGTTGATCGGATCGTGTCGGGGAGCCGTAGGCTCACAGCATGTTCAGCATCGAGACCCTCGCCGCCTTCGTCGTGGCGGCGTTCATCATGGTCGTGATCCCCGGGCCGACGGTGCTGTTCACCATCGGAAGGGCGATGGCGCTCGGCCGCATGGGCGGGTTCCTCAGCATCCTGGGCACCGCGCTCGGTTCGATCGTGCTGGTGGTCGGGGTCGCTCTGGGGGTCGGAACCGTCGTCGCTCAGTCGATCGTCCTCTTCACCATCGTGAAGGTGCTGGGCGCCGGATACCTGGTCTTCCTCGGCATCCAGGCGATCAGGCATCGGAGGGATGCGGCGGCCGCAGTGGCCGGCGCTCCGCAGAAGCGGTCCGGTGTCCGTCTGCTCGGCGAAGGGTTCGTCGTCGGGGTCACGAACCCGAAATCGATCGCCTTCTTCCTCGCGATCCTGCCCCAGTTCGTCGACCTGCACGCGGGCTCGGTGCCGATGCAGCTGTTCGTCCTGGGCGCGATCGTGGTCGCGATCGGGGTCTCGTGCGACGCCGTCTGGGTGCTCCTCGCGAGCGGCGCACGCGAGTGGTTCGGCCGCTCACCTCGCCGCCTCGAGGCGATGAGCGCCACCGGCGGCGGGCTGATGATCGGACTCGGAGCGTTCCTGCTCGTGTGGAGCGAGAAGCCGGCGACCGCCTGAGCCGCGGCGCCTCACATCCGGGCGAAGCGCGCCCGGACGAAGGAGAAGACGCCGTAGATCGCGAGGCCCACTCCGACGAGCCAGAGGATCGCGCGCCCCAGCGGCAGATCGATGAGGCTGCGCAGCGCGGCATCCAGTCCCGCCGCCTTCTGCGGGTCCTGCGTCCACGCCGCGACGATGAAGAGCACTCCCGTGACCGCCACCGCCACACCCTTCGCGATGTAGCCGGCGACGCCGAGACCGACGATCGCCGGTCGCGACGCCCCCTCGGGCACGTCCATGGTCTTCTCGAATCCGCGGGTGAATCCGATCACGATGAAGCCGATGCCCACCCCGCCCACGGTGAGACCGAGGATGATGAGCGCCACCACGCCGCCGGGCGCCGCGAGCACGACGGCGCTCAGGGTCTGCGAGGTCTGCTCCGATTCGACGTGCCCGCCGAATGCGAAGATCAGCGCCAGCCCGGCGATCACGAGGTATGCGGCCGCGATGCCGATCAGCTTGATCCGCATCCCCCACTTGCGGGCCTCCTTGCCCGCAGCGAGCAGTCCGCTCGCGATCTGCCAGCCGGCGAGCGCGATCAGCGCGACAGCGATCACACCGAGCAGGAGTCCGCCGACGGGCGTCGAGCGGATCTGCTCCATCGCGCCGTCCTGATCGGCATCCCCGCCGCCGCCCGAGGCGATGGACACTGCGATGGCACCGATGATGATGTGCACGATCCCGACGACCACGAAGCCGGCGCGTGCGATACGGCGGAAGGAATCGGAGCGCTGCGCCGTGCGCGCGGCGTCCTTGGGGGTACTCATCTGTGCAGGATATCGACCGCGAGGATCTTCCTCAGGGGGCTTGCGCGACACGAGGTCGGAACGCAATGGACATCAGGAGTCAGACGACGCGCTCGACCGGCTGTCGCAGGATCGTGCGCAGCTTCGACGCATCGACCCGTCGGACGTCGCTGAGATAGACCTCGTGGTGCAGACCCGTCATCCGCAGTCCGCTCTCGGGGATGAATCCGTGGTGCAACCTCTCGAGCACCGGCGCCTCGTCGTCGTACGAGCCGACATGCAGCGTCTGCACGCAGAGCCCCTCGGCGAGGGTCTCCAGTCGCACCGAGCGCAGCGATGACGAGGACTTCTTCTTCGCGGTGAGCTTCGCCTCGACCGTGTCGACCGCCGACGCGAACATCGCGGGGGTGACATGGTCGGGGACCAGGATCATGAGCGTCCACAGCCAGGCCGACTTGTCGCGCCGCGAGGTGAACGACTCCATGTCGGGGGCGTGCCAGAGCCCCTCCAGCGGCATGACGACCGTGTCGATGCCCAGCTGCTCCCTGCTCGCGAACTTCAGGGTGTACGCGATCGGGAAGAGCGCGGCGACCGCGTCCGCATACGCAGGCGAGCTGTTCGGGTCGCCGGCGCCGTCGATCATCAGGTACTGCATCGGGGGGACATCGAGGACGCGGAACTCGCCCGCCTTCGCCCGATACGCATCGATCGTCTTCTTCGGATCGATCGCCATCGTGTCTCCTTCTCCCGGGCGGACCGCAGCGGACCGTCGCCGAACCGCAGGCTGTCGGCACAGTGTGGCACGGACGCCCGACATCGAGTGGCGGCGCGTCTCGCGCCGCCACTCGACCGGGTTCAGGCCGGTTCGATCGCCAGCCGCAGTTCGCACGACGCGTGTATGCCGGTGAACTCGAGATAGCGGACGATCGACGGCCCCGGGCGCAGTCGCCACGAATTGGACGGGAACCATTCGGTCGCCGTCGCCGCCCAGAGGCTCTGCAGCGTCTCGGGGAACGGACCGGTGGCGGCGAAGACCGCCCATGCCCCCGGCTCCACCCGCAGGACGTCGAGATCCGTCGGCACCGGCGTCGTCGGCCGCAGCGAGACGCCGTGCAGATACGTCAGCTCGGTGCCCTCCGGGGCGTCGGGAGCGACGTCGGCGGTCACGGCGAGGATGCCGCGCAGCTCCGTATCGTTCAGCTGCTTGAGCCTGGAGTGCTCCTGCGGCGGGATCGAGGCGATATGGGCCTGGATATGCGGATTCGCTCCCTCATGGATGAGCGGAACCCGTGCGGCGTGGCCGACGAGGACCAGTTCGGGGGTGGTGGTGATGGTGACGTCCATCGGGATGCTCCCTTCGACGCTCAGGCGGAACCGGAGCGTGGGTTGTGTGCGGAGAGGACCCCCGTCTCGTCGCGCGTCGGCGGGACCGATGCCGTGCACGGCACGGAACGCCCGACCGAACGCCTCGATCGAGCCGTATCCGTGGCGCACCGCGACATCCAGGATGTGCGGGGCCCCGGCTGCGAGCTCCGCACCGGCGAGGGTCATCCGCCGACGACGGACGTACTCCGACAGCGGCATGCCCGCCAGCGCGGAGAACATCCGCCGCAGGTGGTACTCGGTCGTGCCGTGCGCGCGGGCGAACCCGCCGACGTCGAGGTCCTCCGCTCGGTCGGTCTCGACGAGATCGACCAGGGCGTTGAGCGTTCCGATCATGGGATCCTCCTTTCCTGACCATCGTGCCGACCGCGCAGGGCCACCCACCCGACTTCTCCGGTCCGATCCGATCATCCTCGCGAGAGGATCAGCTCCGCGAGGATCAGCTGCGCTCGCCCGGATCCGCGAGCAGGTCGGCGAAAGCCAGTTCCGCCGCACCGATCAGCAGACGGTCGGCGCCCAGGGCCGCCTGCCGGATCTGCAGCCCTTCGGCGCTCTCGGCCATGGCGAGATCGCCGACGGCATCCGCGATCTGCGCACCGCGCAGCTCCACGAGGGTCGCGAGGAACCCTCCGAGCACGATGAGTGCGGGGTTGAGCACGTTCACAGCGTTCGCGAGCGCGCTCGCGAGCACGTGCGACTGCCGGGTGATCTCTTCGGTGACCGTCGACGACTCGGCCGCAGACAGCGCGGTGTCGAGCGTCTCGTCGTCAGCAGCCTCCAGGCCCACCGCGTCGAGCAGCAGCCGACGGCTCACCTCCGCCTCCAGCACGCCGTCGGCGGTGCGGCGGTCCTCGTCGGCGGAGATGCGCGGGCGGTTCTGGCCGAACTCCCCGGCGTATCCGCCGGCGCCGGCGACCGGCCGACCGTGGATGACGAGACCGCCGCCGATGCCCGACGCCCCGCCGTTGAGGTAGACGATGTCGTCGATGCCACGGCCGGCGCCGTACCGGTGCTCCGCGATGGCTCCGAGGGTCGCATCGTTGTCGACGACCGTCGGCAGCGAGGTCGCGGTCGCAACGAGCTCGGCCAGCGGCACGTCGGCCCATTCGAGGTGAGGGGCGTTGCGCACCACTCCGTCGGAGGAGCGGACGAGCCCCGGCACCGCGATCCCGATCGCTTCGACCCGGGAACCGGCGAGCGGACCGCGTCGCCAGGCGGCGATCCGATCGACGATCGTCGCGGCCACGGCGTCGGGAGTGGGCAGCGCCTCGTTCAGCAGGCGCTCGCGGACGAGGATGCTGCGGTCGAGCCCCACCGCGGCGATCTCGATCGCATCCACCTCGGGGTTCACCGCGACGGCGACGACCTGCGCCGACGCCGTCACGACGGGAGACGGTCGTCCGACGCGACCCGCGACATCGGGGACACGCTCGTCGACGAGCCCCCGCCGCACCAGCTCTGCCACGAGGTCGGCGATGGTCGAGCGATTCAGTCCCGTGCGCTCGGTCAGCGCCGCTCTGGACTGCGCGCCGTCCTCGTGCACGAGGCGCAGGACACGCGCGAGATTGTTCGCACGGGTGCCCGGTGCGGGAGTCGGCGAGGACGGCATCCCTTCACTGTAAGGGCTGGACGACCCCCGTGTCATGAGATATGTTGTGAAGCACAACTTATCCGATGACCTGCACAGGAGCAGCCATGCCCACTCCCACTCGCGACGACAAGTTCTCCTTCGGCCTCTGGACCGTCGGCTACAACGGCGCAGACCCGTTCGGCGGACCGACGAGGCCCGCACTCGACGTGGTGCACGCCGTCGAGAAGCTCGCCGAGCTCGGGGCCTACGGCCTGACCTTCCACGACGACGACCTCTTCGCCTTCGGGTCGACGGATGCCGAGCGCCAGAGCCAGATCGACCGCCTGAAGGGCGCACTCGCCGACACGGGTCTCGTCGTGCCGATGGTGACCACCAATCTGTTCAGCGCACCGATCTTCAAGGACGGCGGCTTCACCTCGAACGACCGCGATGTGCGCCGCTACGCCCTTCGCAAGGTGTTCCGCCAGCTCGACCTCGGCGCCGAACTGGGCGCCAAGACGTTCGTGATGTGGGGTGGCCGCGAGGGAGCGGAGTACGACTCCGCCAAGGACATCCGTCAGGCTCTGGAACGCTACCGCGAGGCCGTCAACCTGCTCGGCGACTACGTGACCGACAAGGGATACGACATCCGCTTCGCGATCGAGCCGAAGCCCAACGAGCCCCGCGGCGACATCCTGCTGCCGACGCTCGGGCACGCGATCGCGTTCATCGACTCGCTCGAGCGTCCGGAACTGGTCGGGGTGAACCCCGAGGTCGGCCACGAGCAGATGGCCGGGCTCAACTTCACCGCCGGCATCGCGCAGGCGCTGTTCCACGGCAAGCTCTTCCACATCGACCTCAACGGCCAGCGCGGCATCAAGTACGACCAGGACCTCGTGTTCGGCCACGGCGACCTGCACAACGCGTTCTCGCTCGTCGATCTGCTCGAGAACGGAGGCCCCGGTGGCGTGCCCGCCTACGACGGCCCCCGCCACTTCGACTACAAGCCGAGCCGCACCGAAGACGAGAACGGCGTCTGGGAGTCCGCCGCAGCCAACATGCGCACCTACCTGCTGCTCAAGGAGCGCGCCGCGGCGTTCCGCGCCGACCCCGAGGTGCAGGAGGCGCTCGCCGCCGCCCGCGTCGATGAGCTCTCGACGCCGACTCTCAATCCGGGTGAGACGTACGACGACTTCCTCGCCGACCGCTCGGCCTACGAGGACTTCGACGCGGACGCCTACTTCGGCGGCAAGGGCTTCGGCTTCGTCCGCCTGCAGCAGCTCGCCACCGAGCACCTGCTCGGCGCTCGCTGACGGCCGTGGCGCTGGTCCTCGGGGTCGACTCGTCGACCCAGTCGTGCAAGGTCGTGGTGGTCGACACCGCGACCGGATCCGTCGTCCGCTCGGGCCGGGCGTCGCATCCGGACGGGACGTCCGTCGACCCCGAGGCCTGGTGGCACGCGCTGCATGCGGCGATCGGCGACGCCGGCACACTCGACGACATCGCCGCCTGGTCTATCGGCGGACAGCAGCACGGACTCGTCGCACTGGACCAGTCCGGTCGCGTCATCCGCGACGCGCTGCTGTGGAACGACACCCGCTCCGCCGGTGCGGCGCAGGACCTCATCGACGAGTTCGGCGCGAATGTGCTCGCGGAGCGCACGGGTCTCGTTCCCGTGGCATCCTTCACGATCACGAAGCTGCGCTGGCTGCGCGATCACGAGCCGGAGAACGCGGCGAGAGTGGCCGCCGTGGCGCTGCCGCACGACTGGCTGACCTGGCGGCTGCGCGGCTTCGGACCGGACGACCCCGCGCTCGATGAGCTCGTCACCGACCGGTCGGATGCGTCAGGCACCGGCTACTGGAATCCGCGGACCGGGGAGTACGACCGCGAGCTGCTGGTCGCCGCCCTCGGCCACGACGTCGTGCTTCCCCGCGTGCTCGCGCATGACGAGGCGGTGACGGACGCCGCAGGGCGACGGGTCGGTCCCGGTGCGGGTGACAACGCCGCGGCGGCGTTCGGACTCGGCGCCTCCCCCGGCGACGTCGTCGTGTCGATCGGGACCTCCGGCACGGTGTGCGCGATCAGTACGGACCCGGTCGGCGACCCGAGCGGGACCGTCGCCGGATTCGCCGACGCCACGGGGAACTTCCTGCCGCTCGTCGCGACACTCAACGCCGCGCGCGTCGTCGACGCGACAGCGGCGCTGCTGGGCGTGAACCATTCCGAGTTCAGCGATCTGGCGCTGCGGGCAGAATCGGGCGCGGGCGGGCTGACGCTGCTGCCCTACTTCGAGGGCGAGCGGACGCCGAACCTGCCGGATGCCACCGCATCCCTCACCGGCATGACGCTCGCCTCGACGACCAGGGAGAACCTTGCCAGGGCTGCCGTCGAGGGGATGCTGCGCGGGCTCGGCGCCGGCCTCGACGCGCTGCGGGCGCTCGGCATCCCGCTCGGAAGAGCTCTGCTGATCGGCGGCGGCGCGCAGTCCGAGGCCGTGCGACGGATCGCGCCCGAGGTGCTCGGGCTGTCCGTCGAGGTGCCGGAGCCCGGCGAGTACGTCGCGCTCGGCGCCGCACGCCAGGCCGCCGCGCTCGTCGACTGACAGCATCCTGTCGCGTGCAGCGAAGGAGATCTCACGCTGCGCAGGAGTTCTCCTTCTGCGAAACCTGTCGCGGGCAGCGAAGGAGATCTCACGCAACGAAGGAGATTCTGACTCAAATCGACCTTCGGAGTGCGAGATCTCCTTCTCAGCGTGAGCGACCGGATGCCGCCAGCGCGAGGGACCGGATGCCGTCAGCGTGGGAGATCTCCTTCTCAGCGCGAGGGACCGGATGCCGTCAGCCGGCGAGCACCCTGGCGTCGCGCTGCGCGATGATGCTCAGCTCTGCCGCAGCGAACGCGTGCGATTGGGTCATCGCATGCTCCGTGCGGTCGAGGCAGTCGCGGATCAGCTGCCCGAAGAAGGGGAACCCGGTCTTCCCGGTCGCGTCGAAGCGGAACTGCCCGTCCTGATCGACGAGCAGCACCTGTCCGCCGCCGTTGTCGGTCGTGATGTCGGTGTACTTGCGCAGCTCGATATACCCGTCGGTGCCAAGCAGTACCGTGCGCCCGTCCCCGAACACGTCGAGCCCGGCCGGGGTGAACCAGTCCACGCGCACGTAGCCCGTCGCGCCGTTGTCGAGCACGACGTGCGCGTCGCCGAAATCCTGCAGGCCCGGCGTCTCGGGATGCGCGTAGTTGGCCACCGTGGAGCTGACGATCTCGCCCGACGCCGCGCCCGTGTAGTGGAGCATCTGCTCGAAGTTGTGACTGCCGATGTCGCAGATGATGCCGCCGTACTGCTGAGGATCGTAGAACCAGTCCGGTCGCCCGGAGCCGATCCGGTGCGGACCGAACGACGCGACCTGGAGCACCCGGCCGATCGCCCCCTGATCGATCAGCTGTCCCGCGAGGATCGCCGCCTCGGAATGCACCCGCTCGCCGTAGTACACGGCGAACTTCCGACCGGTGCGGTCGACGGCGTCGCGCGCGGCCGCGAGATCCTCCATCGTCGTGATCGCGGGCTTGTCGGCGAAGAAGTCCTTGCCCGCATCGAGCACGCGGACCCCGAGCGGAGCGCGCTGATTCGCGATGGATGCGCTCGCCACCAGCCGCACGTCGAAATCGTCGAGCACCTCGCGCTCGCTCGCGGCCGCGCGTGCCTGCGGGAATCGCGCGATGAAGTCCGCGACCTTCACAGGATCCGGGTCGAAGACCAGTGAGAGGGTGGCGCCGGCCTCGATCAGCTGCTCGACCATGCCGACGATATGGCCGTGGTCGAGCCCCACGGCGGCGAAGACGAACTCGCCGGGGCCGACGACAGGCTCGGGCAGCGGATCGAAGGTGTAGTCGCGGGTCATCGGTCGGTCTCCTCGTCGCTCAGGTCGTAGGTGCGCAGTCGTCCGCACATCCCGAATCCCCGCTCCCCCACCGAGGGTACGGCCTCGTGCACGCGGGCGTCGGCGAGGTGGAGGACGGAGCCGGATGCCACGGACTCGGCGAGTTCGAGAGATCGCTCGGCCTGGGCGAGCGGACGCGCGCGCACGAGGTCGCCCCATCCTCCCGCCCTGTCGCGCACCAGCGCACCGGCGGCACGATGGAAGGCGTCGAGCTCGGTGCGGTCACCGGTGAGAACGGCATCCCGCAGCGCCTCGAAGCCGGCGACCGCCAGGTCACGGCGACGCGAGGCGCGCTCGGCCCGGCCGTCCGAGTCGCCCAGAGACGCTGCGGCCGCGTAGGCCGCGGCGTCGGCGACGATGTCGGCGGGGAAGGTCATCACGGCGTCGCCTGCTTCCGGCAGCCCGGCGTCGCTCATCAGCACGACCACCTGCAGGTCCCCGTGGTTCACGGCTCGGTGGATCGTGCCGGGGGTGAACCACACGACGGCGCCCGGCGCGAGCGGTGTCTCGCGGAACCCGTCGGCGTCGATCGACTGCAGCGCCCCACGGCCCGCGATCACCACGTAGGCCTCTGTCGAGACGAGATGCATGTGCGGGCTGCCGCCGCAGACCCCGTCGGCGGCGGCATCCGCATAGACGTCGAGATGCGACAGCGACGTGCCTCCGGGGAAGGAGGATGCGGTCATGACGCCGCCTCGATCAGCGACGTGCTCTTCTCGAAGAAGTGCGGGGCGACCGAGACGAGGTGACCGGCGCGATAGTAGGGATCGGATGCGGCGATGGGCAGCGAGACGAACCGCCGCTCGAACCCGGCCTGGTAGATGGCCGTCACGACCTCGACGGCAGTCCGGCCATCCGCACCGTCGGCGATCGGACGCCGCCCCTCCCGCATCGCAGCCAGCAGATCCCCGATCTGGCCCGCATGGCCGACGTGCGTCAGCGGAGTGCGCCCCTCGACCAGAGCGCGGATGCGAGAGACGACGTCGGGGTCCCCACCGTCCTCCGGGAACCCATCTGCCCGTGCACGCTCCGCTGCCACGGCGAAGGGCAGGGACACGCGAGCGTTCGCCCCCTGGATCACGATGCCCTGCTCCTGGCCGTGATGCACGACCGAGCTGGTCAGCTGCGCGAGCGCCCGGTCGTAGCGGAGTATCGCGACCGAGAGATCCTCGACCTCGGCGTTGTCATGCTGCGCGTTCGCGAGCATCGCGGTGATCTCGGTCGGACGGCCGAGCAGCCACAGCAGCAGATCGATGTGGTGGATGGCGTGGTTGAGCGTGCATCCGCCGCCCTCCTTCTCCCACGTGCCGCGCCACCAGAGGTCGTAGTAGGCCAGCCCCCGCCACCAGGCCGAGTCGACGTCGACGTGCGAGATCGAGCCGAGGAGGCCGGAGTCGACGACGTCCTTCAGCGCGGCGAGGTCGTCGCGGAACCGGTTCTGCGCGACGACCGAGAGCATCCTGCCCGACCGCTCCTGAGCGGCGAGCATCGCGTCGCACTCCTCGAGCGAGGGGGCCATCGGCTTCTCCACGAGCACGTCGATGCCGGCGTCGAGTGCCGCGATCGCGAGGGCCGCGTGAGTCGAGGGAGGCGTCGCGATGCTGACCAGGTCGAGGTCGGCCCGAGCGAGCATCTCCAGGGGGTCGTCGAACGCCACCGCGCCGACGAGCCCGAGGTCGGCCGCCTTCTGCGCGGCCTTGCCCGGCACCACGTCCGCGAGCGCTGTGATCTCGCACTCCTCCGGGAAGGCGAGATACCCGGCGATGTGGGCGTCGGCTATGCCGCCGGTGCCGATGATCCCGACCTTGCGCATGCTGCACTCCTCACTGAGTCGATTCTCGGATTACTACGTATTACTAAGACGTAGTAGATACTATCGATACGCCGCCGCGTTCCGTCAAGCCCGAGAGGAGGATGCCGTGGAGAAGCGTCCGACCAGCCACGACGTGGCCCACCTCGCCGGGGTCTCGCAGTCGACCGTCTCCTTCGTCTTCACCGGACGCACCGGCATCTCGGAGGCGACACGCCAGAAGGTGCTCCGCGCCGCGACCGAGCTGAACTACCGGCCGAACCTCGCCGCCCGCTCGATGCGCACGCAGCGCACCGGGCGTCTGGCGGTCGTGGTGCCGATCGCCACCATCAACCCCCTCACGCTCCTGTCCGGCGCGATCGCCGCGGCGCGAGACGAGGGGTATGTCGTCGAGGTCGTCAGTCTGCCCGAGGGGGTCGATGCTCGCGCCCAACGCCTGTCCGAAGTCGTCGACTCCGGCCAGTACGAGGGAGTGCTCTCCTTCACCCCGGTGCCCGAGGTCGACACGGCGGCCGGCGCCACTGTCGTGCTCTCGGTCGGCGAATTCGACGAGGCCATGCATATGACCGGGGAGTTCACCGACGCACGCCCGATCGTCGAGATGATCGAGCACCTCGCCACGCACGGCCACCGCCGCTTCCTCCACCTGGCCGGCGATGAGGACTTCCCCTCAGCACGCGCCAGGCGCGCTGCCTACCTCGACACCGTCGAGCGACTCGGGTTGGAATCGCTCGGCGTCGCCGAGGGCGATTGGAGCGGCACGGCGGGTGAGACCGCGATCGCCGCGCTGCCCGACGATGCGCCGCCTCTCGCCGTGATCGCCGCCAACGACGTGATCGCCGCCGGCGCCATCAGAGCCGCCACCCGCCGAGGATGGCGGCTGCCCGGCGATGTCGCCGTGACAGGCTGGGACGACATGCACCAGAGCGCGTTCCTCGTTCCGTCGCTGACCAGCGTCGCGCAGGACCGAGAGCGCCTCGGCGCGTACTCGATGCAGAGACTCATCGCGGCCGTCCGCGGTGGCGACGGACCCGAGCGGCCGACCGATCTGCTGACGGTCGTGTGGCGTGAGTCGACAGAATCCCCGCAGTGAGAGACCGTGACGTGGAGGCGCACATGAAGATCCTGATCCCGAACACCATCGAGCTCCCGGTGACGGCCGACGTCGAGAGCGTCGTCTACGACATCGACGAGCCGATCCCCACCGAGCATCGCGACGCGGAGGTGCTCGTCGTCTGGCACAACTCCGCGTCATGGCTGCAGGAGGCCGCCCGCATTCTGCCCGATCTCCGGCTCGTCCAGGCTCTCGCCTCGGGAGCCGATGTGGTGCTGGGCGCCGGCTTCGGCGACGACGTGCGCATCTGCTCCGGCCGCTCGCTGCACGACGGCCCGGTCGCCGAGCACGCGCTGGCGCTGATCCTGAGCGCCGTACGACGGCTCGACCGCCTGCGCGATGCGCAGCGCGATCACCACTGGGACAAGCAGTTCATCGACGAGCAGAGCGCACCCCGCACCCGCGCGCAGCACACGCTCGCCGGGGCCAGAGTCACGATCTGGGGCTTCGGATCGATCGCCGCGACCCTCGCTCCCCTGCTGACGGCGCTCGGTGCAGAGGTGCAGGGCATCGCACGCGCCGCGGGAGAGCGCTCGGGGTTTCCCGTGCACGCCGATGCGGATGCCGCGGCGATCCTCGCCGACACCGACGTCCTCGTGTCGATCCTCCCCGCCACCGAGGACACCGCGGATCTGTTCGACGCGACGGTCTTCAGTGCACTCAAGGCCGGTGCCGTGTTCGTGAACGTGGGCCGCGGCGCCACTGTCGACGAGCAGGCGCTGATCGGCGCTCTCGAATCGGGGCAGCTGCGCGCGGCAGCCGTCGACGTCATGAAGTCCGAGCCGCTTCCGGCATCCGACCCCCTCTGGGACGCGCCGAACCTCCTGATCACCCCGCACATCGCCGGGAACCGACCCGTCGGTGCCGCGCGACTGGTCGACGACAACGTCAGACGCCTGCTCGCGGGCGACTCTCTCGTCAATCAGGTGCGCCCGTAGGGGTGGACAGCGCGCGCGGACCGGCGCATGCTGATCGCATGACGGCATTCCAGACCACACATGCGTTCAGCGGCTTCAGCGTCGACGACATCGACGCGGCTCGCACCTTCTACGGCGACACCCTCGGCATGGATGTCACCACCAACGCCATGGGCTTCCTCGACATCGCGCTGCCCGACGGCGGTTCGATCCTCGTCTACGCGAAGCCGAACCACACGCCCGCGAGCTTCACGATCCTGAACTTCCCCGTGGATGACGTCGAGGCCGCGGTGGACGATCTGAACGCGCGCGGAGTCGTGACGAAGATCTACGACGACTCGGAGTTCGCCACCGATGAGAAGGGGATCCTGCGGGGCGGCCCCGAACGTGGGCCGGACATCGCCTGGTTCACGGACCCCGCCGGGAACGTGCTCGCCGTGCTCTCAGCCGGCTGAGCGGCGACCGCCAGATGTGAAGCCTCGTCCCAGCGATCTGGGACGAGGCTTCACAACCGGTCAGCGGAGGAATCGGTCGAACAGGGCGTTCATCTCGGGGTCGACGCGCTGGAGCTCCGGGTGGGCGTCATGCCAGTCGATGATCTCGCGCGCCGCGGTGTGCAGCGGGATCACCGGGGCGAAGTCGGGCACGAGTCGACGGATCTTCGTGTTGTCGAAGATCACCGAGTGCGCCATGTCGCCGGTGAGCTGACCGGCGCGCTGCGGAGCCGCTTCCTCGATCGCCGCGCTCGTCGCGTAGCGGATCTTCGGCTCGGCTCCTGCGGCATGCCCGAGCATCGAGTAGATCTCGTTCCAGGTGTAGACGAAGTCGCTGGTGATCTGGAACGTGTCGCCGTACGCCAGCGGATTGCCGAGCAGTCCGGCGAAACCGACCGCGAAGTCATCGGAGTGGGTCAGGGTCCACAGCGAGGTGCCGTCGCCGTGGACGATGATCTCCTCACCGCGGCGGATGCGATCGATCGCCGTCCACCCTCCGAACGCCGGGATCGTCCACTTGTCGTACGTGTGCGAAGGGCGAAGCACCGTGACGGGGAAACCGCGGTCGCGGTACGCCGCGGTCAGCAGGTCTTCGCACGCGATCTTGTCGCGGGAGTACTGCCAGTGCGGATTGCGCAGCGGCGTCGATTCGGTGATCGGCAGACGGGAGACGGGCTTCTGGTACGCGGATGCCGAGCTGATGAAGACGTACTGCCCGGTACGACCCTCGAAGCGATCGATGTCACGCCGGACCTGGTCCGGGGTGAACGCGATCATGTCGGCGACGACATCGAACTCACGCCCGGCGAGTGCCGCATCCACCGCCGAATCGTCCGAGATGTCAGCAGTGAGCACTTCGACACCCTCGGCCGGGGCCCGACGGGACTGCCCGCGGTTCAGGAGCGTGACCTCCATGCCCCGAGATGCGGCGAGCGCACTCGCCGCAGAGGAGATGATCCCCGTTCCACCGATGAACAACACCTTCGTCGCAGTCATGCGTCGACTCTATCGAGGCCATGCGACATGGGGTCCGCGAGCACGTCCACACCTGCCGTCGAGCGGCGAAGGAGAGGCGTCTATCTCACGATCTCGATCGTGACTCGGCCCTGTTCGAGCAGGGCGAGCTCGTCGGCGGTGGCCTCGTACGTTCCGATGTGCAGTGTCGCCTCGGAGTACCCGATCCCGGAGGCGTCGTAGTAGAACCCGAGGTTGCCCCACGGCGTGTAGTAGATGAGATCCCCGTCCTCCGGATCGGATCCCGCTGAGCTGCCGATGTCCAGCGCACGCGGCAGGTACGCGATCTTCTCCCGTCCGCCGAGGTCCTCGAACTCCAGCTCGAGCGGAAGCAGCGCGAGGAAGTCGCGCACCGCCGGGGTGTCCTGGTCGATCGTCACATCGACCGACGCGCTATCCGAGGCGAACCTCACCACCGTTCCCACGACCGCGTCCTGCGCGGGCGCGTCCTGCGCGCTCACGTCGGGCGTCGGCCCCGCCGCGGACGGGTCCGGGGCGGGCTGGGCTCCCGACGTCTCCGCCGGTTGCGGCGCTGCCGCGCAGCCCGCGAGCACGGCGGCGGCGAGCACTGCGGTGACCATCATCGCTCTGGTCCTCATCACGGTTCCTCTCCCTCGTGCGAACCCGATCCCGATCGGGGCCAGGCATCACCGGCCCCTTCAGCCTGGCGGCGTCGTGCGGCGCAAGGGAGTCCCTGACGAGGGGTGTACCGCCAGGGAGTCGGTGAGGTCGACCCGAGCGGGGAGGACCGCGAGATCCGGAGAAAATGGGCCGCCGCGTAACATATCGCGCGTTTCGCAGTCTCTACAGATGTGCCCCCGCACGATGCGGGGGTCGTCGACCGAGGAGAAGACCGATGGAGTGGACACTCGCCGTGGCGCTGATGAGCTTCTGCGCGGTGATGATCGTGGTGGCCATCGCGACCGCGATCATCGGCGGACGCCGCTGATCCGAGTCTCGGGCATTCGCCGGACGACACCAGGCAGCCCAGAAACCGAGAAATCCCCGCCGAGGCGGGGATTTTCACTGCGGAGACGAGGGGATTTGAACCCCTGGTCCCCGTGAGGGGACTCCACCTTAGCAGGGTGGTGCACTCGGCCGGACTATGCGACGTCTCCAGGCATCCGGACCGTGAAGAACGGATGCACCCTGCAATCATAACGGGTTCAGGGAGCAGCCACGAATCGGTGATCGCAGCGGACGGATCAGTCCTGGCCTCCGCTCGACTCCCGCACGACGAGCTCCGGCTGGAACCGCACCCGACGGTCGTGATCCACCCCGTCGAGCTGTTTGAGCAGCAGGTCGACCCCCGTCCACCCGAGCAGCCGCGCCGGCTGGCGCACCGAGCTGAGCGGCACGACGGTCGCTGAGGCGAAGTCGATGTCGTCGTAGCCCACCATGGCGATGTCCTGCGGCACGCGGATGCCCGAGCCGAAGCTGAAGGCCTGCAGCAGCCCGACCGCGAGCAGGTCGTTCGCGGCGAAGACCGCATCCGGACGCGACTCCTGCGGGCGTGCGACGATCGCCTCACCGGCGGCGCGGCCCTGCAGCACGGTCAGCGCCGACTGCTCGAAGACCTCCAGGGAGGAGTCCGGATGGTGAGCGACCGCAGCTCTCACTCCCCGCAGACGATCGGCGACCTGCTGCACCGACGAAGGCCCGCCGACGAAAGCGAGTCGACGCCGACCGCCTGAGAGCAGGTGCTCGGCCGCGAGCCGCCCTCCCTCGACGTCATCGACCGAGACCGAGGGCAGCACGCCCTCTTCGACCTCGCGGTCGACGAGGATCACCGGCATCCCGCCGGCAGCGAAGCGGTGCACGGCGGCGAGGTCGTCCGAGGCGGGGGTGAGCAGCACGCCGTTGACCCGCTGCTCCTGGAACAGCTCGAGGTGCGCGACCTGGCGTTCGTCGCGCTCGTCGCTGTTGCCGAGCAGCACGGTCATGCCGGCATCCGCGGCTCTGTCCTCCGCGCCGCGCACCACCTCGGCGAAGAACGGGTTGCCGATGTCTGGGACCACGAGACCGATGCTGCGACTACGACCCGCGCGCAGCTGCCTGGCCGCATCGTTGCGCACGAAGCCGAGCTCCTGGATGACGCGCTGCACGCGTTCGACCGTGCGCGCAGAGACTCGCTCCGGCTGGTTGAGCACGTTCGAGACGGTGCCGACCGAGACGCCGGCCGCGGCAGCGACGTCCTTCACCCCTACCGCCATGGCGTGCCTCCGTCCGTCCGCGCTCGTGCGCCAACGACTACCTTCTCATCCTGCGTGGTGCACTCCGCGCCTACGACGCGCGGGCACGGCGACGACGGCGAGCGCCGCGCAGCCGATCCCGGCGATGAACAGCGGTGCGAGAGCCCAGGTCACGACGCCCGTGAAGACGGCTGCGGCCGCGAGGTACGCGGCGCCTGCGGCATCCGCCCGCACGATGGACGGCACCGCGCGGACCGCTCCGATCCAGCCGAGCGCGGGCGACCAGGCGCCGGCCGCGGCGAGCAGGGCGACGCAGAGGACGAGCAGACCGGCCCAGCCGACCACGGCGATCGCCTGACCGCCGGGCAGTGCACCGGAGCCGGCGACGACGATGTCGATCGTGAGCACCGCCGCGATCACAGCCGCGGGCACGCCGACGACGAGGGACGGCAGGATGCCGGCGCGCACGTCCTCCCAGAACAGTCCGGCGCGGGAGTCCTCGGCCGCGACGAACCGTCGCAGATGCCGGATGCCGGCGGCGAGCGCGATCGGCAGGGTGACGACGCCGAGCGCGACGACCGTCATCATCAGTCCGATCGTGAGCACCTCGCCGAAGAGGCCGAACTTCGCGGACGCTCCGGGGTTGACTCCCGGCTCGACGCCCGAGACCGTGGGTCCCGCACCGGAGCGCGCCTCGCGCGTGGCCGCCCGTCGCGCACGACGCTCCTCGCTCATGACGGACACGGTCAGCCCTTCAGTCCCTGCGTCGCGACGCCGTCGACGAGGAAGCGCTGGAAGACGACGAAGAACAGCAGCACCGGCACGAGTGCGACGAAGGATGCCGTGACCGTCGCACCGTAGTCGGACGACGAGGTCTGGTCGTTGTAGAGCCGCAGCGCGATGGGCAGCGGATAGTTCTCGGGGCTCGTGAGGTAGAGCAGCGGACCGAGGAAGTCGTTCCACGCCCAGATGAACGAGAAGATCGCGCAGGTGATCAGCGCCGGCTTGATGAGCGGCAGGATGATCGACCAGAAGATGCGCAGGTGCCCCGCACCGTCGATGCGCGCGGCCTCATCCATGTCGCGCGGCATCTGACGGATGAACTGCACGAGCAGGAAGACGAAGAACGCCTCGGTGGCGAGGAACTTCGGCAGGATCAGCGGGATGAACGTGTCGACCCAGCCGAGCTGGTTGAAGATGATGTACTGCGGGATGATCACCACGTGGAAGGGCAGCAGCAGCGTGCCGATCATGGCCGCGAACAGCACCCCGAGTCCCTTGAACTGCACCCGGGCGAACGCGTATGCGGCGAGCGCCGACGACAGGACAGTGCCGACGACGGCGGATGCCGCCAGGATCAGCGAGTTCAGGAAGAAGCGCCACATCGGCACTCCGGCGATGCCCTCCATGACCTTGCCGTAGTTGTCGAGCGTCGGCGCCTGAGGCAGGAGGCCGGGGTTCTGTCCGAATTCGGAGTTCGGCTTGAACGTCGACAGGAACAGCCACAGCAGCGGGTAGAGCACGACGGCCGTGAGGACCAGCAGACCGATGAACCAGATGACGGTCTGCCACGTCTTGCGCTTCACGCGCGGACGGGAGGAGGGAGCGGATGCCGTGACGACGGCTTCGGTGGTGGTCATCGGTCGTCTCCCGAGTAGTGCACCCACGACCTCTGGGTGCGGAACAGGATGAAGGCGATGATCGCGACGACGATGAGCAGCACCCACGCGATCGCGGCCGCGTAGCCCATCTGCCCGTCGGAGAATCCTCGCTTGTACAGGTACACGGTGATGAAGTTGGTCATCCCCGCGGGGCCGCCGGTGCCGTTCGAGATGATGTACGCCGAGGCGAACACCTGGAAGGCGCCGATGAGGCCGAGCAGCAGGTTGAAGAACATCACCGGGGAGAGCATCGGGATGGTGACGGCGGTGAAGCGGCGGAACGCGTTCGCACCGTCCATCTCGGCCGCCTCGTACAGCTCCTTCGGGATCTGCTTGAGGCCGGCGAGGAAGATCACCATCGTGGATCCGAACTGCCAGACGGCGAGCAGGATCATCATCGGGAGGACGAGTCCGGGGTTGCCGATCCACCCGCCGATGTCGACGCCGAAGATCTGCAGGCCGCTGTCGACCGGACCGTCGGAGGAGAACATCGCCCGCCACACGATCGCGACCGAGACCGAGCCGCCGATGAGGGACGGCGCATAGAAGGCGGAGCGGAAGAAGCCGGCGCCCTCTTCGCGGTAGTTCAGGAGCATGGCCACCCCGAGCGCCGCGGCGAGGGTGATCGGAGTGCCGATGAACACGTAGACGAGCGTGATCTGCGACGATTGGATGAAGTTCGGGTCGTTCGTGAACAGGCGGACGTAGTTGTCCAGTCCGATCCACTTCGGGGGCTGGAAGATGTTGTACTTCGTGAAGGAGAGGTACAGGGAGTAGATCATCGGCACGGCCGTGAGGCCGAAGAACCCGATCAGCCACGGCGTCAGGAACGCGTAGCCCGTCGCGGTCTCGCGGCGCAGTCGCGCACGCTGGCCAGGTCGCTCCAGGTCGTCCTCTGGGCGGCGTCCGCTGTGCAGCGTCCGCCCGCGTCCGGGCTTCGTGCCCGTGACGATCGTCCTCGTCGCCGTCGTGCTCATGACAGCTCCTTCCGAAGTGTGCGGGATGCGGTGGGCCGGGCGGAGTCGCCCGGCCCACCGACGGGGTCACTGGTTGAGGACGACGTCCATCTCGGAGAAGAACTGCTCCACGGCCTCGTCGACCGTCGTGGTGCCGAAGTTCAGCTCGGTGCCCAGCACGCGGAACTTCTCCTCCAGCGTGCCGTAGCCGACGATCGGGACGGGAGGCGCGTCGCCGAGACGGTCGGCGATGGACTCCTCGTAGTCCTTCACGAGCTGGCTCATCGGGTCGAGCTCGGCGGCGTCGAGAGCGGTCTCGGATGCCGGCAGGCCGCGGTTGGTGCCGAAGATCTCACCGGACTCCGGCGAGTTGACCAGGAAGTTCACCAGGGTGGCCGCAGCCTCCGGGTGGTCGGTCTTGGCGGAGATGGTGTGCAGCATCGAGGGCTTGAGGTACAGGTCCTTGGCGCCTTCCTCGGTGATGGGAGGAGCGACGAGCCCGAGCTCGGTGTAGCTCTCGCCGAGGTTGGCGAGGTAGCCGGCTCCGAAGTTGTCCCAGGTCAGCTCGCTGGCGTTCTGGGCGGCGTCGAACGCGGTGAGCGGCGTGAGCTCCTCGACGACCTGCTGCGGCACCACGACGCCGTCGCGGATGTCATCGCCGGACTCCCAGAACTCCTTGAGTCGCTCCTCGTCGAATCCGGGCTTCCCGTCCTCGTCGAACAGGTTCTTGCCCTCGCTGCGCAGCTGCAGCTCGAAGTTCTGGATTCGGCCGGTCCAGTCGGACCCGCCCCAGAACTCACCGTTGCCGGCCTCGGTGATCTCGCCCATCCACTCGTCGTAGTCCTCCCAGTCGCCGCCGGCGAACTGTTCGACGCCCGCCGACTCGAGCAGCACCGGGTTCGTGAAGACGCCCCACGCGTTCGTGGAGGTGGTGATGCCGTAGGTGGTGTCGTCGACCACGCCGATGTCGAGGATGTTCTCGGACAGGGGCTCGGTGTCGATGATCGAGCCGAGGTAGGGCTCGAGGTCGAGCAGCAGACCGTTCTCGGAGTACTGGCGGAGGTACGAGTAGTCGAACTGCATCACATCGGGCAGTCCACCGCCGGCCGCCTCCGTCTGACGCTTCTCCCAGAACTCAGGGAAGCCGAGGAACGTCGCGTTGACCGTGATGTTCGGGTACTCCTCGTTGAACGCCTCGATGGCCTGGTTGTACAGGTCCGCACGAACGTCGTTGCCCCAGAACGCGAGGTCGAGCGTGACCTTCTCGTCGGGGTCGTAGGTGGGCTCACCCTCGGGGCTGCCGCCGCCGGCGCAGCCGGCGAGTACCAGCGCTGCGCTGGTGGCGACGGCCGCTGCGGCCGCCAAACGCTTCTTGCTGAACATCGTTGTCCTCTCTGGTGAACGTCCTCGTTCGGCAGGGCCGCGGAACGCCTGTGTCCATGTGGTGCGGGGTGCGAACTCCCACTCGGGGAAAACGCTTACCTGCACGCTAATCCAGATTGAAACGTTTCGCAACCGGCAATTCGGACGTGGGGATTACATCGATTACCGTCCGGTCTTCGATCCTCTCACGACCGGATCGTCGCGCTGTGCGCGGAGGTCGGTGACAGGGCTCTCGAAGCCGGCCCGGTGGGTGGGGTGCGTCCCCAGGAGTGCAGGCGTCACGACGACGCCGTCGGCCGCAGCCGAGGCGTAGATGGCCGCAACGATCTCGAGCGACCGGGCCGGAGCATCAGCCGTGGCCGGCAGCGGCTCCCCGGCCAGCAGAGCGTCGAACACGTCGCGCAGCAGCGGTGCGTGATCGCTGCGCTCCTCGGCATCCGGGAACGCCCACGCGTCCGCCTCCGCCTCGAAGCCGGGCGCGGGGGTGATCCGCCAGTTCTCGTGGCCGTGCCCGTAGAGGTGATCCACCGTGATCGAGGCCTTCTGGGTGTCGATGCGGATCGAGCTCGTCTCCCGTGGCGACACGGCGCTCGTCACCACCTGCGCGACCACGCCCTGATCGAACACGATCGTCGCTGTCGAGACATCTTCGGTCTCGGTCTCGCGGTCCAGCCGCCACAGTCGTCCCTGCACCGACGACCAGTCGCCCAGCAGATGAGCGAGCAGGTCGAGCTGGTGGATGCCGTGGCCCAGGGTCGTGCCGCCGCCCTCCGTCTCCCACCTGCCGCGCCACGGCACGGCGAAGTAATCGGAGTCGCGGAACCAGAGCGTCTGGCACACCGCGACGAGCGGCCGACCGAGCGCGCCGCTCTGCAGCAGCTGCCGCACGTGCGCCGCGGCGGTCCCGGTGCGCTGCTGGAAGACGACGGCGAGCCGCCGGTCCGCGGCGTCGGCCGCAGCCCGCATCTCGTCGAGCTCGTCGAGTGAGGGCGCCGGCGGCTTCTCGACGATCACGTGCGCACCGGCGGCGAAGGCGGCGAGGGACTGCTCCCGGTGAGGTGCCGGCGGCGTGCAGATGAGCACGACGTCGGGATGCTCGGCCGCGAGCATCCCGTCGAGGTCGTCGTAGGCGGCGGCGATGCCGTAGGTGGCAGCGAATCCCTCCGCCTTCTCGCGGCTGAGATCGGCGACGGCGACGAGGTCCGCTCGAGGGTACGCGGCCACCGCGCGGGCGTGCGCATGGGCGACTGCGCCGGTGCCCACGAGGGCTGCGCGCAGAGTCTTCCGGGATGTCATCGGTCCTCCTCAGGACGGTGGGGGTCGGTCATGCCCTGCCGTTCTGCACCAGGTGCAGCCGAGCGTATCGCCCGTCGGCGGCGAGGAGCTCGTCATGCGACCCCTGCTCGACGATACGTCCGCGTTCGAGCACGACGATGCGGTCGGCCTGGCGGATCGTCGACAGCCGGTGCGCGACGACCAGGGTCGTGCGCCCGCGCATGAGACGTTCGAGCGCCTCCTTCACGAGACCCTCGGATTCGGGGTCCAGAGCACTGGTCGCCTCGTCGAGGAGCAGGATCCGCGGATCCCGCACGAGCGCCCTGGCGATGGCGAGCCGCTGACGCTGACCGCCCGACAGCCGTGCGCCGCGCTCCCCCACCACGGTGTCCCACCCGTGGGGCTGCTCCCGCACGAAGTCCCAGGCGTTCGCCGCGCGCAGCGCCCGCTCGACGCGGTCGGGGGTGAGATCGGGCATGCCGTAGGCGATGTTGTCGAAGATCGACCCCTCGAACAGCACGGATTCCTGCGGCACCACCGAGATCGAGCGGCGCACCGTGCGCAGGTCGAGCTCCTGCATGTCGTTGCCGTCGAGGAGGATGCGGCCGCTCGTGGGCCGGACGAAACCGAGCACGAGGTTCAGCAGGGTCGACTTCCCGGATCCGGACGAGCCGACGAACGCGACCGTCTCACCCGGCGGGATGCGCAGGTCGATGTCGATGAGGGCGTCGTCGTCCGCATCCGCATACCGATGCGTGGCGGACTCGAGCACGATCTCGCCCGACACCGCCGAGACGACGCGCTTGCCGGAGTTCTGCTCGACATCCGGCTCCTGCAGCACCTCGGCGATCGATCGCACCGACTCGATGCCGCGCGCGCCGACCGGAATGAGCATGAGCAGCTGCGTGAGCCCGCCGGTGAGCAGGGTGAAGTAGCTCGAGAGCATCACGACCTCACCGGGTGTGATGGGGAGGAAGCCCGTGAGCGCGCAGACGGCAGCCAGCATCAGGCAGGCGACACCGAGCAGCTGCATCGCCACCCAGGAGACCGACGCGACCCGTCCGTTGAGCAGATCGAGGTCGAGTCCGGCCCTGCGCACACCGTCCGCACCGCCGGCGACACGATCGATCGCCGTCTCCTCGAGTCCGTGCGCGCGGGTCACCGGGATCAGCGACGCCATCTCCCCGACCCGAGCGGAGAGCGTCTCGATCTCGCGTCGGAACACCTCGTTGCGGCGCTGCGACCGCTTGCGCATCCCGTAGCGGATGCCGATGGCGATCGGCACGGCGAGGGCGTAGACCGGAAGGAACTGCGGAACGGTCACGGCCGTCATTCCGAGGGCGCCGAGCATGACCATCGTCGACGACAGCAGCGGATGCGTGACCTGCTGGAGCATGAGTTCCACGTTCTCGACGTCACGCACGACCTTCGTCTGCACGATCGAGGAGCTCATGCGCGTGTGGTAGCCGATCGAGAGACTCTGCAGCCGCGCGGTGAGAGCATTGCGCAGATCGGCGCCGAGGTCTCGGACGACCGTCATGAAGTTCTTCGTGTAGATGATGTGGTTCGGGTAGTTCTGCAGGAGCAGCAGCGCGGCGAGCGCGAACCACCACAGGACCTCGGTCACGTCGCCGTCGCTCGCCACGACATCGATGATGGCCGCGGTGATGACGGGGAGGAACCAGAGCGGGATCTCCTTGACGGCGAAAGCGGTGATCGCGAAGGTGAGTCGCCAGGGTCGGCGGCCGAGCAGCCGCAGCACAGAGCGCACCGGACGATGTCCGTCGACGAGCGCGGCGGGGTGGGAAAGCGCTTTCTGTGCCATGGTCCTATCGTAGAGTCAGCAGCGTCGCCGGGGAAGTGCGACGATCCGATCACCGGGAGCACACATGACCTTCGACGCCGCATTCGACTGGGCTCGCCGCCACGTCACGGACGGACGCCTTCCGACCGCGGTCGTCGGCATGGCGACAGCCGACGGGATCGTCGACCTCGAAGGATTCGGAGTCGCGACGGATGCCGTGTACCCGCTGTTCTCGATCACCAAGATGCTCACCGGCATCACGGCGGCGAGGGCCATCGAGCGCGGGCTGCTCACACCGAACACCCCGCTCTCCGCCGCGCTGCCCGATTTCGGGGCGGCCCGCGACGACATCGTCCGGCTCCGGCATCTCGCCTCGCACACCTCCGGCATCTCGGAGCCCCCGCTCGACACCGCCATTCCGCTGCGCGACGAGCTGCTCACGCGCGGTCGCGACTTCGTAGCCGGAACGGCCTCGCGATACTCGACGCTCGCCTTCGAGGGCATCGCCGCCCTGATAGAGCATGCGACGGGCAGCACGTGGGACGAGGGCACGCTCGACTGGGCCTCCAGCCTGGGAGCGATCGGCCTGACACTCGACGCGACGCAGTCGGTGGGCGTCCCGGATGCCGCAGCGGGCGGGCTCGACCTCGACCGGTTCCACGCCACCCGCGCCCCCGGCGCCGGGCTGCTCGGACGCGCCGAGGATCTCCTCCACATCGGGGCCGAGCTCCTGCGCATCGGAGGCGGGCAGCGAGGCGGCATCCTCTCTCCCGCAGGTCTCGCGATGATGCGGCGTCCGCTGACCGGCGACATCCCGCGCCTGGACCCGTACCCCGACGAGCGAGGCCAAGACTGGGGCTTCACCTTCAACCTGCGCTCCCGCGCGCCGGGGCTGGTCGATCGCGACGTCTTCGGGCACGGCGGATGGGCGGGAACCGAGTTCTGGGTGCACCCGGAGGCGGGGATCTGCTGGGTGCTGCTCACCAATGCGGCCGTGCGCCCCGGGGTCGACGCCGACGAGCTCGACAACGCCGTGGTGGCTGCTCCGTAACCCTGCGACCAGAGCGATCCGGATCGCCGCGATCCGCGCTCGCTTGACAGTGCGGGTCGCCGTGTCTAATGTTGAGTCACAGCAAATGAAACGATTCAAACCTCAATGAAGAGAGACCGCATGACCCGCGTCGCGTTCCAGCTGCAGGTGCGCCCTGAGCTGCTCGACGAATACCTCGCCAGGCACTCGCCCGTCTGGCCCGAGATGCTCGCCGAGATCGCGGCCGCCGGCCGCCGCAACTACTCGCTGTTCCTCGCCGAGGGGGGAACGCTCGTCGGCTACTACGAGACCGATGACGACGCCGCGGCACAGGCCTACCTCGCATCCTCGGCAGTCGCGGCCCGCTGGGAGGCCGAGATGGCGCGATTCTTCGTCGATCTCGACGGCCGCCCCGACCAGGCCGCCACCGCTCTCGCCGAGGTGTTCCACCTCGAAGACCAGCTCGCCGACGTCGGCGACTCCCCCGCATCAGACATCGACAACCGCACCGACACCGAAGGCAGCGCCTCATGAGCATCCTCTCGACCGACCACCTCGCCGCCCTCGAACAGCAGGGCATCGAGCTCCCCAGCTGGGCGTTCGGCAACTCCGGCACCCGTTTCAAGGTGTTCGGCACGCCGGGCACACCGCGCGACCCGTGGGAGAAGATCGCGGATGCCGCGCAGGTGAACAAGTACACGGCACTCGCTCCGTCCGTCGCGCTGCACATCCCGTGGGACCTCGTCGACTCGTTCTCGGACCTCCGCAAGCACGCCGAGGACCTCGGCGTGACCCTCGGCACGATCAACTCGAACACGTTCCAGGACGACGACTACAAGTTCGGCGCGCTGACGCACGAGGACGCGGCGATCCGCCAGAAGGCGATCGACCACCACCTCGCCTGCATCGACGTGATGGATGCCACGGGCAGCCGCGACCTCAAGATCTGGCTCGCCGAGGGCTCGAACTATCCCGGCCAGGCCGACCTGCGCGGCCGTCAGGATCGCCTCCAGGAGTCGCTGCAGCAGATCTACGCCCGCCTGGGCGATGACCAGCGCCTGGTGCTCGAGTACAAGTTCTTCGAGCCGGCGTTCTACCACACCGATGTTCCGGACTGGGGAACGTCGTACGCCCAGGTCTCCTCTCTCGGCGACAAGGCGATGGTGTGCCTGGACACGGGGCACCACGCCCCCGGGACCAACATCGAGTTCATCGTCATGCAGCTGCTGCGCCTCGGCAAGCTCGGCTCGTTCGACTTCAACTCGCGCTTCTACGCCGACGACGACCTGATCGTGGGCGCGGCGGACCCGTTCCAGCTGTTCCGCATCCTGTTCGAGGTCGTCCGCGGCGGCGGCCTGAACAACCCGGACGTGGCGTTCATGCTCGATCAGTGCCACAACGTCGAGGACAAGATCCCCGGTCAGATCCGCTCCGTGCTCAACGTGCAGGAGATGACGGCGCGTGCGCTGATCGTCGACCGCGACGCCCTGACCGCCGCACAGAAGTCGGGCGACGTGCTCGCCGCGAACGCCGTCTTCATGGACGCGTTCTACACCGATGTGCGCCCCGCTCTCGCGGAGTGGCGCGAGTCGCGCGGCCTCGCCGCCGACCCGATGAAGGCGTACGCCGAATCGGGTCACCAGCAGAAGATCGCTGCCGACCGCGTCGGCGGCGTGCAGGCCGGCTGGGGCGCCTGAGCCTCGACCGCTGACACCATCAGACCCGTCGGGATGCGGGAGCCGATCCCCGCAT